>NZ_CP120737.1:6326189-6929721 GCF_029581195.1 Solwaraspora sp. WMMD791
GGCGGCGCGGTCGATTCCCGCAGGACCAGCCGGGTGGGCAGGATCACGCTGGCGTCGGCCGGTTCCCGGGCGGCGGCGCCGGTGAGCGGCCCGAGCAGCGTACGGGCGGCCAGCCGGCCCTGCTCGGCGGCGGGTTGGGCGACGGTGGTCAACCCGACGACCCGGGCCACGTCGTGGTCGTCCACGCCGATGACGCTGACGTCGGCCGGCACCCGCAGACCGGCCTGGCGCAGGGCGGCGATCGCGCCGAGCGCCATCTCGTCGCAGGCGGCGAAGATCGCGGTCGGCAGCGGGTCGCGGCGCAGCAGTTCGGCGGTGGCCCGGCCGCCGCCGCCGAGGGTGAAGTCGCTCTCCACGTCCAGCGCCGGGTCCGGGGTCAGGCCGGCGGCTTGCAGCGCCTCCTGGTAGCCGCGGCGGCGGTCCAGGTGGGTGGTGAAGGCCAGCTCGTCGGTGGAGCTGCCGGAGATGTGCGCGATCCGGCGATGTCCGAGCCCGAGCAGGTGGTTGGTGGCGGTACGGGCGGCAGCCACGTCGTCGATGCGCACGCTCGGCCAACCCGGTACGCCGGTGCCGGAGCTGACCGTCACGCCCGGCATCTTCAGCGCGCTGATGGCGGCGAAGTCGGACCGGTGCAGCGGGGTGGCGACCAGCATCAACGCGTCGACCCGTTGGTGCAGGTTGGCGGTGTGCAGCATCCGTTGCCGGGCGTTCTCCCGGCCGCCGAGGTTGTACAGCAGCAGGTCGTAGCCGGCCTGCTGCAGGGTGTCCTCGGCGGCCTCGACGACGGTGCTGAAGAACCACCGGGTGATCCGGGGGACGACGACCGCGACCGCCCGGGTCTTGCCGCCGGCCAGCCGTGACGCGCTGGGCGAGGCGATGTATCCGAGCCGCGCGGCGGCGTCGAGGACCCGCAGCCGGGTCGCCTCGGTGACCGTCGGCAGGCCCCGCAGGGCCCGCGAGACGGTCGCCGTGGAGACCCCGGCGAGCCGGGCGACGTCGTCGATTCTGGTCATGGGATCAGCACCTCGCCCTCCGCGCGTCACGCGGCCGGCGTTGCCTCGTGGTCAGCCCTTGACGCTGCCGGCGAGCAGCCCTCGGACGAAGTACCGCTGCAGGGACAGGAACACGATCAACGGAACGATGATCGACACGAACGCGCCGGAGGTCAGCCGTTGCCATTCGTCGCCCCGGGTGCCGGCGAGTTCGGCCAGCCGTACCGTCAGCGGCGCGACCCGGCTCTCCCCACCGGCGAAGATCAACGCCACCAGCAGGTCGTTCCAGACCCAGAGGAACTGGAAGATGCCGAACGCGGCCAGCGCGGGCGTGATCAGCGGCAGCACGATGGTCCGGAAGATCTTCGGGTGGGTGGCCCCGTCGACCCGGGCCGCCTCCATCAGGTCCTTCGGCAGCTGCGAGACGAAGTTGTGCAGCAGGAAGATGCCCAGCGGCAGCGCGAAGCAGGTGTGCGCGAACCACACCTGGACGTAGCGCTCGTAGCTGTCCAGCCCCCACGCCGGGGTGATGGTGATGCCGGCGATCGTGGTGCCCTGGGAGAAGAACCGCAGCAGCGGCACCAGCGCCATCTGCAACGGCACGATCTGCAACGCGAAGATGCCGATGTAGATCAGATCCCGGCCGCGGAAGTTGATCCAGGCCAGGGCGTACGCCGCCAGCGCGGCGAAGGCCAGCGGGAACAGCACCGACGGGATGGTGATGACCAGCGAGTTGATGAAGTAGCTGGACAGTTGCCCGGACGACGAGGAGCGGCCGAACAGCACGTCCTGGTAGTTCTGCAGGGTCACCTGCGGGTCGCTGAAGAAGGTCCACCAGCCGGTGGTCCGGATCTCCTCCGCCGGCCGGAACGACGAGACGAACAGCCCGAACGTCGGGATGGTCCAGATCACCGCGATGACGATCGCGGCGATCGTCGCGAAGGGGGTGTTGAGCCGTTTACGGACCCGGCCGGTGCGGGTCCGGGGCTGCTCGTCCCCGCTGGTCGCCGGGGCGGCCACGGGGGGCGTGGTGGTGGTCATTGGTCTACACCTCCCGCTGCTTGCGCAGGTTACGGATCTGGTAGATGACGATCGGGATGACCAGGACGAACAGGAAGACCGCCAGCGCCGATCCGTAGCCGTTCTGGCCGTAGCGGAACGCCTGGTTGTACATCTCGTTGGCGATCACGCCGGTGTCGTAGTTGCCGTTGGTCATGGTCCGCACGATGTCGAAGACCTTCAGCGTGGCGATCGAGATGGTCACCACCACGACGATCAGCGCCGGTCGGATGCTCGGCATGGTGACCTGCCAGAACATCTGCCAGGCGTTCACCCCGTCGAGCCGGGCGGCCTCGATGATGTCACCCGGGATGGCCTTGATCGCGGCGGAGAGCACCACCATCGCGAAGCCGGCCTGGATCCAGATCATCACCACGATGAGCAGCAGGGTGTTGAGTGGGGCGTTGAGCTGCAGCCAGCGCTGCGGCTCGAAGCCGAAGAGCGTGACCACGTAGTTGAGCAGGCCGTACTGTTCCTGCTCGCCGCCCCGGTAGGCGTAGACGAACCGCCAGATGATGCTGGCGCCGACGAACGAGATCGCCATCGGCATGAAGACCAGCGACTTGGCGAGCGACTCGAACCGGGCCTTGTCCACCAGGACCGCGTAGATCAGACCGACCGTGGTGGCCACGGTCGGCACCAGGAACACCCAGATCAAGGTGTTGGTGAGCACCTGGACGATCTCGTCCTGGGAGAACATCCACTGGTAGTTGTCCAGGCCGACCCAGTTCTCGCTGCGTCCGTCCATGAACGACAGCACGGTGGTCCGCAGGGCCGGGATGACCAGCCCGATCCCCAGCAGAAGCAGGGCCGGGAGCAGGAAGAAGAGCCCGAACAGCCCTTCGCTGCCGCGCCGGGGTTGGCGCATCGGCACCGTGCCACCGGCGCCCGCCATGGCGAGCATCCGCTGCTCGCGGCGCCGGGCCAACCGGCTGGGCACCACGTCGAGCAACAGCAGCAGACCACCGACGATCACCGCGAAGGCGATCAGGCCGTACAGCAGCATCACCAGCTTCGGGAACTGCTCCTCGAAGTCGAAGTACATCCGCCCTCCCAACGGTGCGTCGACTGATCCCCCGTGACGGTGCGGCCGGCCCACCCCGGTACCCCGGGGTGGGCCGGCCGCGTGGTGTCAGCTGGTCGGCCAGGAGCCTTCGATGTAGTCGAGGGTCGTGGGGGTGTCCTGGCCGCTGAGCCAGTCCACCATGCCGCGCCAGAACGTACCGGCGCCGACCGCGGCCGGCATCAGGTCCGACCCGTCGAAGCGGAACGTGGTGTTCTCGTCCTGCAGGATCTCCACGGAGAGCCGGTCGATCGGGTTCTCCACGTTGGCGATGTCGAGCCCGCTGTTGGCCGACACCCAGTTGCCCAGCGACGCCCGGCTGTTGGCGTACTCCGGCGAGGCCAGGTAGGTCTGCACCGCCTGGACCTCCGGCCGGTCGGCGAACGCCACGGTGAACTCGCCACCGCCGAGGACGGGCTGGCCGGCGCTCGGGTCGTTGGTCGGGAAGTAGAAGGCGAAGACGTCGCCGTCCTCGGCCACCACGGTGCCCTCCGGCCACTGGTTGGCGTAGAAGCTGGCCTGGCGGTGCAGCGCGCACTCACCGTCGAGGATCGGGGTGCCCGCCTCCTGGAACGCGGTCGCGGTGATGCTGTCGACGCCACCGAAGCCGCCGTTGACGTACTCCTCGTTCTTGAGGATCGAGCCGGCCTGCTCGAACGCCTCGGCGACCCGCGGGTCGTTGAACGGGATCTCGTGGGTGGTCCACTGGTCGTAGACCTCCGGCGTCTGGGTCCGGAGCATGATGTCCTCGATCCAGTCGGTCGCCGGCCAGCCGGTGGCGTCACCGGACTCGACCCCGACGCACCACGGCTTGGTGCCGCTGGCGGCGATCTGGTCGCTGAGCGCGATCAGATCGTCCCAGCTTTCCGGCACGGTCCAGCCGTTGTCGGCGAACATGCTCGGCGAGTACCAGACGAAGGACTTGACGTTGGAGCCGAGCGGGGCACCGTAGAAGGTGCCGTCGACGGTGCCGTACGCCAGCCAGTCCTCGCTGTAGTTGGCTTCGGCCATCGCCTTGGTCTCGTCCGAGGCGGCCTGCAGCTGGCCGGCCTCGGCGAAGCGGCCGAGCAGACCCGGCTGCGGGATGAAGGCGATGTCCGGCGGGTTGCCGCCGTCGACCCGTACCTGCAGCTGGGCCTCGAACTCGCCGCTGCCCTCGTAGCGGATGTCGATGCCGGTGCAGTCGACGAACTCGCTCCAGGACTGCTCGAGCAGGTCCGCCTCGGCGTCGCGGATCGAGGCGTAGATCGTCACCTCACCCTCGTTGCCCTGGTAGTCACTGTATGGGGCGCATTCCTCGGAATCCGGGTCCGCGCTGCTGCCACCTTCGGAAACGCACGCCGTCGAGGCGAGTGCCAGGCCGAGTGCGCCAACGAGCGCGAAGGCCTGACGTGGTCTGGTGAAGACCGCCATGGGCGTCCTCTCCCTTCCTAGCCCGGCGGGCTCCGCGATCTGCTGCGGTCCGCCCGCCGGTCGTTTGCTGTCTGGGCGTCCTCACATGTAAGCGCTTGCAATGGAAGCGCGTCCAGTCCTGGGCAGCTACGAGCCAGTAACAATTCGGAAACCTTCGCCGGCGCCCGCGGAGTGACGCACGACACGCGGCAGCGCCCTGACTGATCCATCAGCCAGGGCGCGGAGCAGGTCGGTCAGCTGTTCAGCCGCCAGATCGCCAGGTTCAGGGCCGCCGCGAAGGTGACCCAGGCCCAGTACGGCAGCAGCAACGTCGCCGCCAGCCGGGACACCCGCCAGAAGGACAGCACCGTCGCGCCGATGGCCAGCCAGAGCAGCACGATCTCGGCGAACGCCAGGCCGTACTGGCCGGCGCCGAAGAACAACGGGGTCCACGCGGCGTTGAGCACCAGCTGCGCCACCCACAGGCCGACCGCAGGGCCGATGCCGACCCGCCGCCAGACCAGGAAACCGGCCACGGCGATCAGTACGTACAACACGGTCCAGACCGGGCTGAACAGCCAGGAAGGCGGGGCCCAGGAGGGTTGCGCGAGGTCGGCGTACCGGCTGCCGGCGTCGCTGGCGGCCAGGGCACCGAACGCGGCGGCCACGGCGACGGCGACAGCGAAACCGGCCAGCCCCCACCAGGGTCGGCGAACCGCAGAGTCAGGCACAGCTACTCCAAAGGCGCAGGCGGGTACGACGATGCGAAGGTGCCGGGGCCACCGTCGCCGGTCCTGTCAGGGAGGATCGGACCAGCTCCGGTGGCCCCGGCGGATACGGGGGGTCGGGTGAATACGGGGGTGTGGTGGACCAGGGCACGTCAAGCGAACAGGCTGACGCCGCCCGGTCCGACCAGCAGCCCGACGACGATCAGGACGATGCCCCAGAGCAGTTGCCGGCGGAACAGCGCGAGAACGCCGGCGACGACCAGTACGACTGCGAGAATCCAGAGAAGTAGCTCCATGGTTGCTGAGTACCCTTGCGTCTGGCTCGGGAAACCTTCAGCGGTCCGACCGGTTAGCGACCGGCACCGCCGGGTGCAGCACGAACACGCTGTATGCCTGCTTGATGACCGGGTGGGCGACATTGCGGACCCGTACTCCGCCCGGGGTGGTGCCGCGTTCGCTGCCGAAGTGGGCGTGCCCGTGCACCGCGAGGTCGGTCGGCACCGCGTCGATCGCCTCCGCCAGTAGGTACGAGCCGAGAAACGGGTAGATCTCCAACGGCTCGCCGGCGAGGGTCTCCGGCACCGGCGCGTAGTGCGTCAGCGCCACCCGTACGTCACAGTCCAGCTCCGCCAGCGCCGACCGCAACCGGTCTGCGGACTCCGCGGTGGTGGAGACGAAGGCTTTCATCTCCGGTTCGCCGAACCGGCTGGCGCAGCGGCCGGCGAAGCCGCCGCCGAAGCCTTTGACCCCGGCCACGCCGAGTCGGCCACCGGGACGGTCCAGGACGACCCCGTCACCCTCCAGTACGGTGATCCCGGCGTCGGTGAGCACCTTCACCAGTTGTGGAACCTCGTCACAGTGGTGGTCGTGGTTGCCGAGCACCGCGACGACCGGCACCGCGAGGTTTCCGAACTCCTGCGCCACGCAGCGCGCCTCCGACTCGGTGCCGTGCCGGGTCAGATCCCCGGCGAGCAGCAGTACGTCGGCCTGGTCGGGCAGTTGTGCCAGGGCCGGTCGGAACCGGCCGACGACGTCGGTGTCCATGTGCACGTCACCCACTGCGGCGATCCGGATCATGACAGCTCCTCCGCCTCGCTCGGGGCAGAGGTCCGGGTCACCGCGATGTCGGTGGTCAGCGCCACGCCGGGGAAGCGTTGCGCCACCAGCCGGACGATCTCGTCCCGACGATGCCCGCTCTCGACCTCGCCGCGCAGCACCAACGTGTGGTCGCGGCGGGTGACCGTCACGCCCTGCTCGGCGATCCCGGTGTGCTCGCTGAGCAGCCGCTGGACCGCCGACTCGGTGTACTCGTCGAGCCGCTGTGGCTCAGGCCGGTCTGCCGCCTGCCCGTCTGTCCTGGTCATCGCCCACCTCCTGCTGGTTGTCCGGCACCACGGCCAGCCGGTCCAGCAGCACCAGGAAGGACTCGGCGTACGGCGAGTGCGCGGTTTCCTTACGTACCCGTTCCCAGTCGATCTGCTCCCGCAACGAGCGGGCCAACGGCAGCGCCCGGGTGAAATCGCAGTAGTGCTGCGAGAAACTGAGCAGTTTGTGCACCATCAGCATGGTGGCGGACAGGACCGGCAGATGGATCGCGTCGACCGGCCGGACCACGCTCTCGGCGAAGGTCGCGTCGGTGACCGGAGTCTCGATCGGCCGGTGGATGAGGTCCACCATCCGGCCGCCGTCGAAGACCTTGACCAGCCAGTCCTCCGGCGGCCGTTCGGCGGTGAACCCGGCGGCGACCAGGGCGGCCAGCGCCGCCTCCACGTCTGACTCCCGGATCAGGAAGTCCACGTCGTGGTCGCTGGAGTGTCCGCCGTGCGCATAGACGGCGAAGCTGCCACCCAGGACGAAGGGAACCTCCGACTGCTTCAGTACGGCCGCCACCCGCTTGAGGGTGTGCAGCAGACCGTCGTCTCCCTGTTGAGCCATCTGTCTCTCCGATGGGTGGTGGTGGTGACGGGTTCCACCGGTACCCGGGCCGTGACGGCTTCACACCTTCGCGTCGGCGACGGGGGTGCGGAGACTCGCTACCGTTGGAAAGGTGCTCGTCACTGAGACTCCGGCGCATCCGTCCCCGTCCACCAGCAGTTCCCCACCACCGTCGCTGACCCCACCACCACCCGTACGGCCGGACCGGACCCCACCGGGACCCGCAGGAGAGTCCACACCGGATCATGCTGTGTCGCTGGACAGCGCACCGCCGGTCTGCGCGCCGCTGGTCGGGCTTCCGACGGGGCGGATCCGCCGGATCGCCCTGGTGGGAATCGACGGCGTCGGCAAGACCACCCAGGCGCGGCTGCTCGCCGACGCGCTCACCGCCGCCGGCCTGCCCGCCCACTATCGGCGCAACGCCGGCGGTCGCCGGTGGCTGGACCGGCTGGCGGTGCGACTGGGCCGGCCGGACGCCCGGCGGCTGGTCGGACGCAACGGGCTGATGTTCTGTGAAGCGTTGCTGCGGTGGCTGGCGATCGCCCGGTCGGTCCTGCGCTCGTCCGGCGGCGTCGCCGTGATGGACCGGTACGCCGTCTGCCAGTACGTCAGCATCCGCCGCCACGGCGCCGCCGCCTCCTGGGAGCGGCTGGCCCGGCTGGCGTACCGGATCTTTCCCCGGCCGGATCTGACCTTCCTGCTCTGGCTGCCGCCGGCCGAGGCCCGGCGGCGGATCGAGGCGCGGGGCACCGACAGCGAGTCGCTGGAGCATCTGGTGCGCAGCGCGGCCGCCTACCGGTCGCTGCCCGAGTCCGCCGACTTCGTGGTGATCGACGCGCGGGGCAGCGCGGCTCAGGTCGCCGCACGGCTGCGTCAGCACCTGGTCGACCGGCTGCCGGCCGACCCGGGCGGTGTTTGCCGTACCACCCAGCGGGGCACAGTGCGGGCAGGTCGGCGGTGGCGGGGGTGGACCGTGGCGTTGCCGGGCGGTCGACTCGGGCGGTGATGAACCGCACACCCTGCTCAGCCCGTACATCCGGGCGTGGGGCGTGACGGTCTGGCAGTGACGAGAATCGCAGGGGACACGGTGACGGGAATGCCGGCGCCGCCTCCGGCGTCATGCTCTCGTGCAGGCCCGCGAAAGGCTGCGGACCTCCGGGAAACGCACCATGGGCAGACCCGTCGCGACGGCGCGACCGAGGTGCCTGGCAGGAAACGTCAATCCTGCTCACAGCAATTACTCAGGCAATCGTGTCAGCTTCGACTCACGAGACGGAATCCCTGACGCGTCTTATCTGTTGTGCAGGTGTCGGCACCGTTCGGCGGGACCCGCACATCCGGGTACGCCGCTCGGTGGCGACGTGACGGGGGAGAGGCTGATGGAGATGCGCATCGCAGGTGACAGGGCAAGTGGGGTTAACGAGGGGACCGTGAGCAACGTGGAGAAGACGATGGCTTTGCGGACCGACGAGGTAGCCGAGGAACGGGACCTCGTTGGCGTCTACCTGCATGAGATCTCCCGTACGCCGCTGCTCGACGCGGCCCGGGAAGTCGAGCTGTCCAAGGCGATCGAGGCCGGGCTGTACGCCGAGCACCTGCTCGAGGAGGGCACCCCGCGGGCCGGGGTCAGCCGCGAGGAGCTGGAGCGGCTGGTCATCGAGGGTGAACGGGCCAAGGACCTGTTCATCCGGGCCAACCTGCGGCTGGTGGTGTCGATCGCCCGCCGCTACGTCCGGTCCGGGATGCCGATGCTGGATCTGATCCAGGAGGGCAACACCGGTCTGGTCCGGGCGGTCGAGAAGTTCGACTACGAGCGCGGCTTCAAGTTCTCCACCTACGCCACCTGGTGGATCCGGCAGGCGATCAGCCGGGCCATCGCCCAGCAGGAGCGGACCGTCCGGCTGCCGGTGCACCTCGTCGAGGACGTCAACCGGATGCGCAACGTCGCCCGCCAACTCACCCGGGAGCTCGGCTCGGATCCGGAGCCCGAGCAGATCGCGGCATCGCTCGGGGTGCCGGTCGAGCGGGTGCACGAGCTGGTCCGCTGGTCGCAGGACACCGTCTCGCTGGACACCCCGGTCGGCGACGACGGCGACACCAACCTCGGTGACCTGGTGGCCGACAGCGACGCACCGTCGCCGGAGGACATCGTGCTGACCGGGCTGGAGCGCCAGCGCATCGAGGGCCTGCTGAACCACCTCGACGACCGGTCCGCCGGCATCATGCGGGCCCGCTACGGGCTGGAGGACGGCCGGGAGCACTCGCTCACCGAGGTCGCCTCGCGGTTCTCGCTGTCCCGCGAACGCATCCGCCAGCTGGAGATCCAGGCCCTCGGCCGGCTGCGTGAGCTGGCCCGGGCCGAAGGGTTGCAGGCGGCGTGAGCCCGGACGGGCCTGATCACCCCGGCTGAGGCCACCTGCACCTCTGGCCGGTGCCAGTGCCCGTGACACCGACGACGGCCCCCGGCACGACGACGGCCCGGCATCCGGTTCCGGATGCCGGGCCGTCGTGTCGGTGCCGGTCGGTCAGCGCACCCGGCCGTACCCGTACGGTGCCATCATGTCCACGCTGGCCAGTTCGACGGTACGGCCGAACGTCGGTGCGTGGATGACCTTGCCGTCGCCGACGTACAGGCCGACGTGGGCGAGGTTGTTGTAGAACACCAGGTCGCCCGGGGCCAGGTCACCGCGGTTGATCTTCGCGACCCGGTCCCACTGCATGGCGGCGTTGTGCGGCAGGCTCTTGCCGGCGGCCCGCCAGGCCGCCAGGGTCAGGCCGGAGCAGTCGTAGCCGTTCGGCCCGCTGGACGCCCACACGTACGGCTTGCCGATGGCGCCGTACGCGAACTCGACCGCGACGCCGGCGGCACCGGCGACCGACGGGATCTCGCCGGAGTACGACGAGCCGGACTCGGTTGCCGCACCGTAGGCCTCCTCCCGCTTGTCCATCAGCTTGTCGATGTCGGCTTCGATGGACTTCTTACGGTCGGCGAGCTCTTTGACCTGGGCTTCCTGCTTGGCGAGCGCTGCCTGCAGCTTCTCCTGCTCGGCCAGGTACGTCACCTGGGTACTGGTGAAGTTGCTGAGCCGCTGCTGACGGTCCCGCGCGAGGTGGTCGAGGGTGCCCAGCCGGTCCAGGAAGCCGTCCGACGAGCCGCTGTCGAGCAGTGCGCTGGCGGTGCTCAGCCCGCCCGACTTGTAGGCGGTCACCGCGATCTGTCCGACCTCGATCTCCGCCCGGGCCAGCTCGTCCTGCAGCGGGCCGAGCTTGGTGTCGAGCTCCTCGACCGCCGCCCGGGTGGCCTTGGACTCCTCGGTGAGCCGGTTGTACGACTCGACGACCTTGGCCAGTTCCTCGGATTCCTTGTTGATCTGCTGCGTGAGTTCGCTGACCGAGGGCTGGGCGGAGACGGCGACGGCCGGAACCACCAGCCCGGCGGTCACGCTGGCCAGCACGAGGGTACGCAGCAGAATCCGCGCTGTTGACAAGAACGCAGAACCCTTCTTCCCACGCCGCCTACCGGGTTAGCTGACGGATTCGGGCGGGAAGGTGTCGCCCTACCGCGTGCGGGCACGCGGATTCACCCCAGACTTGCTCGGTGGGTCCCCGGGTCACCACCACGCGATCACCGCACAACTACTTTCAGTGATTGCTGGATGGCGATTCGGCGGCACCGGGCCGGCGTCACCGGGGTCGGTGACTGGTTACCGGACCAGCGGATCTAACCTAGCCGCAACGGTTGCTCGCGGAAAGCCTCACTCGTCGTGATCCGTGGCATCGGCAATGGTGAAGTGGTGCCAGTAGTCACTGTACGTAGCGTGTGGTGGCGCTGTGTCATTCAATGGTGGGGCGAGTGGGTTCGCGCGGTGGTCACGCGGTGACCTGGCGCGAGGTTTCGATCGACTGGGTGAAATGCTCCATAAGTCGCTCTACGCTGTTGCTGGTGGGCATCCACTAGGGTAAATAAGAACAAAAGTGTCGTATCGGAGTCCAGGAAGCGTCCTGCCGTACGTCAATCAGCTAGGTGGCAGAATGCGTATCTTCCATCGAGTAGCTCGCCGTTTGCACAATGGACGCGCAAGGTCAGTGCCGTACCCGACCTTCGGAGGCAGCCGATGCGTGCCACCCGCCGGACCCCGCCACTACGCGGATCCCCGACCGTTCGCCGGGTCGCCCGGCCGGGCGACCGCAGCAGCACCACGACACCGTTGATCCCCAGGACATCCAGCAGCCGGCCCCCCGCCCGTGGCGCGGCGCCCGGCGCCAGCAGCCCGGTGACCCGACCCGCCGCCGCCGGGCCGACCTTCTACCGCCAGCCCGGCATCTGCGTCACCGCCGACTGGTTCGTCGTCGCCGGGCGTCGGTTCGCGATCCGGGACCTCACCGAACTACGCACCGCCCGTGGCGCCCGGGACCGGTTGACCGGGCGGATGGTGGCGGTGACCGTCGTCATCCTCTCGGCGATCGCGGTGACCATCGGCTTCACCCAGGGGCTCGCCGAGGTCAGCGCCGCAGCCTATTTCGCGATGCTGGTGGCGGCGTTCGTCCCGGTCGGTCTCGGCTGGCTCGGCGACAAGATGCGGCCACGGTCCTTCGAGCTCTGGGGCCGACACGAGGGCCTGCTGGTCCTGCTGTTCAGCACCGACGAGGAACGCCAGTACGGGCAGGTGAGCCGGGCGTTGATGCGGGCCCGGGAGATGTCACGGCTGGCCGGCCTGTCCGAGCCGGTGACGATCGAGCCCTGGGTGCCCGACCAGCGGTGAGCCGGCCGGCGGCCCCACCGCCGGTCCGCCCGTCGCCGGCCGCCCACCCGGGCACCGGCGCAGCGGGCTGGTCGCCGCCGATCAGCCCGCAGTGTCCTCGTCCAACTGCCGGGCGAGGTCGAGCAGCATCGCCACCGACTCGTCGGCCGGCAGCGACTCCGCGCGGAGCCGATCGAAGACATGCTGGTACGACCGGACCTCGCCGGCCCGGTCGATGACCTCTTCGACCAGCGCGCTCTCCACGTAGACCACGTCGGCGTCGGCCTGATCGGCGAAGTGCAGGATGACGAACGGGCCGAGGACCGTGTTGCTGCCCGCGGCGAAAGGCAGCACCCGGACCGAGACGTGCGGGGCCGCGCACATCTTCGCCACGTGTCGCAGTTGCTCGCGCAGAATACGTCGACCGCCGGTCACCCGACGGAGCGCGGCCTCGTCGAGGATCACCTCGATGCGGGGCGGGTCGGCGCCATCGAGCACCGCGTGCTGACGGGCCATCCGGAT
The DNA here is from genome assembly GCF_029581195.1 of Solwaraspora sp. WMMD791. NCBI lineage: Bacteria > Bacillati > Actinomycetota > Actinomycetes > Micromonosporales > Micromonosporaceae > Solwaraspora > Solwaraspora sp. WMMD791. Next base: position 6,338,623 of record NZ_CP120737.1, read on the forward strand.
CTGGACCCGACCCTCGATCTCCTCGGCCGGTACGTGGTGCGGGCCGTCGGCGGGGATCACCGCCCGGGCGTACTCCTCGGTCTGCAGCAGGCCGGGAAAGCTGATCGGCTGGAAGTACTGCAGCGCCGAGGCCTCCGCCTCCAGCCCGATGTAGGCCGCGTAGGCCGCCGGCACCCGATCCTTGTATCCGCTCCACCAGGCCCGCCGCCGGGCTGCCCGGGCCAACTCGACCAGTTCCTGGACCTGCTGCTGGTCGCGGACCCCGTAGAGGTCGAGCAGGGCCTTGACGTCGTTGGTCGAGATGCTGACCGAGCCGGACTCGATCCGGATGAGCTTGGACAGCGACCAGTCCATCTGGGTGACGACGTACTCCTGGGTCAGCTCGGCCGCCTCGCGTGCCCGGCGCAGCGCCGCGCGGAGTCGGCGGCGCCCGATGGTCGGACCCTGGTGTCGGGCTGGCATGGAACGCTCCGGGGAGTGCCTAGCAGAATGCCACCTGGCTGGTTGCCATCTCTTGACGCTACACCGGCGCCGTCCGGTCTGCTATGGACGGCTGGCCCTTGCCGACTGGTGAACGACGTTCCGGACTTCGGGCGGCCCGGTCGCCCCCGGTGGAAGCAAGATCCACGGCTGATACAGTCCGCGCGAATTGCCTGAGGTCTTAGAAGGCAAATGCCCCAAAATATCCGTATAGAGGAGTCTGGGTGACTGTGATCAGCACTGCCGGTCCTGCCTGGCGCAAGAGCCGCCGCTGCGAGGCGACGACCTGTGTCGAGGTGGCGACGTTCGGCCCGGCGGTCGGGGTCCGTAACTCCACCGACCCCGACGTGCACCTGCGATTCTCGGCGTCGGCGTGGACGGCCTTCGTGGCCGGCCTCGACCAGGGCCGGGCCGGTCGTACGGCCGGATGATCACCCGGTGTCGGGCCGGCGCTCGCGTCGCGTCGCCCGGCCCGGCACCGCACCCTCGGACCCCGCGCTGGACGGCTCCGGTGGCACCCGCTCCCCGGGGCCACGACCCGGGCGGCGCTCAGCCCGTCGTCGCGGTCTGCGGCTCGGCCTTGATCGCCTGCTGCGCCCAGCGGGTCACCACCCGCTCCGCCCAGAACGACACGAACGGCACCGTACCGGCGAGCATGATCGCCACGATCCGCCCGAGTGACCAGTTCGCCCGCCGGGCCAGGTCGAAGGCGGCCACCAGGTACACCATGTAGAGGAAGCCGTGCGCCGGGCCAATCGTCTCCACGACGATGGCGTCGTGGAACAGGTACTTCATCGGCATCCCGACGACCATCAGCAGGATCAGCACCACACCGACCACGTACGCGATCAGTCGGTAGCGGATGAGTGCGCCAGACACTGTCGGTCCTTTCTCACCGGGCTGGCGCCCGGTCGTCACCTGTCGCCCCGACGGTCAGCCGGGATAGTCGCTGGCCCGGGCGTGCGGATTGGCGTTGAGCCAGGCCAGGTAGTCGTTGTAGGCGGCCAACTGCGGATCGTCCGGCTCCGTCACGGGGGTGCTGTGGGCCGACCGGATCCGTACCGGCCGCCTGATCGCCGGGGCCGGGGCCGGGGCCGCCAGGGCCGTGGGCGCTGAGGTGGGGGCCGCTGAGGTGGGGACCGACTCCGGATCCGGCCGGTCGGCCCCCGGGTCGGCCCGGCGCAGCACCTGCCGTACCTCGCGGGCCCAGATGAACACGACGAACGCCGCGAACACCGGCCACTCCACCGCGTACGCCCAGCTCAGAGTGTTGCCGGCGGCGGCCCGGCTGATCTGCCACCAGCCCAGCGCGAGGAAACCCGCCACCACGACCAGCATCGCGAGGTGGCGCAGGATCCACGCAGGGGTCCAGAGCTGCCGCATGTCCGAAAGGGTACCGGCCGGGTTTGCCCGCCGGTCTGCGGGGAATTCCCGGACGATGACGCCTCATCGACTCCCCGGAGGCCGGAGATGACCGGATCAGCGCGCTACGGCGACTACTCGCCGGCATCAGCCGGCACCCCGTTCCCACCCCGCACGGGCCACCCACCGGAGATGCCCGGCTGGGACGGCGACCAGGCCGACGACGGCCGGCTCGGCGTCGACGCCGAGTCGGAGGTCGATCCCGGCATCGACGCGGTCGAACTGACCGACGACGACCTGATCCGGGAGATGGGCAGCCTGCACCGCACCCGGCTCGACACGTTGCGGCACGGCACCGACGCGGCGCTGGCGAACCACCTGCGGCGGACCGCCGACCTGGAGACCGAGTACCTCACCCGCAACCCGGGGCGGGAGATCGATCCGGCCCGGCTACGTGACGGGCGGTGAGCCGTGCCGGCGTACGCCGAACGGGGCGTCTCCGCTCCCCCCGAGGTGGCCTACGGCACCGCGACCGACCCGGACCGCCGTACCGCCTGGCTGCCCGAACTGCTGAAACAGGCCAGCGCTCAACCGGCCGGCGACGGCCGGCTACAGGCCCGCTGGACCGCCCCGGATGCGCCGTGGTCTGCGGTACTGCGGGTCTACCCGGTGCGGGCCGGCGGGGCGATGCTGCGGCTGGAGCTGGACGCCGAGCTGCCCCACGAGGACCTCATCCGGATCGCCGACGAGACGTTGACGGGGCTGGCCCGTGCCGTCACCGACAACCTCAACGCGGGCTGATGCGGATCACCGGTGCCCGAGGCGGGGCCGAGCGAGTGGGGACCGAGCGAGTGGGGAGTGTGCGACATGGCGGTGGGTGACCGGGTACGCGGGCGAGGTGCCGCGCTGCTGCGGGCGTACGCGCCGGGCGGCGACCGTCCGCTCGGCGGCTACGCCCGGGCGTTGACCGTGTACGCGTCGGTGGTGGCCGGGGCCGGCGCCGCCGTGCTGCTCACCGGACGGCAGCTACCGTCCCGGGTCGGGCTCGGCGACGTCGTACTGATCAGCGTCGCCACCCACAAGCTGAGCCGGCTGGTCAGCAAGGACGCGGTGACCAGTCCGTTGCGGGCCCCGTTCACCCGCTACGACGGGCCGACCGGCGCGGGTGAGGTGGCCGAGGAGGTCCGCCACGACGCCAGCGGCTCCCGACACGTGTTCGGTGAGATGGTCAGCTGCCCGTTCTGTCTGGCGGTGTGGGTCGCGACCGGGTTGACCATCGGCCTGGTCTTCGCCCCACGGGCGACCCGGCTGGTGGCGACCTGCTTCACCGCGGTGGCCGGATCCGACTTCCTCCAGATGGCGTACGCGGCGGCGCGGCACGCCGACACCCACCACTGACCACCAGGTCCGTCAGTCGACGGTGACCCCCGGTTTCTCCATCCCGGACCAGCCTCGCGGTGACTCCGGCTCCCGGGTGTCGGTGCCCTCGATGATGTCGTTGGCGACCGCCGTGTCGTCGTGTTCGCCGGCGAAGTCGGGATCGTCCGGTGGTGGGCTGCCGTCCGGGCTCTGGCCCAGGGCGGGGCGTGACGTGCTCCGGTCGTCGTCGGTCATCGCGATCAGCCGCCTTCCGTCGAGGAGTGCAGGACCTCTTCCGCCTCGTCCTGGGCGTACTCGCCCTCGGGCATGGCGTTGATCCTGGTCAGCAGGTGGGCAGGTAGCTCGGCGGCGACGGCCCGGCGGGCGATCTCACCGCGGCTGACCCGTTCCTTGCCGAGATAGATGTCGTCGAGCAGCTCGTACAGCCCGACCCGGGAACTCTCATCGGTCACCCCGGCGTGCTACCCCGGGCGTCCGGCGGCAAACAGCGCCGCCGGGTGAGGGTGACTCGGCACACACCCGGACGGGAACATCCGTCCGGTGGGCGCGGTTGAGTCAGGTGTCGGCGCGTCCAGTGTCCCCGGGCCTCACCATCAACGCCGTCGCGGAATACCGTCCGGCTGGAGCCGCGTCGCGCCACTCGCCGAGAGGCGACCTGCGTGCCGACGACCCGTGGTGCCCCGAGGCAGGTCTGCCTCGGGGCACCACGGCGTTCCCGCCCCGGCTTGCCCGTTCGCCCCCGGCCGGCCCGACCTGGCACCTAGGCTCGGCCCCGGAGGTGGAATCATGATCGGCACCATCCTGTGGGCGCTCATCGCCGGCGCCGTCATCGGCGCCCTCGGCCGGCTGCTACTGCCGGGCCGGCAGAACATCTCGATCTGGTTGACCATCGGGGTCGGCATCGCCGCCGCGTTGCTCGGCGGCGTGATCGCGACCTGGCTCGGTATCGGCGAGACCGCCGGCGTCGACTGGCTGCGGCACGCGATCCAGGTGGCGCTGGCCGTCTTCTTCGTCTGGATCGCCGCCCGCGCCGCCGGGCACCGACCGACCGACGCGCCCGGCCGGGCCACCCGCTGAGGGCGGTCACCGGGATCCGGCCGGGGCGGCCGGATCCCGGTGCAGGTCACCGCGCGGCGGTGGCGACCCCGGTGCAGGTCACCGCGTGGCGGTGGCGACCCCGGTGCAGGTCACCGCGTGGCGGTGGCGAGCGCTGCCCGCCGGTCACCGACCGCGGCGGCGAGCCGCTGCAGCACCTCGGCGGTCTGCTCCCACCCCATGCAGGCGTCGGTGATCGACTGGCCGTGCACCAGCTCACCGGTCGGGTCCAGATCCTGCCGACCGGGCACCAGGAACGACTCCAGCATCACTCCGACGATGCCTCGCTGGCCGCCGCCGAGCTGGCCGGCGATGTCCTCGACCACCAGCGGCTGCCGACGGTGGTCCTTGCCGCTGTTGCCGTGGCTGGCGTCGATGACCAGCCGCTGCGGTAGGTCACTGGCCCGCAGCAGCTCCAGCGCGGCGGCGACCGACGCGGCGTCGTAGTTCGGCTCGCCGGCCCCGCCCCGCAGCACCAGGTGACAGTCGGCGTTGCCCCGGGTGTGCAGGATCGCCGGGGTCCCGGACATGTCGATCCCGGGGAAGACGTGCGGTACGGCAGCGGCCCGGATCGCGTCCACGGCCGTGGCCACGCTGCCGTCGGGACGGTTCTTCATGCCGATCGGCATCGACAGGCCGGAGGAGAGCTGCCGGTGCACCTGGCTCTCCACCGTACGGGCGCCGATGGCACCCCAGGCGACGGTGTCGGCGATGTACTGCGGCGTGATCGGGTCGAGGAACTCGCAACCCACCGGCAGACCGGTCCGCAGCACTTCCAGCAGCAGCGACCGGGCGATCCGCAGCCCCGAGTTGACGTCCCCGGAACCGTCCAGGCCAGGGTCGTTGATCAGGCCCTTCCAGCCGACGGTGGAGCGCGGCTTCTCGAAGTAGACCCGCATGACGATCAACAGGTCGTCGGCGTGCCGCTGGGCGGCGGCGGCGAGCAGCTGGGCGTACTCCAGCGCGGCGGCCGGGTCGTGCACCGAGCAGGGCCCGACCACGACCAGCAGCCGGTCGTCCTGACCGTCGAGCACTCCGGCCACGGCTTGTCGACCCGCCAGCACCCGGGCGGTGAGCTGATCGTCCAGCGGCAGTTCGTGGTGCAGCAGGGCGGGGGTGGTGAGTGGGACGACCCGGTCGATGCGCTGATCGGTGATCCGTCCGGAGGTCATCATGCGGTGCTCTTCCTTCCGCCAGCCGCCTGGGGAGCCGGCGCCCCCAGCCCGAGCCGGCTGTTCGTTGGCATGCAAAAGGGCAGGGGCCCGATGCCCTCTGCCCTTGGCCGGCTCTGGTGGGGTGACGTCAGGTCAAGGCCGCGTCACCGGCATCAGGGCCGGCCGCCTAAACCATCGATACGTGTGCACCACGACGCACACTGTACCGGATTTCGGGGCGGACGACACCACCGGACTTCGGCCGGACCTCGTTCGCCGTTAACCTTCGTCGATGTCTGCGGCCATCGTCGCGGCCTACCTTCGTCGATTGTCACCCACGTCGATGGAGGTCGAGATGGATCGTCGTACGGTACTGCGTACCGCCGTGGTCGGCGCCGGCGCCGCCGCGTTCTCCGGCAGCCTGTGGACCGGGGCGTTCGCCGCACCGGCACAGCCGGGAGCCAGCCCGTACGGTGCCCTGGGCAGCCCGGACGCCAACGGCATCGCGCTGCCGACCGGCTTCACCAGCCGGGTCGTGGCCCGCTCCCGGCAGCGGGTCGGCGCCACCTCGTACGTCTGGCACGACGCCCCGGACGGCGGTGCCTGCTTTCCCGCCGGCACCGGCTGGGTGTACGTCTCCAACTCGGAGATCTCCCGCACGGGCGGCGCCTCGGCGATCCGGTTCGACGCCGACGGCGACGTCGTCTCGGCGTACCGGATCCTGGCCGGCACCAACCGCAACTGCGCCGGTGGCGCGACCCCCTGGGGGACCTGGCTGTCCTGCGAGGAGGTCAGCCGCGGGTACGTCTACGAGACGTACCCGCTGGGCGACACCGCCGCTGTGCGGCACGACGCGATGGGCCGGTTCAACCACGAGGCCGCCGCCGTCGACCCGGTCCGTCGGGTGGTCTACCTCACCGAGGACGAGTCCAACGGTTGCTTCTACCGGTTCCGGCCGGACACCTGGGGCGACCTGTCCGCCGGCACCCTGGAGGTGCTGGTCGCCGGCACCGCCACCAGCGGCCCGGTGACCTGGGCGCGGGTGCCCGACCCGGACGGCGCGCCGACGGCCACCCGCAACCAGGTATCCGGCGCGAAGCGGTTCAACGGCGGTGAGGGCTGTCACTACGCCGACGGCACCTGCTGGTTCACCACCAAGGGCGACAACCGGGTCTGGGCGTACGATGCCGTCGCCCAGCGGATCGACCTGGCCTACGACGACTCGCTGGTGACCGGCACGCCACCGCTGACCGGCGTCGACAACATCACCGGTACGCCCGGCGGCGACCTGTACGTGGCCGAGGACGGCGGCAACATGGAGATCTGCCTGATCACGCCGGACGGCCGGGTCGCGCCGTTCGCGCGGATCAGTGGGCAGTCGGCGTCGGAGATCTGCGGGCCGGCGTTCTCCCCGGACGGCACCCGGCTGTACTTCTCGTCGCAGCGTGGCACCTCCGGGCTGTCCTCCGGCGGCATCACCTACGAGGTACGGGGCCCGTTCCGCCGCAGCACCGGACCGGTACAGGCGTAACCGGTGGGCCGACGGGGTAACTGCGGTGGCCATGAGCACTGACACCGAGGACACCTTCACCGGCCCGCCGCCGCCCGTCACGGACGGCACCGACGTCACGGCACCGCCGGTCGACCCCATGCCGGACCGGATCGAGTCCCGCGCCGGCCACCTGCTCCCCGAGGAGGAGGTCGCCGGCAGCGACGATCCGGTCGGGCAGGCCGCCGCGATCCTGCACGACTCCGACCGGCGCGAAGAACCGCCGGGCTGACCGGGCCGGGCCGGTGCGGTCGCCCAGCGTCCGGATCGGCTAACGTCGGGCGCATGTCGCCCAACGGGTACCCCTGGCCGATCGAGACCACCCGGCTGGACAACGGCCTTCGGGTCGTGGTGAGCCCCGACTCCAGCGTGCCGGTGGTCGCGGTCAATCTCTGGTACGACGTCGGCTCCCGCCACGAGCCGGCCGGCCGGACCGGTTTCGCCCATCTGTTCGAGCATCTGATGTTCGAGGGCTCGGTCAACGTCGCCAAGACCGAACACATGAAACTGGTACAGGGTGCCGGTGGTTCGCTCAACGCGACCACCAATCCCGACCGGACCAACTACTTCGAGACCGTCCCGGCCGAACACCTGGCACTCGCCCTGTGGCTGGAAGCCGACCGGATGGGCGGGCTGGTGCCGGCGCTGACCCAGGAGACCCTGGACAACCAGCGCGAGGTGGTCAAGAACGAGCGGCGGCAGCGCTACGACAACGTGCCGTACGGCGACGCCTGGCTGCGGTTGCTGCCGCTGCTCTACCCGTCGGGGCACCCGTACCATCACGCCACGATCGGCTCGATGGACGACCTGAACGCCGCCGACTTGGCGACCTTTCAGGAGTTCCACGAGATGTACTACGCCCCGAACAACGCGGTGCTGACCGTCGTCGGGGACACCGACGCCGACGAGGTGTTCAGCCTCGCCGACAAGTACTTCGGTGGCATCCCGGCCCGCGACGACATCCCACCGGCACCCGACGGGCGGACCCCGGCGCCGCTGGCCGGCCCGGTCGTCGAGACCGTCACCGCCGAGGTGCCCGGCATCCGGCAGTACGTCGCCTACCGCACCCATCCGTTCGGCACTGCCGCCTACGACGTGACCACGGTGCTGAGCACCGTGCTGGGCAGCGGCCGGGGCAGCCGGCTCTACCAGCGGCTCGCCGACGGCGCGCGGATCGCCCAGCCGGACTACCTCGGTGCGTACGGGGTCGACCTGGCCCACGCTCCCGCCCCACTGATCATCACCGCGACCGCCCAGCCGCAGGTGACCGCCGAGCGGCTCGCCGACGGGCTGATCGGGGTGCTCGACGAGGTCGCCCGCGACGGCGTCACCGACGCCGAGGTGGATCGGGCCAAGGCGCTGCTGGCGACCGCCTGGTGGCGGCAGGTCGCCACGTTCGAGGGTCGGGCCGACATCCTTGGCCGCTACGCCACCCAGTTCGGCGACCCGGCCCGGGCCGGTGAACGACTCCCCGGCTGGCTGTCGGTCAGCGCCGAGGCGGTCAACGACGAAGCCGCGCGGCTGCTGCGGCCACAGCACCGGGTTCAGCTCAGCTACCTGCCGGAGGGCGACAAGTGACCATCATCGCGCAGCGTCCCGAGCCGGGCGCCGCCCGGCCGTACCGCTTTCCGGAGGTGGTCCGCCGCGTGGCCGGCGGCGGCGAGGTCGTGGCCGCGCACCTGCCCGGCCACCGGCTTGCGGTGGCGATCCTGCTGCTCGACGCCGGTGCGGGCCGGGAGCCGGCCGGCCGGGAAGGGCTCGCCGGGGTGCTCGGCAAGGCCCTGGAGGAGGGCACCGCGAGGCGGGATTCCGGGGCGTACGCGCTGGCCCTGGAAGGGCTCGGCACCGAGCTGTTCTACTCCGCCGACTGGGACGCGTTCCGGGTCGGTGTGCAGGTGCCCGTCGACCGGCTGGGTGCCGCCGTCGAACTGCTCGCCGAAGCGGTCCGTACCCCGGCATTGGACCCGGCCGACGTCGAGCGGGTCCGCGACGACGAGGCCACCGCACTGCGGATGTACTGGGCCAACCCCGGCCCCCGGGCCGACGCCGCGCTGCGCGCCGACCTGTTCGGTGCCGACCAGCGGCACGGCCGGCCGATGGGCGGCGACCCTGCCTCGGTGGCCGCGGTGACCGTGGCCGACGTCGTCGACTTCCACCGCGCCTGGTTCACCCGGCCCGGCACCCTGCTCGTCGCCGGTGACCTGGACCTGATCGACCTGGACGCGCTCGGTGCGGCGGCCTTCGCCGGTGCCAGCGGCGCGTCGCCGGAGGTCGAGCCGGCGCTGCCGGTCGTGCTGCGAGACAGTCGGCGGATCATCCTGGTGGACCGGCCCGGCGCGGTGCAGTCCGCGGTGCGGCTCGGCCACCCGGCGCCGCACCGCGCGCATCCGGACTACGTGCCGATGAGCCTGGCCAGCACCGTCCTCGGCGGTGCCTTCACGTCGCGGCTGAACCACCTGATCCGTGAGGTGCGCGGCTACACGTACGGCATCCGGTCGGACTTCGGCATGTCCCGCCGGTTCGGTCGGTTCTCGATCAGCTCCAGCGTGCAGACCGGTGTCACCGCGCCTGCCCTGGTCGACGCGGTCGGCGAGGTCTCCCGCACCCAGGCCGACGGGGTGACCGAGGAGGAGCTGTCAGTGGCCCGGTCCTGGCGGGCCGGGCAGCTCTCCGTCGAGTTGCAGACTCCGGGGGCGATCGCCAGCGCCCTGGCGACCCTGGTGGTGCACGGGTTGCCCGACGACTATCACGCGACGCTGCGGGAGCAGTTGCTGTCGGCGACCGTCGAACAGGTCTCCGCCGCCGCCGCGACCCACCTGCATGCCCAGGGGCTGACCCTGGTGGTGGAGGGCGACGCCGCACAGACCCGTGACGAGCTGGCCGCCTCCGGCCTGGGGGAGCTGCTCGACGAATCCGTTTGAGGACGGTGACACCGTCAGGTTGATTCCTGTAACGCTGCCAGACCGGTCCTTGCCCGGTCTGCGGCGGCGGTGCTGTCGACCGCGATCCACAGCGGCAGGGCGAGGGAGAGCTCGGCGTGGGCCGATGCGGCGTCTCCGCTCTCCCGGTAGGTGGCGGCGAGTTCGGTGTGCGCGTCAGCTTGCCCGGCACGGTCGTGCAGCGTGGTGTAGAGGGCGAGTGCGCGATCGAGGTTGCTCAACGCGGCGGTGTAGTCGCCCATCAACCGTTCCAGAATGCCCAGGCTGGTCAGGGTGTTGGCTTCGCCGGCCAGGCTACCGACCCCACGGTACAAGCTCAACGCCTGTTCGAAGTGACCGCGCGCGGCCGGATGCTCGCCGATCACACGGTCGAGCATGCCGAGCTGGCTGTACGCGAACGCCATCCCCATCCGGTCGCCGGCATCGTGATAGCTGGTCAGCGCGTCGTACAGCAGTTTGCGTGCCGCGGTGTGCTCTCCTGTCGCCCGGTGCAACGCGCCGAGCTGGACCTGCGCATAGGCCTGTCCCCGGCCGTGGCCCAGAGCGGTGTGCAGGTGCAGCGCTCGAGTGAGGTGCACCCGTGCGGCGTCCCAGTCGCCGGTCAGTCGATCGATCCCACCCAGGCTCGAGTACGCCTCGGCCTGCCCGGCCTGGCTTCCGGCCTGGTCGTAGTACGTCAGTGCCGAGTTGACGTGTTTCCTAGCCTCCGCGTATGCGTTCAGCAGCTTCGCTACGGCGGCAAGTTCTGCGTGCGCATAGGCTTGGCCCAGTACGTTGCCAAGCTGTTGGTAGCCCTGCATTGCCGTCTCGAATCTGCGCTGGGCGGCGGCGTAGTCGCCGGAAATCTGGTCGAGCACGCCCAGCTCCATCGATGCGTTTGCGCTGCCGAGCGCGCTGTCGACCTGCTCGTAGTGGGCGTTCGCCTCGTTGAAGTGGCTCCGGGCGGCGGTGTGGTTGCCGGCGATCTGATCAAGCGTGCCGAGTCCAAGGTGGCAGTTGGCCTGCGCCAGGGGATCGCCGGCGGTGGTCGCGATCCGCAGCGCGCCGATCAGCAACGGCCTCGCTTGAAGGGCGTAGCCGCGCTCTCGGAAGTATCGGGACATCACCGACGGCAGCATCCACGCGTGCGGAACGACGCGATGCTCGATGGCGTGACGCGCGCAGGCCAGCAGGTTGGGCAGTTCCGCCTCGAACCACGCGCGAGCGGCGGTGTCGGTAGGTGGCTTGGTCCACTCCTCGTCGGCGGGCTCCGGGGTGCCCGGTACGCCCGGGCCGAGCAGCCTGTCGGCTGCTGCCGCCGCCTCGAGATAGCTGCGGAGCAGGCGCTCTACGCCGCTACTGTCCAGTTCGACGGCAGCTTGCCGGGCGAACTCACGTACGAGGTCGTGAAACTGGTAACGGCTGCGGGACATCTCCTGTAGCAGGTTGTGTTCGTACAGGACGTCGATCGCTCGGCTGGCGGAAGTGACGTCGAGGCCGGTGAGGGCGGCGGCCACCGCACCCGTGATGATCGGTCCCGGGTGCTGCCCTAGATGCAGGAACACCTGTCTGGCGGCTGTCGGCAGGCTGCGGACCGAAAGCTCGAGGGTGGCGGTCACGGCGTCGAGTGGTGTGTCCAACGCGGCGAGCAGGTCGTCGATCTTCTTCGATGGACGATGTGCCAGCCACGCCGCTGCGACCTCGATGGCCAACGGGAGATGCCCGCATCGGCTGACCACGGCGTCTACCATCGGCAACTGGTCCGCCGCGCGGATCGCCCCGACGGTCGAGATGAACAGCGTGGCTGCTTCCCGGGCCGGCATCGCGGCCAACGACAGTGGGCGTACGTCCGGCAGGGTGAGTCGCCGACGACTGGTGATGATCACCAGGCATCCGCCGGAGCCGGGCAGCAGCGGACGGACCTGCTCCGCGTCCGATGCGTTGTCGATGACGACCACGGCGCGTCGACGTGAGATCTGGGCTCGCCACAACGCGGATCTGGCATCTGGGCTGGGTGGGATCCGATCCAATGGTAGGCCGAGTGCGACAAGGAGCACTTCGAGTGCTTCGCCGGGTCGCATCGGAGCCTGGTCGCTGAGATAGCCGCGTAGATTCACGTACAGTTGCGCATCCGGATATTCGGTGGCGAGTAGATGTGCGACGTGCACGGCGAGGGTGGTCTTGCCGACGCCCCCCATCCCGTCGACCGCATGGATCGCAAGGGCGGATTCGGCTCTGCTGGTGGCGGCCTCGACGAGGAGCCGCACCTCCTCGTGTCGACCCGTGAAGACGCCGAGGTCGCGGGGAAGAGTATTGACGCCGGCTACGGTGGCCGGCTGTTGTTCTGTCGCGACAGGCCGGGTGTCCTGCTGCCGGTCGGTTTGCTCCCGACGTGATGTGTCCGGTCCGGCCTCCCCCCAGTCGACCAGTACGGTCGCGATGATGCTGCCGATGACGAAGGCGAGCAGCGCGCCAGCCAGAGCCCAATTCCAGGCGGCGGTGACGAGGTTTGTCGTTATTCCGACAGCCGCGCTGGTGAGCGGGATGGCGGAAACCATCGCCGCCCTGGCCAGGCGAGTCCGGCGGGGCTGGGGTGGTGTGCTGTCCATGCGGGACTCCCGAAATCATTCCGAGGTCCTGTTGGTGGTTCATTATTCCGATTTGTGGCACCCTCTGTCATCAAGTGTATCGGTGGTGCGCCACGACTGATGGGTAAATGAGTGTCGACAAAGGCGAGCGTTGATGCCCAGCCTTACCCGTCGGTGAACGATGGCCGGTCCGCTGCGGTACCGGCCATCGTCGCGTCCGCGTCGTGGTCAGCTTCGGCGCAGCAGGCGCAGCGTGCGGAGCAGGTAGACACCCGCGTACCAGGCCGACCCGAGGGCAGCCGGCAGGGCGACACCGTACGCCGCCCAGTAGTGGCCCTCGGCCGACCAGGACAGGAACGCGCTGACCGCGAGGCTGAGCCCGGCGAGGCTGCCGATCAGCATTGCCGGGGCGGTGCGCCAGAACGGTACGCGCCGCTGTGGTTCGTACTCGGCGAGTTCCCGGGCGTACTCCTCGACCGGACCGAACTCGCTGTCCGGGGTGGCGCCCTGGGCCGTGTCCAGGTGGTTGCGGGCCTGCCGGGCCAGCTCGCCGGCCCGCTGTGGGGTGAGGTCGTAGCGGCCGACCAGCAGGCCGGCCAGCCGGCGGAACCAGGCGTCGGCGTCCGTGTCGTCGGTGTCGTGCCCCGCCGTGCGCGGGGTGGGTGGGGTGTGCGCGATCGGCTGTTTGGGCTCTTTCGGGCCGCGCAGCTGCCACAGCAGCACCAGCAGTGACACCGCGGCGACAGCGAGAGCCGGAACCGGGATCACCGGCTCGCGGGGCAGTACGAAGAACGCCGTCACGGCGAGCCCGGCCAGCAGCGCGACCAGGGCGAACGACGCGGTGGCCAGCCGGGGCCGACCGGCGGCGCGCAGTGCGCCCGGTACGCCGCGGACGACGAACACCGCCAGACCGACGAAGGCCGTCCCGGTCAGCGCCGCCGGGTTGGCCGGGAAAGTGAGGGTCTGTTCCAGTATGGCGTAGAACAGCGATCCACCGAGCCCGATCAACCCCAGGCTCATCAGGCCGCCGGACAGGTAGTCGCCCGGGGTCAGGCCGTGCCGGTCCGGATTCTCGCGTAGGTGTGCCGGCTGCTCCGCCGCCGCGACCATGGCGAACTCCTCGGGGGACCCGAACGCGTCGTACGGGCTCTGCCCGGTGTACACGCAGTGCGCCTGCACGTCGGCGATGATCGGGTTCGCCAGGTGGTACCCGACGCCCTGGTCGCTCAGCGCCAGCCGGGCAGGTATCTCCCACCGTTCGAATGGTTCATCAGTTGTCTTCGTCATCGGAATCCTCCCCAGTCACTGTGTTCCTGCTTCAGGTGCCGCTGGTCGTCGTGCCACCGTCGCTGTCACTGGTCGCCGTGAGCAGCCGGTCGAACGCGTCGGTGAACTCACCCCATCGGGTACGTTCGTCCGCCAGCCGTCGTCGACCGGCCTCGGTGATCGAGTAGACCTTTCGCCCCGGGCCGCCTTCGCCTGGCAGCCAGTCGGAGCGCACCGCTTCCTCGGACTCCAGCCGGTTGAGCACCGGATAGAGCGCGCCGCCGCGGATCGGGCCGAGCCCGAACTCGGCCAGCCGCTGGGCCAGCGCGTAGCCGTGCCGGTCGCCCTCGGTGAGCGCTGCCATGATCGCCAGCCCGAGCCCGGCCCGGATCCAGTTCGCCGCCGGATCGGTCGCGCCACCCATCGCGCACCCTCTCTTCCCGGAACTAGTCAACATCCTGCTGTAGATCGCTCCTGAACTAGTTGTATCTCAGACTAGTTGGGTCGCGCAACTGTCGATTTCAGAGGTTTTGTCTGATCTGCCCAGCAGCGGGCAACCGGGTTGGCTTTCCGGTAGGGCCGGCCTATGGTTGCCGGATGGGTGGATCTGCGCAGCGCGACGGAGCCGTGACTGTCACGGCTCCTGTCGGCATGCGCGCCGCCGGCTCGACCGCCGTGGCAACCGTCGGGGGTCGGCCGGGGCTGCCGAATCCCGCCGACCGGGGTCCCCCGGCGGCCGGGTTGCACCCACCCGAACGGCCGCCAGGGGCGAAGCGCATCAGCTTCGGCCCTTTTCTTTTTGAAGGAGCACGTGATGAGCACCGAACTGCAGGGCAGGAACAGTGAGTGGATCGAGCAGGCACGGATGCAACTGGCTGATCAACTGGATCTGCACCGGGCCCAGTTGACCGAACTCACCGCCGACACCGGCGACCCGCAGGAGGCACACACCCGGGCCGCGTTGATCGTGGCCGCCCGGCGCGGCTACGACCAGGCCGTCGAGGCCCTGGGCCGGATCGCCGACGGCCGCTACGGCCGCTGTGACAAGTGCGGCGGCGAGATCCCCCGGGAGCGGTTGGAGATCCTCCCGCACGCCCGGTACTGCGTGCCCTGCACCGGCTGAGTCTGCGCCGCAAAAGCGTCGCCGTCCGACCGCTCCGCCGGTTGGACGGCGACGCTGCTGTGTGACCGATTGTCTCGACCTCCGGCATGGCAGTGACGTAACGGCTACCGCCTAGCCGAAAGTAGGCGGACAAATACATTCGAACCCCTGATGGTGTGTCGTCCGTTGTACCCGGGTGTCCGCAATGTGCCGCAGAGAGGCGAGCGCTGATGCCCCAGCTCCACACGTCGGTGATGATCCGTTATGCGACCTACACCGACACCCCGCGAGTGGCGAAGACACTGGTGGAGGCATTCCTGGACACCCCCGAGGCCACCTGGCTGATCCCCGATCCGGTCGCGCGCCGGCGGGTGTTCCAGCGGTTCTGCCCAGCGTTGATCGACTACGGACTGCGGCAGGGCAGCATCTACCTGACCGAGGACTACCAGGCGGTAGCGGTCTGGCGCCCGTGCAGCCTGATCCTGCCCAACCCGGTCGAGTACGAGCAGCTGCTCGACGACACCTGCGGTGAGTACGCCTACCGGTTCCGGCTGCTGGACAACGCGCTCGCCGAGCGGCATCCGGTGGGGGAGCACCACTACCTGGCGTACCTCGGGGTCGCGCCGGACCGGCAGGGCTACGGCCTCGGTACGGCGTTGCTGACCCATCGGCACGCGATCTTCGACACGGCCGGTAGCGCCGCCTACGTGGTGGCGAGCACCCGTGGTGCCCGTGACCTGTACGCCCGGCTCGGCTACCGGGTCACTGCGGCAGCGCCGTTCCACCTGCCCGACGGTGGTCCGCTGCTGTGGCCGATGTGGCGTCAACCGCAGCTCACCCGCCGCTACGGCTGACCCATCCGATCGGCGGTCGCCGATGGGCTGGAGGTGATGTGGGACCAACTCGGTTCCGTCGCACCCCGGCCCGTCGGTAACCTTCGCGACATGAGGATCGGGGTTGCGACATGAGGATCGGGATCGTCGGTGCCACCGGACAGGTCGGTGGCGTCATGCGACAGGTGCTGGAGCAGCGGCAGGTACCCGTCGACGAGCTGCGGCTGTTCGCCTCGGCGCGGTCGGCCGGGCGGACACTGCCGTGGCGTGGCGGCGAGGTGGTCGTCGAGGACGCGGCCAGCGCCGACTACCGCGGGCTGGACATCGCGCTCTTCTCGGCCGGCAAGGGTACGTCGAAGGAGCTGGCGCCCCGGGTCGCCGAGGCCGGCGCGGTGGTGATCGACAACTCGTCGGCCTGGCGGATGGATCCGGACGTACCGCTGGTGGTCGCCGAGGTCAACCCACAGGCGGCGGCCGACCGGCCGAAGGGCATCATCGCCAACCCGAACTGCACCACGATGGCCGCGATGCCGGTGCTGCGGCCGCTGCATGTCGAGGCCAACCTGGTCAGCCTGGTCGTGTCCACGTACCAGGCGGTCTCCGGTGCCGGCCTGGCCGGCGTGGCCGAGCTGGACGAGCAGGTCCGCAAGGTCGCCGAAGGCGCGGCCGGGCTGGCGTTCGACGGTGCCGCCGTGGAGTTCCCGGCACCCCGGTCGTTCGCCGCGCCGATCGCCTTCAACGTGCTGCCGCTCGCCGGCGCGCTGGTCGACGACGGCTCCGCCGAAACCGACGAGGAGCAGAAGCTGCGCAACGAGAGCCGCAAGATTCTCGGCATTCCGCAGTTGAAGGTCTCCGGCACCTGCGTGCGGGTGCCGGTCTTCACTGGTCACTCGTTGCAGATCAACGCCCGGTTCGCCCGGCCGATCAGCCCACGCCGGGCCGTCGAACTGCTCACCGGTGCTCCCGGCGTGGCGTTGGCCGACGTGCCGACGCCGCTGCAGGCCGCCGGTCAGGATCCGACCTACGTCGGCCGGATCCGCGTCGACGAGACCGTCGAGAACGGCCTGGCGTTGTTCTGCTCGAACGACAACCTGCGCAAGGGTGCCGCGCTCAACGCGGTGCAGATCGCCGAGCTGCTCATCGCCGGCTCCGCCTGAGCCGGCCGCCGTCACTGCTGGTACGACCCCGCGCCGCCCTGCCGCTCGACGAGCAGCAGGGCGGCGTCGTCGCTGATCTGACCGCCGGCATGCCGCTGCAGCTCAGCCACGATCCGGTCCAACGCCTCGGAACGGTCGGGCAGGTCCAGGCAGGCGGTGACCCGGGTGGAGGAGAGGAACTCGCCTCCACCGTTGCGCGCCTCGATCAGTCCGTCGGTGTAGAGCAGCAGCCGGTCGCCGGGATGCCAGACCCGGATCACCGGATCGGGGTCGGGCGCGTCGCGGCGCAGCCCCAACGGTGGGTGCCGGTCCGCCGGTTCGAGGATCTCCAGCGTGCCCTCGGCGGTCCGCAGCGCCGGAGCCGGGTGGCCGCAGTTGAGCACGGTGACGGTGTCGCCACGTAGTTGCACCAACGCGGCGGTGACGAACTGGGCCGGCTGCCCGGTGCTGACCGCGTCGCGGTGCACCGCCTGGTCCAGATCGGCGGCGACGGCGGTCAGCTCCGGTTGGACGAAGGCCGACTGGCGGAACGCGCCCATCACCGTGGTCGCCATCTGGACCGCCTGCAGCCCCTTGCCGCAGGCGTCGCCGATGATCAGGCGGACGCCGTACGGGCTGGCGACGGTGGCGTACAGGTCACCGCCGACGTTGGCCGCCTCGGATGCTGACAGATACCGGGCGACCAGTGCGACGTCGTCGAGCACCGGCGGCGGGGAACGCAGCACCGCGCGCTGCGCGACCTCGGCGATCTCGGTCATCCGGCGCAGTCGGGCCTCCCGCAGGTTCCGGGAGCGGGCCACGTAGATCGACACGATGCCGACGGCGAAGACGACGCTGCTGCGCAACAGGTGGTCCAGACTGCCGAACATGCCGCTGGGCAGCCCGGCGATCAGCGCGACCAGGCAGGCGACGACCGTGACCAGGGCGGTCCGGCGGGTCTTCTCCACGGCGGCGGCGAGCAGTGGGGCGAGGGAGAGGAACCCGAGGACGACCGCCGAGGTCTGAGTGAGCACGTCGATCACGGTGATCACGGCGATCAGGGCGAGTGCCGCCGGCATCCCGCGCCAGCGTTCGGTGCGCTGCCAGAGTGACCGGTCGGCCAACGGTGGGCGTCGCCAAACCGACAAATGGGGCATACGCCAGCTGCTCCGGCGTGCCCACACGTCCTGCTCCCTACTCGGCCTGCCCGTGCCGCACACCCCAGGTGCCGGCAGCCGTACCTGCCTGCGAGCCTAGCCGATCTGCCCGGTCCGGGCCGGCCCGCGTACGCACCCGCCCAGGGCCCGCGTACGCACCCGCCCAGGGCCCGCGCGCGTACCGCCCCGGGCTCGCCCCCAGGGGTGGTCGGACCGGGTTTTCCCGCTACCGCTGCGGGTACCCCGAGCATGGCGCCGACACCGAGAGGAGCACATGATGACGACCGTCGGAGAGTTCATGACAGCCCGGCCGTTCACCATGGACGCCAGCGACATGCTGACCGCTGCGGCGCGACAGATGCGCGACGCGGACATCGGCGACATCATCGTCACCAACGGTAGTGAGATCCAGGGGATCGTGACCGACCGGGACATCACCGTCCGGGCAGTAGCGTCCGAAATGGACCCATCGAACACCCCGCTCAACCAGATCATCACCGAGGACGTCGTGGTGGTCTCACCGTACGACGACGCGGTTGCCGCCGCCGAACTGATGCGGACCTACTCGGTACGGCGACTGCCGGTCGTCGACGACGGCCGCCTGGTGGGTGTGGTCTCCATGGGTGACCTCGCCGTCGAGTGGGAACCGGACTCGGTGCTCGCCGACATCAGCACCGACGAGCCCAACAACTGACCGCTCAGCGACGAGTGCCGGAACCCTCTGGTGGGTGTCCCCGCACGTCTGCCCGGTCTCCCCGGCGCCCGGGTCCGGCAGACGGCAGGGACACCCTCTTCCGGACGTTTCCACGGCACCCGCCGTCGACGCCCGGGCCACCGCAGCCCCGCAACCGATCGGAGTTCAGCAGATGAGTCGACCGCGAATCGTCATCGTGGGCGCCGGATTCGCCGGCTACCAGGCGGCCCGTACCCTGTCCCGGCTGGCCCGCGGCGCGGCGGAGATCGTCCTGGTCAACCCCACCGACTACTTCCTGTACGTACCGCTGCTGCCCGAGGTCGCCTCCGGGGTACTGGAACCCCGCCGGGTGACCGTGTCGCTGCCGGACACCCTGCCCGGGGTCCGGGTCGTCCTCGGCGAGGTCGACGACATCGACCTGCCGGGCCGGCGGATCTGCTACCTCGACGGGGACGGCCGCCGGGGCGACCTGCGCTACGACCGGCTGATCGTCTCCGTCGGCAGCGTCAACAAGCTGCTGCCGATCCCGGGGGCCAACGAGCACGCGAAGGGGTTCCGAACCCTGCCCGAGGCACTCTACCTGCGCGACCACCTGACCCGGCAGATCGAGCTGGCCGACCTGTCGGACGATCCGGCCGAGCGGGCCGCCCGGTGCACCTTCGTCGTGGTCGGGGCCGGCTACACCGGTACGGAGGTCGCCGCGCACTGCGTGACCGCGACCGAGCTGCTGGTGCGCCGCCATCCGAGGCTCGCCGGCCAGCAGGTGCGCTGGCTGCTGCTCGACCTCGCCGACCGGGTACTGCCGGAACTCGACCAACGGATGTCGGTCACCGCCCAGCGGGTGCTGGACAGCCGGGGCGTCGAGACGCGGTTCGGCACCTCGGTGCGGGAGGCGACCAGCGACGGGGTGCACCTGTCCGACGGCGAGTTCATCCCGACCCGGTCGCTGATCTGGTGCGTCGGGGTGCGGCCGGACCCGGTGGTGGACGCGCTCGGGCTGGACACGGTCAAGGGGCGGCTGGTGGTCGACGAGTTCCTCGCCGTACCACGGCATCCGGAGGTGTACGCCTGCGGTGACGCGGCCGCCGTACCGGACCCGAGCTCACCGGGCGAGATAACCCCGATGACCGCACAACACGCCGTACGGCAGGGTCGGCTGGCCGCGCAGAACGTGGCCGCCTCGTACGGCCATGGTTCGTTCCGCCCGTACCGGCACAAGGACCTCGGCTTCGTGGTCGACCTCGGCGGCGCTCAGGCGGCGGCGAACCCGCTGCACGTGCCGATCTCCGGTCCGTTGGCCAAGGTGGTGACCCGGGGATACCACCTGGCGTCGATTCCGGGCAACCGGGTGCGGGTGGCGGCCGACTGGATGCTGGAGACGCTGCTGTCCCGCCAGGGGGTGCAGCTGGGTCTGGTGCCGCCGTCGGCGGTGCCGCTGGACACCGCTTCCCCGGAGCTGGTTCACCCGGTCGGCCGCTGACCGCCAGCCGACAGCGTCGGGAGCCGGGTGAGGTGCCCTGACCGGCTCAGCCGAAGCGCAGGTGCGGGCGGTGACGCAGCCGTACGCCGGTGGCGAGCGCGACGAGCGCGACCAGGATCGCGGCGACGACCACACCGTGCAGCAGACCCCGGTCGAGGTATCCGCTGTCGGTGTGGTCGATCGCGTAGGTCGCGATCTCCCGGCTGAACCAGAACGGCAATGCCCGTGCGGCGGTACCGGACGGGTCCATCACCATCTGCAGGCCCACGATGGTCAGCAGGACCAGGGTGCCCTCGAGTTCGCGGGGCAGCACCGCGCTGATGGCCAGCCCGAACGGCACCGCGACCAGCACCATGATCAGCATGATCAGGGCGATCGCGCCGTGTCGGACCTGCGGCTGGTCGACCAGCACCAGCAGGAAGTACGGCACCGACAGCAGCACGCCGACCAGCCACAGCGCCGCCATCCGGCCCGACCACAGGTGCACCGGCCGGTAGCCGGTCAGCCGCAGCCGGGTCTCCAGGGCACGGTTGGCGTTGCCGGCGAACAGCGCGGCGGTGCTCAGCGCCCAGCCCAGGCCGAGACAGACGAACCGGATCGACTGTCCGGCGTGGTCGCCGCGCCGGGCCAGGTAGAAACAGAGCGGAAAGAGCAGCAGGATCACCAGTACGCCGCGCCGCCGCGACGTCTCCCGCAGCGTCATCTCGGCCACGGTCAGCGCTCTGGTCATCGCGTCGTCTCCCGGTGGGTCAGGTCGAGCACCAGGTCGACCCGGTCGAGCTGGTTCAGCAGGTGGGTGACGACCACGATCGCCCTGCCGTCGTCGCGCCAGCGCCACACCTGGTGCCAGAAGTCCAGATAGGTCCCCCGGTCGAAGCCCTGGTACGGCTCGTCGAGCAGGAGCAGGTCGGGACCGCCGAGCCCGGCCAGCACCAGGTTGAGCTTCTGCCGGGTGCCGCCGGACAGATGTCGGGCCGCGACGGCGGCGGAGGCGTCCCAGTCGAGGACCGCCGCCTGGGCCCGGCCGTCGGCGCGGGACCGGGCGCGGTCGAGGCCCCGGCCGGCGCCGACCAGCGCGAAGTGCTCGTCGGGGTGCAGGAAGTCGGCGGTGCCGCCGTCCTGGGGGCAGTAGCCGACGGTGCCATGGACGTGTACCGACCCGCGGTCCGGGCTGACCAGGCCGGCGCAGATGCGCAGCAGGGTGCTCTTGCCGCTGCCGTTGGCGCCGACCACGGCGGCGACCTCGCCGGCGCGGACGGTCAGCCGGACCCGGTCGAGGACCTGCTGCCGGCGGTACCGCTTGCTGACGTCGCGGACGTCGAGCCGGACCGGGCCGGGGCCGGTCCGACGCGGCATCTGTGCCGGGCCACCGACGCTGCGGACAACGTCACTGGCGTAGTCGGCCGGGGTGCCGAAGACCGCCAGCGGGGCTTCGCCGCTGTCGTACAGGTGCGCCGCGGCCTCCGCGACGACATGCCCGGCCACCTCGCGGTCGACGCCGTGCCGGTGCAGTTCGCCGGTGAGGGCGGCGAGCCATGACTGGTGGTTCACGAGTCGGTCACCTCCTGCAGGATCGTGTCGACGCCGGTGGCGAAGGCCCGCCAGTCGGCAGCGGCGTGGCGCAGGGTCTGCGCGCCGGCCGGGGTGAGCCGGTAGTACTTGCGGGCCGGTCCGCTGGTGCCCTCGCGCCACTGGGCGCTCACCAGGCCGGTGCGCTGCAGCCGCAGCAGGACGGGGTAGAGGGTGCCGCCCTTGATCGGGCCGATCCCGGCGGACTGCAGCGACTGGGCCAGCTCGTAGCCGTACGACTCCCGCTGGCGCAGCGCGGCCAGGACGCACAGCTCCAGTACCCCCCGTAGCCACTGGCCGCGCCGGTCCTGGTCCACCGGGAGAAGATAGCAGCGCCACCTAGATAGCGCCACAACCTATTCGTGGATCGCCCCGGCCAGCCGTTTTCGCCCGGACCCACGGGGTACCTCACCGGCAGGGCAACCGCCGGAGGGAGAGACTGATGGACATCGGCATCATCGGGGCGGGCAACGTCGGATCCGCGCTGGCGCGTCGACTGACCGAGGTAGGCCACCAGGTGACGATCTCCGCGTCCAGTCCGGATTCACCCCGGCTGGCCGACGCCACGACGGGCACCGGGGTGACCGCGGGTGAGCCGGCCCAGGCCGCCGCCGCCGAACTGGTCGTGCTGGCGGTGCCGTACGCCGAGGTCGCCGACACCCTGACCGGCTCGGTGGCGGACGCCCTCACCGGGACCACGGTGATCGACGTGACGAATCCGCTCGGGCCGGACCACATGTCGCTGCGGGTCGGGCACGACACCTCCGCCGCCGAGCAGGTCGCGGCGATGATTCCGGATGCCAACGTGGTGAAGGCGTTCAACACGGTGCTGGCCCCCAACCACGCCCGGCCGGTGCTCGGCGGCGTGCGGCAGTCGGTTCCGGTAGCCGGCGACGACCTGGTGGCGAAGAAGACGGTGCAGGAGCTCGGCACCCAGCTGGGGTTCGACACCGTCGACGCCGGCCCGCTGACCAGTGCCCGCTATCTGGAGCCGGTCGCCGCACTGCTCATCCAGCTGGCGTACGGCGGCGGAGCCGGCCCGACCGTCGGCTTCGCGATCGCCCGCGACTGAGCATCGCGGTCGTCCCCGCGACTGAGCCCCCTCCTCGAGCGCCTCGGGTCGGAAACACCACCGGCTGGCCGTATGGTGGACGGGTGTCGTGCGCGCCGTACCCGGCAGGACGGACGCATCCGTTGAAACCCGAGGAGCTGTAGTGACCGTCACTCTGACCGCCGACAGCGCCGGACAGGTCAGCGACTTCAAGGTCGCCGACCTGTCCCTGGCGACGTTCGGTCGTAAGGAGATCGAGCTCGCCGAGCACGAAATGCCCGGCCTGATGGCGCTGCGCCGCGAGTACGCCGCTCAGCAGCCGTTCAAGGGCAAGAAGATCGCCGGTTCGCTGCACATGACCGTGCAGACCGCCGTGCTGATCGAGACCCTGACCGCCCTCGGCGCCGACGTGCGCTGGGTCTCCTGCAACATCTTCTCCACCCAGGACCACGCCGCCGCGGCGGTCGTCGTCGGCCCGAACGGCACCATCGACGACCCGCAGGGTGTCGCGGTGTACGCCTGGAAGGGCGAGACGCTCGAGGAGTACTGGTGGTGCACCGAGCAGATGCTCACCTGGCCGGACGGCAGCGGTCCGGACTCGATCGTCGACGACGGCGGTGACGTGACCCTGCTCATCCACCTCGGCAAGCAGTTCGAGGCCGCCGGGGCGGTGCCGTCGACCGCCGAGACCGACTCGGTCGAGTACGGCATCATCCTGGACACGCTGCGGCGTTCGTTGGCGACGAACCCGACCAAGTACACCGAGATGGCCGAGCCGATCATCGGGGTCTCCGAGGAGACGACCACCGGTGTCAACCGTCTCTACGAACTGGCCCGTGAGGGCAACCTGCTCTTCCCGGCGATCAACGTCAACGACTCGGTGACCAAGAGCAAGTTCGACAACAAGTACGGTATCCGGCACTCGCTGGTCGACGGGATCAACCGGGCCACCGACGTGATGATCGCCGGCAAGCTCGCGGTGATCTGTGGCTACGGCGACGTCGGCAAGGGCGCGGTGGAGTCGCTGCGCGGCCAGGGTGCCCGGGTGGTGGTGACCGAGATCGACCCGATCTGCGCGCTGCAGGCGGCGATGGACGGCCTCGACGTGGTCACCCTGGACGACGTGGTCGAGCGCGGCGACATCTTCATCACCACGACGGGCAACAAGGACATCATCCTGGCCGAGCACATGGCGAGGATGAAGCACAACGCGATCGTCGGCAACGTCGGCCACTTCGACAATGAGATCGACATGGCCGGGCTGGCCAAGGTGCCGGGGATCGAGAAGGTCAACATCAAGCCGCAGGTCGACGTCTGGCGGTTCCCGGACGGCCACGCGGTGATCGTGCTCTCCGAGGGGCGGCTGCTCAACCTGGGCAACGCCACCGGTCACCCGAGCTTCGTGATGTCGACCTCCTTCTCCAACCAGGTGATCGCCCAGATCGAGCTGTTCGCCAAGATCGGTGAGTACGAGAAGAAGGTCTACGTGCTGCCGAAGCACCTGGACGAGAAGGTGGCCCGGCTGCACCTCGACGCGTTCGGCGCCAAGCTGACCGTGCTCACCAAGGCACAGGCCGACTACATCGGTGTCGACGTGGCCGGCCCGTACAAGCCGGAGCACTACCGCTACTGACCCCCCTCTCCCGACGATCTTGCGCTTATCGAGAACATTTTTCCGAATTGTTCGTCGATGAGTGCAAGATCGTCGAACGAGGGAGGGCGCGAGTAGGGGCAGGGCGGGGCGACGGGGGCTCAGTGGCTCAAGCGGCCAGTCCGAGGGCCTCGGCGGCGGCCCGGCCGTTGGCGTGGCTCGCGCCGTACGTGGTGACGAAGGCCCGCACACCGGCCGGCCGCCAGCCCGACGGCCAACCCATCTCCACCACCGAGACCGGGCAGCGGGCGGCGAGCGCCTCGATCAGCCCCGGCGCGCCGGGGACCCGGTGCAGGTGCCGACCGACCAGCACCACCGGCCGGCCGGCGGCGAGGGCCGCGATCTCGTCGGCGGTCGTTCCGGCCGCGACCACCCGTAGCTGAGTCGTGCCGTCGAGGTGCGGGCCGAGCCCCCAGGGCACCCGGCCCTCGGCGATCGTCGAACCGGCGGTGAGCTGTACCACCAGCGCCGACGCCAGCCCGTCGAGCACCCCCTCCACCCGGACCGCGCGCCGGGCGGCGGCGTACCCCAGATCGGTGGCCGCACCGGCGTCGGAGGGCGCCGGCCGCACGGCGCTGGCGAGCGCGGCGACCCGGGCGGCGGCCTGCTCCACCCGCGCGACCGGCAGGACGCCGTCGGCGACGGCGGCGGCGATGCCGGCGGCGATCCGTTCGACCAGCTGCCGGTCGACGCGCGCACCGACGCAGAGCAGGTCGGCACCGGCGGCGAGGGCGGCGACCGCCGCGGGCACGATGCCGCCGGCGGCCGAGGTGGCGCCGCGCATCTCCAGGGCGTCGGTGACGATCACCCCCTGGTACCCGTACTCCTCGCGGAGCAGGCCGGTGAGCGCGGCGCGGCTGAAGGTGGCCGGTGCCTGCCCGGTCAGCACGGGGACCCGGATGTGCGCGGTCATGATCGCGGCGACGCCAGCGGCGATCACCGCCGCGAACGGCGGCAGGTCCCGGGCCCGCAGCACCGACATCGGTACGTCGACAGTGGGCAGTTCGAGGTGCGAGTCGGTGACCGTCGCCCCGTGCCCGGGGAAGTGCTTGGCACAGCCGGCGATGCCGGCGTCGGTGAGCCCGGCGACGGCGGCGGCCGCGTGCGTGGCGACCAGCGTCGGGTCGGCGCCGAACGACCGGGTGCCGATGATCGGGTTGTCGTCGGCGGTGTTGACGTCGACGGTCGGAGCGAGGTTGAGGTTGACGCCGCAGCCGGCGAGTTCGTCGCCGATCGCCCGGTACACCTGCCGGGTCAGCGCCGGGTCGTCGACCGCGCCCAGGGCGGCGTTGCCGGGGTAGGGGCTGCCGGTCGCGTGGGCCAGCCGGGTGACGTCGCCGCCCTCCTCGTCGATGGCGACGAGGACGTCGGCGCGGGCGGCCCGCAGCGCGGCGGTGCCGGCCCGGACCTGGTCGGGGTCGGTGACGTTGCCACCGAAGAGCGTGTGCCCGGCGAGTCCGTCGCCGACCAGCTCCACCGCCCACTGTGGAACAGTGGTGCCGTCGAAGGCGGCGAGCAGGGTGCGCAGCGCCAGGCGGCGCAGTCCGGGGTCGGCTGCCACCGGTCCGCGCGCCCCTGGGTCGTTCGACATCGTGTCCCCCTCCGTGAGGTCCGCGCGGTCCGAGTGTCGCACCGGGCAGGCACTGTCGTTGTCCGCGTCTGCCGGGTCGACCGACCGCTGAGGGTGTCGACGCCGACTACGCTACGGCTACTTCCGCTAGGTTGACCAAGATAATAGTTAACTTTCCTAAAAACTAGAGGACGACACATGGGTTCTCCGCGCCTGCCCGGCACGCCCCGTCTGCTACGCGCACTCAACGACCGGGCCGCGCTGGAACTGCTCATCGCCCGGGGGCCGCTCACCCGCGCGCAGCTCGGCGAGCTGACCGGCCTGTCCAAGGTCACCGCGTCGCAACTGGTCGAACGGCTCGAGGGGCGTGGGCTGGTCACCCGGGTCGGCGAGCAGGCCGGCGGGCGAGGACCCAACGCCCAGCTGTACGCCGTACAACCGGGCAGCGCCCACGTGATCGGCGTCGACGTCGGCCCGGACCGGGTGGTCGCCGCCTGCGCCGACATCACCGGCACGGTCACCGGAACCGTCGAACACTCCACGAAGGACACCGACGACCCGGTGGGCGTGGTGCACCGTGCGGTGGTCCAGGCGGCCAGCAGCGCCGACACCCCGCTCGCCAGCGTCCGGCGGGTGGTGCTGGGCACCCCCGGCCTGGTCGACCCGGGCACCGGCGACATCACCTTCGCGTACAACCTGCCCCGCTGGCACCGCGGCCTGCTCGCCGCCCTGCGCGAGGACCTCGACACCACCGTCGTGTTCGAAAACGACGTCAACCTCGCCGCCGTCGCCGAGGCCCACGCCGGCGCCGCCCGCGACGTACCGGACTTCGTGCTGGTCTGGGCCGGCGTCGGCGTCGGCCTGGCGATCATGCTCGGCGGCCGGCTGCACCACGGCAGCACCGGTGCCGCCGGCGAGATCGGCTACCTGCCGGTGCCCGGCGCACCCATTCCCCGGGACGTGTCGCGTCGCGCGAAGCCGGCGTTCCAGCAGGTGGCCGGGGCGGACGCGGTCCGGGCGGTGGCCCGCGAGCACGGCTTCCGGGCGGCCAGCGCCGGCGAGGCGGTCCAGGCCGCGATCGCCGCCGGCACCCGGGGCGGCCCGTTCCTCGACGAGTTGGCCCGCCGGCTCGCCCTCGGCGTGGCCAGCAGCTGCGTCGTGCTCGACCCGCCGCTGGTCGTGCTCACCGGGGAGGTCGGCCGGGCCGGTGGCAGCGCCCTCGCCGAACGGGTACAGCACGAGGTCGCCGCGATCACCCTGGTCGCTCCCCGGGTGGTGGTCACCGAGGTGGTCGACGAACCGGTCCTGCAGGGCGCGCTGCGGATCGCACTGGACGCCGTCCGCGACGAGGTCTTCGCCTCCACCGTGGCCTGAGGTCGAGCGCCGCCGGGCCGAGCGCCGCCGGGCCGCAGGCGCTGCACGGAAGCCGCCGCGTCGCAGCCGAGCGGCCCGGCGGTGGCCCGCGCCACCGCCGACGCGGCCCGCTGCCGGCCCGCCGGCCGGCGTGGTTGGATGGTCCGGTGCCTACCGTTGCAGACGACCTGGTGATCGAGTTCGACTCCGTGGGCGTGACCCGCTCCGGCACGGCCCTGCTGCAGGACGTCACCCTGCAGGTACGCCCGGAGCAGCGGTGGGTGGTCCTCGGCCCGAACGGCGCCGGCAAGACCACCCTGCTCAGCCTGGCCGCCGGCCGGATGCACCCGACGACCGGCACCGTACGCGTCCTCGGCGAGCAGCTGGGCCGCACCGACCTGGCCGAGCTGCGTACCCGCATCGGACTGACCACGGCGGCGCTCGCCGAGCGGATCCCCGCGACCGAGCGGGTCCTCGACGTGGTGCTCACCGCCGCCTGGTCGGTGGTCGGCCGGTGGCGGGAGAGCTACGACGCCCTCGACGCCGACCGGGCCCGGGACCTGCTCGACCAGTTCGGCGTCGGCGGATTCGCCGCCCGCGAGTACGGCACCCTGTCCGAAGGGGAACGCAAGCGGGTGCAGATCGCCCGTGCCCTGATGACCGACCCGGAGCTGCTGCTGCTCGACGAGCCGGCCGCCGGCCTCGACCTGGGCGCCCGCGAGGACCTCGTCGGCCGCCTCGGCGGCCTCGCCCGCGACCCGCACGCCCCGGCGCTGGTGCTGGTCACCCACCACGTGGAGGAGATCCCGCCCGGCTTCACCCACGCGCTGCTGCTGCGCCAGGGCGCGGTGGTGGCCGCCGGTGAACTGGCCGCGACGCTCACCGGTGATCACCTGTCCAAGACGTTCGGCCTGCCGCTGGTCCTGGACCGGGTCGGCGCGCGCTACGCCGCCCGGGCCGCCTGAGCCGTGGAACCCGTGCCCACACCCGACGGCGGTCCCCGACCGTCTTCCGACTCCGGGTCCCGACCGGATCCCACGCGGCGACCCCGGATCGCGGTGGTGGGCAGCGCGAACATGGACCTGGTGGCCACCGCGCCGAAGCTGCCGCAACCGGGGGAGACCCTGCTCGGCAGCGACTTCGTCATGGTCCCCGGCGGCAAGGGCGCCAACCAGGCGATCGCCGCCGCGCGGGCCGGCGGCGACTGCGTCTTCCTCGGCGCGGTCGGGTCGGACGCCTTCGGGGTCACCCTCACCGGCCGACTCGCCCGCTCCGGTGTGGACACCGGGCAGCTGCGGGTGGTGTACGGCGCGTCCGGGGTCGCGGTGGTCATGGTCAACGCGGCCGGCGAGAACGCCATCGTCGTCACTCCGGGAGCCAACGCCGCGTTCCACGGGCTGACCGAGCCGGAGCTGGCGGCGGTCCGCGCGGCCGACGTCCTGGTCGCGCAGTTGGAGATCCCGCTGGAGACCGTCCTGGCCGCCACCACGGCCGCCCGGGACGCGGGCGCCCGGGTGATCCTGAACGCGGCACCGGCCCGGCCGCTGCCCGCCGACCTGCTCGACACCGTCGACCTGCTGGTGGTCAACGACGCGGAGGCCCGGGCGATCGCCGGCGCCGGGCGGGAGGACCCGGCGGCGCTGTTGACCGCGGTACGCCGTGCGGTGCTCACCCTCGGCGCGCAGGGCGCCTGGTACGTCGACCGGGACGGCACCCACGAGCACGTGCCGGCGTTCGCGGTCGAGACGGTGGACTCCACCGCTGCGGGTGACGCGTTCACCGGGGCGCTGGCCGTCGCCTGGGGCGAGGGCCGGGACCTGGTGTCGGCTGTACGGTGGGCGTCGGCGGCCGGGGCGGCCTGCGTACGGCGGTTGGGGGCCTCGGCGTCGCTGCCGCAGCGGGCCGAGATCGACGCCCTGGCCAGCGCCAGCGCCAGCTGAGCGTCCGTGCCCGGGCGCAGCGCCAGCTGAGCATCCGCGCCGTTGGTCGGCGGCGGGTGGCGCGGGTACGGGATCATCGAGTCATGCGAGTCATCCTCAACCTGCTCTGGTTGTTCTTCGGCGGCGGCATCGTGCTCGGTGTCGCGTACGGGCTGGCCGCGCTGATCTGCTTCGTGCTGGTCGTCACGATCCCGTTCGGGGTGGCCTCGCTGCGGTTGGCCTACTACTCCCTCTGGCCGTTCGGTCGGACGCTGGTGGCCAAGCCCGGTGCCGGGATCGGCTCCGGGCTGGCGAACATCCTCTGGGTGCTGCTCGCCGGCTGGTGGTTGGCGCTCACCCACATCGTCACCGGAATCACCCTCTGCCTGACGATCATCGGGATCCCGTTCGGCATCGCCAACTTCAAGCTGGTGCCGGCCGCGTTCTGGCCGCTGGGCCGCGAGGTGGTCGACGTCGAGGACCTACGTCGGCCCGGCCTGGTCAGCGCCTGACCCACCGGTCGTCGCCACGGCTGCGGGCCATCGAGAGGTCAGGTCGTGAACGCCACCAGGTAGACCGTCACCTCGTCCGGCGCGTCGAGATCGAGCAGCACCGTCCGGAACACCCCGTCCACCGGCTCGTCGCGTTGGTCGATGCCGGACACCGACACCGCGTCGTCCGGCCGCCAGGTGTCGCCGCCGGGGTGATCGGCGGTCCGTACGGCCCGCAACCCCGGCTCGGGAGCGGGGAACCGGCTGTCGTCCAGGAACCCGGGCAGCTCGTCGGCGGGGATGCGGAACATCGCCGTCAGGTGCCAGTCCAGGGCGCTGGCGAACGACGTCGACAACAGCACCGTGCCCGGCGGCAGCCGTACCTTGGCGTTGGCCTCGACCTCGGCGGCGCTCAAGGTGCGCACATCCCGGTCGGCGGCGGCCCGGTCGATAGTCCGGTCGGCGGCCCGGCCCGCGCCGGTGCCCACCACCCCGCAGCCACCGAGCGCCGCCGCCGCGACCAGCGCGACCAGCGCGCCGCCGATGCCGCGCCGGATGCTCGATCCAGTCATACCGGGCAGGGTAGGCGCAGCGGTCAACTCGACGCCGGCGGCTCCTCCTCCTCGCCGAGCCGGTCCGCGCCCCGCCGGCGCAGCATCTTCAACCCCGGGATGCCGGCGACGGCCAGCTTCAGGTCCCGGGTCACCTCCAGCAGGCTGTGGATGTCCGGCCCGACCCGGTCCAGGGTCGCCAGGATCGGCAGGACGTCGGCGGTGATGTGCCGGGTCAGCCGGGGCAGCTCGTCGACCAGCCGCACCGCCGCCTCGACCTCGTCCTCGCTGAGCTGCTCCACGAAGTGCCGGGCCATCGGCGCACCGCGCCGCAACGCCGGCTCGAACTCGCCGAGCAGTTCGGCCGACCGGTCGGCGATCTGCTCACTGCGCCCGACGACCCGGCTCGCCCCGACCGCGACCCGGTCGGCGTCGGTGAGCAGCGTCTCCGCCGCCGCCGCGACCCGGGTCGCCGCCTGCACCGCCGTCGTGGCCGCCGTCGCGATCGACTCCACCCGGCGGGTCGCCTCCTCGGTCTCCTCGACCACCCGCTCGCTGCGTTCCAGCAGCACCTCGACCCGGTCGACCACCGTGCCGACCCGCTGCACCAGTGCCTCGATCTCGTCCAGTACGGCGAACGCCCGCCCCGGCACCGCAGCGTACCCGGCGGCCAGCTGGCCGACCTGCCCCGCCACCTGGCTGGCCTGCGCCGCCACCTGACCCGCCTGGCTGGTGGCCCGGCCGGCCACGCCGGCCGCCGCATTCACGGTGCCGGTGACAGTCCCGGTGACGGCGTCGGTCACCTGCCCGACCGTGGCTCTGGTCAGTGCGTAGATACTCGCCGGGGTGGGCAGCGGGAACGGCATCCCACCATTGTGCGGCCCGCTGGCCACCGTCCGCTCGCCAGCGCAGCGGATCGGCCCGCTCGCCAGCGCAGCTGATCGTCCCGGTCGCCGCCGGTCAGAAACCGCGGCGCGCCTACCGTTGCGGCTGGCCAGCGGCGGGGGGACGGGCACGCGTTCCGGGTGCGGACCGGCGCGCGGGCACGCCCGCCCCGGGCCGGTGCGGCTGCTGGCCGGCGGTCAACTGCCGGGCGGAAGGGCCGGTGACGGCCGGGCGGGCGGGGGGCTGAGCGCCTCGGCCTCCAGCGCGGCCTCGACGGCCCGGCGCAGCGCGCGGTGGATGCGTCCGATCCGCAGCGCGTCGCGGCTGGACACCAGCAGCACCGGCGTCTGACGCACCTGTGCCCAGAGTTCGAGCTGGTGCGCGCCCCGGTCGTAGGAGTCGTCGAGCAGCCCGAGCAGCAGGTCGGCCAGGGGGACGATGATCAGTCCGACCAGGATGGAGCCGCCGACGAGCGCGACGGTGACGGTCGACGAGGCGTCGATGCTCAGCGCGGTGACCAGCCCCAGGATCGCGGTGACCACCGGGGCGACGAAGGCGATGCCGACCATGCCCCGGCCGGCGTACGCCCGCCAGTAGCGGGCACCGCGCCGCTGCCAGATGCGGTCCACGTCGGTCAGCGGGTACCGCTGCTGCTCCGCCTGGAACTCGACGGAGGTGATCCGTACGGATTTGTCGTCGTAGTAGGTGAACACCCCGGCTACCTCCTCACGCTCGTGGATCACGTTACCCACTCTCCGGTGATCGCCGTAGGCTGTCCCACAACGCGACGACGGGAGGTCTGACGTGTCGGATCCGGTGCTGGTCGAGGTCGGGGTCGAGGAGGGCATCGCCACCGTCCGGCTCGCCCGTCCACCGATGAACGCGCTGAACGCGGCCGTGCAGGAGCAGTTGCGCGACGCCGCGCGGACCGTCACCGACGACGAGCGGGTCCGGGCGGTCGTGGTGTACGGCGGCGACAAGGTCTTCGCCGCCGGTGCCGACATCAAGGAAATGGCCGACATGTCGTACGTGGCGATGTCGGCGCGGGCCGCCCAGTTGTCCAGCGCGTTCGACGCGATCGCCCGGATCCCCAAGCCGGTGGTCGCGGCGATCACCGGCTACGCCCTCGGCGGCGGGTGTGAGCTGGCGCTGGCCTGTGACTGGCGGGTGGTCGCCGACGACGCCAAGCTCGGCCAGCCGGAGATCAAGCTCGGCGTCATCCCCGGTGCCGGCGGCACCCAACGACTGGCCCGCCTGGTCGGTCCGGCCCGGGCCAAGGACATCATCCTCACCGGCCGGATGGTCGACGCCGTCGAGGCCGAGCGGATCGGGCTGGCCGACCGGGTCGTCCCGGCCGACCAGGTGTACGCCACGGCGCTCGACCTGGTCCGTCCGTTCGTCACCGGCCCGGCCCAGGCGGTGCGGGCGGCCAAACTGGCCATCGACGGTGGCCTGGAGATGGATCTCGCCTCCGGCCTGGCCTGGGAGAGCCAGCTCTTCGCCGGCCTGTTCGCCACCGAGGACCGGGCCGAGGGTATGGCCGCATTCGTCGCCAAACGCAAGCCGGACTTCACCGGCCGCTGACCCCCGGCTCGCGTCGGCCCGGCACTGCCGGCCGTATGTGACCGGGCGGTAACCTGCACGGGTCGGGCCGATCGGCCGGCCCGCGCGAGGGGAGGCATCGGCGATGGTGGAACGGATCGACGGTCACGGCGGGGCGCTCACCCTGGCTGCGGTGCGGGCGTACGGCGTACAGGAGCTGTTCACCCTCTCCGGCGGGCACCTGTTCCCGCTCTACGACGCCGCACACACCGCCGGATTCCCGATCTACGACGTCCGGCACGAGCAGACCGCCGTCTTCGCCGCCGAGGCGATCGCCAAGCTGCAGCGGCGCCCCGGGCTGGCCGCGTTGACCGCCGGGCCGGGCGTTACCAACGGCATCTCCGGGCTGACCAGCGCCTTCTTCAACGCCGCGCCGGTGCTGGTGCTCGGCGGCCGGGCCCCGGCGTTCCGCTGGGGGTCGGGCAGCCTGCAGGAGATCGACCACGTACCGCTGGTCGCCCCGGTCACCAAGCACGCCGCCACCGTCACCTCGACCGAGGAGATCCCGGCGGCGGTCGCCGCGGCCCTGACCGCCGCGCTCACCCCGCACCGGGGGCCGGCCTTCCTCGACCTCCCCCTCGAAGTGATCTTCTCGACCGCGGACCTGCCGGCCCCGGTCGCCGCGCCGGTGCCGGTGGTCGAACCGGATCCGGACGACGTCACCGCCGCCGCCCGGCTGATCGCCGCCGCGCACCGACCGGTGATCGTCGCCGGATCCGACGTGTACGCCGCCGACGCTGTCGCCGCGCTGCGGGAGGCGGCCGAGGCGCTGCAGGTGCCGGTCTTCACCAACGGCATGGGCCGGGGAGCGCTGCCCCCTGGCCACCCGCTCGCGTTCGCCAAGGCTCGGCGGGTCGCGCTCGGCGGTGCCGACGTCGTCGCGGTGATCGGTACCCCGCTGGACTTCCGGTTGGGCTTCGGCGACTTCGGCGCCGCCCAGGTCGTACACATCGTCGACGCGCCCAGCCAGCGGGCGACCCACGTACAGCCGGCGGTGTCACCCGCCGGTGACCTGCGCCTGATCCTGTCGGCGTTGGCCGACCACGGCGGCGACCGGACCGACCACTCCGGTTGGCTGACCGACCTGCGCGCCGCCGAGGACAAGGCCAAGGCCCGCGACGCCGCCGAACTCGCCGCGGACACCGACCCGATCCGTCCGGGGCGGATCTACGGCGAGCTGCGCGCGGTGCTCGAACCGGACGCCGTCACCATCGGCGACGGCGGCGACTTCGTCTCGTACGCCGGCCGCTATCTGGAGCCGTCGGTGCCGGGCAGTTGGCTCGACCCGGGCCCGTACGGCTGCCTCGGCACCGGCATGGGGTACGCCATGGGCGCCCGGCTGACCTACCCGGACCGGCAGGTCTGCGTGCTGATGGGCGACGGCGCCGCCGGCTTCTCGCTGATGGACGTCGAATCGCTGGTACGGCAGAAGCTGCCGGTGGTGATCGTCGTCGGCAACAACGGCATCTGGGGGTTGGAGAAGCACCCGATGCGGGCCATGTACGGCTACGACGTCGCCGCCGACCTGCAGCCCGGGCTGCGCTACGACGAGATCGCCAGCGCTCTCGGCGGGGCCGGGGAGACGGTGGACCGGGCCGACGGGATCGGTCCGGCGCTGCGCCGCGCGTTCGCCGCCGGAGTGCCCTATCTGGTGAATGTGCTGACCGACCCGAGTGACGCGTACCCCCGCTCGTCGAACCTCGCCTGACGGGTTGCCGACCCGTCAGGGTCGGCAAATGCGTGGCGGAATGTCAGACCCGTCGTTCAGAGTGTGCGGGGGAATCAACGACGGGAGCGGGGATGTCGCACGCGATCTGGGCGGAAGGGCTGGTCAAACGGTTCGGTCCGACGACCGCCCTGGCCGGGGTGGATCTGGCGGTACGGACCGGCACCGTGTTCGGGCTGCTCGGGCCGAACGGGGCCGGCAAGACCACTGCGGTACGGGTGCTGGCCACCCTGCTGCAGCCGGACGCCGGACAGGCCCGGGTCCAGGGTTTCGACGTGGTGCGCCAGGCGCACCAGGTCCGTCAGGTGATCGGCCTGACCGGCCAGTACGCCTCGGTCGACGAGACGCTGACCGGTGTGGAGAACCTGATCATGATCGGTCGGTTGCTCGGGCTGTCCCGGGCCGACGCCCGGTCCCGGGCCCGTGAGCTGCTGACCGAGTTCCATCTCACCGACGCCGGTTCCCGCGCGGCGAAGACGTACTCGGGCGGCATGCGCCGCCGGCTCGACCTGGCGGCCAGCCTGGTGGGCCGGCCGCAGGTGCTGTTCCTCGACGAGCCGACCACCGGTCTGGATCCGCGCAGCCGCAACGAGCTGTGGGAGCTGGTTCGTGGCCTGGTCGCCTCCGGTGTGACAGTGCTGCTCACCACCCAGTACCTGGAGGAGGCCGACCAGCTCGCCGACGAGTTGGCCGTGGTCGACCACGGACGGGTCATCGCCAGCGGCACCCCGGAGGAGCTCAAGGCCAAGACCGGGGCCCAGGTGCTGGCGGTGCGTCCGACGGACCCGACGACGTTGCCGACGGTGCTGGCCACGCTCCGGGAGCTGTCCGGCAACGAGCCGGCGCTGTCGCAGACGACGGTCACGGTCAGCACCGCCGATCCCGAGCTGCTGCCGGCCGTGGTGCGCCGACTCGACGAAGCCGGTGTCAAGGTGGGCGAGTTGGCGTTGCGCGGTTCCAGCCTCGACGAGGTGTTCCTGTCGCTGACCGGCCACCGGGCCGAGCCGGGCGGTGCCGGTCCCGAGACCACCACCGGTCAGCAGTCGACCGACCGGACCTCCCCGACGGGGTCCGAGCCACGACCCGCCGCCACGATGGAGCAGATCCGATGACCGCCGCCGCGACCACCGCCACCACCGCCACGCCGAAACCTCCCGGCGGGTCACAGTGGGTCGGCCCGGTCGCCGGGCTACGCCACACCGGCACTCTGGCCTGGCGCAGCCTGGTGCAGATCAAGCACAACCCGATGGAGTTGCTGGACCTCAGCATCCAGCCGCTGATGTTCGTCCTGCTGTTCACCTACGTGTTCGGCGGCGCGATCGCCGGTTCCCCTGGTGACTACCTGACCTTCGCCCTGCCCGGCATCATCGTGCAGAACGCCCTGTTCGCCACGATGACGACCGGGTTCGGCCTCAACACCGACCTGACCAAGGGCGTGTTCGACCGGCTGCGGTCGCTGCCGATCGCGCGGTGGGCGCCGCTGGCCGGACGGATCCTCGCCGACACCGTCAAGCAGGCCTGGTCGGTGACGCTGCTGCTGGGGGTCGGGATGATCCTCGGGTTCCGCATCGGCGGTGGGCTGCTCGGCCTGCTCGGTGCGTTCGCGCTGATCCTGGCGTTCACCCTGGCCGCCTCGTGGATCTCCGTGTTGGTCGGGGTGCTGGTCAGCGAGCCGGAGAAGGTGCAGATCTTCGGCTTCATGGTGATCTTTCCGCTCAGCTTCACCAGCAACGCCTTCGTCCCGACCGAGACGATGCCCGGCTGGCTGCAGGCATGGGTGGAGGTCAACCCGGTGACGATCCTGGCCGACGCCCTGCGGGGGCTGCTCGGCGGTGACGCCGCAGCCGGACCGGTCGGCTACTCACTGCTCTGGGCAGCCGGCATCGCCGTGGTCTTCGCACCGTTGGCGCTGGCCCGCTTCAAGCGGCGGACCTGACCCGCGTCGGCCGCCGACCCGGATCCGGTGCGCTCACTGCTCGGGGCGCCGGTCCTCCCGGTCACCGGCGTCCCGGCTGTGGGTTTCGTTCTCCTGGCGGGGCTCGTTGGGCCGCCGGGTCTGCGCCTCCCGCCGGATCTCGTCCTCGCGACGACGCAGATCCTCCTCCCATCGTTCGAACAGCTCCCGGTCCTGCTTCGACTGCTCGGCGTCGAGAGCGCGGAGGAACTC
This sequence comes from Solwaraspora sp. WMMD791, assembly GCF_029581195.1. Taxonomy (NCBI): domain Bacteria; kingdom Bacillati; phylum Actinomycetota; class Actinomycetes; order Micromonosporales; family Micromonosporaceae; genus Solwaraspora; species Solwaraspora sp. WMMD791. The sequence goes on from NZ_CP120737.1 coordinate 6,375,352, forward strand.
CGGGTCGTCGTCGGGGGCGAGTGGGCGGTTACGCGGCGTCGTCGGCCCCGGTCGGCCGGGGCCACCGAGCGGGGCACCGCTGCCGAAGACGGGTCGGCGGCTGAGGAACCAGGCGGCCGGCCCGAGCAGCGGCACGACGATGATGACCGGCACCCAGAGCGCTCGGGGCAGGGCGCGGACCTCACCTTTCTCGGCCGAGAGGCAGCTGATCAACGCCACTGCCATGAGCACGACGTGGAGCATGAAGAGGACGATGAACACGCGGGCCATCCCGCAATGATGCCCCGCTGCGGCGGCGCAGCCTAGTCAGCGCAGGATCAGGAGGGCACCCAGCAGGGCGTAACCGGCGGTGACCAGCCCCAGCAGAGGCACCTCGGCGCCGATCTGTCCGGCCGTGGGCCGGCGTGGGCCGCGCGCCCGGCGGTAGGCGTAGCCGATCAGCGCGGCCCAGCCGACGACCGCCGCCGGGGCGGCGAGCAGCGAGGACCCGCCTCGGTCGATCGCCAGCCGGACGGTCAGTAGCACGACCAGGGTCAGGGCCAGGGCGGAGCGTCGCCAGGCCAGTCGGGTTCGCTCCGGCTGCAGGCCGGGATCGTACGGCGGGTCACCGCCCGGTCGACCGGGAGGGCCTGGCGGTGGTCCGTCCGTCGGTCGGGTCGGCTCAGCCACGGGTGGCCTCGATCACCACGACGACGGTGAGGACGGCGGCCCCGATACCGACACAGATGGCCAGGAACGCGGGGAATCGGGAGGCCGGGAGCTCGGCGCCGAGCCGCATCGCCCGTTCGGTGCGCGCCCAGTGGTCGACCGCCCGTACCGCCACGGCCCCGCCGAGCAGCATCAGGACGACGGCGAGGGCTTCCCGCAGATGGGCGACGGACAGCTCGGGGAGGAACTGCGCGACGGCCAGACCGCCGGCGACCAGGGCCAGGGCGGTACGGATCCAGGCCAGGAAGGTCCGTTCGTTGGCCAGCGAGAACCGGTAGTCCGGCGCGGTACCCACCCGCCGGGTCTGGCTGGGATCGAACCATTGGCGCAGCGCACTCCACACCTGGCTGATTATCGACGACTAGACTCACCGACTGTGGCGGAGCTGACCGATGACGAGCGCAGCACTCTGAAGACCGGGGCCTTCGGCGCGGTCTACCTGGTGTCGAACGCCGATCCGGGGATCTTTTCGATGGTCCGGGAGAGCTTCGCCGCCTCGGACGCCTTCGCTGGCGCCAGCGGTCTGGTCAAGGACGTACTGACCAGTGGTGAGCTGCCGAAACTGCCCCGCGAAACGCCGGCGGCGGTGGAGGAGCTGGTGTTGCCGTTGCTGCGGCGCTCGGTGGCCATCCTCATCGCGAAGTCCCCGCACGACCTGGACGAGTACCGGTCGACGGTGCTCGGCGCGGTGGACCGGGTGGCGCAGGCCGCCTCCGGGGTCGACCCGGCGGAGCAGACGATGATCGACAGGATCACCCAGGCGTTGGCCGACCCCTCCTGACCTGTCCTCCGGCCCGGTCGGTGGTGCCGTTTCGCCCTTGGCTACTAGCGGGTAACATAGCTCGTGGGACATTCCACACCGCTGCTCGGTTGACCGATCGTTAAGGTAAGCGGCAGGCTGCGCCGAGAGCGGCAAACAGCACCACCTACAGGAGGGGTGTCGAAGCGCGATGAACATCGTCGTACTCGTCAAGCAGGTGCCCGATTCCGGCGCGGAACGCGCCCTACGTGGTGACGACAACACCGTCGACCGCGGCTCGGCCAACAACGTGATCAATGAGATGGACGAGTACGCGATCGAGGAGGCGCTGCGGCTGCGGGAGGCCAACGGTGGCGAGGTGACCATCCTCACCATGGGTCCGGACCGGGCGGCCGAGTCGATCCGCAAGGCGCTGTCGATGGGCCCGGACAAGGCGGTGCACGTCGTCGACGACGCACTCCACGGCTCCTGCGCTGTCGCCACGTCGAAGGTGCTCGCCGCCGCGCTGGCCAGCCTGAACGCCGACCTGATCCTCTGCGGCGCGGAGTCCACCGACGGGCGGGTGCAGGTCATGCCGCACATGCTCGCCGAGCGGCTAGGGATCGCCGCGCTCACCGGCGCCCGCAAACTGACCGTCGACGGCGGCACCCTCACCGTCGAGCGGCAGAGCGAGGAGGGCTACGAGGTGGTCCGCGCCGCCACCCCGGCGGTGGTGTCGGTCTGGGACACCATCAACGAGCCCCGTTACCCCTCGTTCAAGGGGATCATGGCCGCCAAGAAGAAGCCGGTACAGACCCTGTCCCTGGCCGATCTCGGCGTCGCCGCTAGCGAGGTCGGCTTCGACGGCGCCACCAGTGCGGTGGTCGACCACCACAAGCGTCCGCCGCGTTCGGCGGGGGAGAAGCTCGTCGACGACGGCGACGGCGGCGTACGGCTGGTCCAGTTCCTGGCGTCCGAGAAGTTCGTGTGAGCGGGGTGGATGAAATGGCAGAGGTTCTCGTCGTCGTCGAGGCCACCGGCGAATTCGGCGTCAAGAAGGTCACCCTCGAACTGCTGACCCTCGCCCGCCGACTCGGCGGTGAGGTCGCCGCAGTGGTGCTCGGCGGGCCCGGCGCGGCCGCCGCGATGACCGACAAACTCGGCGAGTACGGCGCCACCACGGTGTACGCCGCCGAGAGCGAGGAGATCGACGGCTACCTGGTCGCACCGAAGGTGACAGTGCTGGCCGAGCTGATCGGTCGGGTACAGCCGGCCGCCGTACTGCTCGCCTCCTCCCAGGAGGGCAAGGAGATCGCCGGGCGGCTCGCCGTACGGCTGGACAACGGCCTGCTGACCGACGTGGTCGACCTGGCGGCCGACGGCACCGCGACCCAGGTCGCGTTCGCCGGCTCCACCATCGTGACCTCGCGGGTGACCCGGGGGCTGCCGCTGGTGACGTTGCGGCCCAACTCGGTCGCCCCCGAGCCGGCCCCGACCACCCCGCAGGTCGAGCAGCTCACGGTGCAGGTCCCCGAGACCGACAAGCTCGCCACGGTCGTCGAGCGGGTCGCCGAGCAGTCCGGTTCCCGTCCGGAGCTCACCGAGGCGTCGGTGGTGGTCTCCGGCGGTCGCGGCGTCGGCAGCGGTGACAACTTCAAACTGGTCGAGGAGCTGGCCGACCTGCTCGGCGGCGCGGTGGGCGCCTCCCGGGCCGCGGTCGACTCCGGCTACTACCCGCACCAGTTCCAGGTGGGGCAGACCGGCAAGACGGTCTCCCCGCAGCTCTACGTCGCGCTCGGCATCTCCGGGGCGATCCAGCACCGGGCCGGCATGCAGACGTCGAAGACCATCGTCGCGGTCAACAAGGACGCCGAGGCACCGATCTTCGAACTCGCCGACTTCGGCGTGGTGGGCGACCTCAACAAGGTGGTCCCGCAGGCCGCCGAGGAGATCCGCAAGCGCAAGTGACACCGACGGTGCACACCGGGCCGGGACCCTCCTACAGGGTCCCGGCCCGGCCCGCGTACCCGGTTGCTCAGCCGGACAACGTGCCGCGCAGCAGGCTCTGCCCGGAGTGCGACGGATCGTTGTCGTACTCCTCGGCCGACACGTCGACCAGCCGGTAGGCGTCGAGATCGACGTTGGTCGGCAGCGGCATCAGCACGTCGGCGGCGTCGGCCAGCGTGCCGACCGGGAACATCTGCATCGTGTCCGGGTCGATCAGCCAGACCTGGTAGTAGCCGGCCGGCCGGGGCAGGCCGGCGACGTGCAGGTGCAGCCGGCCGTCGTCGAACACCCGGGCCTCACCGGCGGCGTCGGCCGGTGCGTCGCCGAACGCGGCGAGCGCGGCGCTGGCCACCACGTCGGACCCGGCCGGTGGCGGGGAGGCCAGCCGGACCACGGCCACCGTACCGACGACCCCGGCGATCGCGGCGGCGATCGCGGTGACGACCGGCAGCCACCGACGCGGCCAGCGCCGCGACCGGCGGCCGGTCCGCAACGGTACGACCGGTGCCGGTGCCGGTGCCGGTGCCGGTGCCGCTGCCGGTGCCGGTGTCGGTCCGGCGGGCGACTCGTGCACTTCCGATGTTGCCGGATCGCGGCCGGTCGCCGGCCCGTCGAGCTCCGCCACGATGCGCCGCCAGACGTGGTCGGCCGGTTCGGGCAGGTCGGCCAGGTCCTGGGCCTCCGCGCCGATCTGGCCGACGTAGCGGATCGTCTCCAGTTCCGTACGGCAGCGCGGGCAGTCGGAGAGGTGACCGGACTCGCCGGCGTCCGCCTCGGTCTCACCGAGTGCCAGAAAGACCAGCCGGTCGTGTTCCAGGTGCGGCACCGTCCACCTCCCAACGTCGTCGCAGAACCGCCATGCCACGGCGGATGTGGCTCTTGACCGTACCGAGCGGGACCCCGGTGACCGCCGCGATCTGCTGGTGGGTCAGGTCGTCGAAGAACGCCAGCTCGAGCATTCGGCGTTGCTCGGCGGGCAACCGTGCCAACTCGTCGGCGATCACCAGCCGGTCCACCACCCGCGCCGGATCCGGGCTGACTGCCGGCGTGACGGCGCTGGCCTGCCGGACCGAGTCGGTCACCCGGTTCTCGCGAGTCAACGCCCGGATCCGGTCGACCACCTTGCGCCGGGCGATACCGAGCAACCAGCCGAGCAGCGACCCCCGGGCCGGGTCGAACCCGTCACGCCCCAGCCAGGCGGCCACGAACGTGGCCTGCACCACGTCCTCCGCGTCGGCCCGGGCGGCCAGGGTGGCCGTCGCCAGGTGCAGCACCGCCCGGCCGTACCGGTCGTAGACCTGCCGCAACGCCTTCTCGTCGCCGGCAGCGAACCGCTGTGCCAGCAGTTCGTCGTCACCGACATCGGGTGGCGCCGGGTGACGGTCGGCACGGCGACCGCCGTCGGTGTCCCCGCTCACCCGGGACATCGCCATCTGTGGGGCATGCCTGACTGTAACTCCCACCGTTCTCGCTCCGACCGTGCCGCCCTGCCGGGAAATCCAGGTCACCACAGGGTTCGGCCGTCGGCCGTCGAACGGATGCACCCGGCCGATCCGGACCGCTCGTCCGGGGGCCCGGCGCGGTACGGCGGAAAAAGAATCCGGCCGTGCTGCATCCGGCTGCCCGAGCCCGGTCGAATCCCTCATCGCAAGGCCGACCGCCGAGGGCCCCGGCGCCGGAGCAGAGCTGCCAATCGTTTCCGAGGAGGAGAAATGCGCGCTACGTACTCTCGCCGGGCCGCTGCCGGCGCGGCTGCCGCCCTCGCCACGTTCGTCGGGCTCAGCGCCGTGACCGCCACTCCGGCGTTCGCCGCGACGTCCGACGTCTCGGTGGTGCACGGCATCCCGGGCACCCCGGTCGACGTGTACGTCAACGGTGAGCGGACCCTGGAGAACTTCCAGCCCGGTGACGTCGCCGGACCCCTCGAACTGCCGGAAGGGTCGTACGACCTGGCGCTGACCCGTCCCGGTGAGCCGGTCGCGGACGCGATCCTGACCGCCGACGACGCCGCCGTCCCCGGTGGCGCGAACATCAGCATCGTCGCCCACCTGGGTGCCGACGGCGCGCCGACGATCACCCCGTTCGTCAACGACGTCTCGGCGACCGACGCCGGGCAGGCCCGGCTGATCGTCCGGCACACGGCGGCGGCCCCCGGGGTCGACGTACGGGCCGGTGGTGAGCCGGTGTTCCGGAACCTGACCAACCCCAACGAGGAGTCGGCCGACCTGCCGGCCGGCACCGTCGCTGCGGACGTCGTGCTGACCGGTACCGACACGGTGGTGCTCGGCCCGACCGACCTGAACCTCAACGAAGGCACCGCGACGATCGTCTACGCCATCGGCTCGGCCGAGGAGGAGACCCTGAACGTGGTCGCCCAGACCATCTCCGGGCTGCACTCGGCGCCGGACGGGGTGCCCAGCGGCACCGGTGGCCTGGCCGACACCGGGTCGAACACCGCCTGGTACCTGGCCGCCACGGTCGGCGTCCTGCTCCTGGCCGGCGGCGGGCTGTTCGCGGTCCGTCGGCGGGCGGTGGCCGGGCCGGCAGCGCGTCGGTGACGGTTTCCACCAGAGGGGCGCTGGCGGCCGTGGCCGCCAGCGCCGCCGCCCTGCTGAGCGTCACGTTGGCCGCCTGCGGCACCGACTCCACCGTCGGTGCCGACGAGGTACGGCAGCTGGCCAGCCCGTCGACGTCGGCCACGGCACCGGCGTCGACCGCGACCGTACCGGTACGCCCCGGCGCGTTGCCCGACCCGGTCGCCGCGCTCGCCCCGACCCGACTGGCGATCCCGGCGATCGGTGTCGTCGCCCGGGTCGACCCGGTCGGCGTGGCCGACGACACCGGCGAGTTCGACGTGCCGCCCAGCGTCGACGAGGTCGGCTGGTACCGGTTCGGCCCCGGGCTGGAGGCGCGGTCCGGTTCGGTGGTGATCGCCGGGCACGTCGACGGCGCCGGTCAGGGACCGGGTGCCTTCTTCCGGCTGCGCGAGCTCGACGCCGGTGACCGGATCGAGGTGGCCGCCGGCGACCAGGTGCGCGAGTTCCGGGTGGTGGGCCGGGAGGAGTACGACAAGTCGGTGATCCCACTGGAGCGGTACTTCGCCCGCGACGGCGAGGTACGGCTGACCCTGATCACCTGCGGCGGGCCGTTCGACGAGGCGGCCCGGCGGTACCGCAACAACGTCGTGGTCACCGCCGTACCGGTCTGACCGCCACGCGTCACGGACCGGCACCGGTACGGCCGCCGCCGCTGCCGCGTCCGAACCGACGGATAGGCTTGTCGACGATGGCCTACCTCGACCACGCCGCGACCACGCCGATGCTCGACGAGGCGGTGGAGACCTACGTCGCCACCGCCCGTCGGGTCGGTAACGCGTCCTCGCTGCACGCCGCCGGTCGGGCGGCCCGGCGGACGGTCGAGGAGGCCCGGGAGCGGGTCGCCGCCGCGCTCGGCGCGCGACCGTCGGAAGTGATCTTCACAGCCGGTGGCACCGAGAGCGACAACCTCGCGGTCAAGGGCATCTTCTGGGCCCGGATCGCGGCCGCGCCACAGCGCCGCCGAATCCTGGCCAGCGCCGTCGAGCACCACGCCGTCCTCGACGCCGTACAGTGGCTCGCCACGCACGAACACGCGGAGGTGACCTGGCTCGCGGTCGACGCCGACGGGCGGGTCGCCGTCGACACCCTGCAGGCCGCCCTCGACACGGCTGCCGACACCACGGCGCTGGTCAGCGTCATGTGGGCGAACAACGAGGTGGGCACGGTCCAGCCGGTGGCTTCGTTCGCGGCACTGGCCGCCCGGTCCGGCGTACCACTGCACACCGACGCCGTCCAGGCGGTCGGTCAACTGCCGGTCGACTTCGCCGCCAGCGGCGCGGCCGCGCTCACCGTCAGCGGGCACAAGGTCGGTGGCCCGGCCGGTGTCGGCGCGTTGCTGCTCGGCCGCGACGTCGCCTGCACTCCGCTGCTGCACGGCGGCGGCCAGGAGCGCGACGTGCGTTCCGGCACCCTCGACACGGCCGGTATCGCCGCGTTCTCCGTCGCGGTCGAGGTCGCGGTGAAGCGGCAGGCCGAGCACGCGGCGCGGGTCGGCGCGCTCCGCGACGACCTGGTGGACCGGGTACGTGCGGTGGTGCCGGACGCGGTCTACAACGGTGACCCGGTCGACCGGCTGCCGGGGAACGCCCACTTCTCCTTCCCCGGGTGCGAGGGCGACGCGTTGCTGCTGCTGCTCGACGCGCAGGGCATCGCCTGCTCGACCGGCTCGGCCTGCTCAGCCGGCGTGGCCCAGCCGTCACACGTTCTGCTGGCGATGGCAGCCGACGACGACCGGGCCCGGTCGTCGCTGCGGTTCAGCCTGGGCCACGACTCGACCTCGGCCGAGGTGGACGCGCTGCTGGCGGCGTTGCCGGGCGCGGTGGACCGGGCCCGGCGGGCCGGCGCGGTCCGGGGCAGCCGATCGGTCACCGGCTAGGCTCGACAGCGAAGCGACAGCGGGCAGGAGTGGGTACGGTGCGGGTGCTGGCGGCGATGTCCGGCGGGGTCGATTCGGCGGTGGCCGCCGCGCGTGCGGCCGAGGCCGGGCACGATGTGACCGGGGTGCACCTGGCGTTGGCCCGCAACCCGCAGACGTACCGCACCGGGGCCCGGGGCTGCTGCACCGTCGAGGATGCCCGGGACGCCCGTCGGGCCGCCGACGTGATCGGCATTCCGTTCTACGTATGGGACATGGCCGACCAGTTCCACGCCGACGTGGTGGACGACTTCGTCGCCGAGTACGCCGCCGGGCGTACCCCGAATCCGTGCCTGCGCTGCAACGAGAAGATCAAGTTCGCGGCGGTGCTGGACCGGGCCGTGGCGCTGGGCTTCGACGCGGTGGTGACGGGCCACCACGCCCGGCTGGGCCCCGACGGTCTGCTGCGCCGCAGCGTCGACGCCGCCAAGGACCAGTCGTACGTGCTCGCGGTGCTGGACCGGGCGCAGCTGGACCGGGCGATGTTCCCGCTCGGCGACTCGACCAAGGCGCAGGTGCGCGTCGAGGCCGCTGAGCGTGGCCTGGCGGTGGCCGACAAGCCGGATTCGCACGACATCTGCTTCATCGCCGACGGCGACACCCGTCGGTTCCTCACCGAGCGGCTCGGCAGCGCCCCCGGTGACGTGGTCGACGCGGTCACCGGGGCGGTCGTCGGCGGCCACGACGGGGCCTACGGCTTCACCGTCGGGCAGCGCCGTGGCCTCGGCCTCGGTGCGCCGGCGCCGGACGGGCGGCCCCGCTACGTGCTGTCGATCACACCGGTCAGCAACACGGTGACCGTCGGCCCGGCCGAGGCCCTGGACGTCAGCACGGTGACCGGCGAGCGTCCGGTGTGGATCGGGGGACCCCGCCCCGACGGTCCGGTCGAGGCGATGCTGCAGGTCCGGGCGCACGGTTCGGTGGTGCCGGCGGTGGTCGAGGTGAGCGCCGACGGGATGCGGGCCGAGCTACGTCGACCGCTGCGGGCAGTCGCCGCCGGGCAGGCAATGGTCGTCTACCGGCCGGACCCGGCCGGTGACGTGGTGCTCGGCTCGGCCACCATCACCGGGTGACCTGCCCGCCGTTCTCACTTTTTCCCGACGATCTTGCAGTTATCGAGAGCATTCGCCCGAATTGTCAATCGATAAGTGCAAGATCGTCGGGATGTTGGGCGGTGGGCGGGCGTGAGTGGGTAGAGTTCGTGGCCGTGACCGATCCGAGTGCGCCGTGACCGATCCAAGTACGCAGAGCGAGCCCCGGCAGAGCGAGCTCGGTGCGCGGGGCGAGCTCGGTGCGCGGGGCGAGCTCAGTGGGTCCTGGCCGTGGCCGGCGGGTGCCGCCACCGGCATCGGCTCACTGCCCGGCACCGACGTCGCCGAAGCCCAGCGGATCGTGCTGGGTGAACTGCCGCAGCTGCCGCACCTGGCGGAGCTGCCGGCCAGGGGCCCAGGGGCCGAGCTGATCGGGCGCGGCGCGGCCTTCCTGGTCGACCTGCCGATCGAGCTGTACGCCGGCCGCTGGCGGGTCGCGGCCCGGCCGGGCCGCGATCTGCGACACGCCCTCGACCTGCGGGAACGCGACCTCGACCAGTTGACCGAGCAGGCCGACGGGTACGTCGGGCCGGTCAAACTGCAGGCCGCCGGGGTGTGGACACTCGCCGCCAACCTCGACGTCGGGCTTGGCGGTCGGCTGGTCCGCGACCACGGTGCGGTCCGTGACCTGGCCGCCTCCCTCGCTGAGGGGCTGCGGGCCCACGTCGCCGACGTGACCCGCCGGGTGCCCGGCGCGAAGGTGCTGCTGCAGCTCGACGAACCAGCGCTGCCCGCCGTACTGGCCGGAGCGGTGCGCACCGACAGCGGACTGCACACCTACCGGGCGGTGGCCGCCAGCGTCGCCCGGGACCTGCTCGCCGAGGTGATCGCCACGGTCGGCGTACCGGTGGTGGTGCACTGCTGCGCGCCAGCCGTGCCGCTGGCGTTGCTGCGGGCCGCCGGCGCGGTGGCGGTCGCCGTCGACCTCGACCTGGTCACCGACCTGGATCCGCTCGGTGAGGCGATCGACGCCGGGCTCGGACTGTTCGCCGGCGCCGTGCCGGGTACACCCCGGCAGCCGGGTGCCGCGCCGACCTCGGCGCAGGCGGCCGACGCCGTGCGTACCCTCTGGTCGAAGCTCGGTTTCCCGGCGCAGCGGGCCGCCGCGCAGGTCGTGGTGACGCCGGCCTGCGGGCTGGCCGGCGCGACCCCGGCGTACGCGCGGACCGCGCTCGCCGCCTGCCGCGACGCCGGCCGACGCCTCGCCGAGATGTAACGGCACCGAGGGAGCACCGGCGGATCGTCGCGCGTGGTCACTGCAGCGGTTACGGTTGGTGGTGATGAGCTATCACGATGACGGCATCGACGGCCCGCCGGAGCGCCCCGGCTGGTGGACGATGTACCGCGGGCTGATCGTCGCCATCGTCGCCGTGGTGTTCGTGCTCTGCTTCCTGTGGTGCGCCGGCGTGGCCGTGTTCAGCCTGGTGCAGGGCCGGTGACCGGGCGGTAGCCGGGCCTGGAGTGCCGAGCCGTGGACGGCTTCGGCGCCGGGCGGTGGTCGGACTTGTCGGTGCCGACCGATACGGTGCGCAGATAGATCCGATCACGGAGGTCAGCCGGTGTCCGAGGAAGCCGTCCCGCAGCAGGTCAGCGCCGCCCAGCAGGCGCAGGCGGGCCAGGAGCCAGACGCGGTGGCGCGGGAGCGGCACGCCACCCTGGCCGAGGAGATCGACCGGCACCAGTTCCGCTACCACGTGCTCGACTCCCCGGAGATCTCCGACGGCCAGTACGACCAGCTGATCCGCGAGCTGAACCAGCTGGAGGAGCGGTACCCGTCGCTGCGTACCCCGGATTCGCCCAGCCAGCGGGTCGGCTACGCCTACGCCGACCAGTTCGCGCCGGTGACCCACGCCGAGCGGATGATGAGCCTGGACAACGCCTTCGACGACGACGAGCTGTCGGCCTGGGCGGAGCGGGTCGAGCGCGACGCCGGCGGCCCGGTCAGCTACCTCTGCGAGTTGAAGGTCGACGGTCTGGCGGTCAACCTCACCTACGAGCGCGGCGTGCTGGTGCGGGCGGCGACCCGCGGCGACGGCCGGGTCGGCGAGGACATCACCCCGAACGTCCGGACCATCCGGCAGATCCCGGAGCGCCTGGCCGGCGAGGCCCCCGAGCTGCTCGAGGTGCGCGGCGAGATCTACTTCCCGGTGGCCGCGTTCGCCGAGCTCAACGCCAGCCTGGTCGCCCAGGAGAAGGCGCCGTTCGCCAACCCGCGCAACGCCGCCGCCGGCTCGCTGCGGCAGAAGGACCCGAGGATCACCGCCGGGCGCGGGCTGCGGATGGTCGTGCACGGCATCGGTGCCCGGCAGGGCTTCGAGGCGGTACGCCAGTCCGAGGCGTACCAGCGGCTGGCCGCCTGGGGGCTGCCGATCAGCCAGCGCTGGCAGGTGGTCGACGACCTGGCCGGGGTGCGAGAGGTCGTCGCCTACTTCGCCGCCCACCGGCACGAGGTCGAGCACGAGATCGACGGGGTGGTCGTCAAGGTCGACGAGGTGGCCATCCAGCGCCGGCTCGGCTCGACCAGCCGGGCCCCCCGCTGGGCGATCGCCTACAAGTACCCGCCGGAGGAGGTCAACACCCGGCTGCTCGACATCAAGGTCAACGTCGGGCGGACCGGCCGGGTCACCCCGTACGCGGTGCTCGACCCGGTCAAGGTCGCCGGGTCGACGGTCGGCTTCGCCACCCTGCACAACGCCGGCGAGGTGGCCCGCAAAGGGGTCCTGATCGGCGACATGGTGGTGATCCGCAAGGCCGGCGACGTGATCCCCGAGGTGGTCAGTCCCGTGGTCGATCTGCGGACCGGTGCCGAGCGGGAGTTCGTGATGCCGACCGACTGCCCGGAGTGCGGCACCGAGCTGCGGTACGAGAAGGAGGGCGACGCCGACATCCGGTGCCCGAATCTGGACTGCCCGGCACAGTTGACCCGAAAGCTCGAGTACATCGCCGGCCGTAGCGTGCTCGACATCGAGGCACTTGGCGAGCGGTCGGCGATCGCGCTGGTCGATTCCGGTGCGGTCACCAGCATCGGTGGCCTTTTCGAGTTGAACGCCGACCGGTTGTCGGCGGTGGAGTTCTTCCGTAATCAGAGCGGGGAGCTGACCGAGAACGCGAAGAAACTGCTGGCCAACCTCGACGAGGCCAAGCAACGTCCGCTGTGGCGGATCATCGTGGCGTTCTCCATCCGGCACGTCGGCCCGGTCGCCGCCCAGGCGCTGGCCCGTGAGTTCCGGTCGATCGACGCCATCGCCGCGGCTACCCGCGAGCAGTTGGTCGACGTCGACGGTGTCGGCCCGGTCATCGCTGCGGCCGCCGCCGACTGGTTCGCCGCCCCGCACGCCCAGGAGGTGGTGCGCCGCTGGCGCGACGCCGGGGTACGGATGGCCGACGACGCCGCCGACGACACGGCCCCGCGCCCCCTGGCCGGAGTGACCGTGGTCGTCACCGGATCGCTCGCCGGCTACTCCCGTGACGAGGCCGCCGAGGCGGTCCAGTCCCGGGGCGGCAAGATCAGCGGCTCGGTGTCCAAGAAGACCGGGTTCGTGGTGGTCGGCGACAACCCTGGCTCGAAGTACGACAAAGCGGTGTCGCTCGGCGTACCGGTCCTCGACGAGGAGGGCTTCGGTGTTCTGCTCGCCGACGGTCCGGCGGCGGCCGGGGCGCTCGCCCGCCCCGCGCCCGAGCCCGCCGAGCCGGCCGAGGGCGCCGTCTCCGAGCCCGCCGGGACGACCGCGCCCGAGCCCGCCGGGACGACCGCGCCCGAGCCCGCCGAGACCGCACCGCAGTGACAGCGGCGCCGTGAGCGGACCGGCCAGGGCGAATATCGTGCGCCGGCAACAATTGGTCTACGCCATTGCCGCCCGGACCGCAGTATTTCCCACCGGAAGCCGCTGACCGCGTCTCAAATCAATCACGACCGCGCTTCGGTCCTGACCCGGTCGCCGGGCGTCCCTAAGGTGTATGGCGTCGGCGCGATGCCCGACCGGGCGAGCCGGCAACGGCCGGCCAAGCGCGACGGGAGGGGCAGATGGAGGCCGCGGCACTGCGGAACTCCGTACCTCCGGAGCGTGCGCCCCTGTTCTTCGGATACGTCGGCGGGGTCACCGCGGCTGCGGTCGCTGTCTGCGCCGCACCGCTGATCACGCTGCCGGCGCAGGTCCCGCAGCTGCCGGCCGCGTTCTGGCTGATGGCCGCGCTCGCGGTGGTCGGCGACGCCCGGCCGTTCACCCCGCCGGGCCGCCGGCGGCGCTCCGAGGTCTTCCCGTCGGTCTGTTTCACCTTCGCGATCCTGCTCGCCTGGGGGCTCGGCCCGGCCGTCGCGGTGCAGGCGGTCGCGGTGACGGTCTTCGCCTGGCGGGCCCGGCACGTGCCGTGGCGGGCGCTGTTCAACAGCTCGCAGTACGCGCTGGCGCTCGCCGCCGCCGCGCTGGTCGCCGGGCTGGCCGGGCCGGGTGCCTTCGCCGGCACCACCGACCTGGGCTGGAGTGACGTGGCGGTGGCGGTCGGCGCGGCCGCCGCCTGGTCGGCGGTCAACTACAGCACCGTCACCCTGGCGATCCGACTGCGCTTCGGCGGCCGGTGGTGGCGGGCGGCGCAGCGCGGTGTCGGGTTCGAACTGCTCTCCACCGGGTCGTTGCTGCTGCTCGGGCCGGTCCTGGTGGTGGCCGCACAGGCCGATCCGGCATTGATCCCGCTGGTCCTGGTGCCGCTGTACGCGGTGTACCGGATGGCCGCGCTCGCCAGTGAGCAGGAACGCTCGGCCCGGCTGGACCCGCTGACCGGGCTGGCCAACCGCAAGGCGCTGATCGTCGAGATCGCCGACCAGGTGCCGGTGCACGCCGAGGCACGTCGACGTGGCGCCACCGACGCGCAGATGGCACTGCTGCTTCTCGACCTGGACCGCTTCAAACACGTCAACGACGCACTGGGCCATCTGGTCGGGGACCGGTTGCTCGTCGAGGTGGGGCTGCGGCTGGCGATGGTGGTCCGGCCGCAGGACCTGGTGGTACGCCTCGGCGGTGACGAGTTCGCGATTCTCGCCACCCGGCTGACTGGCGCCGACCAGGCCCGCGACATCGCCGACCAGGTGGTGACCGCCCTGGCGGAGCCGGTCGCCCTTGACGGGTTGCCACTGGACGTGGGCGGCTCGGTCGGCATCGCCCTCTACCCGGAGCACGGCGAGGACTTCGCCACCCTGCTGCAGCACGCCGACGTGGCCATGTACGACGCGAAGGACACCGGCGACGGCACCGCCGTCTACGCCGCCGAGTCCGACCACAACTCCCCGGAACGGCTCAGCCTGCTGGCCGACCTGCGCCGGGTGCTCGACGTCAACGGCGCGCACGCCGCCGACCCCGGCCGGGAGGTCGACGACGTCGGTGAGATCACGATGTACTACCAGCCACAGGTGGAGGTCGCCACCGGCGAGGTGGTCGGGGTCGAGGCGCTGCTGCGCTGGCGGCACCCCCGCCGGGGCATGGTCGACCCCGAGGAGCTGATCAAGGTGGCCGAGCAGAGCGCGGTGATGCGTCTGCTCACCCGCCGGGTCGTCGACGACGTCGTCGAGCAGGTCGCCAAATGGGCGGCGACCGGGATCTCGCTGCGCGCCGCAGTCAACGTCAGCGTCCGCGACCTGCACACCGGGGAGATCGCCGACCAGATCGCCGACCGGTTGACCCGCTACAACCTCCCGCCCGACCAGTTGCAGCTGGAGATCACCGAAGGGGCGTTGATGGCCGACCCACGTCGGGTGCTGGCCACCATCTCCCGGCTCGACGCCATCGGGGTGGCGATCGCGCTGGACGACTTCGGCACCGGCTACTCGTCGATGCAGCACCTGCGCCGGCTGCCGCTGTCGGAGGTCAAGGTGGACCGGTCGTTCGTACTCGGGATGTCGACCGACACCGACGACGCGGCGATCGTCCAGTCGGTGATCGAGCTGGCCCGCGCACTGGGACTGCGGGTGGTCGCCGAAGGCGTGGAGGACGAGGCGTCCTGGCGACGGTTGCACGCCCTCGGCTGCCACGTCGCCCAGGGCTGGTTCTACGCCCGGCCGATGCCGGCCGACGAACTGGTCAGCTGGCTTGCCCGCTACCGGCCGCTGGCACCCGGCCCGCGCAACGACCCCACCGGCCCGCGCAACGACCCAGGCGACCCGCCGGACCCGCCCGCCGAGGCGCAGGGTGCGACGTCGGCCGACCCGCCCGACCCGCCCGATGAGCCGACCGGTGTGGCCGAGAAATAGACTCGTCGGGTCCGGTGCCGGCAGGCCACGCCGCGCGACGATCCGGGACGACCGTTCCACCACCGTACGAAGGGGGCGCAGATGGCCGCCATCTCCCGCGAGGAGGTCGCGCACCTGGCGCGACTGTCGCGGCTGGCCGTGACCGAGGACGAACTGGCGACGTTCGCCGGCCAGCTCGACGTCATCCTGCAGTCCGTGGCGCGGGTCGGCGAGGTCGCCGCCGACGACATCCCGCCCACCTCGCACTCGGTGCCGCTGACCAACGTACTGCGTGAGGACGTCGTCGTCCCCGGCCTGGACCGCGACGCCGCGCTCGCCGCCGCCCCCGACGCCGAGGACGGCCGGTTCCGGGTGCCGCGCATCTTGGACGAGGAGGTCTGAGCCATGTCCGAACTCACCAGGATGACCGCCGCGCAGCTCGCCGGCCTGATCGCCGACGGCAGTACCTCCGCCGTCGAGGTCACCCGCGCCCACCTGGACCGGATCACCGGTGTCGACGAGCGGGTCCACGCCTACCTGCACGTCGACTCCGAGGGTGCGCTCGCCGCCGCGCAGGCCGTCGACGCCGCCCGCGCGGCCGGTCAGCCACTCGGCCCGCTGGCCGGGGTGCCGATCGCGGTCAAGGACGTCGTCACCACCAAGGGCGTGCCGACCACCGCCGGGTCGAAGATCCTCGACGGCTGGCGGCCGCCGTACGACGCCACGATCGTCGCCCGGCTGCGCGCCGCCGGGATGCCGATCCTCGGCAAGACCAACATGGACGAGTTCGCGATGGGTTCGTCGACCGAGTATTCGGCGTACGGGCCGACGTACAACCCGTGGGACCTGACCCGGATCCCCGGCGGATCCGGCGGCGGCAGCGCGGCCGCGATCGCCGCGTACACCGCGCCGCTGGCGATCGGCACCGACACCGGCGGCTCGATCCGCCAGCCGGGCGCGGTCACCGGTACGGTCGGTGCCAAGCCGACGTACGGCGGCACCTCCCGGTACGGGCTGATCGCCTTCTCCTCCTCGCTGGACACCCCCGGCCCGTGCGCCCGGACCGTGCTCGACGCCGCGCTGCTGCACGAGGCGATCGCCGGGCACGACCCGCGTGACTCCACCTCCATCCCGGCTGCCGTGCCACCGGTCGTCGCCGCCGCCCGCGCCGGTGCCTCCGGTGACCTGACCGGGGTCCGTCTCGGCCTGGTCACCCAGTTCGCCACCGGCGAGGGCGTCGAGCCGGGCGTGCAGGCCGCGTTCCGTGACGCCGTCGACGCGTTGACCAAGCTCGGGGCCGAGGTCGTCGAGGTCTCCTGCCCGCACTTCGGCTACGCGCTGCCGGCGTACTACCTGATCGCGCCGAGCGAGTGCTCGTCCAACCTGGCCCGCTACGACGGCGTCCGGTACGGGCTGCGCAGCGGCGACGACGGCAACCGGTCACTGGAAGAGGTCATGTCGCTGACCCGTGACCAGGGCTTCGGCCCCGAGGTCAAGCGGCGGATCATGCTCGGCACGTACGCGCTGTCCAGCGGCTACTACGACGCCTACTACGGGCAGGCGCAGAAGGTCCGTACCCTGATCACCCGCGACTTCACCGCCGCGTTCGAGCAGGTCGACGTACTGATCTCGCCGACGACGCCGTTCGTGGCGTTCCCGCTCGGGGCACGCACCGCCGACCCGTACCAGATGTACCTGGCCGACCTGTTCACCATCCCGACCAACCTGTACGGCGGCCCGGCGATCTCGGTGCCGTGCGGGTTGGCCGACGGGCTGCCGGTCGGGTTGCAGGTGATGGCGCCGACGATGGCCGACGACCGGATGTACCGGGTCGCGGCCGCCCTGGAGTCGGCGGTCGGCACCCTCACCCCGCCGGAGCTCTGAGCCGCGACGTGCCGACCTGCGATCGAGAGTTGGAGCTGTGAGATGAGCACGACCGCGTTGCCCACGTACGAGGACGTCGTCGCCCGCTACGAGCCGGTGATCGGCCTGGAGACGCACGTCGAGCTGGGCACCAACACCAAGATGTTCTGCGGCTGCCCGACCGGGTTCGGCGCCGAGCCGAACACCCAGGTCTGCCCGGTCTGCCTCGGGCTGCCCGGCTCGTTGCCGGTGGCGAACAAGGCGGCGATCGAGGCGACGATCCGCATCGGGCTGGCACTCAACTGCTCGATCGCTGACTGGTGCCGGTTCGCCAGGAAGAACTACTTCTACCCGGACATGCCGAAGAACTACCAGATCAGCCAGTACGACGAGCCGCTGTGCGTGGACGGCTGGCTCGACGTCGAGGTCGACGGCGAGATCGTGCGGATCGGCATCGAACGGGTGCACCTGGAGGAGGACACCGGCAAGACGCTGCACGTCGGCGGCGCGACCGGCCGCATCCACGGCGCGACCGAGTCGCTGGTCGACTACAACCGGGCCGGCATCCCGCTGGTGGAGATCGTCACCAAGCCGATCCCCGGCACCGGTGACCGGGCACCCCAGGTGGCCCGCGCGTACGTCACCGAGCTGCGGGACGTGATCCGCTCGCTGGGCGTCTCCGACGTACGGATGGAGCAGGGTTCGCTGCGCTGCGACGTCAACACGTCGCTGACCCCGGTCGGGCAGACCGAGTGGGGCACCCGCACCGAGACCAAGAACGTCAACTCGCTGCGGTCGGTGGAGCGGGCGGTACGCGCGGAGATGCTGCGCCAGGCGTCGGTGCTCGACGCCGGTGGCCGGATCGTGCAGGAGACCCGGCACTTCCACGAGGACAGCGGCGACACCACGTCGGGCCGGTCCAAGGAGACCGCCACCGACTACCGCTACTTCCCAGAGCCGGACCTGGTGCCGCTCGCCCCGGACGCCGCCTGGGTGGCCGAGTTGAAGGCGGCCCTGCCGGAGCTGCCCCGGGTGCACCGCAAGCGGCTGCAGGAGCAGTGGGGGCTGACCGACCACGACATGCAGTCGGTGGTCAACGCCGGCGCGGTCGAGCTGATCGAGCAGACCGTCGCGGCCGGCACCACCCCGGCCGGTGCCCGCAAGTGGTGGCTGGGTGAGCTGGCCCGCCGGGCCAACGAGTCCGGTGTGGAGCTGGGCGCGCTCGGGGTCACCCCGGCACACGTCGCCGAGCTGCAGGGCCTGGTCGACTCGGGCAAGCTCAACGACAAGCTGGCCCGTACGGTCCTGGAGGCGGTGGTCGCCGGAGAAGGCACGCCGACCGAGGTGATGACCGCGAAGGGTCTGGGTGTCGTCTCCGACACCGGTGCGTTGACCGCCGCCGTCGACGAGGCGATCGCCGCCAACCCGGACATCGCGGCGAAGGTACGCGACGGAAAGGTCGCGGCGGCCGGTGCCCTGGTGGGCGCGGTGATGAAGACGACCAAGGGCCAGGCGGACGCCCGTACGGTCCGGGAGCTGATCCTGTCCCGCCTCGGCGCGCAGGGCTGAGGCGAGCCGCGCGCCTGCTACCGCTGACGAGCCGCGTCGGGCACTGCCCGACGCGGCTCGGGTCGGCTATCGGGCGGTGTGGCTGACGAAGGTCTGCCAGGCGGTGGGGGTGAAGGCAAGGGTGCCGCCGGTGCGGTCCTTGCTGTCGCGGACCAGGACCCGGCCGGGCAGGTTGTCGGCGACTTCGACACAGTTGCCGCCGGTGCCGTTGCTGCGGCTGCTGGTCCGCCAGGCCGGTCGAGGATCGGTGGTCACGCCCATCTGTCTGCCGCCTCCTGCATCAACGCCACGGACTGCTCGCTGGGCAGAGCGTACTCCCGCAGCGACTCCCAGGCATGCTCCAGTCTGGTCAGATCGGCCTCCAACTCGATGGTCTGGCCCTCCAGCGGCCCGTCGATGAAGCCCGCCGCCCGAGCCTCCAGGCTGGCCAGGGTGAACGGGCCGTTCAGCCCCGGGTAGGCGCCGACCCCGGTCGGCACCACCTGGAGCGAGATGTTGGGCCGGTCGCAGGCGGCGATCAGCGCCAGGATCTGCTCGCGCATCACCGCCGGGCCGCCGACCGCCCGGGTCAGCACCGCCTCGTCGATCACCCCGACGAAGCGGCACGGCCGCTCGGCCCGGTGCAGGATCTCCTGGCGGCTGAGCCGGTCGCCGACCGTGGTGTCGACGTCGTCGATCGCCACCCCGGCCTGGGTGAGCACGACGCGGGCGTACGCCTCGGTCTGCAGCAGGCCGGGCACCAGCATCGGCTCGTACCAGCGCAGGATGATCGCCTCCCGTTCGTGCTCCAGCCACGGGCGCAGCCAGACCGGGGCCCGCTCGGCCCGCAGCAGCAGCGCGTAGAGGGTGCTGTAGTCGCAGTTGAAGACCCGGTCGATGGCGGCGAGGTAGTCGAGCCGGATCGGCCGGACGCCGCGCTCGATCGAGCTGACGTGCTGGGCCGACCAGTGCAGGGCTGCCCCCCACTGCTCCTGGGTGAGCCCGGCCAACTCGCGTCGGCGGCGCAGTTCCGCTACCAGGTAAGCGCTTGCGGGTCCAGACATTCGCTTCCTCCATCTTCGCTACAGAATTGCTTTGCGGTGGGCAGGACTCACCCGGGCCCGGATGCGGGCGGTACGGGTGTGCTGCCCATCTTCCATTGCGGGGGTGGCGGAGTCCAGGGTGGAGGTGTGGCGAATTCGAGAAGGCGTCCATCGTTGTCCCGATGGGGGATTCATGGCGCAAGGAAGAATGGCAAAGATCAATTGCGGCCGACCGGAGTGGTGAGTCAGCCCGGTGCGGTACGCCGGCACGGCGTACTCGGCTGGATGTCGGTGCCGACCGGCAGCGCCGTGCCCGGCTACGTCGACCACCCGGTGATCGCCCGAGCCCGACACCTGGCCGCGATACACCTGCCCGACCCGATCACCGGATGTCCACGCTGCGGCACGATCGTCTGTCCGGCGCTACGGCTCGCAGTGGCCTATCTGGACCGGTACGACCGCGACGCCGCTCGGACCATCCGCCGGCTGCTGGACTCGGTCGGCATCTGGCTCACCGACAGCCCGACGATCGGGGCAGGTGGCGATGACTGAGCCGCTTACCCCGCCGCTGGTGCAACCGTGGGACATCATCGAGATCGGCGCGGCCGACTATCTCAACGGCGACGGAATGCTGCGACTCCGCGTCATTCACGTCCGAGCGGAAGCCGATCACCCGAGGATCGAATGGATTCATCTGCTCGGCAATCGGCTGCACGGCGACCGCGAAGGACAGATGATGATGGTGACCGTACGGGCATCGGCGCTACGCCGCCCCGGCGCGGTCAGCCGGCCGGCGCGCCACGATCGGGCGATCTAGAAGGATCGTGGTCGATATACCGGCCAGATCCTTCTAGACCGCGGTGGGGCGCTGGCCCGGGCGGGCCGGGCCGGGCATTGGTCAGGGCGGCTGAGTGCCGGTCAGGACGGGCTGGGTACCGGTGGACCGGGGACCGGGCTGGCCGGCCCGGGGCCGGCCGGGTCCGTGGTGGGCGTCGCGGACGGGTCGACCGGGTCGACCGGTGCGGCGATCACGTGCCGCTCCAGGGTGACCTGCGCCTGACCGGTGCCGCCGACCCGGATGTCGTCGTGCGCCTGCAACTGATCCTCGGCACCGAAGTAGAGCACCGACATGGCCAGCGGGGTCGGCTCCTCACCCTCCAGCCCGCGCAGCCCGGCCCCGCCGGTCGAGCCCTCCACCATCAGCAGGGTCGACTGCTCGCCCGGCACCTCGGCGAGCCGGCGGACCTCCCGGTTGTGGGTGTGCCCGGCCAGCACCAGCGGGGTGACGCCGGAGAGCGGGCCGGCCGACACCGGGTCGTGGACCAGGGCGATGTCCACCGGCTCATCGGCTGCCCGGATCGTCGCGGCGAGCTGCTCGCCGACCCCGATGACCTGCTCGGCCGCCGGCTTGGACAACCCGCCGTCGGCCGGGCTGGTCTGCTTGTCCGGGGTGAACCGGGGGTCGCCGATCCCGGCGATCCGCAGCCCGGCGACCTCGGTGATCTCGTTGTCCAGCACGATCGCGTTCGACTGGCCGGCCACCGCCTCCTGGGTACGGACCGAGTCGTGGTTGCCGCGGATGAACACGTACGGCACCTCCAGCAGGCCGATCGAGGCGACGTAGTTGGCCTCCGGCTCGCTGCCCCAGTCGGTGATGTCGCCGGTGTCGATGACGACGTCGATGTTGAACTGCTCGACGACGGTCCGGATCATCGACCAGCCGGTCGGGTTGAGGTGCATGTCGGAGACGTGCAGCACCCGGGTGGTGCCCTCGGCGGCCTCGTAGACCGGCAGCGTCGACACCGTCGTGTAGATCCGGCTGACGTTGGTGACGATGTGCTGCAGCTGCTCGGCGTACCGGTTGTAGTTGCTGGCGATCTGCTGCACGTCACCGACCACCGCCGGGGCGTTGACCAGCAGACCTTCGTACCGGGGCTCCTCGATCGCCTCCGGACGCAGGGTGAGCGCGGCGACCCCGACGCTGCCGCCGGTGACCAGCAGCGCCAGCGTGCCGGACCAGGCCACCCGGCGGGTGTCGCGGAAGACCAGCGCGGCGAGGATCAGGGTGGCCAGCACCGCCACCGCCAGGGTTCGGATGCCGAGCCGCAGCACCCCCTCGGTGACGTCGCTGACCACGGTCTGGCTGGCCCGGGTGATCGCCGCCGGGTCGTCGAGCAGCGCCAGGGTACGGCCCTGGTCGAGTGAGCCGAGCCGGATGGACAGCTGCACCGGCCCTTCGTGGCTGTCCAGATGCAGCGCGCCGAGCGGTGGGATCGCCACGGTGGTGCCGCCGTCGACCGCCGGGGTGACCGCCATCTCGGCCCGGAACGGCCCGACGTCGACCTCCGTACGGGCCCCGAGCAGGATGCCGATGGCGATGCCGGCCAGGCTGACCGCGACCACGGCCAGCGCGGTACCGGCCCGCCGGGTCGGCCGGGACCGGGCGGCCCGGCCGAGTTGGCGGGCCACGGCCCGGGCGAAGGGTCCGAGCCGCCGCACGGCGCGCCGTGGCCGGCCGCCGGCCGTACGGGAGTCGGTTGGTTGCTCGTCACTCATTGTCGAATCATGCCTGCCTGCTGGGGAGGGAAACGGCGGCCCGGTCAGCTGCGGCCGGCTCCGCCGTCGGCGAAGACCAGCCGGAGGATCCGGTCGTCCTCCGGAGCCGGTTCGCCCCGGCCGTCGGTGTTCGAGGTGGTCACCCAGACCGAGCCGTCAGGTGCCTGCACGACGGTACGCAGCCGACCGTACTCCTCGGTGAGCAGCGCGCGGGGCTGCCCGAACACGGTGCCGTCGTCGGTCATCTCGACCAGCCACAGCCGTTCGCCGCGCAGGCAGGCGGCGACGAGGACCCGCTCGACCATGGCCGCCCCCGAGCAGGAGGACTCCTCGGTCGGCCAGACGACCAGCGGATCGACGTACCGGTCGTCGTCGCCGGTGCCCTCGACCTGCGGCCAGCCGTAGTTGCCGCCCGGCTCGATCAGGTTGATCTCGTCCCAGGTGCTCTGGCCGAACTCGGTGGCGTACAGCCGGTCCTGGGTATCCCAGGCGATGCCCTGCACGTTGCGGTGCCCGAGCGACCAGACCAGTGAGTCGGCCGTCGGGTTGCCCGGTGCCGGCTCGCCGTCCGGCGTCATCCGCAGGATCTTGCCGCCGAGGCTCTCCGGATCCTGGGACAGCCCGGTGTCGGAGGCGTCGCCGGTGGTGGCGTAGAGGTACCCGTCGGGGCCGAAGGCGAGTCGGCCGCCGTTGTGGATGCCGGACACCGGGATGCCGGTGACGATCGGCTCCGGTTCGCCGCCGAGGGTGAGCCGGGCGATGCGGTTGTCCTGCGCCGTGGAGTAGTAGATGAACACGGTCTCGTCGGTGGCGTAGTCGGGGGAGACCGCGATGCCGAGCAGCCCGCCTTCACCGCCGCTGTCGGCCTGGTCGATCGTCTGCACCTCGGTGACGTCCAGCCCGTCGGTGCTGGAACCGGGCCCGACCTGCAGGATTCGGGCGCTGTCGCGCTCGGTGACCAGCGCCGCCCCGTCCGGCAGGAACGCCACCCCCCACGGCACCGCCAGCCCGCTGGCCAGCACGGTGACCGCGATCTGCTGGTCCACGCCGCCGCCGGTCGGGGTCGCCGTGGGGGCGGGGAAGGTGGGGGGCGCCCCAGCCTGGTCCGGCTCCGGCTCGCCGAACGTGCAGCCGCCGGCGAGCAGCAGGGCGGTCAGGCTGGCGGCGACGGTCGCGGTGGTCGTGCGGCGCGACAGACGGCGGTACGGCGACCAGCGGTACGACTGGCGGCGCGACGGCAGACGGGCGTTCACCCGCACCAGACTAGCCCGCTGCCCCATATCCGCATCCGACGGTGCCCCCGGAACGGTCAGGTAAGGGTAACCAAATTGCATCACCTTGCCTTAGGTAAGGATAGCCAAAATTATCGTTGTTCGGCTTAGGTAAGGGTTTCCGAAATTGCAACAATTGAATAAGGGCCCTATATTCGGTCGTAGTGGAATACGGTTTCATCACAGCGGCGAGGCCGCCGCTGCCGGATGCCGCCGAGCTAGGAGGACCACGATGACCGCGATGATGGAGATGCCCCGCGTGCAGGAGTGCACCGCCGTGGAGTGTGCGTACAACCAGCACGAAGGCTGTCACGCCTTCGCGATCACCATCGGCACCGAGGCGGACAGCGCCAGCTGCACCACCTTCTTCGACATCTCCGCCAAGGGAGGACTGGACGCCGTGATCGCCCAGGTCGGTGCCTGCAAGCGTGCCGACTGCCGGTTCAACGCCGAACTGGAGTGCCGGGCCCCGTCGATCCGGGTCGGACCCAGCCGGGACATGGCCGACTGCATGACCTACGAGCCGGCCTGACCTGCCCACGGACAACCGGCCGGGCCACCGGCACCGGCACCGGCCCGGTCGGGCTCAGTCCACGACCGGGCTGCGCCGTTCCAGCAGCACCACGTCCCGCCAGCGGCCGTCACGTCGACCGATCCGCTGCCGGGTCCCGACCGTACGGAAACCGGCGCGGGTGTGCACCGCCAGGCTCGCGCCGTTCTCCGGAAAGATCCCGGCCTGGACCGTCCAGATCCCGGCCGACTCGGTCGACGAGATCACCGCGTCGAGCAGCCGGGTGCCGACGCCGCGTCCCTGGGCCGCCGGGGCGACGTACACCGAGTTCTCCACCACGCCGGCGTACACCGGCCGGCTGGAGACCGCGCTGACCGCGGCCCAGCCCAGCAGGGATCCGTCCGCGTCGTCGACGGCCACCCACCGGTGTCCCGCCAGCCGACCGGCGTCGAACGTCGCCCAGTCCGGGGCGGTCGTCTCGAAGCTGGCCAGCCCGGTGTCCAGGCCCGCCTGGTAGATGCCGAGCACCTCGGCCGCGTCGGCGGGGCGCATCGCCCGCACCCGTACCGTCGCCGTCGCGTCATCGGTCCACATGGCAGCCAACCTAGTACCGCTGACCGGGGTCGGTCACCCTGGTGCCGGGGTGGTGGGCCGCCCGGCGCCGGCCGGGGGACACACCGAGGCGCTTGCCAGGTGACGAGGCAGAGCCCGGCAGCAGGTTACGGCGGCCGGGTCCCGGCGGCCCGCTATCGTCGGAGCGGTGAAGGTCTGGATCCCCCACCGGCAAGGTCGGGAACTGCTCGGCCCGCTGCCCGACGAGGTGACCGTCGAGGTCGTCGCCGACCCCGCCGAGCTGCCCTCGTCGCCGGCCGGTGTGCGGTTCTGGGTGCCGCCGTTCCTGGCCCGACCGAAGGCCGCCGAGCTGGTCGGCAGGATGCCGGACCTGCAGGTGGTCCAGCTGCTCTCCGCCGGCGCCGACGCCTGGGCGGGCCGGCTGCCCGATCAGGTCACCCTCTGTGACGCCCGTGGGGTGCACGACTCGTCGACGGCGGAGTGGATCGTGGCGGCGATCCTCACCCACCTGCGCGACTTCGCCGGCTTCATCCGGGCGCAGGACCGCCGGGAATGGTCGTACGACAGGTTCGCCCCCACCGACGAGCTGGCCGGCAAGCGGGTGCTCATCGTCGGTGCCGGCTCGATCGGTGCGGCGCTGCGGGCGCGGCTGACGCCGTTCGAGGTGGAGTTCACCCTGGTGGCCCGGACCGCACGGCCTCAGGAGCAGGTGTACGGCGTCGACGAGCTGCCCGCGCTGCTGCCGCAGGCGGACATCGTGGTGCTGGTCGTGCCGTTGACCCCGCAGACCCGGGGGATGGTCGACGCCGCGACGCTGGCGGCGATGCGCGACGGGGCGCTGCTGGTCAACGCCGCCCGTGGCCCGGTGGTGGACACCGACGCGCTCACCGCCGAACTGGCCGCCGGCCGGATCCACGCCGTACTCGACGTGACCGATCCCGAGCCGCTGCCCCCCGAACATCCACTGTGGGGGCTGCCGAACGTCGTGATCAGCCCGCACATCGCCGGGTCGGTACGCGGACTGCGGGCGCGCGCCTACGCGCTGGCCGGGCGGCAGATCGGTCGGTTCGTCCGGGGTGAGCCGCTGGACAACGTGGTGGTGGACGGCTACTGATCCGTCGGGGTCGCTGCGGCGTCCGCCGGGCCGGCCGGTTCAGTCGCCGGGCCGGCCGGACCGAGTGGCTGTCCGCTGGCGGCGATCAGCCGGGGCAGGTCCCCGGCGCGGACCGCCGGCAGCGGTACGCGGTGCCCGTCGGTGAGCCGGGCCACCGCCCGACCGTGCGGGTCTGCGGTCAGCTCGGCAACGCGCGACCAGGGGATCCGCCGCTGGCCGAGCAGGGCCCGCACGTGCAGGCCGTCGGCGTCGGCGTCGGTGCCGGCGCGGACCGCCCAGAGCGCGATCGCCAGTGGCACCAGCAGGATCGGCAGGAAGTACCAGCGGGTGCTGGCCAGCGGCAGCGATCCGACGAAGGCGAGGATCGCCGCCAACATGATCGCCTGGTGGGGCCGGAACCGGACGATGACCCTGCGACTCATCCGACAATCCTGGCATCCCGCTGGTGAGCGCCGGTGCGCGGGTGTGGTCGCCGGTGGTCGGGTCGGCCACACCGACCGCTGTGGAAAAATCTCGTACGGTCGACCCGTAACCCGATCGCCACCTGTCTCGTTGCTCTCGGCACAGGTCGGCCGCCGGGTGTGCGTGCCGCCTGCCCCCGACCCCTTCCGTGGAGGCGATGGCCGCCTTGCCTGAAGCATCCCCTCAGCTGCCACGCGCGCAGCTGCGTCACCACCGGGCGGCCGACGGCGGTCTGCTGCTACCTGCATCGGTCCTGTTCGCCGTGGCCTTGCTCGTCGCCGGTGGCACCGGCCTCGTCGCCGCCCCGCACGCGCTGCTCGGCGCGATGATGTTCGGCGTCTGCGGTCCTGGTTGGCGGTTGATACGCACCGCCCGCGTCGCCCGTGCCCGCTCCGGGGACTTCCGTGCCTGCCGGTGTGCCGGGGTGCTCGTCGGGGCGACCGTGGTCGGGGTCGGTGCGGTCTGCGTCGCGGCGGTCGCTCCGGCGACGGTACGGGCCGAGGTGGCGGTGGCCGGGCTGGTCCCGACACTGGCCGGGCACCTGGTCGCGATCCTGTTGCTACCGGGCGTCGCGGAGACCTGGTCGTTGCGGTGGCGGCGGCTGTTCGACGGACTGAGCATGGCGACCAGTCTGATCTTCGCCGGCTGGCTGCTCTCCCCGGCCAGCGGGGTGCCGGCGACCGTGCTGGTCGCCCAGCTCGGGGTGATCGGCGTCGGGGCGGTCATCGCGGTGACGGTGTTGAGTGTGCGGGGCCAGCTGTCGTCGGTGCCGTTCTGCGGTGGTGGTTCGATCGCCCTACTGGTCGGCCTGGCGGCCCTGACGGTCTGCTTCGCGTACGGCACCGACGACCGGCTCTGGTGCCTGGCGGCGGCCCCGGTGGTCGGCGGCATGCTGCTGCTGGCGGTCGGTGCGTGGCGTGCCCTGCGCGCCGGCGGAGTCCGGGTCGTCCCGCTGCGCGGGCGGCTGTCGGCGTACCCGCTGTTGACGGTGCCGGCGGTGGTGGCGACCGCGGCGGCCGGCTACCACCTGGCGGTGCAGGGCTCGTTCGACCGTACGTCGATCCTGCTCGGCCTGGCGGTGATCCCGACGCTGGTGGTCCGCGAGGTGATGGCCGCCGCCGACGTGCGCGCCTACGCCCGTCGGCTCTCGGAGCAGGAGGCGCACTTCCGGTCCCTGGTCTCCGGTGGCAACGATCTCACCCTGATCCTCGGTGACGACCTGCTGGTCCGCTGGCAGTCACCGGCCGCCGCCCGGCTGTTCGGGCTGGCCGATGCGGATGTGCTCGGCCGGCCCTTCACCGACCTGATGCACCCGGAGGACGCCGCCGAGGTGATGCTCATCCTGACCGGGGTGTCGACCGGCCGGCTGCCCCGCTCCGGACGCGTGCCGCTGGTGACCGCCCGGCTGCGCGACGGTCACGGTCGGTGGCGCGACACCGAGTCGACCGTCACCGACCAGCGCGACGTCCCCGAGGTCCGGGCGCTCGTCGTCCACGTGCGTGACGTGGGGGAGCGGGTGCGTCTGGAGCGCCGGCTGCACAAACTGGGCTTCACCGACCAGCTGACCGGGTTGGCGAACCGTCGGGAACTGATGCGTCAGCTGGCCACGTCGCAGGAACTGCCCGGGCAGCCGGGGGCGTTGCTCATCATCGACCTGCACGGCCTGACCAGTGTCAACGAGCAGTACGGCCGGGAGACCGGGGACGCGGTGCTGATCGAGGCGGGTCGCCGGCTGCGCGACACGGTGGGTCCGGACGACGTGGTGGCCCGGCTCGGCGGCGACGAGTTCGCGGTCGTCACGGTGGCCGGGCCGATGCTGGCCTACGGCGTCGGTGCCCGGCTGATCTCGGTGCTGCGGGAGCCGTGGCAACTGCCCGGTGTCCTGGTCCATCTGCAGGCCAGCATCGGCATGGCCGACCTCGGCGGCGGCGACGGGGTGGACGACGTCCTGCGCCGGGCGGACCTGGCCCGGCGACGGGCCCGCCAGCTCGGCCGGAACCGGGTCGAGTGGTACGACTCCTATCTCGAGGAGCAGCTGGTCCGTCGGCTGGATCTGGAGCGTGAGCTGCCCGGCGCCGCCGAGCGCGGCGAGCTGGACGTCGTCTACCAGCCGATCATCGATCTCACCGACGGCCAACCGGTCGGGGTGGAGGCGTTGTTGCGCTGGCGCAGCCCGGTGCTGGGCACCGTGCTGCCGGCGGAGCTGCTGCTGGTCGCCACCGACCTGTCGTTGCTGCCGCAGATCGGCCGGTGGCTGCGGGCTACCGCCTGTCGTCAGCTGGCGTCCTGGGCACGGGAGGGCCATCAGCTGTGGCTGTCGGTCAACGTCGCCCCGGTCGAGCTGGCCGCACCGGGGTTCGCGGCCGACCTGGTGGCGGTGCTGCAGACCAACGGAATGACGCCGGAACAGTTGATCGTCGAGGTCGCCGAGTCGTTGGCCGCCGATCAGCAGCAGGAGATCATCGTCCAGCTGGCGGAGCTGCGGGCCCGGGGCGTGCGGATCGCGTTGGACGACTTCGGCGCCGGGCAGGCGGCGATCGGCCAGCTCCGCCGACTGCCGCTGGACTTCGTCAAGATCGACCGGTCCCTGGTGACCGACTCGACCAGCCGGTCCGACCCGGCCCGACCGGTGCTGGACGTGGTGGCGGAGCTGGGCCGCCGGTTCGGCCTGGAGATCATCGCCGAGGGGTTGGAGACGGCCCAGCAGGTCGGCCAGGCTCAGGCCGCCGGCTGCCGGTTCGGTCAGGGGTACGCCCTGGCCCGCCCCGCTCCTGCGGAGCGGACCGAGGCGTACATCGCCGATTTCCCCACCCCGTCGTACTGACCACGACCGGCCGGCCGACCGGTAGGGACGTCCCGACCTGGTCAGGCCGGTGCGTAGCCGGGCATCGGGTAACCGGCAAGCAGGTCGGCGACCTCACCGGCGATCCGGTCCAGCGCGGCGTCGTCGTCCTTGACGGCGGCGGTGACCGCGTCGTCCATCCAGGCCGCGACCTGCGGCATCTGGGCCTCGGTCAGCCCACGGGTGGTGAGCGCGGCGGTGCCCAGCCGGATCCCGGACGGGTCGAACGGCTTGCGCGGGTCGTACGGCACGGTGTTGTAGTTGAGCTCGATGCCGGCCCGGTCCAGGGCCTGCGCCGCCGGCTTGCCGGCGACGCCCTTGCCGGTCAGGTCGGCCAGGATCAGGTGGTTGTCGGTGCCCCCGGAGATCAGGTCGAAGCCCCGCTCGGCCAGCGCGGCGGCCAGCGCCTTCGCATTGGCGACCACCTGGTGGGCGTACCGGCGGAAGTCGTCGGTGTCGGCCTCGCGCAACGCGACCGCGATACCGGCGGTGGTGTGGTTGTGCGGGCCGCCCTGCAGGCCGGGGAAGACCGCCTTGTCGATCGCGGCGGCGTGCTGTTCGGTGGTGAGGATCATCGCGCCGCGCGGGCCGCGCAGCGTCTTGTGGGTGGTCGTGGTGATCACGTCGGCGTGCCCGACCGGTGAAGGGTGCGCGCCGCCAGCGACCAGGCCGGCGATGTGCGCGATGTCCGCGACCAGGACCGCGTCGACCTCGCGGGCGATCTCGGCGAAGGCGGGGAAATCGATGGTACGG
Source organism: Solwaraspora sp. WMMD791 (assembly GCF_029581195.1). Classification (NCBI taxonomy): domain Bacteria; kingdom Bacillati; phylum Actinomycetota; class Actinomycetes; order Micromonosporales; family Micromonosporaceae; genus Solwaraspora; species Solwaraspora sp. WMMD791. The sequence continues at coordinate 6,405,165 of NZ_CP120737.1, forward strand.
GGCACTGCCGTGCCGCCGCAGAAGATGACCTTCGGGCGCTCGCGGCGGGCCACGTCGCGGACCTCGTCGAAGTCGATGCGGCCGGTGTCGCGGGAAACGGTGTAGCGCACCGAGTTGAACCACTTTCCGGTGGCCGAGACCGACCAGCCGTGGGTGAGGTGCCCGCCCATCGGCAGCGACATCCCCAGCACGGTGTCACCGGGGGAGAGGAAGGCCAGGTAGACGGCGAGGTTGGCGGGGGAGCCGGAGTACGGCTGGACGTTGGCGTGCGCGACGCCGAACAGCGACTTCGCCCGGTCGATCGCGAGGGTCTCGATCGGGTCGACGAACTGCTGGCCCTCGTAGTAGCGCCGGCCCGGGTAGCCCTCGGAGTACTTGTTGGTCAGCACCGTGCCGCTGGCCTCCAGTACGGCGGTGGAGACGTAGTTCTCCGAGGCGATCATCCGGAGCTTGTCGTGCTGGCGACGGGCCTCGCCCTCGACGAGCGCGGCGAGCTGGGGATCGGCGGCGGTCAGGTACGGAATCTGCGGTACGTGCACGACGTGCCCTCCTGGGTGTCGGTGCGGCGCCGTCGCCCCCGGGCAGTGCCGGGCACGGCGGTGCCGTCGACGGTGCACCCAGGCGCGCGGCGCACGTCAGTGGTCGCTCCCCGGTGGTCGGTTCCACCTTCGCTGCGCCAGTCGCGTGACCGGATCGAGGATAACCCGTGCCGGGTTCGCGCAGCGACGAGACCCGGCGCTGGCAACGGTACGTCGGCTGACCGGTTTGTGGCAGTTGACCGATGGGCAACTTAATCGGTTCAGTAATCCGGTGGTCGCTCAGGGTCGAGGCGGGGCGGTGCTGCCCCGCGGCGTCAGCCGGGGCGTGTCGTCCTGGAAGGTCTGTGCCGGACCGCCGGCGATGGTGGCGAGCAACTGGCGGGCCGCGCGGGCGCCGTACGCCGGGATGTCCCGGCCCAGCGCGGTCAGCGGCGGGTGCACCAGTCGGCACAGTGGCGAATCGTCCCAGGCCACGATCGACAGGTCGCCCGGCACCGTCAGCCCCATCTCCTGGGCGACGGAGAGGCCGGCGATCGCCATCACGTCGTTGTCGTAGATCATCGCGGTGGGCCGGGTCGGCGTGCTGAGCAGCCGCCGGGTGGCCCTTGCGCCCTCCTCGCCGGTGTAGTCCGACGGCACCGTGACGCACTGGTCCAGGCCCAACGTGCGGCAGGCGTCGGTGAACGCGGTCGCCCGGATCTCGGCGTGCAGCAGGCCGGGCAGCCCGCCGACCCGGGCGATCCGTCGGTGCCCGAGGGCGACCAGGTACTCCACGGTCTCGACCAGGGCGGTCGCGTCGTCGGACCAGACGCTGGACAGCGAGCCGGTGCGCCCCGGTCCGCCGATCACCACCGCCGGCAGTTGCAGGGCCTCCAGTGCCGGCACCCGACCGTCGTCGACGCGCAGGTCACAGACGAGCACCCCGTCCACCCGCCGTTCGCCCCACCAGCGTCGGTAGACGGCGATCTCGGCCTCGGTGTCCGCCACCACCTGCAGGGTCAGCGCGTACGACCGGGCCGACAGCTCTGCCTCGACGCCGCTGATCAGCTCCATGAAGAACGGCTCGATGCCGAGGATCCGCGCCGGTCGGCTGAGCGCCAGTCCGACGGCGTTCGCGGTGGCTCCGGAGAGGGCGCGGGCGGCGCTGTTGGGGTTGAAGCCGATCTCCGCCGCGATGGCCAGGATCCGCTGGCGGGTGGCCTCGGAGACGCCCGGCTGGCCGTTGAGCGCGTACGACACCGCGCCCTTGGATACGCCTGCTCGGCGGGCGATGTCGGCGATGGTCGGCCGTTTCACCGGCGGCGCTCCTTCGGTTCGGTGCCTGCTGCACGTGGTCGGTTGCCCGGGTGGTCGGTTGCCCGGGGCGGTCGGTCGTTCCGGCTGGTCGCTTGCGGTGACGGTGACACCCTGTGCCCCGGTCGTCCGATCTTGCCCGGTTAAGTTGCCTTCTCGAAACGATAACCGGCCCGCCCGCCAGGTGTCAGGGGCCCGTCCGGCGAGACCCGCCGTGCGCTCGGAAGCGTTGCTGGACCCTCTGTCACACCCGATCCTGCAGGTGATCCACATCACGAAGATTACGGGTTGGCCACGGGGTTAACACGCCATTGACAGTCGCGAAGCGCGCTCGTACCGTGGCCTCACTTATCCGGTTCAGTCAACGTTCCTCAATGTTGGGAGCGTTTCCAATCTTCGGAGGATGGCATGGAACGGCGTTGGACCCCTTGGGTGCGGACGGCGGCCGTCGGGGCCGCCGGCGCGCTCCTGCTCGCCGGCTGCAGTGGTGAACCCGGTGGTGGCGGCGACGACGGCAAGACCACCCTGACCATCGCGTTCTGGGGCGACTTCGGCCTGGGCGACCTCAAGGCCCAGTACGAAGCCGACAACCCGAACGTCCGGATCAACCTCAACGCGGGCGAGTACAACGCCCAGCACGAGGACCTGCAGAAGAAGCTGATCGCCGGCTCCGGTGCCGCCGACATCGCCGCCATCGACGAGGGCTTCGTCGTGCAGTTCCGTGAGCAGGCCGACAAGTTCGTCAACCTGCTGGACAAGGGTGCGGGCCAGTACGAGGACCGCTACCTCGAGTGGAAGTGGCGCCAGACGCTCTCCGTCGATGGATCCACCCAGATCGGCCTCGGCACCGACGTCGGCGGGCTGGCCATGTGCTACCGCACCGACCTGTTCGAGGCCGCCGGCCTGCCCACCGACCGCGAGCAGGTCTCCGCGCTCTGGCCGGACTGGGATTCCTTCATCGCCACCGGCGAGGACTACGTCGCCGCCAGCGGCAAGAAGTTCGTCGACTCGGCCACCAACATCTTCAACCCGGTGCTCGGCCAGCAGCCGGTCGGACTCTTCGACACCAGCGACAACCTGGCCATGGAGGGCGGCCCGAAGGTCGCCTTCGACACCGCCGCCGCCGTCGTCGCCGCCGGGCTCTCCGCCAACCTCGCGGCCTTCTCCCCGGAGTGGAACAACGGCTTCGTCAACGGCGACTTCGCCGTACTGGCCTGCCCGGCCTGGATGATGGGGCACATCCAGAACACCGCGCCGGACACCGCCGGCAAATGGGACGTCGCCGCCATCCCCGGCGGTGGTGGCAACTGGGGCGGCTCGTTCCTGACCATTCCGGCGCAGGGCAAGAACGTCGACGAGGCGTACAAGTTCCTCGAGTGGCTGATCCAGCCGGAGCAGCAGATCGAGATCTTCAAGAAGGTCGGCAACCTGCCGTCGCAGCCGGCGCTCTACGAGGACCCGGCGATCGTCGAGTTCTCCAACCCGTTCTTCAGCGACGCCCCGGTCGGCCAGATCTTCTCCGACACCGCAGCGAACCTCACCCCGCAGTACCTCGGCCGCAAGAACGGCCCGGTCCGGGTCGCGGTGGAAAACGTACTCAACCGCCTGCAGAGCGGTGACCTCGAAGGCAAGCCCGCCGAGGCATGGACCGAAGCCCTCGCAGAAGCCGAGAAGGCGGCCAACGCGTAACCACATCGCGGGCCGCGTACCGCGTGGCCGGGGTGGGCGACGTCCGGACCGGACGCACCGTCCACCCCCCGCCACATGGCCGGCCGCCGCACGGCTACCCCTGGAGGCAACCATGTCCGCAACGCGCGCCGCACCGCCGTCGCCGCGCAACCGCGCCGGGGCGCACACCCGTGCGGCCGACCCCGATCCGCGGGCCAATCCGACCTGGCGCAACCGCATGCACCGCTTCGACATGCGGTACATGCCCTACATCCTGATCTCCCCGTTCTTCCTTCTCTTCGTCGTCTTCGGGCTCTTCCCGATCATCTTCAACGGCGTGGTGGCGCTGCGGCACTGGCGACTCGACAACGCCGAGCTGACCGGCTGGGCCGGACTGGCGAACTTCGAGCGGCTGCTCGGCGACGACCGGTTCTGGAACGCGCTGTACAACACGTTCGGCATCTTCATCCTCTCCACCGTGCCGCAGCTGTTCCTGGCCCTGATCATCGCGTCGTTGCTGAACCGCAAACTGCGCGCCCAGACCTGGTTCCGGGTCGGCATCCTGCTGCCGTACATCACCCCGATCACCGCGTCGACCCTGCTGTTCGCGGTCTTCTTCGCCCGTGACTTCGGCATCGCCAACTGGGCGTTGGACGTGCTCGGACTGCGCGGCGAGGCGCCGATCGACTGGCGCTCCACCAAGACCGCCTCCTGGGTCGCGATCGCCACGATGGTCAACTGGAAGTGGATCGGCTACAACGCGCTGATCTACCTGGCCGCGATGCAGTCGATCCCCCGCGACATCTACGAGGCCGCGGCCGTCGACGGAGCCGGCCCGTGGCGTCAGCTCTGGCAGATCACCGTACCGATGATCCGGCCGGTGGTGGTCTTCACCGTGATCCTGTCGACCATCGGCGGTCTGCAGCTGTTCACCGAGCCGATGCTGTTCGAGCAGAACTCGCAGGCGGCCACCGGCGGATCCAACGGCCAGTTCCAGACCATCGCCCAGCTGATCTACAAGGTCGGCTGGAAGGACCTCAACCTCGGGTACGCCGCCGCGATGTCCTGGGCGCTGTTCCTGATCATCGTGATCATCGCGGTCGTCAACGCGCTGGTCGCCAACCGCCTGGGAGGGGGTCGCAAGTGAGCGTCGACACCGCACCCCGCCCACCCGCCGAACGCACCGGTGCCACCGGCGGCGGCAAACCGCCGAACCGGCGGCGGCGCAACGCCGCGTTGATGGGCCGGGCCCCGGCCAGTACGCCGGGCAGCTTCTGGAACTACCTGTTCCTCAGCCTGGTCATCCTCTTCTCGGCGTTCCCGCTCTACTGGATGCTGGTCATCGCCACCGGCACCGACGCCGACCTGGCGAAGATCCCACCGCAGATGCTGCCCGGCGGGCAGCTGCTCACCAACCTCAACGAGGTCTTCACCCTCGAGGACGTCTACTTCGCCCAGTCGTTGGTGAACAGCTTCATCGTCTCGTCGGTCGTGACGTTCTCGGTGCTGTTCTTCTGCTCCCTGGCCGGCTTCGCCTTCGCCAAGCTGCGCTTCAAGGGCCGCAACGTGCTGATGGTGATCGTGGTGCTCACCCTGACCGTGCCCAACCAGCTCGGCGTGGTCGCGCTCTACATCCTGATGGGCGAGCTCGGCTGGAACGGTCAGCTGATCGCGGTCATCGTGCCCGGCCTGGTCACCGCGTTCGGTGTGTTCTACATGCGGCAGTTCATCCTCGAAGCCGTGCCGGACGAGCTGATCGAAGCCGGCCGCATCGACGGTGCCACCACGATGCGGATCTACTGGAGCGTGGTGCTGCCCGCGGTACGCCCGGCGATGGCCGTCCTCGGCCTGCTCACCTTCGTGGCCACCTGGAACGACTTCCAGTGGCCGCTGATCACCCTCGGCGGCACCTACTACCCGACGTCGATGGTGGCCCTGTCCGACCTGGCCAGCGGCAACTACGTGCTGTACCGGCGGGTGCTCGCCGGTGCGTTCGTCGCGACCATCCCGCTGCTGATCATGCTCTTCATCGGCGGTCGCCAGATCGTCCGGGGAATCATGGAAGGCGCAGTCAAGAACTGACCCGGTGCCGACGTGGGGGTGTGGACGGCCGTGGCCCGCCGTCCACACCCCCCGCTGCGGCGACCGCGGCACCCGACCCGGCACATCGAGCACGAGCGAGGAACCAGATGAACACCGTACGACCGCTCCACGAGGGCTGGACCGTGCGACCCGCTGACGGGTTCGACGTACCCGACGGCATCGCTGACCGGCCCGTCGGCGCGACCGTACCCGGCTGCGTCCACACCGATCTGCTCGCCGCCGGACTCATCCCCGACCCGTACCTCGACGACAACGAGACCCGGCTGAGCTGGATCGGCCGGACCGACTGGATCTACGAGACCACCTTCGACTGGGCGGACCCGGACGACGCCCGGGTCGACCTGGTCTGTGCCGGCCTGGACACCGTCGCCACGCTCACCCTCAACGGCGTCGAGGTCGGCCGCACCGCGAACATGCACCGTGGCTACCGGTTCGACGCCCGGACGGCCCTGCACACCGGGCGCAACACCCTGCAGGTGCGGTTCGACTCCGCGTACCGGCACGCCGAGGCGGTACGGGACCAGCTCGGCGAGCTGCCCAACGCGTACCCGGAGCCGTTCAACTTCATCCGCAAGATGGCCTGCAACTTCGGCTGGGACTGGGGCCCGAACCTGGTGACCGCCGGCATCTGGCAGGAGATCGGCCTGCACACCTGGACCGACGCCCGGTTGGCCACCGTCCGGCCGCTGGTCACCGTGGACCACACCGCCGGTGCCGCCACCGGCCGGGTCGAGGTGCACGTCGACGTCGACCGCGCCGACGACCACGACGGGCCGCTCACCGTGGTCGCCGCCGTCGCCGGCGTCCGCGCCGAGGCGGTCGTCCCCGCCGGGCAGCGCGCTGCCGTCGTGACCCTCACCGTTGCCGACCCCGCGCTGTGGTGGCCCCGGGGGTACGGCGAACCCGCCCGCCACACCCTCGACGTCACCCTGCACCGGGCCGACGGTGCCAGACTCGACACCTGGGCGCGGCGGATCGGGTTCCGGTCGGTCCGCCTGGATACCAGCGCCGACCGCGACGGCACCGCCTTCACCCTGGTCGTCAACGAGGTGCCGGTCTTCGTCCGGGGCGTCAACTGGATCCCCGACGACGCGTTCCCGACCCGGGTCGACCGGGCCCGCTACGCCCACCGGCTCGGTCAGGCGGCCGACGCCGGCGTCAACTTCCTGCGAATCTGGGGCGGCGGGCGCTACGAGTCGGAGGACTTCTACGATCTCGCCGACGAGCGGGGGCTGCTGGTCGGGCAGGACTTCCTGTTCGCCTGCGCCGCGTACCCCGAGGAGGAGCCGCTGGCCGGCGAGGTCGACGCCGAGGCCCGCTACCAGGTCGCCCGGCTCACCCCGCACCCCAGCCTGGTGCTGTGGACCGGCAACAACGAGAACATCTGGGGCTGGCACGACTGGGGCTGGCAGGAGGTCCTCGACGGCCGGACCTGGGGGCTCGGCTACTACCTCGACGTGCTGCCCGGCATCGTCGCCGAGCTGGACCCGACCCGCCCGTACTGGCCGGGCAGCCCGTACTCGGGCCGCGACGACCTGCACCCCAACGACCCGGCGCACGGCACCATGCACATCTGGGACGTGTGGAACACCGACGACTACCTGAAGTACCGGCAGTACGTGCCCCGGTTCCTCGCCGAGTTCGGCTACCAGGGTCCACCGGCGTACGCCACGCTGCGCCGCGCGATCAGCGACGATCCGCTCGCTCCCGACTCGCCCGGCATGGCCCACCACCAGAAGGCGACCGACGGCGACCTGAAACTGCAACGTGGCCTGGACGCACACCTGCCCGCCCCGCGTGACTTCGACGACTGGCACTACCTGACCCAGCTCAACCAGGCCCGCGCGATCGCCGTCGGTGTGGCGCACTTCCGGTCCCACCGGGGCGTCTGCATGGGCACCATCCTGTGGCAGCTCAACGACTGCTGGCCGGTCACCTCGTGGGCAGCGATCGACGGCGACGGACGCCGCAAACCCCTGTGGTACGCGCTGCGCCACAGCTACGCCGACCGGCTGCTCACCATCGAACCGCGCGACGACGGACTAGCCCTGGTCGCGGTCAACGACACCGGTACGCAGTGGCGGCCGACCGTCGACGTCACCCGGCTCACCCTGGCCGGCGAACCACTGGCCAAGGTCGGACACGAGCTGACGGTGCCGGCGCACGCGGCGGTCACCGTACCGCTGGACACCGGGCTGGCCGCCAGCGGCGACCCGCGCCGCGAACTGCTGCTCGCCGCCGCCGGCGACCAGCGGGCCTGGTGGTTCTTCGCCGAGGACCGGGAGGTCGACTACCCGGCGGCCGGGTACGACGCGACGGTCGAGCCGACCGACGGCGGGCTGCGGGTGACCGTCACCGCCCGGACGATCCTGCGCGACCTGACCCTGTACGCGGACCGGCTCGACCCGGCGGCCGAGGTGGACCAGGCGATGGTCACGCTGCTGCCCGGCGAGTCGGCCCGGTTCGTGGTCCGTACCGGCGTCGACCTGGACCCGACGGCGCTGACCCGCCGCCCGGTGCTGCGCTGCGTCAACGACATCACGGCCGGCTCCGACATCGCGGCGGGCTCCGGCGTCGCGGCGGGCTCCGACATCGCGGCCGGCTCCGGCGCGGCGGTCGACGCGTGAGCGGCGGCGCCGTACTGGCGGTCGACGTCGGCGGCACCAAACTGGCCGCCGCCGTCGTCGAACCCGACGGCCGCATCGCCGTCCGTGGCGCCGTGCCGACCCCGGCCGGCGCGGACGCCGCGACCGTCACCGCCGCCCTGCACCGGGTGGTCCACCAGGTCGTCGACGGCCGGGACCCGGCCACACTGGCCGGGCTGGGGGTCGGCTCGGCCGGCCCGCTCGACCCGGCGGCCGGCACGGTCAGCCCGGTCAACATCGTCGCCTGGCGCGACTTCGGCATCCTCGACTCGCTGCGGTCGGTGCTGCCCGGCCGCCCGGCGGTGCTCGCCGGTGACGGGCACTGCATGGCCCTCGGCGAACACTGGCGCGGCGGCTACCCCGGTCGGGCCCTGCTCGGCATGGTCGTCTCCACCGGCGTCGGCGGCGGACTGGTCATCGACGGCCGGATCCACCCGGGCAGCAGCGGCAACGCCGGCCACATCGGACACATCGTCGTCGACATGACCGGCCCGCCCTGCCCGTGTGGCGGGCGCGGCTGCGTCGAGGCGATCGCCAGCGGTCCGGCGATGGTCCGGTGGGCCGTCGAGCAGGGCTGGACGCCGGGGCAGCGCCCGGGCGACGCCCGTACCCTCGCTGCCGACGCGCGGGCCGGCGTACCGGTCGCCGCCGCCGCCTTCACACGCGGCGCGACCGCCCTGGCCGCCGCGGTGGTCTCCGCCACCGCGCTGATCGACCTCGACGACGTCGTCATCGGCGGCGGGGTCGCCGCCGCCGGTGACGTGCTCTTCGCTCCGCTGCGCGCGGCCGCCGCGGAGCTGGCGGGCCTCGACTTCGTCCGTCGGGTCCGGATCCACACCAGCAGTCTCGGCAACGACGCAGGACTGCTCGGTGCCGCCGCACTCGCCCTGGAGGCCGCCGCGCGCCAGTGACCTCCACCGCTCCACGGTCAAGGAGACCCCCGATGCGCCCACGCTCCGCCGGCCTGCTGCTGGCCCTGGCCGGACTGCTGCTCACCGTAGCGGCAGTCCCGGCCCAGGCCGCACCGCCGGCCCATCACCCCGGCCATCCCGGCCATCCCGGTACGCCCGGTACGCCGACCGCCGGATTCGTCACCCGGCACGGCGACGACCTCAAACTCGACGGCAGGAAGTTCCGGTTCGCCGGCAGCAACAACTACTACCTGATGTACAAGTCGCCGACGATGGTCGACGACGTCTTCGACGACGCGAAGTCTGCCGGGTTCACCGTGCTGCGTACCTGGGGATTTCTCGACATCGGCAACGCCGACGGCTCGAACTCGGTCGCCGGCCCCGCCGACGGCGTCTACTTCCAGTACTTCGACGGCGACCGGCCGGCGTACCACGACGGCCCGGACGGTCTGGAACGCCTCGACCACGTCCTGGCCGCCGCCCGCGAAGCCGGCATCAAACTGGTGATCCCGCTGACCAACAACTGGCGCGACTTCGGCGGCATGGACCAGTACGTGCGGTGGCGCGGCGGGCAGTACCACGACGACTTCTACACCGACCCGGTGATCCGTGGCTGGTACAAAGACTGGATCAGTCACGTGCTCAACCGCACCAACACCATCACCGGGGTCAAGTACCGCGACGATCCGACGGTGATGACCTGGGAGTTGGGCAACGAACCCCGCTGCAAGGGCTCCGGGGTGTATCCGGCGTCACCGGACTGCACCACCGAGACGCTGACCGCGTGGGCCGACGAGATGAGCCGGCACGTCACGGCGAACGCGCCCCGGCAGTTGGTCAGCGTCGGTGACGAGGGCTTCTTCTGTGACGACCCGACCAGCGGTGACTGGACCACCAACTGCGGCGAAGGCGTCGACAGCGTCGCGCTGAGCAGGCTGCCGGCGATCGACGTGATCTCGTACCACCTCTACCCGGACCACTGGGGCAAGGACGCCGCCTGGGGCAACGAGTGGATCGCCCGGCACGCCAAGGCCGCCAGGAAGGCCGGCAAGCCGGTGATGCTCGGCGAGTTCGGGATCCACGACAAGTCGACCCGCAACGTCGTCTACCGGCAGTGGACCGACACCGCGATCGCCGGCGGCACCGCCGGGTTCCTCTACTGGATCCTCTCCGGCGTGCAGGACGACGGCAGCCTTTACCCGGACTACGACGGATACACCGTCTACTGCCCGAGCCCGGTCTGCACCACGCTGTCGAACGCGGGAGCGGCGGTGCGGGGCGACAAGCGGCCGTGGCCGCCGGTCGCCGACCACGACACGGCCACCGTCGAGTTCGGCCAGGTCGCGACGCTGCGGCCGGCGGCCAACGACATCGCCCACCGGGGTACGGTGCGCGCCGCCACCATCGACCTCGATCCGACGGTACGCGGCCAGCAGCGCCGGGTCGGCGTCGACGGCGGTGAGTTCGCCCTCGGCGACGACGGGGTCGTCACCTTCACCCCGGCGGACGGCTTCGCCGGCCGGGCCACCGCCCACTACACGGTGCGCGACCGCGCCTGGCGTACGTCGAACGTCGCCGACCTGGTGGTGACCGTCAAGCCGGACCCGGCCGGGGTGCAGACGCTGTTCTCGTTCGAGACCGGCACCGACGGGTGGGGGCCGCCGTCGTGGGAGCCGGGTGTCGGCACCGTGGCGCAGTCGGACGCGTTCGCCACCGACGGGGCGTACGGGTTGCGGGTCGACTCGGTCACCGGCGGCTGGTTCGGCGCGTCGTTCGCCGAGCCGGTGGACCTGTCCGGCCGGGTCACCCTGAAGTACGACCTGCGTACCGACCCGTCGGTGGGAACCAACGCGGCGATCGCCGTGCAGACCGGGCCGGGCTACACCTGGTGCCAGTCGACGTTCACCTGGCTGAACCAGGGTTGGACCGGCACCGCCGAGATCGACCTGCTGACCGAGATGTCGTGTGACGCGGCGGCGCTCGCCGACGTGCGCGAGTTCTACGTCTACGTCAACCCCGGCAGCGTGCACCTGGACAACATCCGGGTCGAGTAGTCAGATCGCTCCGAACGCGCGAACCCTGGCCCCGAACAACTCGGGGCCAGGGTTCGTCACGTCGGTCGCTTGCTGATCGGTGGGTCAGCGCAGCGTGGCTGCTCCGGTGACGAAGGAGCGCCAGGCAGTCGGGTCGAAGGTCAGCGCCGGTCCGGTCTGGTCCTTGCTGTCCCGGACCAGGACGCGACCGGGGAGGTTGTCCGCCACCTCGACGCAGTCGCTTCCGTTGCTGTTGCTGCGGCTGGACTTGCGCCACATCGGCTCGGTCATAGTTCCTTCACCAACTTCAAGATCATGTCCCGCGACTGGGCGCGCGGCAACGCCACACCGCTCAGAGCCTGCCAGGCCTGTTCCAGCGCGGCAACCCGCTTCGGGTCGGTCACCACGCGGCCCTCCAACTGGTCGTCGACGTATCCGACGTTGCCGCCGGTCTCAGCCATGCTGGCGAGCATGAACGGCCCGTTCTGCCCGGGATGCCAACCTGCTGATACTGGCGTCACCTGCACCAGGACCCGGGACCGGGTGCTCATTTCGGCGATGTGCTCCAGCTGCTCCTTCATGATCACTGGGTCCCCTCGGCGGAGCCCGTCCTCATCGATGATGAATTGGCACACCGGTGGCTCCTCGCGCTCGAACACGGCGGTCTGCCGGGCCAGCCTGATGCTCAGATAATCGTCGGCTTTCGCCGGTGTGAGCAGACCGCTGTGCAGGATGGCGCGGGCGTACGCCTCCGTCTGCAGCAGCCCAGGGATGATCTGGCACTCGTACCGCCGGATCGCCGACGCCTCCTGCTCCAGCTCGGGTAACGGCTGGAACCAGTCTGGCGGGATGGCCTTGCGGGCCTTGTTGGCCAGCTCCTTGACCAGCGGCGCGCTGCTGAACACCCGGTCGATGTGATCAGCGGTGTCGGGCATCGGTATCTGGCGGCCGGTCTCGAACTTGGCGATCAGGGACGCCGAGACGCTGAGCCGCTGGGCCAATTGTTCCTGCGTCATACCGCCGTTGAGCGAACGAAGAAACCTGAGCACCTGGGGGATGCCATTGTTACTCGTCATTACCGATCCTTCCGGCCCGTCTCGGGGCAGCGTCCTGCCCGAAACAACTGTGTTGCGTTCCGGCCATCCTCTCTCGTGACGTCCGCACAGTCCAGGGTGGAGGTCGGCAGATTCTTCGCTGGTTGCTCCGGAACTGTGGAATCTCTGATCCAGAGATCGCCTTATTGATCAAAAAGTGTGCGGTCGAGCCAGGCGGCCATCTGGTCGGCGTACTGCTGGCTGATGGCAGCCTCGGCGGCCCGGTTGTCGCCGACGGCCGGGTCCACGTCGGAGCCTTCGCGCATCAGCAGATGGTCGTGGCCGGCGACGCGGTGCACGGTCAGCTCCGCCGACGACGATCTGTGCCACGCCGCGATGCTGTCGTCGATCGGCATCCAGCTGTCGGTCTCGCCGTAGAACAGCAGCGTCGGGCAGCGCACCCCGGCGAAGATCCCGGTCGGATCCAGGTCCATGTCCCGCCAGCCGCCGCCGGCAGCCGGCAACTCGCGGGGAAGTACGCCAGCGGGAACCAGGGGCGGTCCGCGTACCGGTCGACGAGCGCCTGCGCCGTCGGACGGTCCAGCTGCCCCCGCTGGTACGCCTCCCACCCGGCGCGCAGCTCGGCCAACCCGGCCAACTCGGTGTCGCCGTACCCGTGCCGGCGCAGCTGCTCGGCCGTGCCGTGGCGCATCTGCGCCGCCGGTGACACCCCGCACGAGGACACCAGGATCTGGAAGGCGAACAGTTCCGGATGGTATGCGGCGGCCATCGGCGCAGCCCAGGCACCCTGGCTCAACCCCCACAGACCGAGTCGCGCATCGCCGCCGACGATCTCGCGCACCGTCCGGGCCGCAGCCGCCGCGTCGGCGGCCTGCAACCGCAGCGGTACGTCGCGACCGGGCTCCAACGGTGCCCGGCGGTCGTAGCGCAGCACCGCCACACCGTGTGCGGTGAGCACCCGGCCGACGTGGGTGTAGCAGAAGTAGGACCGGTGACCGGCCGCCGATCCGTGCACCACGACCACCGCTGCGCGGACCGGGCCGGCGGGCAGGTCGACAGTGCCGGGCAACTCGCCGTCGTCGGTCGGGACGACACACCCGGCCGCGATGATCTAGATCCACTCGTTGTTCCGCCGCGAGCCGGTCGCGGGGCTCGCCGCCGTTCAGGCCTGCGGCCTGCGCCTGTCGCGGGTTTGTAAGAGGTAGCTAACCGCATCGCAACATTCACGGCTCGTTGGCTGTAACACGCCGTCCCTAGGGTCTTCTCTAGTCTATAGAAAAGGGAGTGAGATGACCGCGATGCCAAGCGTGACCCTCGCCCAACCGGTCGACACCGCCGGGGCCGGGGCCGGGGCACCAGCTGCCCCCGACCTCGCGCCGATGGTGTCGATCGTCGACCTGCACAAGCAGTACCGGACCCCCGAGGGCGACGTGCACGCCGTCCGGGGGATCAGCTTCGACATCGCCCGGGGCGAGTTCGTGACGTTGCTCGGCCCGAGCGGCTGTGGCAAGACCACGATCCTGCGCTCGGTCGCCGGACTGGAGACCCCCACCTCCGGCGAGATATCCATCGGCGGTCGGGTCGTCTACTCGTCCGAGCGCCGCATCCGCCTGACACCGGCCCGACGCCAGATCGGGATGGTGTTCCAGTCGTACGCGATCTGGCCGCACATGTCCGTCTTCGACAACGTCGCCTACCCGCTACGGCGCCGCCGACTGCCCAAGCCCGAGATCACTGCCCGGACCACCGAAGTGCTGGAGCAGCTCGGGCTCGCCCACGCCGCGCGGCGCTCGGCTACCAAGCTCAGCGGTGGGCAACAGCAGCGGGTGGCGGTCGCTCGCGCGCTCGTGTCGCGCTCCGAACTGATCCTGTTCGACGAACCGCTGTCCAACCTCGACGCCAAACTCCGCAAGGAAGTCCGCCAGGAGATCCGCGACCTGCAGCAAAGGCTCGGGATCACGGTCCTCTACGTCACCCACGACCAGGAGGAGGCGATGGCGGTCTCGGACCGGATCCTGGTCCTCGAAAGCGGCGAGATCAAGGACCAGGGCACGCCGGCCCGGGTCTACTCACGCCCCGCCGACGTGTTCGCCGCCAACTTCGTCGGCGAGAGCGAGACCCTCGACGGCCGCATCGTCGAGGCCGACGACGACCACTGGCTGGTGCAGACCCAGATCGGCCGGCTGCACGTGGCACGACAGCCGCACGACGCCGCGCGGATCTCCGAGCCGGTCATGCTCACCGTACGCCCGGAGCACCTGCAACTGCGGGAACCGACCCCGGAGACGGCGGCACAGACCATCGCCGGCGTGGTCCGGTCCACCTCGTTCCTCGGCCCGTTCGCCGAACTGGTCGTCGAGCTGGAGTCCGGCCACCTGGTCACGGCCCGGGTGAGCGGCAGCGCGGGCGCCGCCCCGGGCACCCGGGTCCACGTGCGGATCGAGCCGCACCACATCGTTCTGCTGCCCCACCGCGCGCCCGCCGCCAGCGCCGCCTGAGCAACGCGCCGCCTGAGTGACGCGCCGCCTGAGTGACGCGATCCGACCCATCAAGGAGAGAGACACATGACGTACAACCAGGTGCACCCGAAGAGCCACGCCGTCGAGGTCATCGACCGCACCGAGACGTTGACCAGGCTCAACGACGCACTGGAGATCGACTTCACGAAGACCGCCGTCGTGCAGATCGACATGCACGTACGGCAGATCGACAAGGACTGGTCGTCGTTCCCGCAGAACGTGGCCGACCGGATCCTGCCGAACGCCGCCGCCTTCCTGGACGCCGGCCGCGAGCTCGGGCTGCCGGTCATCCACATCATGGTCTACCAGCGCCTGGTCGAGCGTGGCATGCAGCCGCGTACCGCGATCGTGCAGAGCACCGGGCGGCCCGGCACCCCGTACGGCCTGGCCCCCCGGCCCGGCTACCACCCCGACGCGCCCGAAGGCTACTTCGAGTGGGACGTGATGCCGATCCTCGGCCCCAAGCCGGGCGACTACATCATCAACACCAAGCGGCAGATGACCAGCAGTTTCCTGTCGACCGACGTGGAGCACCTGATCCGCTGCCTCGGCGTGGACACGTTCTTCGTCGTCGGCATCAACACCAACAACTGCGTCTCCAACTTCTCGTTCGACGCCTACAACCGGATGTGGACGCCGGTCATCGTCACCGACGCGGTCGGTTCCACCCACGGCAAGGACCTGCACGAGTTCGCGCTGCAGAACTACCCCCGCACGATCGGCCTGGCGATGTCCTCCGCCGAGGCCGTCGAGCGGCTCACCGCCGCCAAAGCCGCCGCCGGGGCACCCGTGACGGCCGGCGTCTGACGCCCAGCCTGCTGCGCGCCAGCTGACTTCCACTTCTCGAAAGGGACTGCCCCATGCTTACCGGACCTACCATCGACGTCTACGACCGGGCGGAATTCCTCCAAGTCATCAACGACGCCGTCCCGATCGTCCCGGCCCGGTCCGCGGTCGTGACGGTCGAGATGACCCAACGCCGACTGACCCCCACCGCGCCGTTCCCGCCCGGTGTCCGCGACGAACTGCTCGCCAACACCGAGCAACTGCTGACGCTGGCCCGCGAGAGCGGGGTGGCGGTGATCCACGTGCTGTCCGCGCTGCGGCCGGTGGAGACCGAGGCCCGCGCGGCCATGCGGGTCCACCGGGCGTGGGCCGCGATCGGCGAGTCGCCGAGCCCGTACGGCCCGGTGCCCGACGAGTCGGTCGACGTGCAGGACGGCACGTTCCAGCCCGACTTCGCGGTCCCGGTCGCCGACAGCGACTACATCATCAAGACCAAGAAGTCGCTGAGCGCCTTCTACCAGACCGACCTGGAATGGCTCACCAAGGCGCTCGGCGTCGACACGCTGATCCTCGCCGGCGCGAACACCAACGCCGACATCCAGTCCACCGCCTACGACGCGAGCTGCAAGGCGTACAAGGTGATCACCGTCGCCGAGTGCGTCGCCACCTGGTTCGGCGAGGACCTGCAGGAGCTGGGTCTCCAGCAGCTCGGGCGCTGCCAGGGCTGGGTCCTGCGACTGCCGGAACTCGCCGCCAAGCTCGCCTCGGCGACCGCCGCGACGGAGGTGCCGACATGAGACGTCGCACCACGACCACCGTACGGATCGGCGCGCCCCTGGCTGCGCTGTCGCTCGCCCTGGCCGCCTGCGGCGGCGGGGCCGACGAGGCGGCGGCGACGGCACTACCCGAGGAACTCGCGGTGGCGTCGACGGTGGACATGACAGACGAGGAGTACGCCACCTACCTGGCCGATCTGGCAGAGGCGTCGAAGGCGGAGGGCGGTCAGCTCAACTACTACTTCAGCGCCCCGGCCGCCGCCGCCGAGAAGCAGATCGACCTGTTCATCGAGGAGTACCCGTGGGTGAAGCTGGAGTACACCTCCGGCGGCACGCTCGAACTGATCGAGCGCATCATCACCGAGAACGCGGCCGGTCGGCCCAGCGCGGACATCATCCAGGGCGGCCCGTTGGAGGACAACACCCTCTGCCGTGACGAGGGCCTGTGCCTGGCGTACGACCCGCGCGGGGAAGGCGGCCTGCCGGCGGACCGGGCCTACCCGGACTGTGTCTGCTCGGTGGCCGACTTCTTCACCTTCCACATCGTCTACAACACCGACAAGGTCACCGCGGCGGAGGCCCCCGCCACCTACGAGGACCTGACCGACCCGAAGTGGAAGGGCCGGTTCGGCATCAACATCGACCAGCTCGACTGGTTCGCCGGGATGCTCGCGCACCTGGGCGAGGAGCCCGGCCTGGAGCTGATGGAGGCGATCGCCGCCAACGAACCCGTCGTCTACTCCGGCGCCGACGGCCTGGAGAAACTCGCGGCCGGTGAGTTCGACGTCGCACTCCCGCAGACCGCGACCCGCACGATCCGGGACCTGATCGTCGCCGGGGCACCGATCGACATCGTCACCACGCCGGTGACCATCGCCCAGCCGGACATGTACTTCGCGCTGGCGGACGCGCCGCACCCGGCCACCGCCCGGCTGTACATGGAGTGGCTCATGAGCGACGACTGGCAGAACACGGTCGGCGAGGCCGTGGTGAAGATCCCGATCAAGCCGGGAGCGCCGATCCCCTCGTCGGCCGAGGGCATCCTGCAGAGCGAGCTGTTCTTCGAGACCACCGACAACTTCGGTGACTACGACACACGCGTCGAGCAGCATCAGTCGATCTTCGTGACGGGCTGACCGACATGGTGACCCTTGTGGAAGGCCGTACCCGGCGCGTCATCGGCCTGGTCGACAGCTTCCGCGCCCTGCGGGGGGCGTTGTCCCCCCGCGGGGTGGTCTACGGGCTGGTCCTGGTCATCCTGCTGGCGCAGGTGGCGCTGCCGATCGCCATCCTGCTGTACACCAGCGTGAAGGACGCCCGGCCGACCGACGCCGACTTCTTCTCCCTCGAGTTCACCCTCGACAACTTCCGGGACGCGTTCGCGTCCGGCCGGCTGCTCAGCGTCACCTGGACCACGGTGCAGTTCGCGGTCGGCTCCACGCTCGTGGCCCTCGCGCTGGGCACCTTCCTGGCCTGGATCGTCGCCCGGACGAACGTGCCGTTCCGCAACG
Organism: Solwaraspora sp. WMMD791; assembly: GCF_029581195.1. NCBI lineage: Bacteria > Bacillati > Actinomycetota > Actinomycetes > Micromonosporales > Micromonosporaceae > Solwaraspora > Solwaraspora sp. WMMD791. The sequence goes on from NZ_CP120737.1 coordinate 6,423,004, forward strand.
TGGTGGGCGTGCTCACGGTCGTTCAGATGGCGGTCCCCGGAATCCTCATCCCGGTGGCCTGGACCTTCCTGGCCAGCCCGAACATCGGTGCCATCAACGTGGCCTGGCGCGACCTCACCGGCACCGACGGCACCCTGTTCAACGTCTACTCCATGGAGGGCCTGATCCTGGTCAACGGGCTCACCATGGTGCCGATGGTCTACCTGTTCGTGGTCACCGTCTTCTCCTCGATGAACTCGTCGCTGGAGGAGGCCGCCGAGGTGTCCGGGGCCTCGAAGCTGCGGGCGGTGCGGGACATCTCGCTGCCGCTCGCCGCACCCGGCATCGCCGCCGTCGCGATCATGGCGTTGATGCGGGCCTGGGAGGCGTTCGAGATCCCCTGGTTCCTCGGCGTCAACGAACGGATCTTCACCTACGCCTCGGAGATCTACCTTCGGACGAGTACGCCGCCGAGCAACGTCGGCCTGGTCAGCACCTACGCCGTCTTCATGCTGGTCGGTGCCGTGGTGATGATCTGGTGGTACGACCGGTTCAACCAGGCGGGGGAGCGGTACGCCGTGATCAGCGGCAAGAACTTCTCCTCGGTCCGGATGGACCTGGGCCGGTGGCGGCTGCCGGTGGCGGCGCTCACCTTCGTCGTGCTGACGCTGGTGATCCTGCTTCCGCTGCTGATGCTGCTGTGGATGTCACTCAATCCGTTCTTCCGGCAGGTCAGCTGGGAGTCGCTCACCTCGCTGTCGTTGGACTCCTACGTGGCCGCCCTGCGTACGCCCAACATCCTGCAGGGTTTCGCCAACAGTCTCCTGGTCGGCGTGCTCGCCAGCGCCGGCGTACTGGTCCTGTCGACCCTGGCGGCGTGGTTCTCCGCCCGGCGGATCGCCGGCGGCCGGCTGCTCTACCTGCTGACCTCGGTGCCGATGGCGCTGCCCAACGTCATCGTCGGCGTGAGCTTCCTGTGGATCTTCCTCATCACGCCGCTGCCGATCTACTCGACCCACTGGGCGCTGGTGATCGCGTACATCACCATCATCATCGCGGTGGTGTCGCGGCTGGTCAGCGCCCGGATGCTGCAGATCAGCTCCGAGCTGGAGGAGGCGGCGCAGGTGGCCGGGGCGAGCTTCGCCCGGGCGATCTGGACGATCGTCGTACCGCTGCTGTCACCGGCCCTGCTCGCGGGCGCCCTGATCACCATGGTGATGAGCTTCCGCGAACTGCAGACCACCCTCTACCTCGCGGGTCCGCAGACCCGCACCGCGGCGGTCGTCATGTTCGACATGGCCGGCGACGGACAGTTCTCCACCGTGGCGGCCTTCGGCATCGTCACCTTCGGTGTCCTGCTCGTCGGGCTCGTCGGCTACAACCGCCTCAACGCCCGGATGGGACTCGAGGGCGGCCTCTAGGCCGCCCTCGGGCCCCGGGCCCACCCCCTTCACCAACCCCCTTTGTGAGGACCTGTGACGACCATCGCTGCACAACCACTGACCGACCGCGACTACCCCCGGTTCTCCGATGCGGAGTTCGCCCGACGTGACGCTGCGGTTCGGGCCCGGATGGACGCCCTCGACCTGCAACTCGTCGTGGTGTGCGGCCGGGGCGGCCGCGACCCGAACGTGCTGTACCTCAGCGACTGGTGGTCGACCCGGGAGGCCTGGATCCTGTACCCCCGGCACGGCGATCCGACCATGCTGATCCAGTTGTCGAACCATCTGCCGCTGGCCCGGCGGATGGCCCGGTTCCCCGACGTACGGTTCGGCGGCTCGGCGCCGACCGGCTCGGTGGACACCGTCCCCACCCTGATCGAATGCCTGCGCGAGCGCGGCGTCACGACCGGCCGGGTGGGCCTGGCCGGCACCATCACCTGGCGGGACCACGCCCGGCTCACCGAGGCGCTGCCCGGGGTCGAATGGGTCGAGTTCGGCGGCCAGCTGGTGGACCAGCGCCAGATCAAGAGCGACGAGGAGATGCAGCGGCTGACCGCCTCGGCGCGGATGTGCGACGCCTCCGCGTTGGCGATCGCCGAGCAGGCCCGGCCCGGCATGACCGAACACGAGGTGGCCCGGATCATCGAGGACAGCTACCTGGCCGACGGTGGGATCAACGGCATCCACTTCATGGTCGCGACCCAGATGTCCGATCCGCGCGGCGGTGTGCCCTGCCAGCACCAGGCCGACCGTCGACTGCAGGTCGGTGACGCCCTCGTCGCGGAGCTCAGCACGAACTACGCCGGCTACTCCGCCCAGGTCCTGCGCAGCTACACGATCGGCGCGCACCCGACACCGCTGTACGCCCGACTGCACGACGTCGCGCTCGAGGTCTTCGACGCCGTCTGCGCGGCGATCCGGCCCGGTGCGACGGTGTCGGACATCCTCGACGCGGCGGAGGTCGCCCAACGGCAGGGCTTCACCATCTACGACGACCTGGTGCACGGCTGCGCCCAACTGCCGGCCATCGTCCGTACCCGGCAGACCTACCGGGGCGAACCCGAGGGCTTCGTGTACCAGGAGGGGATGTGCCTGGTCGTGCAGCCCAACGTGGTGACGCCGGACGGCCTCGCCGGGGTCCAGTACGGCGAGATGTTCCGGGTCACCGCGTCCGGACTCGAATCGTTGCACGCGGTGCCGCGCGAGTTCTTCCGGTGCGGCTGACCGCGTGACCACCACCGACAGCCAGGACCGGACGCAGCGCAGGTCCCTGCGCCAGCGTCTGGTCATCGACATCACCCCGCTGCGCGAGTCGCCCGACTTCCGGCGGCTGTGGACCGGACACGCCGTGGCGATCCTCGGCACCCAGATGACCCGGGTCGCCGTGCCGTACCAGGTCTACGTGCTGACCGACTCCACCCTCATGGTGGGTCTGGCCAGCCTGGCCCAGCTCATTCCGCTGATGGTCTGCTCGCTGCTGGGCGGTTCGGTCGCCGACGCCGTCGACCGTCGCCGCCTGCTGGTGGCCACCGAGAGCATGTTGGCAGTCGTCGTCGGCGGCCTGGCCCTGCTGGCCCTGCTCGACCGGCCACCGATCTGGGCCATCTTCGTCCTGGTGGCGGTCTCGGCCGGCCTGTCGGCGTTGGAGAGCCCGGCGCGCAGCGCCGCAGTGGCCGGCCTGGTCCGCCGGGAGGTGCTGCCGTCGGCGTTCGCGCTGAACCAGACCCTCACCCAGGTCGGCGCGATCGTCGGGCCGGCCGTCGCCGGCGTGATCATCGCCGGGCTCGGGCTGTCCAGCACGTACGCGCTGAACGTCGCCACGTTCCTGGTCTCCATCGCGGTGCTCAGCCGGATGCGGCCGATGCCACCGGCGCACGCCGTCACCAAGCCGGGGATCCGCTCGGTGATCGAGGGCCTGACCTACCTGCGGAGCAAGCCCGCGGTGCTGGGCTGCTTCCTCGCCGACCTCAACGCCATGTTCTTCGGTATGCCCCGGGCGCTGTTCCCAGCGATCGCCCTCGGCCAGCTCGGCGGCGACGCGGTGACCGTCGGGCTGCTGCACGCCGCCCCGGGCGCGGGGGCCCTCATCGGTGCCCTCACCTCGGGCTGGGTCGTCGCGGTGACAAGACAGGGCCGGGCGGTGATCGTATCGATCACCGTGTGGGGTCTGGCGATCGCCGGGTTCGGCCTGTCGCACTGGCTGCCGCTGACCCTGGCCCTGCTCATGGTCGCTGGCGCCGCCGACGTCGTCTCGGCGGTGTTCCGCCAGACCGTCCTGCAGCTCAGCGTGCCGGACCATCTGCGGGGCCGGCTCTCGTCGGTCCACATCGGCGTGGTGACCGGGGGGCCGTTGCTCGGCGACGCGCGGGCCGGTGCGACGGCGAGCCTCACCAGTCCGGCGTTCGCGATGGTCTCCGGTGGTCTGGCCTGCGCGGTGATCATGGCGTTCCTCGGTTGGCGGCTGACGGCGCTGCGCCGGTGGACGCTCGCCGACGCCGAGATCGACCGTCGGGAGAACGGGAGCTGACGCATGACGACGTACCCGCACGATCGCCACGCCACCCGGTCGCCTCGATTCTGTAGAATCGAAGCGTTGCCGGGTGTGCCGAGGGGCGCGCTCCAGGGGGAGAATCGAGGGCAGGACCGTGTCGTTCGCGGACCACGGGACCACGTCGTTCGCCGGAATCTCGGGGACCGTGCACGAGCGCGTCCGGGACTGGATGCGCTCGGCGATCGTCGACGGCACCCTCAAACCGGGATCACGGATCGTCCAGACCGAGATCGCGCAGCTGCTGGGCGTCAGCCCCACCCCGGTCCGCGAAGCGATGCGCGACCTGGCCGCCGAAGGGCTGATCAAGGTCCATGCCCGGAAGGTGGCCACCGTCACCGCCATCGACGCCGCCGAGCTGCGCGACATCCGGCTGCTGCGCGAGACCCTCGAAGGGCTGGCGGCCCGGCTCTGCGCCGAACGGATCACCGAGGCGGAGCTGAACAAGGCCGAACGGATGCAGGAAGAAATGGAACGCGACCCGGACCTCGGCAAGTACGTCGAGCTCAACCGGGCGTTCCACCTCTACCTGTACGACGCCGCCCGGTCACCCCGGCTCACCCAGATGCTGCTGTCGCTGCGGACCGCCACACCGGGGATGCTCTCGGTCGCCTTCATGCGGTCCAAGGAACGCCGCCTCGACGGCCTCGACGAGCACCGACGTTTCCTCAAAGCCTGCCGCGACCGGGACCTCGACGCCGCCGAGGCCATCTTCCGGACCCACTCGTCCGCCGCCTTCCACGAAATGGAAGCCTTCCTGGAACACCGACCGATCGACTGAGCCACCGGCGGGCCCACCATCCGGGGGCCGACCGGTGAGCGACCCGGACCGCCGCCCGGCCCGGACCCGGCTGGCCGGCGCCGTACCCCCGCTGTTGGTCTTCTTCAACCCACTCACCCAGCTCGCGTACATTCCGATCTCGGTCGGCCTGGGACGCAGCCTCGATCTCAGCCCGGCCCAGATCGGCATCACCATCGGCGCGCACAGCGTCGCCACCGCGGCCGCCGGCGTCTTCACCGGACCGCTGCTCGACCTCGTCCCGGTACGCCGGATCCTGCTCCCCGGCATGCTCGTCAACGCGGTCGTGTCGATCCTGCTGTGCCTGTACCAGAGCTACGCCGTCCTCACCGCCGGCCGGCTGCTCACCGGATTCGCCAGCGGCGCGGTCGCGCTCTGCGGCCAGGCACTCGTCGCCGACCTGACCCAGGGTGACCCGAAGGCCCGCGACCGGGGCTACTCACTGCTGCAGACCTTCGTCAGCATGGGCGCCGCCTCGGCGCTCGCGCTCGGCGCGTTCGCCGCCTCCCTGGACCGACCGGTCCTCGTCTTCGCCGTCGGCGCGGTCTACGCGACCGTCCTGCTCGGCGTGGTGGTGGCAGCCCGACTCGGCCGCGACCGCCCACCCGCCGCCCACGCACCCGACCTGCCGGTACGCCGCCGGATCGGGCTGACCCTGCGGTCGATCGGCCGGATGCTGGCGCAGCACCGGCGGCGCTGGCTGATCCTGTCCAGCATCGGGATCGGGCTGGTGATGCAGGGCAGCCACTTCGGTGTCAGCGTGCTGCTCGACCGGCTCGCCGACGATCTGAGCACGCTGGAGCGGGTCGGGGTGTCGATCCTCATTCCCTGTGGCGTCTTCACCGGCAGCTTCATCAACCGGATGTCGCTGCGGCGGATCACCCGCGAGCAGTTGTTCACCCGCCTCTACCTGGTCATTCCGTTCGCGGCAGCCGCCTACGCGGCGGTCGCGCTCGCGGCACTGCACGTCGGGGCCGTCGCGCTGACTCTCGTCCTGCTCGGCACCTGCCTGGGTGCCCTGATGCCGCTGTCCATGGCGATCAGCGTCAACTGGAACCCGGAGCTGCGCGCGACAGCCGCCGCCACCGAAGCCCTCTCCCGCAGCGTCGGGCAGACCACCGGCCCGATCGCGGTCGGCGCGCTGGTCGCCGTCGGCGGTGTCGGCACCGTCGGCGTGGTGGTCTTCGGCGCGACCCTGCTCGGGCTCGCAGCCTCCCGCTACATCTTCACCGCCCGGCCCGCTCCACCCGGCTGATCCAGGCGGACCACTACTGCGGCAGAGCAGTGTTCCTCCAGGGAATAGTTATTCCCTGGAGGAACACTGTCCGGACCGGTTCACCGGCCCACCCGACGCTTGACAGATTCTGACCCGTGCGCGCCGAAAAGTTGTTGGTCCACGGCTGACCGCGTCCTCCAGCACACCTCCGGCCCTTTGGTCGGCAGGTGACGTGAGGCGAGGTGGCGAGATGATCTACACGAGTTCCGGTGTCGGGTCGGCGCGGCGGTGGATCCGGTGGTGGCCGGCGGCGACGGCCGTCGCTGCGGTGGCCCTGGGCGGGCTGCTGCTGTTGGCATTGGTTGCCTGCGGCTCCGGCACCGGCCGGCTCAGCGGACATCCGGACGCTGATGACGCGGCCGGGTCGGCCGGGCTCGGGGGCGCGCCGGCCGCGACCGGCTCCAGCGGTGCCGGCCCGGCCGACGGCGGTCCGGCCGGCTCCGGCGGCGACCATGGCGACGACGGCGGTGCGGAGCACGATCCGGGCGGCAGCGGCGGGAACGGCGGGAACGGGGACGACACCGGAGTCGAGGTGACGGCGGCTGCCGAGGACTGCGTCGGCTACGACCCGGCGAACCTCACCATCCAGCAGCAGGGTGACGCCTGGCTGATGCGCGACGGCAACCACGCCATCAAGAACTTCGCCACCAAGGCCGACGCCGAGGACGGGGTCAAGGTGGCCCGCAACTGGACGCGGATCTGCTACATCGGCCGGGGCAACGACCGCCCCGACCGGCACCGCTACATCGTCACCTACTTCCAAGGCCCGTCCGGCCTGCCGTTCGGGCTCGCCCCGCGCTTCGACTGCATCCCGTACGACCCGGTGGAGCTGGCGGTGCACGGACCCGACGGCGGCGGCTGGGAGCTACGGGCCGCGGCCACCCCGCTGCTGGTCCTGGCGAGCGCGGCCGATGCCGAACGGGCCCGGCTCGTCGCCGGCGGCAACCGCCAGCTCTGCGTGATCGGGCAGGGCAACGGCATGCCCGACCCGGCCCGCTACCAGCTGGAACATTGGCGACAGTAAACGTCGCCGCCTGGACCGTGCCGCCTAGCATCACCGGCATGGACGACCGGGCCGTCGTGGCCGCGCTGGTTGCCGGTGACCCGCGCGGCCTCGACAGCGCGTACCGGGCGTACGCCGACCGGCTGTACACGTACTGCCGGTTTCTGCTGCGCGACGCCGACGCGGCGGCCGACGCGGTGCACGACACGTTCGTCCTGGCCGGGCAGCGAGCGGCGCAGCTGCGCGACCCGGACCGGCTGCGCCCGTGGCTGTACGCCATCGCCCGTAACGAGTGCCTGCGGGTGATGCGTGGCCGGCTACGTCACCTGCCGTTGGAGGAGGCCGGCCAGCTGCCGGCCGTGTCGGTCGACCCGGTCACCGGGCTGGGTGCCGAGCAGATCCGCGAGCTGGTCTGGGCCGCCGCAGTCGGACTCAACCCCGGCGACCGGCAGGTGTTCGAGCTGGCCGTGCGGCACGAACTCTCCGCCGCCGAGGTCGGTGCGGTGCTCGGCGTCTCGGACAGTCACGCGCACGCCCGGCTGTCCCGGGTGCGGGCTCAACTCGAACGGGCCGTCGGCGCACTGTTGGTGGCCCGGACCGGCACCGCCGACTGCGCCGATCTGGCCGGGCTGCTGCGCGGCTGGGACGGCACCCTCACGGTGCTGTTGCGCAAACGGGTCAGCCGGCACATCGACGGCTGTACCACCTGTACCGACCGGCGCCGGCAGCAGGTGCACCCGGCGGCGCTGTTCTCCGCGTACGCGACGCTGCCGCTGCTCGCCGTACCGGCAGATCTCTGGCCCCGGCTGGTGTCGACCCACACCGATCCGGCCGAGGCGGCGGCCCGTGCCCGGATCGACCGCCGGGCCGCCCGATTCGACCCTTTGACCGGGTTTCCCCGCCGGTCGCCCGGGTCACCTGGCCGGCGGACGACCGCGGTCGCGGCGGCGGCCGGAGTGCTGGCGTTGCTGCTCGGCGGTGCCGTCATGGTTCCCCGGCTCGGCGCGGTCGACGACACTGCCCGGCCAGCACCTGAGCCGCCACCGACGCTGGCCGCTCCGGTGTCGGCGGCGCCGACCCGCACCGCCGGGCCGACCAGTTCTTTGCCGCCGACGGCCTCGGTGCCGCCCACCACCCTGCCGCCGGGCGGCGATGCGCCCCCGTCGGACTCGCCGACACCAGCGCCGCCGTTGACCGTTCAGGCAGAGGCAACGGTCACCTGCACCGGATCCAGTCGGTACCGGCTGCGGGTGGTCGCCACTGTCACCGGCGGCCTTGCCGAGTCGGCGGTGCTCACCTGGACCGCTGGTGGGGGCCACCCGTCGCCGGACGCCGGCCCGACGACCGCACCGACGTCCGGGTCCGGTCCGGGTGGGCCCGGTGGCCTCGTCGCTCCGGGTTCGCAGCCCGCCCGAGGCGGCGAGGTGACGATGACCGTCACGGGCGGCACGATGACCGGCCAGGTCGAGCAGGTGGCCGTGGCGACGGTGACCTGGCGGGTCACCGTCGTCGACGCCGATGGGCGACGGGCCGGTGCCGGGCCGTACCCGGTCACCAACCCGTGCCCTGCGCCGGGCTGACCGGCCGCTGCGCCGGGCTGACCTCCCGTTACGCGGCGGCGAGCGCCAGTGTGCCGATCGCCTTGCCCAACGCTTCGGCCCGGTTGTCGTCGACGCCGTCCGCCCGGTTCATCAGCACCGCGACGGTGATGCCGGCGTCCGGATACATCTGCAGGTACGCGGTGGATCCGTCGGCGCCGCCGTTCTTGCCGATCCGCCGCTGACCGGCCTCGGAGTCGATGCTCCAGCCGTACGCGTAGCCCCAGCCGGTGTCGACCCACATCGCGTCCAGCGACTCCCCGCTCAGGATCTGCTCGTCGATCAGCTTGTCACCGAACACGGCCAGGTCCGACACCGAGGACTCCATTCCGCCGCCGAGCACCTTCCAGCTCACCTCGTCCGGGGCGAGTTCGTCGTTGGCCAGGTCGTAGAGGGTGGTCCGGCGTACCGACGTGTCGGAGACGTCCTCGGCGCGCAGCGTGCCCAGCCCGTACGGGCCGGTGAGCTCGTCGACCAGCAGATCGGCCACCGGCCGACCGGTGGCGCCTTCCAACGCCGCACCGAGGATGGTGTAGCCGTGGGTGCTGTAGTTGGCCGAGCCGACCGGGCAGACCAGGTCGCTTCCCCAGAACACCGGCGCGGCCGCGGTCGCCGAGGCGTACCAACTGCTGCCCAGGGTGGCGTCCTCGGCCTGCCACTGGGCCACGTCGGCGGGGTCGGCACCGTCGGCGGCCTCGGTGGCGGAGTAGTGCCGGACACAGCCCCGGTTGCTGACCACCTGCTCGACGCTGTACGTGTGGTGGGCGGGCAGACCGGCGATGGTGTCGGCGACCGGGTCGTCCCGGTCGATCACACCCTGCTCGTCCAGCCGTATGGTGAGCACTCCGGCGATGCCCTTGGCCACCGACGCGATCCGCATGACGTGCCGGGAGTCCAGCCACACGTCCTGGTCGACGTCGGCGTGCCCGAAGCCGCGCAGGTAGCGGACCTCCCCGTCCTGCATGACCGCGACGCTGATCCCGGGCATGTCGAGGCTGTCCAACTCGTCGGTGATCAGGGCGTCGACCATCCGGCGCGGTTTCCAGTGCGGCCGATCACTGTTCTGTCGCCAGACGCCGGCGTACCGCACCCCGTCGGCGGTGTCGTAGCGTTCGAAGTTGATCAGGCGGTAGCCCTCGTCGACGTACCGGTTCCACCAGTTCAGGTACTGCTGCCAGGTGAGGTCGCTGCGCACCCACCAGCCCCGGTGGTCGTTCTGTACCCAGATCCCGGCGTAGCGCTGGCCGTCGTCGGTCGACGCCGAGTCGACCACCAGGGAGCGCAGCGTCGACCGGTACGTCTCGACCTTGCCCTGGTAGTCGTCCCGGGTCAGCGTCCGGTGCAGCCGCCAGTCCAGCGACTCGGCGTTGTCGACCCAGATCAGCGCGTACCGGGTGCCGGCACCGGTCCGGTAGATGTCGACGTCGATCGGTAGGCGCAGCTTGCGCTGCTCCCGGTAGTAGGCGTCGAACTCGGCTTCGGTCAGCCCGTACCGCATCGACCAGCCGTACCACTCCAGGTTCTGCACCCAGACCGCAGCGTAGAAACGGGTGTCGTCGACGACGTAGGTCTCGAAGTCGACGATCCGCATCCGGTCCCGCTTCGCCTGGGCGAACTCACGGTCGAAGCGGTCGGAGTCCATCGCGACGCGGACCCGCCAGTCGCGGCCGTCGGTGTTGTACTGGAACACCGGCGCGAACCGTGCCCCGTTCGCGGTGACGTCGGCATCGATATCGATCACCATGAATCCGCCGTCGCGGTAGGTGTCGACCACGGCGTCGAAATCGGGTGCGGTCATGTTCTGCAGCGACGCCCACTCGACCTCGACCGGGTCGAAGGCCGCCGACGGCAGGCCGGGATGGGCGGCGGCTGGCGTACCGGCAAGAGCCGCTGCCGCTGCTGCCGTGACCAGCGCGGCGAGCAGACGTCGGGCGGTCGTACTCATCGGAGGGCTCCTCTCGTCGGCCCGGCGGGATGCCGGACAGGGTCAGGAGTCGGTGACCGCCGCACCGCCAACAACTTTCGCCCGTCGATGTCCGCGGCAGACAAGTGGCTGTGACCGAGGTCCTGCCCGGTCGACGGCACGTCGGTCGAACCGGCAGGATGTCCGGCATGCAGCGCACCCCCGACGGCGGACCCGACACCTTCGACCCCGCGTCCGTGTACCACCGGGTCGGCACCGAGACCGACGTGCCGGCGGTCCTCGCCCTGATCGACGGCGCGGTGCGCTGGCTGGCCGAACAGGGCCGTACCGGGCAGTGGGGGACCGAGCCGCAGTCGACGAATCCGCGCCGGATCGCCATGGTCACCGGCTGGGCCAGGGAGAGCGGACTGGTGCTGGCCTGCGTGCCCGGCGACGGCGGCGAGCAGGTCGTCGGGGCGCTCGCCGTCGGCGCGGCGCGGTCCTACGTCCCCCCGGTCAACGAACCCGAGCTGTACGTGAACCTGCTGGTCACCGACCGGAGCTGGGCCGGTCACGGGATCGGCGGCAGACTGCTGGACGAGGCCCGGCGGATCGCCGTCGACCGGCGGGCGACCCTGCTGCGGGTCGACTGCTACGCCGGTGGCGACCGGGCGTTGGTGCGCTACTACGAGCGGGCCGGGTTCACCGCCGCCGAGCCGTTCACCATCGACCAGCCCGGCGGCCCGTGGCCGGGGCAGATCCTCAGCCAGCGGATCAGCTGACGAACCTACCGGTCGCGGTGCCCCCGGTCGGGGCCGCTTCGTGGCATGGTGAGCCGATGGAGACAGCAGATCCTGCGCGGGCACCCGAGGGTGCGCCGCCCTGGCTGGCCCGTCCGGTGGCTGTGCTCGGCGGTGTCGTCGCCGGGCAGTTGCTGCTGGCCCGCAGCGACCGGGCGGCGGTGATCCTGACCAGTCTGTTGGCGTACCCGACGGGTTTCGAGTTCGAGATCAGCGCGATCCTGCGGGTCGCGGACCCGGACGGGCACGCCGGGCCGCCCCGGCCGCGGACCCCGGTCGAGGGGGTCGGCGGCTTGCAGGTGATGGTCCGGTTCGCCGACGGTACGTCGTTGAGCAGCCTGCACCGTGATCCGTCGCCGGTCGACCGGGAACCGGCCGGGCCGCTGCTGGTGCCCGTCGTGGCCAGCAGCGACCAGCAGCGGCACGACGCCCGGTTCTGGGTGTGGCCACTGCCGCCGGAGGGCCCGGTCACAGTGGAGTGTGCCTGGCCGGCACGCGACGTCGCGCACAGCCGGGTGGAGGTCTCCGGGGCGCTGATCCGGCAGGCGGCGGCCGGTGCCGTCGAGCTGTGGCCGGCAACGCCGATCCAGGTCTCAGTCCGGCAGCAGGGGAGCGGCGGGGCCGAGGTCGCGGCCGAGTAGCACCGCGCGGTTGACCGCGTGGGAGCCGAAGCGGTCCCGGACCGCGTCGAGTGCGGCGTCCAGGCTCTCCCGCCGGGTCACCCCGGTCGGCGATTCGCCGCCGGACGGCGTGCCGGCCTGCTCCAGCGGCAGGGCCAGCTGGGTGGCGTGCCCGTCGTCGAGGTTGCCGACCGAGACGCCGACCAGGGTGAGTCCGCGTTCGGCGATCATCGGCGCGGCGGCGGCGAGCAGTTGCCGGGCGGCACCGAGGAGAACGTCGGTCTGCGCGGTGGCCCGGGGCAGGGTGTGCGCCCGGGTGGCCCGGGTGAAGTCGTCGAAGCGCAGCCGCAGGGTCACCGTCCGGCCGGTGCGCCCGGCGGCCCGCATCCGCCGACCGACCCGGTCGACCAGCCCGGCGAGGATCGCGTCGACGGCGGCCGGTTCCCGACTGGCCCGGCCCAACGCCTGCTGGGAGCCGATGGAGCCGCGTCGGCCGCCGGTCTGCACCCGGCGGGGGTCCTGGTTGTGGGCGAGGGCGTGCAGATGTCGCCCGGCGGCCGCGCCGACGATGCTGACCAGCGCCGCTTCCCCGAGGCCGGCCACCCGCCCGACCGTGGTGATGCCGCGTTCGCGCAGCTTGCCGGCGGTGACCGGGCCGACGCCCCAGAGCCGTTCGACCGGCAGCGGATGCAGGAACGCCAGCTCCTCGTCGGGCGGTACGACCAGCAGCCCGTCCGGTTTGGCGACGCCGCTGGCGACCTTGGCCAGGAACTTGGTGCGGGCCACCCCGACGGTGATCGGCAGTCCGACCTGGTCGCGGACCGCGACCCGCAGCCGGGCGGCGATGTCGGCGGCTGTGCCGGCGAGCCGGCGCAGCCCGCCGACGTCGAGGAACGCCTCGTCGATGGAGAGCGGTTCGACCAGCGGGGTGGTCTGCCGGAACACCTCGAACACCGCCCGGCTGGCCGCCGTGTAGGCCGCCATCCGGGGCGGCACCACCACTGCCTCCGGGCAGATCAGCCGGGCCCGCTGCCCCGGCATCGCGGTCCGTACGCCGCGCGCCTTGGCCTCGTAGCTTGCCGCCAGCACCACGCCGGCGCCGACGATCACCGGCCGCCCACGCAGCCGGGGGTCGTCACGCTGCTCGACCGAGGCGTAGAAGGCGTCCAGGTCGGCGTGCAGGATGCTGGCCTCACCCGCCACCACGCCATCATCGCACAGATGTTCGACCAACCCGGTCTGACCTGTCCGTACGGCCGAGGTTCCCGGTGGCTACTCGGGGACGAGGCGGTAGGCGCCGTCGCTGGCCGAGGTGGCCATCGAGGCGTACGCCCGCAGCGCCGCCGACACCGGCCGGTCCCGGTTGACCGGGGTGTACGGGCGGTCCCGCTTCTCCTGGGCGATCCGGCGGGCCTGCAGGACCTCGTCGGGCACGTTGAGCTCGAGCTTGCGGGCCGGGATGTCGATGACGATCTCGTCACCGGGCTCGACCAGGGCGATCAGCCCACCGGAGGCGGCCTCGGGGGAGGCGTGCCCGATGGACAGCCCGGAGGTGCCACCGGAGAACCGGCCGTCGGTGATCAGCGCGCAGGCCCGGCCGAGGCCGCGACCCTTGAGGAACGAGGTCGGGTAGAGCATCTCCTGCATCCCCGGCCCGCCCTTGGGCCCTTCGTAGCGGACGACGACCACGTCACCGGCGACCACCTCACCGGCGAGGATCGCCGAGACGGTGTCCTCCTGCGACTCGTACACCTTGGCCGGGCCGCGGAAGGTCAGGCAGTCGTCGGGCACCCCGGCGGTCTTGACCACCGCGCCCTGGGGGGCCAGGTTGCCGTGCAGGATCGCCAGGCCGCCGTCGGCGGAGTAGGCGTGCGCCACGTCGCGGATGCAGCCCTGCGCCGCGTCGGTGTCCAGGCTGGACCAGCGGTTCGTGGTGGAGAACGGCTCGGTGGTGCGCACCCCGCCGGGCGCGGCGTGGAACAGCTCGACCGCCTCCGCGGTCGGCGAGCCGCCCCGGATGTCCCAGTCGGCCAGCCACTTGTCCAGCGACGGCGAGTGCACCGCGTGCACGTCGCGGCGCAGCGCGCCGGCCCGGTCCAGCTCGCCGAGCAGCGCCGGGATGCCGCCGGCCCGGTGCACGTCCTCCATGTGGTATTTCGGCGTGTTCGGTGCGACCTTGGCCAGGCAGGGCACCCGGCGGGAGATGGCGTCGATGTCGGCGACGCCGAAGTCGAGCTCCGCCTCCCGGGCGGCGGCCAGCAGGTGCAGCACCGTGTTGGTGGAGCCGCCCATCGCCACGTCCAGGGCGACGGCGTTCTCGAACGCCGCCCGGCTGGCGATGTTGCGGGGCAGCACCGAGGCGTCGTCGCCGTCGTACCACCGCTTGGCGATCTCCACGACGGTCCGGCCGGCCTCGACGAACAGCGACCGCCGCGCGGCGTGGGTGGCCAGCACCGACCCGTTGCCCGGCAGGGCCAGCCCGACCGCCTCGGTCAGGCAGTTCATCGAGTTGGCGGTGAACATGCCGGAGCAGGAGCCGCAGGTCGGGCAGGCAGAGCGCTCGATGGTGTCGAGCTGGGCGTCGGTGACGGCGTCGTTCGACGCGGCGATCATCGCGTCGATCAGGTCGAGCTTGGCGTGCACCACGCCCTCGACGGCGACGGTCTTGCCGGCCTCCATCGGGCCGCCGGAGACGAAGACGGTCGGGATGTTCAGCCGCAGCGCGGCGAGCAGCATCCCCGGGGTGATCTTGTCGCAGTTGGAGATGCAGACCAGCGCGTCGGCGCAGTGGGCGTTGACCATGTACTCGACGGCGTCGGCGATCAGCTCCCGGCTGGGCAGCGAGTAGAGCATGCCGCCGTGGCCCATGGCGATGCCGTCGTCGACGGCGATCGTGTTGAACTCGCGGCCGACCCCGCCGGCCTCGGCGACCGCGTCGGCGACCAGGCCGCCGAGGTCCTTGAGGTGTACGTGGCCGGGCACGAACTGGGTGAAGCTGTTGGCGATGGCCACGATCGGCTTACCGAAGTCGTCGTCGGTCATCCCGGTGGCCCGCCAGAGGGCCCGGGCACCGGCCATCGTCCGACCGTGCGTGGAGGTCTTCGACCGCAGCTCAGGCATTCGCCAAGTGTTACACCACAGTTGCCGCGCCGGCCCGGTCAGCCGTGGCGCGTTTCACGTGTCGGGATGTTTGCTGGCCGGCGGGCCGACCCCGGCACCACGGCGCGACACCGATCCGGCAGAGTTGTGGCGTGCACCTCCCCCCGGGCATGCAGGCGCTCGCGTTGGCGAGCGGGGTGGCGGCTGCGTTCGGCACGGTGTGGCTGTTCCTCGCCGGCCGTCGGCTGACCGGGGCGCTGCGGCGGGCGTACCGGCTCGCCGCGCTCGGCGCCGGCGGGTTCACCGCGAGCGTCCTGGTCGCCCTGGTCGCGGTGGTGACGCTGGTCGGCGAAGGGGAGCGGTACGAGGCTCCGCGCGCACTGCTCGGCACCGGTGTCGCGGTCGGCGGTGCGGTCAGCGGCCTGCTGCTGGCCTGGGGGCTGTTGCGGCTGCCGGCGGCCGGGCGTCCCACGCCGACGCTGCGGCATCTGCTGGACTGCCTCGCGGTCGGTGCCGCGCTGTGGTTCACCGGCTGGGTGCTGGTGGTCGAGCCGACCCGGCTGCTCGGCCCGGCCACCCCGGCCACGCCCGGGGGGCTGCTGCTGAGTCTGGCCACGCTCGCGGCGATCGGTGGCGTGACGGTGGTGAACGCGCTGCAGGTGACCGGGGCGGGCGACGACGGTCCGGTGCTCAGCGGCGTCGGTGCGCTCGTGGTCGGGTTCGCCGCTACCGGCGTGGCCGTCGGGGCGGGTGCGGCCGGGACCGGGCTGGTGCTCGCCTGCGCGGCGGTGCTGCCGGTGGGGCTGCTGTTGCTGCGCTACGGCGCGCATCGGGCGGCGCGCGGTGTCGACGCCGGCCCGGCGGCGGTTCGCCGGGGGTCCGGCTACGTGTTCCTGCCGATGGTGGTGATCGCCGCCGCCGGCCTCTACCACACGCTGCGCGGCGGGGCGTTCAGCCCGCTGGCCGTGCTGGTCGGCTGCCTGGAGGGCTTCGTCCTGGTCGCCCGGCAGTACGTGGCCCTGCTCGACGTGCGCCGCTACGCCGACCAGCTGGCCAACCGCGAGGCGCACTACCGCAACCTGGCGTACACCGACCCGCTGACCGGCCTGGCCAACCGTCGGGCGTTGCTGCGGGAGCTGTACGACTGGGCCGCCGACGCCCGCCCCGGCGGGCTGATCGCGCTGGACCTGGACGGCTTCAAGACGGTCAACGACATGCAGGGCCACGACGTCGGTGACGCCGTGCTGATCGAGGTCGGCCGTCGGCTCGCGGCCGAGGTGGGCGGTGCCGGGGTCGCCGCCCGCCTCGGCGGCGACGAGTTCGCCGTCCTGCTGCCGGTGGCGGACGCGGAGGCGGCGCACCGCCTGGGTGCCCGGCTGCTGGCGGTGCTCAACGAGCCGTACCCGCACGACAAGGGGCCGATCTACGTCTCGGCGAGCATCGGTATGGCGTGCCGGTCGACCGCCCCGGACGTGCCGACGCTGCTGCGCAACGCCGATCTGGCGTTGCGGGCGGCGAAGCAGCGGGGCAAGAACCGGGTGGAGCAGTACGACGTCTCCTACGACCAGGCCCAGCGGCGGCGGACCCTGCTGGAGCACGAGATGCGGGGGGCGATCGACCGCGACGAACTGCGGTTGGCCTTCCAGCCGGTGGTGGCGGTGCCGTCGGTGCGTCCGGTCGGCGCCGAGGCGTTGATCCGCTGGCACCATCCCGAGCTGGGTCGGGTGCCGCCGGACGAGTTCATCCCGCTCGCCGAGGAGTGCGGGATGATCAACCGTCTGGGGGCGTGGGTGCTCGACGAGGCGTGCCGGCAGCTGGCCCGCTGGCTGGCCGAGGGGCACGACGTGTGGGTGTCGGTGAACGTCTCGCCGCACGAGCTGCACGCGCCGGCCTACGTCCTGCAGGTCGACGAGGCGCTGCGCCGGCATCAGGTGCCGCCGCAGCGACTGGTGCTGGAGGTGACCGAGCACGCGGTCGCCCGGGACCTGGCCGAGCTGATCCGCCGGTTGACGGCGCTGCGGGCCACCGGCGTACGGATCGCCCTGGACGATTTCGGTGCCGGCTACTCGTCGCTCGGGCAGCTGCGCAACCTGCCGATCGACATCCTCAAGATCGATCACAGCCTGGTGGCGGAGCAGGGGCCGCCGGTGGCACCGTCGCCCGGTCGCCGGGCGTTCGCGCCGATGGTCGACGTGGTGATGCGGCTGGGGCACCAGTTGGGCCTGGAGGTGATCGCCGAGGGGGTGACGAACCAGGCGGAGCTGGCGGTGGTGGTGGAGGCCGGCTGCCGGTTCGGTCAGGGTGCGCTGTTCGGCTGGGGGGTACCGGCCGAGCATCTGGAGGCGATGCTGGCGGCGGCGACGTCCGCCGGCGTCCGCCGGCGGGAGATGTCACCGTCGCGTACGGAACCGGGATCCGGCAGCCGGTCGGGCACGTCGTCGCAGCCCACCGGCGTGGACCCGACACCGCCGGTCCAGGATGTGAGATCAGTTGACTCATCGCGTGAGATGCGTCAGGCTTAGCCCCATGTCGCTGACTCTGTCGTCTCGAGTACTTACCTGAGCGCACTCTCCCGTCGAGAGTGCGCTGGCCCCGTGCATCTGCACGAGGGCCGTTTTTATTGCCGTACCCCAGCCGGTTCCGGCCGATTGGTCCCATCTGCCGGATTTCCGCCGAGACCCTGTCACGAGACCACTGAGCTGAAGGCCTGAATCGTCATGACGAGACCCACGCCCGAGACCCTCGCCCACCGCGCCAACCCGGCCGCGGCGGCCGCGCCGACCCCGGCCACCCTCGCCAACGCCGTAAGCCCGCCGCCGGCCGCGCCGGTGCAGGTCTCCGGCGCGAGCTCGCTGGTCCGGTCCCTGGAGGCGCTCGGCGTCGACGTCGTGTTCGGTATCCCGGGCGGGGCGATCCTGCCGGCCTACGACCCGCTGTACGACTCGACGGTGCGGCACATCCTGGTCCGGCACGAGCAGGGCGCCGGACACGCGGCCACCGGCTACGCCCAGGCCACCGGCCGGGTCGGAGTCTGCATGGCGACCTCCGGTCCGGGCGCCACCAACCTGGTCACGCCGATCGCCGACGCCTACATGGACTCGGTGCCGATCGTCGCGATCACCGGCCAGGTGGCCCGGCCCATGATCGGCACCGACGCCTTCCAGGAGGCGGACATCCAGGGCATCACCCTGCCGATCACCAAGCACAACTACCTCGTCCAGTCAGGCGAGGAGATCCCCCGGGTGCTGGCCGAGGCGTTCCATCTGGCGGCCACCGGCCGCCCCGGACCGGTGCTGGTCGACATCCCGAAGGACGTCCTGCAGGCGCAGACCACCTTCACCTGGCCGCCGACGCTGGACCTGCCCGGCTACCGGCCCACCCTGCACCCGCACGGCAAGCAGATCCGCGAGGCCGCCCGGCTGATGGCCGGTGCCCGCCGGCCGGTGCTCTACGTCGGCGGTGGGGTGCTCAAGGCCCAGGCCACCGAGGGCCTGCTCCGGCTCGCCGAGCTGACCGGCATCCCGGTGGTCACCACGCTGATGGCCCGAGGGGCCTTCCCCGACTCGCACCCGCAGCACCTGGGCATGCCCGGAATGCACGGCACCGTGGCCGCCGTGTACGCGCTGCAGAAGGCGGACCTGATCGTCGCCCTCGGCGCCCGCTTCGACGACCGGGTCACCGGCAAGCTGGACTCGTTCGCCCCCGGCGCGGCGGTGGTGCACGCCGACATCGACCCGGCCGAGATCGGCAAGAACCGGACCGCCGACGTGCCGATCGTCGGTGACGCCCGGCACGTCATCGACGAGCTGATCGAGGCGTACCAGGTCGCTCAGCGGGGCGGACCGCCCGGCAGCCGGCCGGTGGCGGCGCCGCGCGGTGGTGCCGGTGCCGGTGACCGAACCGACTGGTGGGCCACCCTCGACGACCTGCGGGAGCGCTACCCGCTGGGCTACGACGAGCCCGACGACGGCACGCTGTCGCCGCAGTACGTGATCCAGCGGCTGGGCAAGCTGGCCGGGCCGGACGCGATCTACGTCGCCGGCGTCGGACAGCACCAGATGTGGGCCTCGCAGTTCATCTCCTACGAGAAGCCGAACACCTGGCTCAACTCCGGCGGACTGGGCACGATGGGCTACGCCGTCCCGGCGGCGATGGGCGCCAAGGTCGGCCGGCCGGAGACGACCGTGTGGGCGGTGGACGGCGACGGTTGCTTCCAGATGACCAACCAGGAGCTGGCCACCTGTGCCCTGGAAGGCATCCCGGTCAAGATCGCGCTGATCAACAACGGCAACCTGGGCATGGTCCGGCAGTGGCAGACCCTCTTCTACAACGAGCGCTACTCCAACACCGACCTGGGCACCCACAAGCACCGGATCCCGGATTTCGTGAAGCTGGCCGAGGCGCTCGGCTGCGTCGGCATGCGCTGCGAGAACGCCGCCGACGTCGACAAGACCATCGCCGCCGCGATGGAGATCAACGACGTGCCGGTCGTGATCGACTTCGTGGTCGGCAAGGACGCGATGGTCTGGCCGATGGTGGCCGCCGGCACCAGCAACGACGAGATCATGTTCGCCCGCGACGTCCGGCCCGCCTTCGACGACGACGACCTGTGACGCGCGAACTGTGCCGTGCGACCCACGGCAACGACCTTGTGACCATCCGGCCCATCCGAGCATGACGAGGAAATGATGACCAAGCACACGCTCTCCGTGCTGGTGGAGAACAAGCCCGGCGTACTCGCCCGGGTCTCCGGACTGTTCTCCCGGCGCGGGTTCAACATCGACTCGTTGGCGGTCGGCGAGACCGAGAATCCGGAGGTCTCCCGGATCACCATCGTCGTCGACGCCGAGTCGTCGCCGCTGGAGCAGGTGACCAAGCAGCTGAACAAGCTGGTCAACGTACTGAAGATCGTGGAACTCGACCCGGCGGTGTCGGTCGCCCGCCAGCTGCTGCTGGTCAAGGTCCGCGCGGACCGCGCGATGCGCTCGCAGGTGCTGGAGACGGTCAACCTGTTCCGGGCCCGCGTGGTGGACGTCGCACCGGACACCCTCACCGTCGAGGCCACCGGCACCTCGGACAAGCTGGAGGCGCTGCTGCGCGATCTCGAGCCGTTCGGGATCAAGGAGATGGTGCAGTCCGGCCTGGTGGCGATCGGGCGCGGATCCCGGTCGATCACCACCGGCCCGGCGCTGCGCGCCGCCTGACCGGGTACGCCGTACCCGTCGACCCGCGGCAGACCGCTGCCGCCCGGAAGAGCCTGCGGCAGACAGCTGCCGCCCGGAAGAGAACGCCGGCCACCGTGGCCGGACACACGAGAGGGAAGTCATGACCGCAGAGGTGTTCTACGACGACGACGCCGACCTGGGCCTGATCCAGGGCAAGAAGGTCGCCGTGCTGGGGTACGGCAGCCAGGGCCACGCCCACGCGCTGTCGCTGCGTGACTCCGGCGTCGACGTCGTGATCGGCCTGCCGGAGGGCTCCAAGAGCCGGGCCAAGGCGCAGGAGCAGGGGCTGCGGGTGCTGACCCCGGCCGAGGCGTCGGCCGAGGCCGACGTGATCATGGTGCTGGCGCCGGACACCGCGCAGCGGTCGCTCTACGCCGAGGCCATCGCGCCGCACCTGACCGCCGGCAAGGCGCTGTTCTTCGGCCACGGCCTGAACATCCGGTACGGGTTCATCACGCCGCCGGCCGACGTGGACGTGGCGATGGTGGCCCCGAAGGGCCCCGGTCACCTGGTGCGCCGGCAGTACGTCGACGGCAAGGGCGTGCCCGCGCTGGTCGCGGTCGAGCAGGACGCCACCGGCACCGCCTTCGATCTGGCCCTGGCGTACGCCAAGGCGATCGGTGGCACCCGGGCCGGCGTGATCAAGACCACGTTCAAGGAGGAGACCGAGACCGACCTGTTCGGTGAGCAGGCGGTGCTCTGCGGTGGTGCGGCGGCGCTGGTGCAGACCGGGTTCGAGGTGCTCACCGAGGCCGGCTACGCGCCGGAGATCGCGTACTTCGAGTGCCTGCACGAGCTGAAGCTGATCGTCGACCTGATGTACGAGGGCGGCATCGCGCGGATGCGCTACAGCGTGTCGGACACCGCCGAGTACGGCGACTACTCCCGTGGGCCGCGGGTGGTGGACGCCCGGGTCAAGGACGAGATGCGCAAGATCCTCGCCGAGGTGCAGTCGGGCGAGTTCGCCCGCGAGTGGATCGCCGAGGACGACGCCGGCCGGCCGAACTTCGCCAAGTGGCGGGCCGAGGGCGCGGCGCACCCGATCGAGGAGACCGGTCGCAAGTTGCGCGGCATGATGAGCTGGGTCGACCGGCCGATCACCGAGACTGCCTGAGCCAGGCACGGCCAGCGGCGCTGGCCAACCACGGAGCCCGTCACCGAAGGTAGTTGGTGGCGGGCTCTGTGGCGATATCGTCGGTGCCTGCGTTACCGGAAGATTGCGGCTCGGGGTCGATTCCGGGTAGTTGGCCACTGGTACCGGTAATTGACCTACGGTTACAGCTAGTTAATGCGGGGCTCGGGTAATGTGCCCCGCATGCGTCTGGAGCAATCGCACCGTACGGAGCGCTTCGGTGCCGTTCGCATCCATGAGCTTCAGCGTGTCATCGAGCTGGACTCGGGGGATGCCACGGGTGACCTGGAGCGTGGGCTCGTTTCACAGGACGACATCCGCACGATCGAACGTGATCTGGTGGTGGTCATTCCCTGCATGAACGAGACACGCAGGGTGATCGAAGGAGTGCTCTCCGGTATTCCGCACGACTGCCTGATCGTGCTGGTGTCCAACAGCGCCCGGCAGCCGGTGGACCGTTACGAAATCGAGGCCCACACGGTCGAGCAGTTCTGCCGGTCCGCCGACCGCCCGGCCATCACCGTGCATCAGCGCGATCCCGGACTGGCCGCCGCCATGAAGGCGGCCGGCATGCCGGAGCTGATCGACGACAGCGGGCTGGTCCGTACCGGCAAGGGCGAGGCGATGCTGATCGGCATGGCGGTGGCCGCGCTGACCGGTCGCCGGTACGTCGGCTACGTCGACGCGGACAACTACGTCCCCGGTGCGGTGCACGAGTACTGCAAGGTCTACGCGGCCGGCCTGCACCTGGCCGACAGCCCGTACGCGATGGTCCGGATCTCCTGGCACTCCAAGCCCAAGCTGCGTGACGGCCGGTTGTTCTTCAGCCGCCGGGGCCGCAGCTCCGAGATCACCAACAGTTTCCTGAACCGGCTGATCGCCGAGTACTCCGGATTCGGCACCGAGGTCATCGCCACCGGCAACGCCGGCGAACACGCCCTCAGTCTCGAGCTGGGGCTGCGACTACGGCTGGCCGGCGGCTTCGCCGTCGAACCCTACGAGTACGTCGACCTGTTCGAGCGCTTCGGCGGGGTCCTGGAGACCGACTGCCCACCGGTGCTGGCCAGCGCGGTGCCGGTGCTGCAGGTCGAGACCCGCAACCCGCACTTCCACGACAACAAGGGCGAAGACCACGTCCAAGGCATGCGGATGCAGGCGCTGAACGTGCTCTACCACTCGCCGGTCTGCCTGCCCGCGGTTCGGGAGGCGATCGTCGAGTTCATGGTCGCCCAGGGCGCGCTGGCCCCCGGTGCCGAGCCGCCGCGCGAGCGGATCTATCCGCCGGTCGGTTCCCTCGCGTTCGACCTGCTCTTCGACACGCTGGACGCGGAGGCCGAGACGTTCCGGCAGATCGGCGAGGGGGTCATCGACCGGGCCCGGATTCCACGCCAACCGGTCGGACCGGTCGCCACGACCTGATTCCGGGCCCCCGGCCCGTGCGGTGATCAGGGGCGGTTCCGGAGAAGGTACGGGCTACCCGCGCACGCGGGCCTCGTCACATCTGCCGACGGCGCGACCCGGCCGAACGGGTGTTAGGTCTGATTTGTGAGGGCCCTCACCCCCGGCCCCGAGTCCTGCCGTCCACGGGTGCGCCTACGATCGCGGGTAGGCCGCCTCCGTGCCGGCGCGACGCCCGGGCGGGGGAGCGTAGGGCGCAGAGCGGCGCCCCACCGCCGCAGATACCCGTCCCGGACGACCTTGAGGACCCATGAATCCTGTCGTACTGATCGCCGAAGAGCTCGCGCCCGCCGCTATCGACGTGCTCGCCCACGACTTCGATGTCCGTCACGTCGACGGCACGGACCGCCCCGCACTGCTCGCCGCGCTCGCCGACGCCCACGCGGTGATCGTGCGCAGCGCCACCCAGATCGACGCCGAGGCGCTGGCCGCCGCCCCCCGACTGAAGGTGGTCGCGCGGGCCGGGGTCGGCCTGGACAACGTCGAGGTGCCGGCCGCCACCGCCCGTGGCGTGATGGTCGTCAACGCTCCGACCTCGAACATCGTCTCCGCCGCCGAGCAGGCCATCGCACTGCTGCTGGCGGTGGCCCGAAACACCGCCAGCGCCAGCGCCGCGCTCAAGGCCGGCGAGTGGAAGCGGTCGAAGTACACCGGCGTGGAGATCCAGGGCAAGACGGTCGGCGTCGTCGGGCTCGGCCGCATCGGGGTGCTGTTCGCCCAGCGGATCGCGGCCTTCGGGACCCGGCTGATCGCCTACGACCCCTACATCCAGCCGGCCCGGGCCGCGCAGCTCGGGGTCCGCCTGGTCGGGCTGGAGGAGCTGCTGCGGGAGAGCGACTTCATCTCGATCCACCTGCCGAAGACCCCGGAGACTCTCGGTCTGATCGGCGAGAAGGAGCTGGCGATCGTCAAGCCCGGGGTCCGTATCGTCAACGCCGCCCGGGGCGGGCTCGTCGACGAGCAGGCGCTGGCCGACGCCCTCGCCGAAGGCCGGGTCGGCGGTGCCGGTGTCGACGTGTACGCCAAGGAGCCGTGCACCAGCTCGCCGCTGTTCGC
The DNA here is from genome assembly GCF_029581195.1 of Solwaraspora sp. WMMD791. Taxonomy (NCBI): domain Bacteria; kingdom Bacillati; phylum Actinomycetota; class Actinomycetes; order Micromonosporales; family Micromonosporaceae; genus Solwaraspora; species Solwaraspora sp. WMMD791. The sequence continues at coordinate 6,446,942 of NZ_CP120737.1, forward strand.
CTTCGACAACGTGGTGGCCACCCCGCACCTGGGTGCCTCCACGGCAGAGGCGCAGGACAAGGCCGGGCTGGCCGTGGCCCGCAGCGTCAAGCTGGCCCTGCAGGGCGAGTTCGTGCCGGACGCGGTCAACGTCCAGGCCGGCGGCGTGGTCGCCGAGGAGGTCCGCCCGCTGCTGCCGTTGGCGGAGCGGCTCGGCAAGGTCTTCACCGCGGTCGCCGGGGTGGTCGCGGCCAGCGTCACCGTCGAGGTGCGTGGCGAGGTCGTCGCCAACGAGGTGTCGGTGCTCAAGCTCGCCGCGACCAAGGGCCTGTTCGCCTCGGTGGTCGAGGAGCAGGTGACCTACGTCAACGCGCCGCACCTGGCGGCCGAGCGGGGCGTCGAGGTCGAGCTGGTCACCCACCCGGACACCGTCGAGCAGGCCAACCTGGTGACGGTCCGCGGAGTGCTGCCCGACGGCGGTACGGTCAGCGTCTCGGGCACCGTGGTCTCCACTGCCGGTCGCGACGTCATCCGGCTGACCGAGGTCGACGGGTTCGACCTGGAGCTCACCGCCGATGGCATTCTGCTGTTCTTCCGGTACACCGACCGGCCCGGCGTGGTCGGCAGCATCGGGTCGATCCTCGGCGAGGCCGGAGTCAACATCGCGGCGATGCAGGTGGCCCGACGTTCCGCCGGCGGTGAGGCGCTGATGGCCCTCACCGTCGACTCGGCGGTCGGCGCGGAGTCGCTGAGCACCGCCGCCAGTTCGATCGGGGCGACCGCGGCCAGCGTCGTCGACCTGCGCGACGAGTAGTCACCCCGGCGCGGTCGGGGAGCCGTCACCGGTGCGGCGGTTCGGGGACACGGTCCCCGAACCGCCGTCGGCTCAGCGGGTCGGCGCGCTGGTCGTCGGCGGGTAGACCGAGCCGTCCTGCGGATCGAGCAGCAGCAGGTCGTGCTCCTGGGCCAGCCGTTCGATGGCCAGCAGGACCGCGTCGTCGCAGGTGTCGCGGAGATTCATTTCGATGTGATCCGTTGCGGTGTGTAGTGGGACCTTTGCCCACGGGCACTCCTCGCTGGTGGCGGCGGCGCCCCGGTCCGGGTAGTCAGCGGTCAACGCGGCGTGGAACGACCTGATCCGGCGGTCGGTGTCGCCATCGGCGTGCTCACCCTGCCGGCACAGTTCATGCGCGGCGTGTACGTCCGCCGAAGTGGACTGATCGTCCAACGCCCATACGACTAGATCGAATGTCACGCGCACAGCGTGCCATCCACCCGGTCGAGGATTCCAACCAGTGGGGTGGTCGACCGGCCCGGATGGCGAGTTTGGGTCCTTGCGTCCGGTTGTGGGTAATCGATAACGTGTCGATGCGGTCGCTGGGGAAGTCGTGGTGCGGTCACGTCTTCGGGTGACGTCCGATCGCGCCGTCGGCCCCCGCCGACGGCACCCCCGGTGCGCGGGCCGAGCGCGCGTGTCGCCGGTCAGCTCCCGTGGTCACTTGCCGAGACCACGGGAGCTGGCCGGGCCGTCGTCGGACCACCGGTCAGCATCTGGTAGCCGTCGGCGGTGGGAAACCAGTGCAGACCGGCCGGGCCGGCGGCGAACAGCGCCGTCGCGTAACCGTCGGCCACCGCCAGATCGGGGCCGATCACCGTCGCCGCCGATTCCCGCCGCACCACAGTGCCGCGGTGCGGGTCGATCACCGGGCTACGGCGGGTGGTCAGTCCACAGGTGCCGATTGCGCCGTCCACCATGGTCACCACTGTCGGTGGTCGGTCGGCGGTGCCCGGTGCGGCGGGCGAGGAGAGGGCGATCCGCCACGGCCCACCGTGTGGCGCGTGCCCACGTACCGTCAGGTCGCCGCCGCTGACCACGGCGTAGTCACTGATTCCGGCCGCGCGCAACCGGCTGGCGGCGCGTTCGATCGCCCAGCCCTTGATCATCCCGGCCGGATCGAACCCGCCGGGGACCGCCCACGGGTCGAACCAGCCCTCGGTGGCGACCCGCATCGCCAGGCACCGGTCCACGATGTCGGCCAGTGGCGGATAGATCTCCGGGGCCACCTCGCCCCGGCGCAGCAGGGAGACCAGGCTGTTGGGTCGCAGTGGACTGTAGGTGACGTCGACCGCCCGCAGCTCGGCCACCGCGTCGGCGATCGCCTCGCTCAGCCCACGCCGGCCGATCCGCTCACCGGCGACCAGGACGAACCGGAACTCGGCGGTCGAGGTGGTGACGGTGTGCCGGGCCACCAGCAGGCCGGGGGAGTGCGCATCAGCGGGCGGTGCGGCGGCGGCCACGCCGATCCGCAGGTCGGGGGGCTCCGGCTGGGCCGCGCGTCGTGCCAGCATCGTCGGCGTTCTCCTTCACACCGGCGCCCGGTGCCGGTCTTCACCTACAGTAGCCGTTCGGCATGGATAAAGTGTTGGGCCCGGCTGTGTGGTGGCTGTGCGCTTCCAGCTGCCCGGCACATCGGCGTGTGTCCGAATCATGGGACTCGCGTACCGTTTTGCGGGATGATCGCTTAACGTTCGCTAGGCGTTCGATGGTTCTGCGACGAAGGAGTGGACGTGGCGATGGCGCGGATCGCGGTCGTGGCCGGCGACGGCATCGGGTCCGAGGTGACCGCGCAGGCCCGCAAGGTCATCGACGCGGTGCTGCCCGGCGTCGAGGCCACCGAGTACGACCTCGGTGCGGCCCGCTACCACCGCACCGGCGAGGTGCTGCCCGACTCGGTCCTGGCCGAGCTGGCCGAGCACGACGCCATCCTGCTCGGCGCGGTCGGCGACCCCACCGTGCCGCCGGGCGTGCTGGAGCGCGGCCTGCTGCTCAAACTGCGGTTCGCCTTCGACCAGTACGTCAACCTGCGGCCGTCGCGACTCTGGCCGGGCACGACCAGCCCGCTCGGCGGGGTCAAGCCCGGTGAGATCGACTTCGTGGTGGTCCGCGAAGGCACCGAAGGGCTCTACACCGGTGCCGGTGGCACCATGCACCGCGACACCCCGGCCGAGGTCGCCACCGAGGAGAGCCTCAACACCCGCCACGGCGTCGAGCGGGTCATCCGCGACGCCTTCGCCCGCGCCGCACGCCGCGAGCGTCGCAAGGTCACCCTGGTGCACAAGACCAACGTGCTGACCCACGCCGGCTCGCTGTGGGCCCGCGCGTTCGCCGACGTCAAGGCCGAGTTCCCGGACATCGAGACCGAGTACCAGCACGTCGACGCGGCGGCCATGTTCATGGTCACCCAGCCGCAGCGCTACGACGTGGTGGTCACCGACAACCTGTTCGGCGACATCCTCACCGACATCGCCGCCGCGGTCACCGGCGGCATCGGCCTGGCCGCCAGCGGCTGCATCAACCCGCAGCGGCAGTTCCCGTCGATGTTCGAACCGGTGCACGGCTCCGCGCCGGACATCGCCGGCAAGGGCGTCGCGGACCCGGTCGCCGCCGTACTGTCCGCGTCGCTGCTGCTCGACCACCTCGGTCATCCCGAGCAGGCCGAGCGAGTAACCCGGGCGGTCGCGGCCGAGCTGGCCTCCCGTACGCCGGGAGCCGCGCTGCGTACCGCCGAGATCGGTGACCGGCTCGCCGCCCACGCGGCGGGCTGAGCCCAGCCGGTCGACCCGCGTACCGCCGTCGACCCCCGCCGGTGCCGCACCGCGCACCGGCCGCGCCGACCGGCGCCCGCCCTCGCCACGCGCCTCGGCGGTCCAGGTCCGCGCCCGTCAATCCGGCGAGCCGTCCGGTACGGCACCGTCGACCCGCGCGTCGCCGCGTGGACCGTTCGGTGCCCCGTACCGGTTGGCACGCCGACGTACCGTGGCCGTCGACGGTCGTGCCGACGGCCAATCATCAGATGGCGGCATCGCCGGCCGTCGCGCCGGTTCCCGCTGAACGAACGTTCGGGGTAAGTTGCATGACACACAGCTTCGTCGTTTTCTCGCCATGGAGGTCAGCCCGATGATCGGCGGTGACAAACTCGATTTCGAGATTCGTCCGAATCCGCACCCGGTAGCCGCCGCTGAACGCTCCGCGCTGCTGGCCAATCCCGGATTCGGGCAGATCTTCACCGACCACATGGTCACCGTCCGGTACGCCGAGGGCAAAGGCTGGTACGACGCCCGCGTCGAGCCGCGTGCCCCGATCCCGATGGATCCGGCGACCGCCGTCCTGCACTACGCCCAGGAGATCTTCGAAGGGCTCAAGGCCTACCAGGCCGCCGACGGTGGAGTGACGTTGTTCCGTCCCGACGCCAACGCTGCCCGGTTCGTCGCCTCGGCGGCCCGGATGGCCATGCCCGCCCTGCCGGAGCCGGTCTTCCTCGACTCGTTGCGGCACCTGGTCACGGCCGATCGTGAGTGGATCCCGCAGGGCGAGGAGGGCAGCCTCTACCTGCGTCCGTTCATGTTCGCCAGTGAGGTGTTCCTCGGCGTGCGGCCGGCCCGCGAGTACCTCTACGCGGTGATCGCCTCGCCGGTCGGCTCCTACTTCTCCGGCGGCGTCAAACCGGTGACGGTCTGGGCCTCCTCGCTCTACACCCGGGCCGCTCCGGGTGGCACCGGCGCGGCCAAGTGCGGCGGCAACTACGCGGCGTCCCTGGTGGCGCAGGCCGAGGCGATCGAGCACGGCTGCGACCAGGTGGTCTTCCTCGACGCGGTGGAGCGCCGCTACGTCGACGAACTCGGCGGGATGAACGTCTTCTTCGTCTACGACGACGGCTCGATGGTCACCCCGCCGCTGACCGGGGCGATCCTGCCGGGCATCACCCGCGAATCGGTGATCACTCTGGCGCGGCGCGCCGGCCACCAGGTCGTCGAGCGGCCGGTCAGCCTGGAACAGTGGCGGGCCGACGCGGCCAGCGGCCGACTGCGGGAGGCGTTCGCCTGCGGCACCGCTGCGGTGATCACTCCGATCGGCCGGGTCCGGTCGGCCGACGGCGAGTTCGTCGTCGCCGACGGTGGCTCGGGTGAGGTGACCACCTCGTTGCGTCAGACCCTGGTCGACCTGCAGCGGGGCCGCGCCGCCGACCCGGACGGCTGGGTGCACCGGGTGCTCTGACCCGGTAAGGAGACCACTGTCGGGCCGGGTGTGGCGGATCTTCCCGTCGCCACCCCGGCCCGGTCGACCTTGCCGCCCCCGGTCGACCTTGCCGCCCCCGGTCGACCTTGCCGCCCCGGGTGCGGCCGTGGCAGGTCGGTCGGTCAGCAGGTGTGCGTCAGTCGGTCAGCAGGTGCGCGCGCAGCGCCTCGATCCGGTCGGCGGGCAGGCCGGCGCCGCGCAGGTAACCCTCGACCGAACCGTGCCGCTGGCGCAGCTCGGTCAGGAACATCTGCATCGCCTCCGCCGGGCAGCAGAAGAACGGCTCGGGCACCAGATGCTCGTTGCCCCGCTGGGTCCGCAGCCAGGCCAGCAGCTGCGCGCTGCCGGTCGTGCTCAACTCGTAGTCCTCGGCGATCACCGGGTCGGGCACCCCGAGCAGCGACAACGTCATCGCGCAGATCAGCCCGGTGCGGTCCTTGCCGGCCATGCAGTGCACCACCGCCGGGGCGGTCTGCTCCTCCGCCAGCAGCGCCATCGCCGTGACGATCCCGTCGGCGGCCTGCTCGGTGAGATCGTGGTAGCGGTCGGCCAGGTAGCGGGCCGGGCCCTGCTCCGGCTGGTACGGGATCTCGTCCCAGTCCTGGTGCACCAGGTGGACGTGACGGTAGTCGAGCCCGTCGGCCGGCCGGATCCGGCCGAAGGTGTCGATCTCGTGGGGGCGACGCAGGTCGATCACCGTACGCACGCCCAGCGCCGCGAACATCGGCTCGTCGTCGCCGCTGAGCCGGTGCGGCGAGTCCGCCCGGTAGATGCGTTGCCAGCGGACGGTCCGGCCGTCGAGTCCTTCGTATCCGCCGATGTCGCGGAAGTTGAACATGGTCGCGAAGGCCAGGGAACGCAGCGCAGCGGTCGTCATGTCTCCACGGTAGGGCGGCCCCGGCCGATCGGAAAGGCCAGCGCCGCCGCCACGACGTGGGTACGTCGCGTCGGCGGCGCTGTCGAACGGTGGAGCCCCGGTGGTGCGACGACCGGGGGCGCGGATCTGCGTACCGGACCGGGGTCAGATGACCCGGCCGGGTGCGATCGGCGGGACCGGGGCACCGTACGTGCCGCCGTAGTAGCCGCCGAGGGTGTCGCGGTAGGCCGGATCGGTCCCGGTGGTCTCGTCGTACTCGGGGGAGTCCTTGATCTGGTCCTTGCTGCGGTCGACGTAGACCTTCTCCTCGTCGTGGTCGACGTGATCGACCACCCCGGCGGGCAGCATCACCTTCTTGCCGAAGATCCATGGACCGGTGTCGACGATCAGGTAGCTGCTGTCGGTCTCGTCGCTGGCGGAGTCGATCTTGCCGATGCTGCCGTCGGTCGCCTCGACCTTGTAGCCGGCCAGGTTGGTGCCCTCGACACCGACGTCGTCGCGGTAGCGCCACGGGTCGAACTCCCCGGCCGGAGCACCGCCGACGACGGCACCCTGACCGCCGTTCGGCGGCAGACCCGGGGCCTGCGCTGCGGAATGGCGCGGATCGAGCGTGTTCATCGGACCTCACTCCTTCGCTGACGTGAACATGCCTGCGCTGTCCGACTCGACATACCCGCGGTGGTCGATCCGCACACCTGACGCCGATAGACGCCGTTCACTTGTCGACCCGGGCGAACCACTCGGCGGGACTGGCCAGCCGTGCTGCGACGGGCCGGGTAACCGTCCCGCGATGTGGATTCGACTACCGACCTGGCCGCCTTCGGTGGCAAAGTACCCTACGTGACTCGCCTCGTACTCATTATTGGCACCTAGCGCGCCGGCAACCCTCCGCCGAGCGCGCAGACCTCTCGCATCCGCGGGGGGTCTTTTTGTTGGCCGTACGAGGCAGGCCGATCAGCGGGCAGGGGCGGACCCGGCGCGGACGCGGCGGCGCGGGACACCCGGTGAAAGGAACCAGGATGACTTTCCAGGTCTACGACACGACTCTGCGTGACGGTGCGCAGCGCGAAGGCATCAGCTACTCGGTGGTCGACAAACTCGCGGTCGCGCGACTGCTCGACGACTTCGGCGTGGGATTCATCGAGGGCGGTTGGCCCGGGGCCATGCCGAAGGACACCGAGTTCTTCCGCAGAGCGCGTACCGAACTCGACCTGCGGCACGCCGTCCTGGTCGCGTTCGGCGCCACCCGCAAGGCCGGTGTCCGGGTCGCCGACGATCCGCAGGTCCGGGCCCTGCTCGACGCCGAGACCCCGGCGGTCTGCCTGGTCGCCAAGTCCGACATCCGTCACGTCGAGCGGGCGCTGCGGACCACCGCCGCCGAGAATCTGGCGATGGTCGCCGACACGGTCGCCCACTTCGTCGCCGAGGGCCGGCGGGTCTTCCTCGACTGCGAACACTTCTTCGACGGCTTCCGCCACGACCCGGCGTACACCGCGTCGGTGGTCGCCACCGCCGCGCAGGCCGGCGCCGAGGTCGTCGTCATGTGCGACACCAACGGCGGCATGCTGCCGTCGCAGATCGGCACCGCCATCGCCGACCTGGTGGCGCGCACCGGGCTGGGCGCCGACCGGCTCGGCATCCACTGCCAGAACGACACCTCCTGCGCGGTGGCCAACACCATCGCCGCCGTCGAAGCCGGGGTCCGGCACTTCCAGGGCACCGCCAACGGCTACGGCGAACGACCCGGCAACGCCGACCTGTTCGCCGTCGTCGCCAACCTGCAACTCAAGCTCGGGCTGCCGGTCCTACCGGACGGCTGCCTGGGGCAGATGGTGCGCGTCTCGCACGCCATCGCCGAGATCGCCAACATCGCCCCCGACACCCACCAGGCCTACGTCGGGGCCGCCGCCTTCGCTCACAAGGCGGGGCTGCACGCGAGTGCGATCAAAGTGGATCCGCTGATGTACAACCACGTCGACCCGTCGGTTGTCGGCAACGACATGCGGATCCTGGTGACCGAGATGGCCGGCCGGGCCAGCATCGAGCTGAAGAGTCGTGAGCTCGGTGTGGACCTGGCCGGCCATCCGGACGCCCTGTCGCGGGTCACCCGGCGGGTCAAGGAACTGGAGGCCGGCGGCTGGTCGTTCGAAGCCGCCGACGCCTCGTTCGAACTGCTGGTCCGCGCCGAACTCGCCGCCGACAGCGGCACGGTCACCGCCCGGCCGTTCACCCTGGAGTCCTACCGGGTGCTGGTCGAGCACCGCGAGGACGGCGCCGTCGTCTCCGAGGCCACCGTCAAGGTCCGGGTACGCGGCGAGCGGGTGATCGCCACCGCCGAGGGCAACGGCCCGGTCAACGCTCTCGACGAGGCACTGCGGGTGGCGCTGCGCAGCCACTACCCGGAGCTGGCCGACTTCCAGCTGGCCGACTACAAGGTGCGGATCCTCGAAGGCAGCCAGGGCACCGGGGCGATCACCCGGGTGCTGGTGGAGACGGTCGACGGCAACGCCCGGGACTGGACCACCGTCGGGGTGCACGAGAACGTCGTCGAAGCCAGCTGGCACGCCCTGGTCGACGCGCTGACCTACGGGCTGGCCCGCAGCGCCGCGTCCGCCGGCGTCTGAGACATTCAGTGGTACGGCCGCACGGCGTGGGCTGTGCGGCCGTACCGCCGGGCCGCCGGTCAGGGCGCCGGCAGCACCAGTGCGGCGACGACCATCCGGTGGTCGCTGCCCGGCAGGCCGTGCACCGCCACCGACTCCACCGCGATCCGCTGGTCCACCAGCACCCGGTCCAGGGTCACCGGCGGGATCGGCGCCCCGTCGTACGGCCAGGTGCCGACCAGCCCCTTGCCGGTGGCGGCGGCCGCGTCGACGTAGCCGGTGGCGATCAACCGGCGTAGCGCCGCGTGGTCCAGCGTCGAGTTGAAGTCACCGGCCAGCACACGCGGTGGGCCCTGCGGATCCGGCTGCGGCTGCGCGGCCAGATCGGCCCGCCACAACGGGATGGTCCGCAACGCGAACGGTGCCATCGGATGCGCCGACTCGACCAGCACCGGCCCGCCGGCCGGCGGGCGGACCGTGCCGTAGGACTGGGCGAAGCCACCCTCGTTGCGCCGTACCCCGGTGTCGACGATCGGCCAGCGGGAGTACACGGCCGAACCGGTCGTGCCGATCTCGGCGTCGGAGCGGCGGTACGGCAGCAGTTCGGTGACGCCGAGCCGGTCCAGTTCGGCCTCGGCCGCCGGGGTGAACTCCTGCATCGCCAGCACGTCCACCCGCTCCTGGCGCAGCAGCTCCAGCAGCACCGACAGGTCCGCCGCACCGGCCAACAGGTTCGCCGTCGCGACCCGGACCGGGGTGCCGTCGGCAGGCGCCGTGACCCCGTCGGGCACCACCCGGGGCAGCACCGCGGCGGCCAACGCCGCCACGACGAGCCCCGCCACGGCCGCCGCCCACCAGCGCCGGGTCAGCGCCGCCACGGCCAACGGCACCACCGCCCAGCCGGCGACGTACGGAGTGAAGGCGAGCAGTTGCACCAGTGGCCCGCCCTCCCACCCGACCAACCGGAGCACCGCCCACCCCGCCGCCGGCAGCACCAGCGCCCACACCAGCCACCCGCGTCGCCGTGGTGCACCCCGCGGCGCTGCGGCCGGGGCGTCGTCGGTTCGTGTCTGCACGCCGGCACGGTATCCGGTGCGCGCCCTGCGCCGGCAATCACCCGCGCGGCGTCACGCGCCGGCGTCCCCCGGTCGGCGCGGGCCGCCGGCAATCACCCGGTCGGCGACGCATCCCGGCGTTAGACCGTGCCGATCCAGGGCAACCCCCGGCGGACGCCGGGCACGCCGCATCCGTTGGGGCGGGCCGGACGGCGATTGGTGACCAGCGTCGAGGACGGTGCCGATGACGACCGAGCCACAGCTCAGCACGCAACCAGCAACGGGTGCCGACTCTGCCGCCGGAGCCCTGGAACAGACACTGTTCGAGGTCAAACGGGTCATCGTCGGGCAGGACCGGTTGGTCGAACGGCTGCTCACCGCGCTGCTCGCCAATGGCCACTGCCTGCTGGAGGGCGTACCCGGGATCGCGAAGACCCTGGCCGCGCAGACGCTCGCCGTCGCCGTCGGCGGCAGCTTCTCCCGGATCCAGTTCACCCCGGACCTGGTGCCGTCGGACATCGTCGGCACCCGGATCTACCGGGCGTCGACCGAGTCGTTCGACGTCGAACTCGGTCCGGTGATGGCCAACCTGGTGCTCGCCGACGAGATCAACCGGGCCCCGGCGAAGGTGCAGTCGGCGTTGCTGGAGGCGATGGCCGAGCGGCAGGTCTCCATCGGCGGACGCAGCTACCCGGTGCCGGATCCGTTCCTGGTGCTGGCCACCCAGAATCCGATCGAGTCCGAGGGCGTCTACCAGCTGCCCGAGGCACAACGCGACCGGTTCCTGATGAAGGTGGTCGTCGACTACCCGACCGACGAGGAGGAGCTGGGCATCCTCTACCGGATGGGGGTCGACCGGCCGCAGTCACGGCAGGTGCTCGACGTCGGCCAGCTCAGCGCGATGCAGCAGCAGGCCCGGGACGTGTTCGTCCACCACGCCCTGGCCGAGTACATCGTCCGACTGGTGCTCGCTACCCGTCGACCGCAGCTGTTCGGCCTGCCGGAGCTGTCCGGGCTGCTGGCGTACGGCGCCAGTCCGCGCGCCACCCTCGGCCTGGTCGCCGCCGCGCGCGGCCTGGCGTTGCTGCGGGGCCGCGACTACGTGCTGCCCGAGGACGTCCGGGAACTCGCGGTGGACGTGATCGCCCACCGGTTGGTGCTCTCCTTCGACGCGGTCGCCGACGGGGTCGACGCCGCGTCGATCGTGCGGCGGCTGGTGCAGGTGGTGCCGCCGCCGCAGATCGCCCCGGCACACGACCAGCGGCCCGGACTGGCGGCGGTGGCGTGACCGGCCGGGGCGTGACCGGCCGGCAGCCGTCCGAGGACACCGGCGTAGCCGGTCGTGGCGTGGCCGGTCGTGGCGTGGACGGAGCGGCGACGCTGCCGGAGCTGACCCCGCCGCAGACGCTGCGCCGACTGGAACTGACCGTGACCCGCCGCCTGGACGGCCTGCTGCACGGGCAGCATCTCGGGCTGCTGCCCGGCGGCGGCAGCGAGCTGGCAGGCAGCCGGGAGTACCGGCCGGGTGAGGACGAGGTCCGCCGGATGGACTGGGCGGTCACCGCCCGGACCACGGTGCCGCACGTGCGCGAGGTCGACGCCGACCGGGAACTGACCACCTGGGTGCTGATCGACGGCTCGCCCAGCATGGACTTCGGCACCGCCGAGCTGGAGAAGCGGGAGCTGGCCGTCGCCGCCGTCGCGGCCGTCGGGTTCCTGACGGCCGGCACCGGCAACGCGCTCGGCGCGCACCTGCTGGGTGTCGACGGGATCCGAAGGTTCCCGACCGGCTCCGGGCGTGACCACCTGCTCTGTCTGCTGCGGGCACTGCTCGCCGCCCCCCGGGGCGAGGCCCGCCCGCAGCCGGGCGGTACCACGGCCACCTCGACACCCGCCACCTTGGCGCTGGCCGACGGCATCGACGGGCTCCGTCGGGCCGCGACCCGGCGCGGCCTGGCGGTGGTCGTCTCCGACTTCCTCGACGGGCTGCCGGACGATGCGGCCGGCCGGCCGGACTGGGAACCGGCGCTGCGCCGGCTGGCCAGCGTGCACCAGGTCCTCGCCGTCGACATCACCGATCCACGGGAACTCGACCTGCCCGACGTCGGGGTGATCACCGTGCAGGACCCGGAGACCGGGCGGCGGCGCGAGATCAGCACCGCCAGCGCCGACCTGCGGCGCCGGTACGCCGAGGCCGCCGCCGGACAACGCGACCAGGTGGCCCGGGCGATCCGCCGGGCCCAGGCGGCGCACCTGCGGCTGCGGACCGACCGGGACTGGGTGGCGGACATCGTGCGCCACGTGCACCGGCAACGGCAGTTGGCCGCCTGCGCCCCGGCCCCGGCGGCCGGCGTACGGGAAGGAACGTGGCGATGAGTTGGCAGTCCCCGGAGCGGCTGTGGTTCCTGGTCGCGGTGGCCGCCCTGGCCGGCGGCTACCTGTGGCGGCAGCGGCGGGCCAGCCGGTACGCGGTCCGGTTCACCAACCTGCGGCTGCTCGACCGGGTGGCCCCGGCCCGCCCGGCGTGGCGGCGGCACCTGCCGGCCGGTCTGTTCCTCGCGATGCTGGCACTGCTGGTGGTCGGGTTCGCCCGGCCGATGGACGAGGTCCGGGTGCCCCGGGAACGGGCCACGGTGATGGTGGCGGTGGACGTCTCCACCTCGATGCTCGCCAACGACGTACGACCGGACCGGCTGACCGCCGCGAAGCGCTCCGCCCACGAGTTCGTCGACTCGTTGCCCCGCCAGTTCAACGTCGGGCTGGTGGCCTTCGCCGGCAACGCCTCGGTGCTGGTCGGTCCGGGGACCGACCGGGAGGCGCTCGGTGCCGGCATCGACCGGTTGACCGAAGGGATCACCGGCGCGCAGGGCACCGCGATCGGTGAGGCGATCAAGACTTCGCTGGAGGCGATCCGGTCGCTGGACGCCCAGGCGGCCCAGGAGACCCCGCCCGCGCGCATCGTGCTGCTGTCCGACGGCGCGAACACCTCGGGCCGGTCGCCGGAGTCGGCGGCCGCCGAGGCGGTCGAGGCCGGCATCCCGATCGACACCATCTCGGTCGGTACCGACGCCGGCTACATCGACTATGGCGGCGGCCGGCCGCTGCGGGTGCCGGTGGACGGCGAGAACCTCAAGGCGGTCGCCGAGCTGACCGGCGGGGCGTACCACGAGGCGGCCAGCAGCAAGCAGCTCAACGACGTGTACGCCGACATCGGTACCTCGGTCGGCTACCGGCTGGAGCCGACCGACGTGTCGGCCCGGTTCATCGGCTTCGGCCTGATCCTTGCCCTGGCCGCGGCCGGGACGTCGATGCTGTGGTTCTCCCGGCTGCCGTGACGGCCGCGTTCCACACACCCGGCGTACCGACCCCTGTGAGGAGGACGCAATGACTGTTCCCACCGGACTGGGCGAGCCCCGGGGGCCCTGGTTCATCTCGCCGGAGGCCGGCCGCTGGGCGGGACCGGACGGCTCCGTGGCCCCGCCCGCGCCGGAGTCGCCGCGCGGCTGGCGTCGCCGGCTGCTGGCCGCCGCCGCGGTGCTGGCGGTCTCGGCGGCCTCCGGTGGGCTCGCCGGTGCGGTCGTGTCCGGCTGGGACGGTGGGCCGGCACGGCTGACGGCGCTGCCGTCACCGTCGCCGTCGTCGTCGGTGGGGCTGCCGGCGGACCTGGTCGCGGCGGCGGCGCAGGCGTTGCCGGGTGTGGTGTCGGTGCAGGTCAACCGGGGAACGATGGTGTCCGGCGGGTCAGGGTTCGCCATCGACGACCAGCACCACATCATCACCAACGACCACATCCTGGACGGTGACAGTGCACCCGGTACACCGTTGAACGGCCACCAGGTGAGCATCGTCGCCCAGGACGGCCGTCGGATCCCCGCCGAGGTCGTCGGCCGGGACCCGGGCAGCGACATCGCGGTGCTGCGGGTCCCGCCGTCGGCCGGGTTGCGGCCGTTGGCGCTCGCCGAGCCGAACTCCACCGAGGTCGGTGAGGCGGTGCTGGCGGTCGGTTCGCCGCTGGGGCTGTCCGGCACGGTGACCGCCGGGATCGTCAGCGCCCTCGACCGTGAGGTGATGCTCGGCAACGGTGGCCGGCAGACCGCCGTACAGACCGACGCCTCCATCAACCCGGGCAACTCGGGCGGCCCGCTGGTCAACGCAGACGGGGAGGTGATCGGGGTGAACACCGCGATCGCCACCCTGGAGGGCGCCGGCTCGATCGGCATCGGCTTCGCCATCCCGATCCAGCGGGCGGAGCAGACCGCGGACGCGATCATCCGGCGCGGCGGCTGAGAGTGCGGACCGTGGCGCGGTTGCCGAGTGTGCAGCGGTTGCTGAGTGTGCAGCGTGGCGCGGCGCCGGTAGTGTCGCGGGCGTGGCGGTAGGCGACGTACGGGTCGACGACTCGGTGGTGATCCCGGCGGGGGAGCTCACCGAGCGGTTCTCCCGTTCGTCCGGGCCCGGCGGTCAGGGAGTCAACACGGCCGATTCGCGGGTCGAGTTGTCGTTCGACGTCGCCGCCTCGGCCGCGTTGCCCGGGTGGCTGCGGGACCGGGCCCTGCAGCGGTTGGCCGGCCGGCTGGTCGGCGGGGTGCTGACGATCGCCGCCAGCGAGCACCGGACCCAGCTGGCCAACCGGGCGGCCGCCCGGGAACGGCTCGCCGCGCTGCTGCGGGAGGCGATCGCGCCACCGGCGCCGCCGCGTCGGCCGACTCGGCCGTCGCGGGCGGCGAAGGAGCGACGGATCACCGACAAGAAGCGCCGGGCGCAGACGAAACGACTGCGCCGCGGCGACCTCGACTGACCGACCGTACGGCCGGTTCAGCACCAGCAGGCGCTGGCCCAGTGGTCGGTGGACCAGAAGTGCGAACCCCAGTCGCCCGGGGCCCACGCCCCGGTCGACCAGAAGTGGCTGGACCAGCCCGGGTCGGCCCAGGACGGCGAGCCGTCCCAGGACGGCGACGTCCAGGTCGCGCCGCCCCACGTCCGGCTCGCCCACGAGCTGCCGGTCCAGCCGTCGGCGGCCATCCGGTGACCCATCCACACCCCACCGTTCCAGGCGGTGCCGGCCGCCGCCTGCCCGGCCCAGGCCGAGCTGGTGAACGGGCCGAAGATGCTCTGCTCACCCTGCAGCGCCACCCCGTTGCAGACCACTCGGCTGGTGCCCCGGGAGGCGTCGATCGGCCCGGTGCCGTTGGAAGGGGTCCACTGCTGCGGCTGCCACACCGGCTGGTAAGTGAGCGCGGCGTGCAGGTTGACCGAGCCGAGCCCCAGGTTGGCGCCGGCCCCGGTGGGCAGGAACGTGGTGCTGCCGACCAACACCTGCTTGACCTGGTCCGGGGTCAGCCACGGCTTGGCCTGCAACAGCAGCGCGACGGTCGCGGCGGTCACCGCCACGGCCTGGGAGGTGCCGGTGCCCCGGAACAGGGTGGTGCCGACCCGTGCTCCCGGGAAGAGGTTGTCCACGTTCGACCCCGGGTTGCGCAGGGACAGCACCGACTGGCCCGGGGCGAGCAGGTCGACCTGCTTGCCGGCGTTGGCGAGGTTGGTGAACGGCGCGAGTTCGTCGTCGGCGGTGCTCAACGTGCCCTTGGTGAGGCTGGCGCCGACGGCGATGACGTACGGATTGCTCGCCGGGTTGTCCAACCGGCCGAATCCGTTGCCGTCGTTGCCGGCGGCCGCCACCACCACGATCCCGGCCTGCCAGGCCCTCTCGACGGCGAAGTGCAGCGGGTCGGTCCAGAACGCCGGGTTGCCGGCGCTGCCGTAGGCGAGGTTCAGCACCCGGATCGGGTGGGTCGGGTCGTGGTTGCGGTGCGCGACCACCCAGTCGACGGCAGCGATGATCTGCGACACGTCGACGGCCCCGTTCGCGGTGCCGACCTTGACCGAGGTCAACTTCGCCTTCGGCGCCAGACCCTGGGCACCGGTGGTCGGGTCGTCGCCGATCAGGACTCCGGCGAGGTGGGTGCCGTGGCCGTACGTGTCGTGCCAGCGCAGATTCGTCGCCTGCGACTCGAACGACAGGTCCGGACCGTTGACCAGCCGGGTCGCCGGCAGACCGGCGACCGGTACCACCCCGGTGTCGATCATCGCGATCCCGATGCCGGTGCCGTCCAGCGCCGCCGTGGTCGCGGTGTCAGCCCCGACGATCGTACGGATGTCGGCCAGCGAGGTGCCCGGGGTGACCCCGGCGGTGCCGTTCCACAGGCTGGCGAACCCACCCCCCGGTACGCGGGTCGACGGCGAGGTGCCGCCGGCGCCCGTTGAGGACGGCGCCGGTCCGGCCCCGGTGCCGACGACCGCGATGGCCGACAGCGTCAGCACAGTCGACAGTGCCATCACGCGGATTCGACGGCGATTCGGTCGCCACAACGCACTCTTCGTTCGCACCGGCGCGATCCTCCTGACGATTGAACAGATCCTGGGCTGGCAACGGGATGTCCGGGTGCGACGTTGTGAAACACCACGATGGACGTGTTACGTAGCAGAAACCGCCCGGCCGTCGACGAACATCCTCCTATCGTGCAGGACGTGCGTCGGGCCGGTTGACTCCGCGCCCGGTTGTCGACGGTTAGCATCGATTCTCTTGGCCACCCAGGTACAGGACCGGTAACCACGCCGACACATGCGCCGCGACGGTGACCGGCCCGCTGACCCGACGACGGAAACGGTGAGAGGTACGACGTGGCGGCGACCGATCCGGTCACGGGTGCCCGGCCGCGCGCAGCCCTGGAACCGTACCTGCGTCGGCAGCTGAACCGACCGGGTCGGCCCTGTGCCTTGTTTCTGTTCGACGTCGATTTCTTCAAGACCGTCAACGACGTCTACGGACACCTTCGGGGCGACCGGGTGCTACGGCAGTTGGCCGACCGGGTCCGCTCGCTGTGCCGGCCACAGGACACGTTGTTCCGCTACGGCGGGGACGAGTTCGTCGTGGTGCTGCCGGAGACCGACCGTGCCGAGGCGGTCCGGCTCGCGCTGCGGCTGACCGAGCAGATCCGGGCCACGGAGTTCCCCGGTGACCCGCCACTGCACCTGACGGTCAGCCTCGGCGTGTCGAGCGCGCCGCACGACGGCGACACCCCGGAACACCTGCTGGACCGGGCCGATCAGCGGAACTACCTGGCGAAGGGCCGGGGCCGCGACAGCGCGGTGGCCGACGACGTGGAGATCACCGAGCGGGCCGGGTCCCGGCTGTGGGAACGCGACGAACCGCTGCGCCGTACCCACGAGTTCCTGACCCGACTGCAGGTGACCGGACGTGGTGCGCTGCGGGTGTACGGCCAACGCGGCGCCGGGCACAGCCGGTTCCTCGCCGAGATCGTCCGGCTGGCCGGCCTGCGTGGCTTCGTCGTGGTCGAGGTGCCGACCGAGCCCGCGCCGCTGCCGTTGCCGGTGCTCGCCGACCAGGTGCTGCTGGTCGCCGATCTGGCGGCGGCCGGGCGGGTGCCGCAGCTGCTGCGGATCTGGTCGCGGCCCCGGCTGCTGCCGGCGGTGCTCGGGCTGGTGTGGGGCAGCACCGAGGCCGCGAGTGGCAGCCCCGGGTCGGTCCCGGGCGGTGCCCCGGCCACCCCGCTCCCGCTCGGGCCGACTCCGTCGGCCGGCGTCGACTCGGCGGTGGCCCGGTTGCCCGAGGTCGACCAGATCGAGCTCGCGCCGTGGTCGCCGACGACGCTGCGGATCTGGTTGCGGACCATGCTGCGCGGGGAACCCAGCCGTACCCTGGTGTCCTGGTTCGCCCGGCAGACCGGCGGTCTGCCGGCCGCCGCCGCGCGGGAGCTGGACCGGGTCCGGGCCCGTCGCGGACTGGTCGGCTCGGGCACCGGAGGCTGGACGCTGAGCCCGCAACTGCTGGGCCGGCCGGACCGCCGGGTGCGGCTGCCCACTCCGTTGACTCCGCTGCTGGGTCGCGACCGGGACGTCGCCCGGGTAGCCGGCCTGTTGGCCGAGGGCCGGTTGGTGACCCTGGTGGGGGCGGGCGGCATCGGCAAGACCCGGTTGTCGCTGTCGGTGGCCGCCGACGTGGCGACCCGGTTCGACGACGGGGTCTGCTTCGTCGCGCTGGCCGCCACCGGCACCGTCGACGAGGTGCTGACCGCCCTCGCCGCCGCGCTGGACGTGCCGGCCCGGCCCGACGTGTCGACCCTGGACACGCTGATCGACCAGCTGGCCGACGCCGAGGTGCTGCTGGTGCTGGACAACCTGGAGCAGGTGCTGACCGCCGCCCCGGCGCTGGCGGAGCTGCTGGTGGCGGCGGGACGGGTCCGGGTGCTGGCCACCAGCCGGGAGCCACTGGGTGTCTACGGCGAGCAGGTCTACCGGGTGGCGCCGCTGCCGGTGCCACCGGTGGCCGACCTGCCACAGGGGGCCGCCGCGGTGGCCGAGGCGGTGGCGGCACATCCGGCGATCGCGCTGTTCGACCGGCTCGCCCGGGCCGCCGACGCCGATTTCACCCTGACCGCCGGGTCGTTGCCGGCGGTGGTCGGGCTGTGTCAGCGGTTGGACGGGCTGCCGCTGGCGATCGAGCTGGCCGCGGCCCGGGCCGACCAGCTGAGTCCGGCCGCGCTGCTGGAGTGTCTCGGGCCGCACCTGGACGCGCTCGGCGCCGGCCCCCGGGACCGGCCGGCCCGCCAGCAGACGCTGCACGGCACGGTGGACTGGAGCTACCGGCTGCTGAGCCCGGTGCAGCAGGAGGTCTTCGTCGCGACCGCCGTCTTCGCCTGCGCCGCCAGCGTGCCCGCGATCGCCGCCGTGGTCGGTGCCGTGGCGACCCCCGAGGTGGTCGCCACCGAGCTGGCGGCACTGGTACGCAAGAGTCTGCTGGTGGCGGTCCCCGGTAGCGGCGGCACCCGCCGGTACACCATGCTCAACACCATCCAGGCCCGGGCGCGGCAGTTGGCCAGCGACCGGCAACGGGCCGGGCAGCTGTCCCGGCACCTGGCGTACTGTGCCGAGCTGGCCGACCGGGCCGGGGCCGGGATGGCCGGCGCCCAGCAGCGGCACTGGGCCGAGGAGCTGGACCGCGACTACCCGAACCTGCGGGCAGCGCTCGGGGTGGCGCTCGACGTCGGTGACCTGGCCACCGCCACCCGGCTCTGCCTCGGGCTGTGGCGCTACTGGCGCAACGGCAGTCAGATCCGCGACGGTCGCCAGTGGCTGGACCGGGTGCTCTCGGCACCGGCAGGGTTGGCGCCGACGCACCGACGGCAGCTGCTCTACCCGGCGGCGGTGCTCGCCGCCACCCAGGACGACACGGCGACCGCGACCCGGCTCGGCACCGACTGCCTCGCCCTGACTGAGCAGGCTGGCGACGCGGAGGGCACCGCGCAGGCCCGCAACATCCTCGGCGTGGCGGCGATGCTCGCCGGCCGGTACGCCGAGGCGGGCGACCACTTCCGCTACGGGCTGGAGGTCTGGCGGGAGCTGGGAGCGAAGTCGGGCATGGCGATAGCGTTGGGCAACCTCGCCAAGGTCTGCCTGCGGATCGGCGACGTCGCCGACGCCGACTGGCACATCAACCAGTGCCTGGCGTTGGAGCGGGAGGCCGGCAACAGCCGGGGGGTCCTGCTCGGCCTGACCTGTCGGGCGGAGATCCTGTTGGCCCGTCCGGATCCGGCCGGCGCGGCCGAGGTGGCCGGTGAGGCGCTGGACCTCGCCGGCGAGCTGGGTGACCTGTTCGGTGAGGCGGTCGCGCTGCACCAGTTGGGGATGTGCCGGCTCGCCGTCGCCGACCGGCCAGGCGCCCTGCGGTTGTTCGTCGCGGCCCTGGAACGCCGGTTCGAGCTCGGTGACCGGGCCGATCTGTCCACCTCGTTGGAGACGGTCGCCGACGTGATCGTCGACGACGACGCCGCGTTGGCGGTGCGGATCCTCGCGGCGGTCGACTCGCTGCGTCGCCGGCACGGTCTCGTCGCGCCGGTCGCGGTGCAGGCCCGGCGGGACGCCACCCTCGCCGCCGCCCGTACCGGCTGCGGCGAGTCGGTCTTCGCCGCCGCCTGGGACGCCGGTCTGACCACGCCGCTGGACCTGATCGTGGACCAGGCCCTGGACTGCGCCCCGGACGAACCACGGGATCTGGCGTCGGTGCTAGGGTCCCGAGGGTGATCGAAGCCGCCGTCCATCTCGCCGCCCAGCCCCGTCTCGACACCCTCGTCACCGAGCTGCACACCGAGTCGCTGCGGCTGCGGACCGACTACGCCGGGACCGCGTGGCTCGGCGACCGCCCGGCACCCGACAGCGGCCTGACCGGCCCCGACTACACCCGTCGGACGGTGGACGCGCAGCTGTTCCTGCCGGACACCCACTGGTACGACGTCGACGCCCTCGACGACGTGGAGTTCCAGGTGAGCGCCGGGCTGCTGCAGGTCGCGGCGACCGCCCGGCAGAGCCAGGGACTGGTGGGTGCGCTGGCCGAGCCGACGGTGGACTTCTTCGAGCACCCGCAGGGCGATCCGGGGGTCGGGATCTGTCTGCACCTGCGGGGCGAGATCTGGTCGAACCTGGGGGTGTCGTACCGGGTGACGGTGCTGTGCCGGCGCGAGGCGCTGCTGCGGGTCGGTCCCGGCGCCGACGACGACGGCGCTGTCGACGACGGCGACGAGGCTGCCTGACCGGGTCGTCGACTGACCGGGCCGTACCCTGGTCGGGTGACCGACACGGTGCTCGACCGGGTCAGCTGGACCCGTCGGCGCGACGCGCACGCCGCGCGCGTCGACCAGCTGGTGGGCGGGCATCTGGAGCGCCGCCGCCGGGGCGAGGCGCATCCGGTCGCCGACTTCCTGTTCACGTACTACGCGTACCGGCCGGCGCAGCTGCGTCGGTGGCACCCCGGCGCGGGTGTGCTGCTCGCCGGGGCCGATCCGGCGCAGTGGGGGCGTGACTACCGGGCGGTGCCGCTGACCGGCGGTACGGCGGTCACGGTGGACACCGCCGGGCTGCTGGCCCGTCGAGGCGAGCTGGTCGCCCGGGTACGGGATCTGCTGGTGCGTACCGCGGGTCGACCGGGGCACTTCGGGTGTTTCGGGCTGCACGAGTGGGCGATGGTCTACCGGCAGCCGGCCGCCGAGGTGCGTCACCATCGGTGGCCGCTGCGGATGAGCCCGGCCGACATCGCCGCGTTCGTCGACAGCCAGCGGATCCGGTGCAGCCACTTCGACGCGTACCGGTTCTTCACCCCGGCGGCCCGGCCGTTGAACCTGCTGGCCCCGCAGCGGTCCACCCAGGCCGACTTCGAGCAGCCCGGCTGTCTGCACGCCAACATGGATCTGTACAAGTACGCCTTCCAACTGAGCCCGTTGGTCGATGGTGAGCTGGTGGTGGACTGCTTCGAGCTGGCCCGCGACATCCGCGACCTGGACATGCGGGCCAGTCCGTACGACCTGCGGGAGCTGGGGTACCCGCCGGTGCGCATCGAGACGGCGCAGGGTCGCACCGCGTACGTCACCGCGCAGCGGGAGTTCGCCGCGCGGGCGGCGGTGCTGCGCCAGCGACTGGTGGAGCGGATCGCCCGATTCGTCGAGGTTGTTACCCCGACTCAGCAGAGCTGACAATTCCGGCTCTCCACCAATTTTCTTCGTCAATCGTGTCTGCTCGCTGACGCCTGCCCTGATTCAGTCAGATCCAATGGTTGACCGAACCTAGACGTTCAACTAATCTCAAGCACAGCAAGAAGCTAGAACGTCAGGTGGAAGTCAAGGAGCGGCCCAGCGAACGGCTTCCCGGGCCGACAAGGAGGTGCGCGATGTTGGCGGAACTGTCGACGACCTGGGATTCCACCCAGGACTACGACCTGGACATCGACGTGGACGGACTGGACCTCGGGCCACTGACCGTCACCGCGATGCGGGACTCGGTGGCACTGCCCGAGACCGGAGCGTCCTCGGCCGGCGACGGCGGCCGGGCCTCCTGCTCCTGCTGCTACGTCACCTGACCGGCGCGGCGTCACCCGTCGACGCCGCCCGCCCGACGACCCCGCGACCCTGCGGGGCGAACCCCAACCGAAAGGTGAATCACATGTCCGACGACATCATCGACGTCGAAGACCTCGAGCTCGACGAACTGTCCGTCAGCTCGATCCGCGACTCGGCCGCCCTGCCGGAGACCGGCGCCTCCTCCGGCTCGTCGAGCTGCAGCTCCAGCTCCTGCTGCGGCGCCAGCTCCTGCTGCTCGTCGTGCGCCGACGCCGAACTGCAGGCGAACTGACCCAGCCACCCGCCCACCACCGGGGCACCACCGGCAGTGTCAGGGATTGCCGGTAGCCCGGGTCCGGGCGAGTCACGCCAGTCACGCGGAGGGGGCGCACCGCGCCCCCTCCGCGCGTCGTATCCGAAGGAGTGCTCGTGGAAGTCTTCGCCCGTCTCGACACCGTCACCAAGACGTACGGCGCCGTGGTCGCACTCGACGCCGTCTCCGTCGTGGTGCCGGCCGGGGTCACCGCCGTGCTCGGCCCCAACGGTGCCGGCAAGTCGACAATGATCGAAATCCTGGCCGGCCTGCGCCGCCCCACCTCGGGCCGGGTCGAAGTGCTCGGCGCGAGCCCCGCCGACGTACCGGTCAAGGCCCGACTGGGGCTGACCCCGCAGCGGACCGCCCTGCCCTGGCGACTCACCGTCGCCGAGACCCTCGCCCTCGTAGCCGCCCACTACCCGCACCCGGTGCCCCGCGCGGAGCTGGTAGACCAGCTCGGACTCGGCCCGTTCCTGAGCAAGCGGTGCGGCACCCTCTCCGGCGGTCAGCGCCGCCGGGTCGCCCTGGCGACCGCCCTCGTCGGCCGTCCCGACCTGCTCTTCCTCGACGAACCGACCACCGGCCTCGACGCCGACAGCCGCGACGGACTGTGGTCGGCGATCGCCGCCGTCGCCGCCCAGGGCAGCGCGGTGCTGCTCACCACCCACGACATGGCCGAGGCCGAACACCTCGCCACGCGGGTCGTGGTCGTCGCCGGAGGGCAGATCGCCCGGACCGGTGCGGTCGACGACGTCGTCGCCGAGGTCGGGCTGCACCTGGTCGACGTCGAGGTTGCCGGCCCGCTGCCGCCGATCGCCGTCTCCGGCCCCGCCGACCGGGTGACCACCGTCGGCAACCGTACCCACATCTACACCGCCGACCCGGACGCCACCGTCCGGGCCCTGGTCCGCGCGGACGTGCCGTTCACCGGAATCCGGGTCGAGCGGGTCGGCCTGGAGGAGGCGATCCGCACGATCAGCCGGACGACCGACCCGGGCGCCGTGGCCCGGCCCGCGATCCGCGTTGCCGAAAAGGTGGCCTGACATGCGCTACGTCCTGCTGCACGCCCGGGCGCACGCCCTCGACACGCTGCGGATGCCCGCCTACTGGGCCCCGGCGTTGGGCTTCCCGCTGGTGTTCTTCCTGCTCTTCGGCCTGGTCAACGCCAACCGCTACGCCGGTCTCGGCCTGGGCAGTGAGTACGCCATCACCCCGTTCCTGCTCTACACCACCCTCAACGTCACCGTCGCCTCGCTGGCCGCAGGCGTCGCCGCCGACCGGGAGAACCCGTGGGAGCAGCGGCTCCGGCTGCTGCCGCTGTCACCGCTGACCCGGTTCGTCGGCCGGCTGGTCTACGTCCTCGGCTTCAACGTGATCAGCTGGATTCCGCTGCTGATCGTCGCCGCCGTCACCACCGACCTGCGGCTGCCCCTGGTGGCCTGGCCGGTCTGGCTCGGCGCGGTCGTCGTCGGCGCCATCCCGTTCGGCCTGCTCGGCATGGCGATCGGCTACCGCCTCGCCCCGCAGCCGGCGATGATGCTGGCGAACCTGCTGTTCATGCTGCTGGCCTTCTTCGGCGGCCTGTTCGTGCCGATCGACTACCTGCCGTCGGCGCTGCACGCCGTGGTGCCGTACGTGCCCACCTACCAGTACCAGTACTTCGTGCTGGCGCTGATCGACCGGGCCGACCACCTGATCGGACCGAGCTGGATCGCCTTCCTGCTGCTGGGCTGGACGGCGCTGTTCGCCCTGCTCGCCCGCGCCGCGTTCCGGCGCGACGAGGGGGTGCGGTACGGATGACCGGGATCGCCGTCGTCCCGGCCACCGCCGACCGGCGGCCGGCGATCGACACCACGCTGGCACCGTACGCGCTGGTCCGGCTGGCCGCCCTGCCGTATCCGGCGACCCCGGCCGCCACCCGGCGCTTCCGGGCCGCCCTGCGGCAGCTGGTCGACCTGCGGGCGCGGATCACCGAGCTGGCCCCGCCGCTGGCCGACGCGCTGTACGCCAGCGCCGACGCCCACCCGGCCGAGTTCCACCGTAGGGCGGTGCTGCCGCTGCGCCGCGACGTGCACAACGGGCGGTTGCCCCGGCCGGAACGGCTCGCCGCCCTCGGCGACCTGCTGGACCGGGTGCCGGACCTGACAGCCTGGCTGGCGATGATGCGCCAGGCCGCGCAGGTGCGGGCGGAGCTGGCCGAGCTGGCCACCGACGCGCTCGGCGCCGAACGCGCCGCGCTGGCCGAGGTCTGCGCCGCCGAACCGCTGCGCCGGGCGGTCACCCTCACCGGCGCCGACCTGCTGCGCGGCATCGACCGGGCGGCCGCCGCCGGTGCCCACCCGGACAGCCGGGCCCGCAAGTCGGAACCGAACGCGCTGCGGTACGCGTTGCGGGCCACCGCCAAGACCAGTCCACTGTCCTGGTTCACCTACGTGGGCTGGGGCAACTGGGTCGACCCGCCGACGGCGCCGCCGACACCGACGACGGACCCGACGTCGGCACCGACGGTGGCACCGACGGCGTCGGCCGATGCGGCCGTACCGGTCGACCCGGCGGCGGTCGCCGACCCGCCGGTGGCCGTGGCCCAGGCCAACCGGACCCTGCTGGCCCGCCTGCTCGCCGCGGTGCTGGCCGAACCGGCCCTGCGCGACACCGTGCCGCACCGGCTCGCCGCCGCGATCACCATCACGGGTGACCAGCTGACGTTCCGCCGGGACCGCCCGGTGCAGGGCGTCGACCGGATCATCTCGGTGCTGGAGGAAGAGGTCTCGCTGGCCTGCACCGGACCGCTGCGGCTGCTGATCGACCGGACCCGGGCCGCCGGCCCGGCCGGGGTCACCCCGGGTGACCTGGTCGCCGAGCTGGCCCGGCGACTGCCCGGCGGCCCGCAGCGTACCGCCGCCGCCGCGACCCGCTACGTCGGACAGGTCCTCGACGCCGGGCTGCTGCTGGCCGTCGAACCTGTCGACCCGCAGGACCCGCAGGCGCTGCGGCACATCGCCGACTGGCTCGGCCGGCACGGCCGGCCCGACCTGGCCGCGCTGCTCGCCGACATCGACGCGCGGACCGAACGGTTCGGCACCGTCACGGCCGGCGAGCGGGCCGCCGCGCTGGCGTCGCTGCGCGACGCCTGGCGCAGCGCCTACGAGGCGGTCGGACTGTCCTGGTTCGACGCACCGGTGCTGGCCGAGGACGTGGCGGTGCGCACACCGCTGCGGCTGGGCCGGGCCCACGGCCGGGCCGCCGCCGACGCGCTGCCCGCGCTGGCCGGGCTGGTCGAGCTGTTCGACCAGTACCTGCCGCTGCGTCGGCTGGTCCGGGACCGCTTCGTCGCCCGGTACGGCGTCGGCGGGCGGTGCCCGCGCGCCGCCGACTTCTCCACCGAGATGAGCCAGGTGTGGCGGGCGTACAACCTGGTCACCCCCTCCGGGGTGATCAGCCCGGCGGCGGAGTTCGCCGACCTGGTCACCCCGCAACTGCGGGAACTGGCCGAGGCACGGGCCGGGCTGCTGGCCCGGCTGCGGGCGGCGGCACCGGCCGACGCGGCCGAGTTCACCCTGCCGGACGGGATCGTCCGGGACGCGGCGGCGGCCCTGCCCGCCTGGGTCACCGCCCGCCCCGCCTCGTACGCCTACTTCGTCCAGCCGGCCCGCACCGCGCGGGCCGACCTGCTGGTGCTCAACCACGTGTACGCCGGTTGGGGCCGGTTCACCAGCCGGTTCCTCGACCTGCTGGCGCCACAGGCGAAGGCGCAGGTGGCGGCGCAGATCCGGGCGACCCTCGGCCCGCGCGCCCAGGTGGCACAGTTCCGCCCGGTCACCGGGTTCAACGCCAACCTGCATCCGCTGCTGGTCGACCACGAGGTGGGCGAGGACGGCCGCTGGGCCGACCTGCTCGCCGACCGGGTCGGGCTGCGCCACGACCCGGTGACCGACCAGGTACGGCTGGTCCGCGACGACACCGGCGCCGACCTGGACGTGCTCTACCTCGGGTTCCTCGTCCCGTTCGTGATGCCGGACCGGACCGTACCGCTGCATTTCGACCTCAGCAGCGGCCTGGTCGGACCGGGCCTGCTCGCCCCGACCGGCGAGGTGGCCGGTGCCCGGCACCGGACCCGGCTGCGCTACCGCGACCTGGTGCTCAGCCGGCGTTCCTGGACGCTGCCGACCGAGGCCGCGCAGCGGCTACGGGACGACCTGGAGGCCGACGGCGACGTGCCGTTCGACGCGGTCGGCACCTGGCGGGCCCGCCTCGGCCTGCCCGCCGAGGTGTTCGTCGCCGCCGCCGGGGTGGACGTGCGCGGCGGCCCGGACGACTACCAGCGCTACCTGTCGCTGCCCAAACCGCAGTACGTCGACCTCGACAACGCGCTGCACCTGCGGAACCTGCCCCGGCTGCTGGCCCGTCACGACGGGCCGGTGCGGTTCGAGGAGGCCCTGCCGGTGCCCGGCGTCGGCAACCCGCAGGGGCGGGTCGTCGAGCTGGTCGCCGAGACCTACCGGAAGGGGTGGGGCGGCCATGACTGACGCCCTCGACATCGTCACCTACTACCATTCGCCGACCAAGCTGCCGCTGCTGCGCGCGGCGGTGCTGCCGGCCGCCCGCTGGGCCGCCGGGCAGGGGTTCGCCGTACACCTGGAACGGCACTGGCGGCACGGACCGCACCTGCGGATCCGGCTGGCCGCCACCGACCCGGCCGGCGCGGCGGAGCTGGCCGTGGTCGCGACCGCGGTCGCCGGCCGGCTGCGCCGCCACCTCGCCGAGCAGCCCAGCACCGAGCAGATCAGCGTCGCCGAGCTGCTCGCCCAGGCCGAACAGGCCGGCCGGATCGAGCTGGTGCCGCCGCCGTACGCGCCGATCCACCCGGACAACACCGTCCGCGTCGAACCGGTCGACGACCGCGCGTTGGCGACCCTGTTCGGCTCCGCCGAGGCGGTCGAGTGCCGGGCCGAGCTGCTGCGCCTGGGGGTGCCGGCGGTCGCTGCCGCCGCCGACCGGTTGGCCACCGCCGGTGACAGCGCCGCCGCCCGGGTACGGACCTGCGTGACCGCGATGGCGCTGCACGCCGGCCGCTACCCGCTCGGGCTCGGCAGCGGCCACCAGTCGTTCCTGTCGCATCTGGAGGAGTTCCTCGTCCACCACGACCCGGACGGTCGGGTACGGGCCGCGTTCGACCGGCAGTGGCAGCGGTCCGCCGACCCGGTGACCGCCCTGGTCGCCCGGCTGGCGACCCCGACGGACGCGCCGGGGTCGGGGCTGGACCCGGCGGAACGGGAGTGGGAACAGTGGACGGTGCGGGCCGCCGAGGTGAGCGGGGCCGCGTACGCCCGGGGTGAACTGCCTCGGGTGCCAGGGGAGCGCTACCTGGAGCGGGCCGAGCAGATCGGCGACCCGGACACGGTACGCCGCTGGCACTCGGAGCGCACCGAGTACAGCGAGTACCACCAGCTGCTGCGGCAGGTCGACTTCGACCGGGTCCCGTACGAGCGGGAGTTCGTCACCTACCGCTTCGCCACCAACGTGCTCTACCTGCTGCTGGGTCTGCTGGACGTGCAGCCGACCGAGCGCTACCTGGCCGCCTACCTGCTCAGCCGGGCGGCCGAACGGATCACCGGAATCACCTGGCAGGAACGGATCACCGGTTACCTGACCAGGTTGGCCGCGACGGCACAGGAGGTGGCGTGATGAGCCCGCAGCCATTGACCACGGCCGCGGAGGTCGGGGCAGCCGACGACCCGCAGCCGACAGCGGGGACCGTCGTGCGACTGCGACCGGTGGTGTTCGCCACTCCGACCGGCACCGGGGTGCACGTACGGGGCTGGTCGTCGAGCTTCACCGTCAGCGGTGGCACCGGGGTGTGGACGGTGTGGCAGCTGCTCGCCCGGCAGCTGGCCGGCGGGCTGTCACCGCAGCGGCTGGCCCGACCGGTCGGCCGACCTGAGGTGGACCGGGCCGTCCGGCTGCTGCTGGAGCAGCTGCGCGAACACGACATGCTGGTCGAGGTGCCGGCCGGCTGGGGCGACCGGGACGAACCCGGGCTGCCGCCGGCCGACCTGGCCCGCTGGCTGGAGTCGGTGGCCGCCGACCCGGCGGCGGCCTGGGACCGGCTGCGGTCGACCACGGTCACCGTGGCCGGCACCGGCCCGGTGGCGGCGGCCGCGACCCGGACGTTGACCGGCACCGGCCTGACCGTCGACGCGCCCGGCGGCACCGGCCCGGACACCGTCGTGCTCGCCGGCGACGCGGCGGTCGCGGCCCGCTGCCTGGCCGAGACCGGGTACGTGACCCCGGTCGCCGCGCCGGGCGAGGTGAGCGCGCACAGCGCGGCGATCGCCACCCGGCTGACCCGCGACACCGACGGCGGGCCGGCCACCGCCGAGCCGGCCGCCGTTGATCGGCCGGCCGCCGCCGGCCGGGTGGCTCCGGCGCTGGCCGCGCTGGTCGGTGCCGCCGCCGCGCACCGGATCGTCTGCGCCGTCGCCGGGCTGCCGGACCCGGCCGAGGAGGCCGCCACCCTGCCCGGTGGGGAACCCGCCGCACCCGGCCCGCACTACCCGGCCGCGCTGGTCGCCCGGCTCGACCCGGTCCGGGCCACGTACCACCCGTGGTTGCCGGCGGCCCGTGCCCCGCTGCCCGGCGCCCCGGCCGACATCGACGCGGTCGGCCTGCGCCTGGCGGCGCTGGGCGACCCGGTGCTCGGCCCGGTACCGGCGGCCCTGCCCGGCGACCTGCCGCAGCTGCCGGCGATGCTGGCGCTGGCCGGCCCGGCGCTCGGTGTCGCCGCCACCGCCGACGCCGCCCGCATCGACGCCACCCTGCGCTACGTCGAGACCCACCTGGGCCTCACCGGGGCACCACCCGCCGTCGACCAGGCGACGCCGCCGACGCCGGCTCTGACGCCGACGCCGGCTCTGACGCCGACGCCGGCTCTGACGGCGACGCGGTCGGTGACGGCGGCCGCGGTCGGCGTGGACACGCGGCACGCCACCGGGGTCGCGTTGCGCCGGCTGGTCCACGCCGTCGGCCACCACCTCGACGCCGTCGAGGTGGCCGAGGCCGAGTGGGCCACCGCACCGGCCGCCCGACGCTGGTGGAAGGCGCTGACCCGGCGGTTCGGCGTACCGGCGCGGGTGGTGGCCCACCGACTGCCCGCCGGCGCGGTGCACGCCGAGATCGTCACCGACGACGGGCCGCTGGCCTGGGCGGTGGAGGCCGACGCCGCCGACGCGGTGGCGCTGGCGGCGCTCGCCGCGACCGGGGTCGCTCAGGCCCGGGCCGCCGGCGTCGAGGTGCCGACCGGCCCGGTGAGCCTGGCCGGCGCGGCACCGACCTGGCTGCCCGGCGACCCGCAGCTGGCACCGTGGACCGACGACACCTGGTACTGGCCGGCCGGGGTGATCGACCACGAGGAACGGCTGCAGCAGGCGCTGCGGGCAGCGCTGACCACCGGCGGCGCCACCCTGACGGGGCGGCCGGTGGTGCCGGACACCGCCGACACCGATCCCGCCGACGAGGACACCCACACGGTCGTCCACGCGCTGGCCGTCACCGGTTTCGTGGCGCGGAGCTTCCGGTGGACCGCCGCCGTGTCCGACGACACCACCGCGGGCCCCACCGCCACCCCGAGCCGAGGAGCCTGAACCATGTCGACCCGTACCGTTGCCACCCCGGTCACCGCGCTGGCGGAGGCCCTGCGCCTCGCCGGTCACCCGGCACCCGTGCGCGACGCGGCCACGGCCTGCGACATCGAGGCCGGTGCGACCATGGTCGTCCTGCTCGACGACTGGACCCCCGCGCTGGCCGCGCGGCTCAGCGACCAGGCCTGGCGGCACGCCGCGACCGTCGTACCGGTCCGCCTCGACGGCGGCCTGGTGCTGGTCGGTCCGGTGCTGCGCCCGACGGCGAGCGTCTGCCTGGCCTGCGCCGAGGCGGCCCGGCTGCGGGTGTTCGGGCCGGGGGTGCCCCGCCGCAACCCGGGGCTGCGGCTGGGCGGCACCGTCCCACCGAGCCTGCTGCCGGTGGTGGCCGGCACCGTCGCCGACGCGCTGACCGAGCCGGACCGGTTCGACGCGACCGTGGTGGCGATCCGCACCGACCACGCCACCGTCAGCAGCCACCGGGTCCGGCCCCGCCGGCAGGGCTGCCGGGTCTGCCGGCCGGTGCCGCTGGACACCCCGGACGGCGCCGAAGTGGCCCTCACCGCCACCCCGACCGGTGACCCCTACTCGCTGCGCGGCGACAACCCGCGCACCACCCGGGAAGCGTTGCGCGCCGAACTGTTCGACTGGCGGCACGGGCCCGTCGCCCACATGATCCGCACCGAGCGGTCACCGATGGCGTTGAGCACCAGCGAACTCGCCAGCGACACCCCGGTCCGGGAAGCCGGCTACGGCCGGGCCCGCAGCTTCGCCGAATCCGAGCGGGTCGCCCTGTTCGAAGCCGTCGAACGGGCCACCGGGATGCGGCCGTACCGGCGGCGTACCGCCGTCGAAGCGGCCTTCGCCGACCTCGGCCCGGACCGGGCGGTCGACCCGGTCCGGCTCGGGTTGCACGACCCGGCGCACCACGACCACCCGGCGTTCCGGATGGTGCCCTACACCCCGCAGACCCGGACCCGCTGGGTGTACGGCTGGTCGCTGGGTCGCCGCCGACCGGTGCTGGTGCCGGAGCACGTCGCCTACTGGGGCCTGCACCGCGGCGCCGGAGCCCGGTTCCTCTACGAAAGCTCCAACGGCTGCGGCCTGGGCAACAGCGCCGTCGAGGCGGCCCTGTACGGCATGTACGAGGTCGCCGAACGCGACGCGTTCCTGATGGCCTGGTACGCGCGGACCCCGCTGCGCCCGGTCGCCGTCCCCGACGACGACCCGGTGCTGCCGCACCTGGTGGACCGGCTCGACACGATCGGCTACGACCTGCTGTTCTTCGACGCCACCAACGATCTCGAGGTGCCGACGGTGCTGGCCCTGGTGCTGCACCGTGACCCGACCAGCGGCGCGCCGCAGGCGTTCTTCGCCGCCGGTGCCCACCCGGACCCCCGGGCGGCGCTGCGGTCGGCGGCGGCCGAGGCGGTGGTCGACGTGTTCAGCCTGCCCGAGGTGGCCCGCAACAAGCCCGGCCACCTCGACCCTGGCCGGCTACAGGCGATGTTCGACGATTCCCGGCTGGTCACCGGCCTGGAGGAACACGTCGCGGTGAACACCTTGCCGCAGGCCCGGCAGCGGTACGAGTTCCTGCTCACCGGTGAGCAGCCGGCCCACTGGCGGGACGTGTGGCCGGGCCGCCCGGCCCCGGTCACCGACCTGGCGGCGCTGCTCGGCGAGACCGTCGACCGCTGGGCCGCGCGCGGCCTGGAGACGATCGTGGTCGACCAGACCGATCCGTCGACCCGCGACCGGCTGGGGCTGCACTCGGCGAAGGTGATCGTCCCCGGCACGTTGCCGATGACGTTCGGCCACGTACACCACCGCACCCGTGGTCTGGACCGGCTGTTGCGGGTCCCGGCCGAGCTGGGCCGGCTGCCGGCACCGCTGCGCTACGCCGATCTGCCCCTGTACCCGCACCCGTTCCCGTGAGGTCGCCATGTCGTCCCGTCAGCTCGTCGAAGTGCTCGCCGACGTCTACGCGCACGGACCCGGCAAGGACGTCCGGCCCGGCCCGGCACCGCCGTACCGCGCCCCGGCCGCGCCCGGCGGCGTCGCGCTGACCGCGCTGGCCGCCGCCGGCGAGGTCGGCGACCGACTGGTCAAGGTGCTGACCGCCGCGTTGGCGCCGCGCCGCTACGAGCCGTGGAACGGGTTCAACGAGCATCGTGCGTACCCGTCGCCACGGGCGGCGTACCTGGTCGACGTGGCGGTGCGGTGCGGTGCCGCCGACTGGCTGGTCGACCCGGTCCGGGGGTGGCTGCACCCGGTGCGGCCCAGTTCGGTGCCGTCGGCGGTGCCGGCCGGGTCGGCTGGGCCGACGTCGCTGGCGGTGCCGACCGGGTTGGTGCTGCTGGAACGCCCCGGCCGGCTACCGGCCGGCTACGGCCGGCTCGCCGACGCGTTGGCCGCGCTGGAGGCCGGGCACGTCGCCGGGGCACTGGTCGAGGCGGCCGCCGGGCACGGGCTGCAGGTCACCGTACGGACGCAGGGCCGGCAGCTGACCGTCGAGCTCGGGCCGACGAGCGCCGCCGCCGGGCCGCGGCCCCGGCTCCGGGCGGTACGCAGCTCCGGGCTGAGCCCACGCGGGCTCGGCGCGGACCCGAGACCGCTGCCGGCGGCGGTGTTCGACCGGCTGGTCGCCGCCGCGTACCGGCCGCCGACCGGGTCCCCGGCCGCCTGGCCGGGCCTGCGGCACACCGTCGCCGTCGGCAACGTCACCGACCGACCGGCCGGCTGGTACGACCTGCCGCCTCCGGCGGGCACGCCGGAGGCGTCCGCAGCCGGAGCAGCCACATCGGCGGCATCGCCACCGGTGGCGCCGCCACCGGTGGCGCCGACCCGGGCGGGTGACGCGATCGGGCAGGTGCAGCAGGCGTACACCTATCCGCGTACCGAGGTCGACGTCGCCGGCATGCCGCTGGCCTGGCTGGTCAGCGCGGACGTCGGCGCGGTGGTCCGGGCCGACGGCCCGGCCGGCTACCGGCGGCTGCTGCACACCGTCGGCGCCCTGGCCCAGCACGTCGGCACCGCAGCGGCCGAGGCGGGGCTGTTCTGCCGCCCGGTCCGCGCGGTCCGTGAGGCCGCCGCCGAGGCCGCCGCCGCGCTGCCCGCCGGGCACGACCTGATCTACCTGTTGTTGATCGGCCGGTCGCGGGTGCGTGACTTCGCCTACGACCTGAGCGACCCGGAGGTGCCGCTGTGACCGCTGCGACCATGACCGCCACCGTCCGCCGTACCTGGGTGGGACTGCACTGTTTCGTCTACTGGTCACCGGCCGACCTGGACACCTTCCTGTCGGCGACGGTGGCGCCGCTGCTGGACCGGTTGCGCGCCGACGGTGGAATCGCCGACTGGTTCTACATCCGCTACTGGGAGGGCGGTCCGCATCTGCGGATCCGGATCCGGGATCCGTTGCCAGGCGTCGGCGAGCAGCTGCGCGAGCAGCTGTCGGCGCTGGTCGCGCAGGCACCGTACGAGGTGTTCGCGCTCGACGGGGACAGCTACTACCAGCGGCTCGGCGGCGACGCCGCCCGGTCCGCCGCCGGCTGGCACGCCCACGGCGAGGTCCGCGAGATCGCCTACCAGCCGGAGACCGCCCGGTACGGCGGCCCACCGGCGGTGCCGGTCGCCGAGGACGTCTTCTGCCGGTCCAGCCAGGTGACCGCCCGGATCGTCGGCGCGGTGCCGCCCGGCCCGGCCCGGCTGTCGGTCGCGGCCGAACTGGCCACCGCCACCGCCGCCGCGCTGGGCCTCGACGAGCTGGGCGCGGCCCGCTGGCTGCGCGGTCACGCCGCCGGTTGGCGGTGGCAGAACGAGGTGGCGATGCTGCCGGCCGCCGCCGTCCAGGGCCAGGCCGCCCGGGTGCTCGCCAGCCAGGGCCGGGCGTTGCGCCGCCGCTGGGACCGCACCGTCGCCCTGGTGGGCGGCGAACCGGACCGGTCGCCGGCGGCGTACTGGGCACAGGTGGTCCGGTCGGCGCGCCGGGAGCTGGAAGGGGCGGCCGCCGACGGACCGGCCGACCAGCGGTGGCGCTGGGTGTGGGGCTCCCAGCTGCACATGTTGTTCAACCGGCTGGGCATCCTGCCCGACGAGGAGCGCTCGGTGTGCTGGCTGGTGGCCGGTACGGCGTTGGCCCCGGCCGGGCCGGTGGACTTCTTCGCCGACGGCGCGGCGGCGGCCGACCGCCGCTATCAGGAGGCCAGCAAGTTCCTGCCGGGGCTGTTGCAGACGCAGAGGCCGCGTGAGTCCGCCACGGAACGGAGCGGGACCCCGTTCCGGTTCGGCGGTCGGCCGGTTCCTCTGCCCGCCGGGGACCCGCCGCGTGCCGCACTCGCAGACGTGCTGCGCCGGCGGGTCTCCGGTCGGGGGCGGCTGACCGGCCCGGTCGACGCCGCCGACCTGGGGGCTCTGGTGTGGAGCGCGCACGGGGTCACCCACCGGACGCAGGTGCCGCTGCCCAGCGGGGACCGCTACGACTACGCCCACCGCCCGTACCCGAGCGCCGGCGGCACGTACGTGGCCCGGATGCGACTGATCGCCCGCGACGTCGCCGGCATCGGCGCCGGCGTCTACCACGTCGACGACACC
The DNA here is from genome assembly GCF_029581195.1 of Solwaraspora sp. WMMD791. Classification (NCBI taxonomy): domain Bacteria; kingdom Bacillati; phylum Actinomycetota; class Actinomycetes; order Micromonosporales; family Micromonosporaceae; genus Solwaraspora; species Solwaraspora sp. WMMD791. Next base: position 6,480,985 of record NZ_CP120737.1, read on the forward strand.
GACCGGCAGCTGTGGCGGCTCGGACCGGCACCGACGGTGCCGGAGCTGACGGCGTCGTCGATGTGGTTCGGCGCCGACGCCCTCGACGTCGGTGGGATCGACCTGGCCGAGGTGCCGGCCCTGCTCGGGCTCTACGTGCAGGTCGGCGAGCTGCGGGACCGGTACGGCATGCGGGCGCTGCGGTTCGCCGTGGCCGAGGCCGGCCACCTGGCGCAGACCCTGGCGATGGTGGCGGCGGCGTCCGGGTTGGCGCTCGGCATGATCGGCGGCTTCTACGACGACGTCGCCCACGAGCTGCTCGGCCTGGACGGCATCGACGACGTGCTGGTCTACCTGCTGCCGGTGGGGCGCTTCCCGGCGGGTGCGGCGTGACCGCCACCGCGCGACGGAGCGCTGGCGACGGAGCCTCCGACCGGTGGGGCGATGGCGATGGAGCCCGCTGGCGGGGCAATGGCGAAGCCCCCGACCGTCAGGGAACGTCGGGGGCCGACTCCAGTGTGCCACGACAGCCCGGTGTGGCGCACCAGTGCGGGGAGTCGGCCGCGGCGGCCGCCGCCGTACGGGTGCTGGACGGGGTGAGCGCGTTGCGTGCGGTGGCCGACCCGATCCGACTGCAGGTGCTCGGTGTGCTGACCGCCGAACCGCAGCAGGCCTACTCGGCGCGCCAGCTCGCCCACCGGCTGGGTATCACCTTCAGCCTGATGCACTACCACCTGCGGGTGCTCACCGAGGAGGGGATGGTCCGGGTGGTCAACCAGCGGACCGGGCACGGGCGGGCGGAGCGCTGCTTCCAGACCGCGCAGTTGGCGCTGCGCTGGGAGTTTCCGCCGGCCTCAGGCGGGGATCAGCCCGGATGAGCGCACCTGCAGGTCGATCCGGGCGGCCAGGTTCTCCTTCAGCGGCGGGCAGGGCGGTTTGTCCTCCCGCCACAGCTTCGGGCAGGCGCCGCCGCAGACCGGCAGGATCGGGCAGGACCGACAACCGGTCTCACCGGCGCGCAGCCCGGCGTACCAGTCGTCGTAGCGGCCTTCCGGGCGCAGCTGCCCGGCCGGCACACTGTCCACGGTGCCGAGGTGTTCCCCGGTGAAGCCGGGCACCAGCGGCTGTTCGGTGCAGGAGTAGAGATGCCCGTCGGGGGCGACGACCTCGCTGTGCCGCGACGCGGCGGTGCACACCACCCGTACCGGCTGGCTGGGCAGCACCCGGCAGTGCAGTCCGGCGGCGAGGTAGGCGGCGTACCAGCGCACCTCGGTGTCGGCGGCGTGCCGCTGGCGCAGCCGTACGTCGCTGACGTCGTTGCCCCAGGAGTGCACCGGCGCCGGGTAGAACCGGATGCGGGGGTCGGCGAGTCCGGCGTCGCGCATCGCGGTGGCGAAGGCGTCCGCCTGGTCGGCGTTGTGGGTGCCGACGTTGGTCCGGACGGTGATCCGCAATCCGGCCAGGTCCGGGTCGGTGAGGACGCCGCGCAGCGCGGCGGTGATCCGGTCGTAGGAGCCCTGTCCACTGTTGAGCGGTCGGGACGCCTCGTGCACCGGGGCCGGGCCGTCGATGGTGACCTCGATCTGCGCCACCCGGCAGTCACGGTGCAGGGTCCGCAGCTTGCGGGCGTCGAGCAGGGCGCCGTTGGTGACCAGCAGCGCCGAGTACGCGACGCCGTGCCGGTCGGCGTCGGCGGTGAACCGGGCGGACAACGCGCGCAGGACGGCGTACCCCATGAGGGGTTCGCCGCCGAACCAGCGCACCACGACGCGGTCGTAGTCGCCGCTGGCCATGGCCTGCTCGACGCGGGCCGCGATGGTCTCGCGGTGCCGGGCGGGTCGGCCCGCCGGGGTGTCCCGCCGGTGTTCCTGCCCGCAGTAGCCGCAGCCCATGTTGCAGTAGGCGGTCGGCATCACCACGAACTGACGGGTGCGGGTGGTGGCGGCTTCCTGCTCGCCGGCGGCGATGACGGCGGCGGCCTCGTCGGTGCCGGCCGGCACGAGTACGCCGAGCGTGGCGAGCCGCCGCTGTTCGTCGGCGGGCAGGCCGGCCGGGTCGCCGACGGTCAGGGTCCGCACGGTGTCGGTGTCGAGCAGCAGGGTACGAGCCCGTCCGGTGTGGAACACCGCGCGTAGCTGCCGGCCGCTGGGGTGCCGGTAGATGGTCGGGCTGAACACGAGGTAGCGGCTGGGCACGAGGTCGGGCAGGACCATGGTGGGCCTTTCGGGGTCTCGACGGGTGGCGTCCCGGGCTGCGGCGGGTGGGCGGGCGGCGGCGGTAACGCCAGCGGACCCGGAGCGGGCGGCTCCGGGTCCGCTGCGGGGGCGGGTCCTTCGGTTCAGTTGAAGGCGCAGGCGAAGTTGATGCTGTCGGCCTCGCCGGTGTCGTCGCCGGCCGGCAGTTCGATGGCGATCAGGCTCTGCTCGGCGGCGACCTCGGCGGCCACGTCGGCGGCGGTCTGGGCGTCGGCGGCGGCCGCGGCGGCGGGGGTGGCGAGGGCGACGGCGGCGATGACGGCGAAGAACGGGTTGGTGGGCACAGGAAACCTCCGATGAGGGGGATGAGGAGTCGCGAAGGTGAGGCGGTGCTAAGATCCAACTGACGTTCAAAATATCCTGAGCGAAGGACAGAAGTCAATCGTCGGGTTAGAATCAACCGTGGAACGTCGGTTGAATGGAGGTTTGCCGTGACTGAGCTGATGGGCAGCCGGATGATCGAGGACGTGGCCACGCTCAAGGCGCTGGCGGACCCCATCCGGATGCGGGTCCTGGAGCTGGCCATGTCCGAGCCGGAGCGGACCTGGACGGCGAAGGAGCTGGCCGGGATCGTCGGCGTCCCGCCGACGAAGATCTACTACCACCTCAACCAGCTGGAGCAGCATCAGTTGCTGCACATTCGGGACACCCGGGTGGTCAACGGCATCATCGAGAAGCAGTACGGCGCGGGCCAGCTCAACCTCACCTTCCATCGCCGCTCCGGTGACGAACCCGGCTCGGCCCAGGAGGTCGTCGCCCTGCTGCTCGATCAGACCCGGGACGAGATCGAGGCCGGACTCACCGCCGGCACGATCTCCGGTAGCAGCGACGCGCCGGACCCGCTGCGGATGGTGCTCAGCCGGGGCGTCGCCGAGATCCCGCAGCACCGGATCGCCGAGTTCCGCCAGGAGCTGCAGAGTCTGATGCGCCGGTTCGAGGAGGCCAGCGCCACCCGCGAGGGCACCGCCGGCGGACACCGGTTCGCCATGCTGGTGGCGATGCACCCGGTCGGCTGACCGCCCTGCCCCGCTACGCGACGCGACGCGTCGCGGGACAGGGCGGGGCGTCGCGATTCGGAACATATGCCGCGAATCTATGCTGTCCCCGGCATCTCCTCGATGCGACGGTATTCCTGTGTGGAATATTTATTCCACACAGGAATACCGTGCCGTGCCGATGGTTCTGCCCGCAGGCAGGCGGCGTTGCGTAGCCGTGCGGTCAGCGGACCGCCACTCCGGCGGAGAAGGCGCCGCTGCGCAACTCCAGATGCTCCGGCATCAGCTCGCCGCTGACCGTGAACGCCAACGGCACCAGCAGTCGGGCACCGGCCGGAATCGGCGCGGCGAAGATGTCCCGACCGCCGTTTTCCTGTCGGGTCGCCGCCTCGTCCACCGCCACCCAGTCACCGGTCGGCAGGTACGCCCGCTGCAGCGGCGCGTACCAGTACTGCTCCTCGTCGCTGCGGTTGCGCAGGCCGACCGTCGCCAGGCACCGCCGGTCCTGCCCACCGGCAGGTACGCAGGCCATCCGGAAGACGGTGAACTCGAAGGCGGTCTCGGTCAGCAGGACCCCGAACCCACCCGACTCGGTGCTGCCGATCCAGCCACTGGGCACCTGGTTGGCCTGGTCCAGCACCTCCGAGCCGTACGTGGCCCCCCGGACCGCCGCCACCGCGAGTCCGGTGAACATCGCGATCAGCAGCCCGAACACCATCGGCGTCGACGGCCGCCAGCGGCGCGACGGCGGTGGGGCCGGTGGTGGCGCGGAGGGCAACCGGACCCGTCGACGGCCGGTGGTGACGACCCGGCGCCGGTCCACCCGGTGCTCCTGCAGCCGTCGACGCCAGCCGTACCCGACCATGGTGACGACGACCAGCGCGCCCAGCCCGGCCAGCAGCGGCAGCGACGGTCGCTGCCACCACGCCCGGTCGGCGGCGGCGATACCGGCCGACGACGTCCAGCGGGCCACCGCGCAGTCGTACGGACGCGCGGTGTCCCGCTGGTAGACGCAGACCGGGAAGTTCTGGGTCGCCCCGGTGCCACCGGGCCGGAACGACGCGTTGACCGTCTCGCCGCCGCTGGCCGGCAGACTCAGCTGCCAGGTGATCTCCGTACCGTCGGCGTGCCCGCCGGAGCCGACGGTGGCCACCGAGGTGCCGTCCGGCACCCCCAGGCGCACCGTGACGTCGACCGGGGCCACCGTACGGTTGATCGCCTCGACCTGGTAGGTCGGCGCGCTCTGGCCGACCTCGTTGATGGTCACCGCGACCAGCTCCGGACCCGGCTCCTGCGGGGTCGGCTGGGCCCACCCGTCGCTCGTCGGACCGAGCACCACCCCACCGAGGGCGAGTGCGGCGGTCAACGTACCGCCGGCGACGCCCCGTTGCCACCACGACATCAGCATCACGATCCCTGCCCCCGACCCGAACGGTAGGCGGCCGCCGGCCACCCGGCCGAGAGAAGGGCGGATCTGCCACCGGATCCGGTGACCTGTGCTACGTTCGCGCCCCGCCGTGGTGACCGACCGTGGCGTTACGCCGGACGGGCGATAGATTGACCGGGTGCGTATCGCTCGTTTCGCTCATGACAAGGGCATGTCGTTCGGGGTCGTCGAGGGTGAGCCGGGGGCCGGCCCGCAGGCACTGACGGTCGCCGAGGTCGAAGGCCACCCGTTCGGCAAGCTGACCTTCACGTCGCAACGGTGGGCGCTGGCCGACGTACGGCTGCTGTCGCCGATCCTGCCGAGCAAGGTGGTGTGTGTCGGGCGCAACTACGCCGACCACGCCGCCGAGCACGGCGCCGAGGTGCCGGCCGAGCCGCTGCTGTTCCTCAAGCCGTCGACGTCGGTGATCGGTCCGCGCGACGCGGTCCGGCTGCCGGCGCAGTCCCGGCAGGTGGAGCACGAGGCCGAGCTGGCGGTGGTGATCGGTGCGCCGGGGGCCCGCCGTGCGGACCGGGCGGCGGCCGAGCGGGCGATCTTCGGCTACACCTGCGCCAACGACGTCACGGCGCGCGACCTGCAACGGTCGGACGGGCAGTGGACCCGGGCCAAGGGCTTCGACTCGTTCTGCCCGCTCGGGCCGTGGATCGTCACCGGTCTGGACGTCAGCGACCTGGAGGTCCGCTGCGAGGTGGGCCGCGACCCGGAGCAACTGGAGGTACGCCAGCTCGGCCGGACCAAGCAGATGGTCTTCGACGTGCCGGCCCTGGTGTCGTACGTGTCACACGTGATGACGCTGCTGCCCGGCGACGTGATCCTGACCGGCACGCCGGCCGGGGTGAGCGAGCTGACCGCCGGTGACACCGTCTCGGTGCGTATCGAGGGGATCGGCGAGCTGGCCAACCCGGTCGTCGCCAGCGACTGAGGCAAACCGCTGCGGTAACCCGATTTGGCGCGCACCATGGGGTCAGGTAGAGTTCTGTCCCGGTGCGGCAAGCACCGATGGGGTATGGGGTAATTGGCAGCCCGACTGATTCTGGTTCAGTTAGTCTAGGTTCGAGTCCTGGTACCCCAGCAACCGTTGCCGGACAACCCGGATGGCATCGGAACGCTGGTCTCTGTTAGAGTTCGGCACCACGTCCGAAAGGGCGAGGCGGCAGGAAACGGAAGTTTCCCACCGCCAGGCAGTATCGGCAGTTTGCACCACCATGGTTCTGGCCCCGTCGTCTAGCGGCCCAGGACGCCGCCCTCTCAAGGCGGTAGCGCCGGTTCGAATCCGGTCGGGGCTACAGTGCGCAGGCACCCTCACTCGCTGAGGGTGCCTTTTGCATGCTGTGGCGCTCTCCCTCACACTCTACCGACGATCTTGCAGTTATCGAGAGTATTTGCCCGAATTGTCCCTCGATATGTGCAAGATCGTCGGCGGTTTCGGGAAACGGGTCGTCAGAGGCCGGAGAGTCGCTGCCCGGCGCGGACGACGGCCATGGCGTGCCGTTCACCCGGTCGGCGGCCGAGCCGCTCGATCGGCCCGGAGACGCTCACCGAGGCGATCACCCGGCCGGTCCGGTCCCGGATCGGGGCGGAGACGCTGGCCACGCCGGCCTCGCGCTCGGCGACGCTCTGCGCCCAGCCACGTCGGCGCACCTCGGCCAGCGTACGGCCGGTGAACTTGCAGCGGGGCAGCAGCGGCATGACTGCCTCGGGTGGCTCCCAGGCGAGCAGGATCTGGGCGGCCGACCCGGCCGTCATCGGCAGCACCGAGCCGACCGGCACGGTGTCCCGCAGCCCGCTGGCCCGTTCGGCCGCAGCCACGCAGATCCGCTCGTCGGCGCGGCGCAGGTAGAGCTGGGCGCTCTCGCCGGTGGCGTCGCGCAGCGCGGCCAGCAACGGCTCGGCGGCGGTCAGCAGCACGTCGGGTGCGGCATTGGCCAGCTCACCCAGTCGCGGGCCGGGCCGCCAGCGCCCCTGGGTGTCCCGAACCAGCATCCGGTGGATCTCCAACGCCTGGGCCAGCCGGTGCGCGGTGGCCCGGGGCAGCTTGGTCCGCTCGACGAGTTCGGCCAGGCTGGCGCCGTCCACGCAGGCCGCGAGGATGACCACCGCCTTGTCGAGAACGCCGACACCGCTCATACTGTGTCCCACAAGCCGAAACATACCTCCCAGAATTTAGGATGTCCAGATGGTGGGAGCCACTTCGAAGCCGACATCGCCCAGGACCCTGGCCGAGAAGGTCTGGGACGCGCACGTGGTGCGATCCGCCGCGGGCGAGCCGGATCTGCTGTACATCGACCTGCACCTGCTGCACGAGGTCACCAGCCCGCAGGCCTTCGACGGGCTACGGATGGCCGGCCGGCCGGTACGCCGTACCGACCTGACCCTGGCCACCGAGGACCACAACACCCCGACCGGGTACGCCGATCCGGCGTTCAACAGCCGACGCGGGGACCTGCTGACCATCAGCGACCCGACCTCGCGTACCCAGATCGAGACGCTGCGCCGCAACTGCGCCGAGTTCGGCGTCAAGCTGCACGCCCTCGGCGACGACAACCAGGGCATCGTGCACGTCATCGGCCCGCAGCTGGGCCTGACCCAGCCCGGCATGACGATCGTCTGTGGCGACTCGCACACCGCCACCCACGGCGCGTTCGGGGCGCTCGCCTTCGGCATCGGCACCAGTGAGGTCGAGCACGTGCTCGCCACCCAGACGCTGCCGCAGGCCCGGCCGAAGACGATGGCGGTCACCGTGACCGGCGAACTCGGCCCCGGCGTCACCGCCAAGGACCTGGTGCTGGCGCTGATCACCCAGGTCGGCACCGGCGGTGGCCGTGGTCACATCGTCGAGTACCGCGGCGAGGCGATCCGCAAGCTCTCCATGGAGGGCCGCATGACGGTGGCCAACATGTCGATCGAGTGGGGTGCCAAGGCCGGCATGGTCGCGCCGGACGAGACCACCTTCGCCTACCTCAAGGGTCGGCCGAACGCGCCGCAGGGAGCCGACTGGGACGCCGCGGTGGCGTACTGGTCCAGTCTGGCCACCGACGAGGGGGCGACGTTCGACGCCGAGGTGGTCCTCGACGCCGCCGCGATCACCCCGTTCGTGACCTGGGGCACCAACCCGGGGCAGGGTGCCGCGCTGAGCGCCGCCGTACCGGACCCGGAGCAGTTCGACACCGACGCCGAGCGGGTCGCCGCCCGCCGCGCCCTGGAGTACATGGACCTGCGGCCCGGTACGGCGCTGCGCGACGTCGCCGTCGACGTGGTCTTCGTCGGTTCCTGCACCAACGGCCGGCTGGAGGACCTGCGGGCCGCCGCCGACGTGCTGCGCGGGCGCAAGGTCGCCGACGGCGTACGGATGCTCGTGGTGCCCGGATCGGCGAAGGTCCGCGAGGCGGCCGAGAACGAAGGGCTGGACAAGGTCTTCGCCGACGCCGGTGCCGAGTGGCGGTTCGCCGGCTGCTCGATGTGCCTGGGGATGAACCCGGACACGCTCAAGCCGGGGGAGCGGTCCGCGTCCACCTCGAACCGCAACTTCGAGGGCCGGCAGGGCCGGGGCGGGCGTACCCACCTGGTGTCGCCGCCGGTGGCCGCCGCCACCGCCGTGGTGGGCCGGCTGGCCGCCCCGGCGGATCTCAACTGACCGGCGACCCGACCGTACCGACCTAGACGGGATCACGACATGGACAAGTTCACTGTGCATACCGGGACTGCCGTCCCGCTCCGCCGATCCAATGTGGATACGGATCAGATCATCCCGGCCGTGTACCTCAAGCGGGTGACCCGGACCGGCTTCGCCGACGGGCTGTTCAATGCCTGGCGTGAGGACCCGGAATTCGTTCTGAACAATCCTTCGTATTCGGGGGCATCGGTTCTCGTCGCTGGACCCGAGTTTGGCACCGGGTCATCGCGTGAACACGCCGTGTGGGCCTTGCGCGACTGGGGCTTCCGCGCCGTGCTGTCGCCGCGCTTCGGTGACATCTTCCGGGGCAACGCCCTCAAGGAAGGGCTCCTGCCGGTGGAGCTGGAAATGCCCGCCATTGAGGAATTGTGGGCGCTCGTCGAGGCCGACCCGACCGCCGAGGTCACCGTCGACCTGGGTGCCCGCGAGGTCCGGGCCGGCGGGTCCAGCTGGTCGTTCCCGATCGACGACTTCAGCCGCTGGCGGTTGATGGAAGGACTCGATGACATTGGACTGACCCTGCGTCACGAGTCCGACATCACCGAGTACGAGAAGCACCGGCTGCCCTTCAAACCGGTCGTCGCATAGCGCCGACGCCGCCTCGACAGGGCACATCCGAGACCCTGTCGAGGCCATCGGTGAGTCCCTGCCAAGGGCTTCCGGGACGCCGATTCCGCCCCCATCCGATGGCCCACCAACCGTCCGGCTACTACCAACCGGCCGGCCGGGGGCACCGGATGGGGGCGAATCCGTTACGACACAAGGACTTTTTTCCCGTAGATGTTTGTGTCCTGCCGGTACAGGGCATACCGTGCGCGCAGAATGGCTCGTTGAGTCCAGTTGCACTACGGGAGGGAACTCGTGAACAAGGCAGAGCTCATTGACGCGCTCGCGGCTCGCCTGGGGGACCGCAAGACGGCGACGACCGCGCTCGACGCCGTCCTGGCCGAGGTCCAGGCGGCAGTCACCAAGGGCGACCGGGTGGGCATCACCGGCTTCGGGGTGTTCGAGAAGCGCGTCCGGGCGGCCCGAACAGCCCGCAACCCGCGTACCGGTGAGTCGGTGAAGGTCAAGAAGACCTCCGTGCCGGTCTTCCGGCCGGGCGCCGGCTTCAAGGAGATGGTGGCCGCCGGCAAGGCGCCCAAGGCCACCGCCGCCAAGTCCACCACGGCCAAGGCCACCACCGCGCGGGCCGGCGCGGCGAAGTCCACCAGCTCCGCCGCGAAGTCGACCGCCGCCAAGGCTCCCGCGAAGCGGGCCAGCACCGCCACCGCCAAGAAGACCACGGCGGCCAAGTCGACGCCGGCGAAGTCCACGGCGGCGAAGTCGACGGCGGCCAAGAAGACCGCGACGAAGTCCACCGCCACCAAGTCGACGGCGGCGAAGTCGACGGCGGCCAAGAAGGCACCCGCCAAGAAGGCGCCGGCGAAGAAGTCGACGCCCCGCAAAACCACCCGCTGACGCCACCGGCCGCACCGGCCGGACCCCGTCGGGACGAAGGCGCCCGCCACGGCAACGTGGTGGGCGCCTTGGCGCGTACCGAGAGGGCCGCGGCGGCGCCACCGCATCTACAGTTGGTCCGCGCCAACCAACCGGTCCCCGGCGAACGACAGCAGCCACCCGCCGCCCTTCGCCGTCCGGTAGTCCGCCGAGGCCCGCCGGCTCAACATGGTCAGCGCCGCCGGGATCACCGTGCCCTGGCTGCAGACCGCTGCCGCCGTACCGGTCGTCGCCAGCTCGGTCAACCGGCCGGCCGCCGCCAACGCGACCTCCGCCGGGGCCTGCCCGGCGGCCGGCTCATCGAAGACACCGTCCACCTCGACCGGCAGATCCAGGGCCGCCGCCAGCGGGGCCACCGTCTGCACACAGCGCCGTGGTGACGCCGACAGCACCCGGGCCGGTCGCGTCAACGCCAACAGCGCCGCCAACGCCTGCGCCTGGCGCAGCCCGGCGGTGTCCAACGGCCGCGCGCTGTCCGGACCCGGCCAGGTGTCCCGGCTGCCGGCGTGCGCGTGGCGCACCAACGTCAGCGTCACGGTCACCGGCGGCAGGTCGGCGAAGCCGCGCAGCACCCCCACGTCGTGCCGGTACGTCAGCCGCTGCTGCGCCTGCCGCAACGGCAGCCAGCAGACCTCGTCGACCTCGTCGGCCGCCTCGTCCGGCACCGGCCCGGGTGGCTCCTCGACCGCCCGCATCGACCAGTAGTCGACCTCTTTGGTGTTGCCGTCGGGCATCGTGTACCGGATCGACGGCAGTCGCACCTGCGGTACCGCCCGGATCCCGGTCTCCTCACCGACCTCCCGGACGGCCGCCGCCAGCGGATGCTCCGCCGGCTCCAGCTTGCCCTTCGGCAGCGACCAGTCGTCGTGCCGGGGCCGGTGCACCAGACACACCTCGACCGCCCCGGTGTCGTCGGTCCGCCACACCACGCCGCCGGCGGCGCGGACCTCGGTCACGGCAGCCATTTCGTCCGCCCCGGCGTCGACGCACGGTCCCATGCGTCGGCGAAGTCGGCCCGGGCCGCCCGGATCGCAGTCCGTTCCCGCTCCACCAGCCGGCCCGCCGTGACCGCCATCTCGTGGTCGTCGGGATGGTCGGCGGCGATCTGCTGCCAGGTGTCGGCGGCGACCGCCGCGTCCTGGTGTTCGCCGAGCAGGTTCTGCACCTTCGACAACGCCTTCGCCAGCTTGACGGCACCACCGCCGATGACCGGCGCGACGGCGTCCACCGCGTACCGGGCCTTCTTGCCGTTGATCCGCACCGCGTGCCAGCGCTCGTCGGGCGCGTCCAGCGTCAGGTCGGCGGCGCCGTCGACGCCGCTGCCGCCGTACGCCAGCCGTCGCCACGGCCTGGCGACCAGCCGGGGCAGCACCTGGGTGGCCGGCGCGGCCGCCGCCCGGGTCAGTTGCGGCTCCCGGGCCGCCTGCACCAGCATCTCCACCAGGGCAACGTACCGGTCGGAGCGCATGGCCGCGTCCACCTCGGCCAGTGCCGCCTCGTGCCGAGCGGCCAGCGCCGCGTCGATGCGACCCACCGCCGCGTCCGGCAGCGGCGCCAACGGATCCGTTGTGGCGGTCCGCCGGAGTCGCTCCCGTAGCACCTCGGCGTCGCGGGCACCGCCGAGCACCCCGGCGACCCATTTCAGCTCCTCGCGCAGCGTGCCGGCCCAGTCGGCGTCGACCAGCGCCCGGAAGGTCCGCAGGTCGCTGCGCAGCCGCCGGCAGCCCACCCGCATCTGGTGGACGGCGGTGTCGTCGTCGCCGACCGGTGCGTGCAGCCGCACCAACGCCTCGTGCGTCAGGATCCGGGTGATGTCGTCGCGGACCGCCCGGGTCACCACGTCGGCGGCGGTCGGCTCGTCCGGCAGGTCGTCGACCGGTGGCAGGTCCGCCGGCCCGGCGGCGGCCGCGCCCAACGCGCGTACGTGCTTGGGGGTGAAGCCGCCGGCGGTGGCACCGGCCGCGACCAGATCGGCCTCGACCCGGTCCAGCAGTTGCCGGTCGCCGGTCTTGAACTCCACCTCGACTTCGCGGAACGTCGACCGGACCGTCTTGCCGTCCAGCACCGACACCGCGTCGTCGGCCAGCTCCACCAGCAGCGCGTCGTCGGCGTCCCGGATCTCCAGCACCGTGCGCACGGTGCGCACCGTCGCGGCCGGGGTCAGTTCGACCCCCCGCGAGTACGCGGTGACCAGCCAGACCAGCTCCGTCGGCGGAGTACGGCGTTTACCGGCCCGGCTGATCTCGTGCCGTACGCCGGGGGCGTCGGCCGGCAGTTTCACCGTCCACGGCTCGGTGTCGCCGACCCGGTGCCGCAGCGACACCCCGGCGCGGGCCAGCCGCAGGTCCGGGGTGTCGTAGTAGGTGGCGGTCAGCTTCACCGCCGGCAGCTCCACCAGCCGTCCGCCCTCGGGCAGGCAGCCGGACAGGTCCGGTACGGCGAAACCGGGGTCGACCTCGTACTTGCGTTCCTCCTCCACCATCGGGCCAGCCTAGCGCCGTCGGATGACCGGGACCGTCGCCGAACAGTCCGTACCCGATCTGCTACTTGGCGGCGCCGACGAACCGGCGCAGCAGGCGTTCCTGCAGGTGGACCAGGGGTCGCCCGTCGGTGGAGTGGTGCCGGGTCCAGGTACCGTCGGGGTGCAGCTCGAACGATTCGCACTCCGGGTCGAACGACTCGGCGAGCACCCGCTCCAGCTCGGCGCGGGCCACCGGGTCGGTCACCTGCACCAGCGCCTCGACCCGCCGGTCCAGGTTGCGGTGCATCAGGTCCGACGAGCCCATCCAGAACTCGGCGTCGCCGTCGTTGCCGAACCGGAAGACCCGGGAGTGCTCCAGGAACCGGCCGAGGATCGACCGGACCCGGATGTTGTCCGACAGGCCCGGCACCCCCGGCCGCAGCGTGCACATCCCCCGGATCAGCAGATCTACCTGTACGCCGGCCTGCGAGGCCCGGTACAGCGCATCCACCATCTCCTCGTCGACCAGCGAGTTCACCTTGAACTGCACCAGCCCGGGGCGGCCGGCCCGCACGTGGGCGACCTCGCGTTCGATGCGTTCGATCAGCCCGCTGCGGACGCCGTGCGGGGCGACCAGCAGCCGCCGGTACGCGGTCTGCCGGCTGTACCCGGTCAGCACGTTGAACAGGTCGGTGAGGTCGGCGCCGACCTCCGGGTCGGCGGTGAGCATGCCGAAGTCCTCGTAGAGCCGGGCGGTCTTCGGGTGGTAGTTGCCGGTGCCGATGTGGCAGTAGCGGCGGATCTGGTTGCCTTCCTGGCGGACCACCAGGGCCGTCTTGCAGTGCGTCTTCAGCCCGACGAGGCCGTACACGACGTGGCAGCCGGCGCGTTCCAGCATCCGCGCCCAGCCGATGTTGGCCTGCTCGTCGAAGCGAGCCTTCACCTCGACGAGCACCACCACCTGCTTGCCGGCGGCGGCCGCCTCGATCAGCGCGTCGACGATGGGGGAGTCGCCGCTGGTGCGGTAGAGGGTCTGCTTGATCGCCAGAACGAGGGGATCGGCGGCGGCCTGCTCGATGAAGCGTTGCACGCTGGTCGAGAAGGAGTGGTACGGGTGGTGCACCAGGATGTCGCCGTCGCGCAGGGTGGCGAAGACGCTGCGCGGCACCTCGCCCTCGACCAGCCGGGGATGGGTGGCCGGCACGAACGGCCGGTCCTTCAGATCGGGCCGGTCGGAGCTTTCGTACACCTGCCACAGCGCGGACAGGTCCAGCAGGCCGGGCACCCGCAGCACGTCGTGGCTGTCCATGTCCAGCTCGCGGACCAGCAGGTCGAGCATGTGGTCGGAGATGGAGGCGGCGACCTCCAGGCGCACCGGCGGTCCGAACCGGCGGCGGGCCAGTTCCCGCTCCAGCGACTGCAGCAGGTCCTCGTCGCGGTCCTCGTCGACTTCGAAGTCGGCGTTGCGGGTGACCCGGAACAGGTGGCACTCCACCACCTGCATGCCGGAGAAGAGCTGACCCAGCTGGGCGGCGATCAGGTCCTCCACCGGCAGGAACCGGGCGCCCTGGCCTTCCTGGCTGACCACGACGAACCGGGGCACGTTGTTGGGTACCTTGACCCGGGCGAACAGCTCCGGGCCGCCGTCGGGGTCGCGGACCGCGACGGCCAGGTTCAACGACCGGCTGGAGATGTACGGGAACGGGTGCGCCGGGTCGACGGCGAGCGGGGTCAGCACCGGGAAGATGTGCTCCCGGAAGTAGGTGCGCAGCCCTTCCCGTTCCCCTGCGGTGAGGTCGTTCCAGCGAATCAGGTGGATGCCTTCGGCGGCCAGCCGGGGCCGTACCTCGTCGGTGAAGCAGCGGGCGTGCCGGGCGACCAGACCGGCGGTCTTGACGGCGATCAGCTCCAGCTGGGTACGCAGCGGCAGCCGGTCGCCGCCGCGTACCGGCAGGCCGGCCTGCAGCCGGCGCTTGAGCCCGGCGATGCGCACCATGAAGAACTCGTCGAGGTTGCTGGCGAAGATCGCCAGGAACTTGGCCCGCTCCAGCAGCGGTGTCTGCGGGTCCTCGGCCAGCTCCAGCACCCGGGCGTTGAAGTCGAGCCAGGACAGCTCCCGGTTGAGGAACCGGTCGCTCGGCAACGGATCCGCCTCGGCCGGCGTGGTGGTGCCGGCGGCCGGCGAGGGGTCGGTCTCCACCGGCTCGACGGCCGCGTCCACCGGCTCGGCGCCGGCGGCCACCGGGGTGACACCGTCGTCCACCGGCTCGACGGTCCCGTCGGCCGGCCCGGCCACCGCTGCCGGCTCCGGCAGCGCTGCCTGCTCCGTCGCCGCCGGCTCCGGCATCGGGTCAGCCGCCGGCTTCGGCGTCGCCGCCGGCTTCGGCTCGGCGCTGGTCGACGTGCGGCCGGTACCGTTCGCCGTACGGCGTCGGGTCGGCCGGGTCGACCTGGTCTGCGGCGGTGTGGCCGCGTCGGCGTCGGCGGGCTGGTCGGCTGCGGCGCGGCGCGGACGGGCGGCGGCGCGCCTGGAGGGGGCGGGCGTCACCAGGTAATCATGACCTGATCACGGTGAACGCGGTATGAATTTGTCCCGGGTTGGGTCAGTCAAATGTGGGCAACGTGACGCGGTTAACGTGTCCTGTCCCGTCCCGCTCGATGCGTACCCGTTGTCCCAGTCGTAGCAGCCGCAACCCGGAGGCGTCGAACGCCGCCGCCGGGAAGGCCAGCTCGCTGCCGTCGTCGAGCAGCACCGTGCCGCTGCGGGTCGCCGCATCGAAGGTCGCCACCGTGCCCTGCACGTCAGATCACCGTCCCCGGCATGTCAGCCCACCGTCTCGGGTCGCATGCCAGCACGGTACCCGGCGCGGCACAGCGCGGCGGTGTGCCGGCCCAGGCCGAGCCGGGCCGCGTCGGCGAGGCCGTCGGCGGTGTCAACGTCGCGGCGCAGCGTCGGCCAAGCGTCCTCCCCGGTGGCTCCGCCGGCCCCGCCGGTGCCGGTGTCCTCGTCGCCGCCGATACGGCGGGCCCCGGACGCGGCGTGCCGGTCGGCTGAGCCGGGGCCGAACCGGGGGTGCAGGGTGGCGGCGTCGACGGCGGCGAGCAGCACCGTACCGGTGCCGTCGGCGTCCGGCACGAAACACCGACCGGTGGTGGCGGGTGACGCCGCGGCCCGCAGGGCGGCGGCCAGCTCCGCCGGGCGCAGCGCCGGCAGATCGGCGGTGAGCGCGGCCACCGGCCGGCCGGCCGGGACCGACGCCGCGCCGTGGGCCAGTGCGGCATTGAGACCACCAGGGTCAGGTTCGGCGACGGTACGCGCCCCGAGCGCCGCCAGCGCGGCGGCCGCGACCGGGTCGGCGGTCACCACCACCGCCTCGGCGACCAGTGGGCAGGCCAGCACCGCCGCGACGGTGTCCAGCGCGAGCGCCAGCGCCAGCTCCTCATGCGGTACGCCGGTCAGCGCCCCGCGCAGCCGGCTCTTGGCCGCCGCGAGCCGCTTCACCGGCAGCACCACCGACCAGGTCGCCTCCCGCACGGCTCCCATCCTGCCGGCTGGGCTCGTGTTGGCTCTGGCCGGGTCCGACAAGGCATGATTCGCTGCAACGATCGGCGCGGGCGGCGGTCGGGTGCCAGACGAGCGGGCGGGCGACGAGGAGGCAACGGGTGGCGCGGCGGAAACTGGGCTTCTGGCGACGTTTCGTCGTGATGGTGATCAAACCGACCCTGACCATCTGGACCAAACGGGACTGGTCCGGGATGGAGCACATCCCCCGTACCGGTGGGGTGATCATCGTCGCCAACCACATGTCGCACGCCGACCCGATGGCCATCGCCCACTTCGTCTACGACGCCGGCCGGTGGCCGCGGTTCCTCGGCAAGTCCAGCCTCTTCGCCATCCCGGTGGTCGGCCCCTGGCTGCTCAAGGTCCGGCAGATCCCGGTGCACCGGGGCAGCGTCGACGCGATCAAGTCGCTGGAGGCGGCGATCGCGGGTGTCAACGACGGCGGCGCCGTGGTCATCTACCCGGAGGGCACCACGTCGCGGGAACCGGACCTGTGGCCGATGCGCGGCAAGACCGGCGCGGCCCGGCTCGCCCTGACCACCGGGGCGCCGGTGGTGCCGGTGGCGATGTGGGGTCCGCAGAACATGTACGACCCACGGACCAGGAAGCTCAACCTGCTGCCGCGCCGACCGGTCACCGTACGGGCCGCCGAACCGATCGACCTCAGTCGTTGGATGGGTGCCGAACCCACCCGGGCGGTGCTGGAGGAGATGACCGAAACGATCATGCTGCGGCTGCGCGACATGGTCGCCGAGCTGCGCGGCGCCGAAGCACCACCGCTGTACACACCGGTGGTCCGGCGCAACGGCCGGACCGTCAAGGCGCCGGACTCGACCGCCCCGGAGCCGGGTCAGTGACCCGCCGGGCCGTCGTCCTCGGTGCCGGCTCCTGGGGCACCGCGTTCGCCAAGGTCCTCGCCGACGCCGGCTCGGACGTGGTCGTCTGGGCCCGCCGCGAACAGGTCGCCGCCGCGATCCGCGAGTACGGCACCAACCCCGACTACCTGCCGGCGGTACGGCTACCCGAGCGGGTCACCGCCACCAGCGACGCCGTCGAGGCGATCAAGGGCGCCGACCTGGTCGTGCTCGCCGTACCGTCGCAGACCCTGCGCGGCAACCTGGGCGACTGGGCCGCGCACATCGGCCCCGACGCGACCCTGATCAGCCTGATGAAAGGGATCGAACTCGGCACCACCAAGCGGATGAGCGAGGTGATCGTCGAGACCGCCGGGGTGAGCGAGGACCGGGTCGTCGTCGTCTCCGGCCCGAACCTGGCCGCCGAGATCGCCGCCGAGCAGCCGGCCGCCAGCGTCGTCGCCGGCACCGACGCCGACCGCACCGCCGCCGTGCAGCAGGCCATGCTCACCTCGTACGTGCGGCCCTACACCAACGACGACGTGATCGGCTGCGAGCTCGGCGGGGCGGTCAAGAACGTGATCGCCCTCGCGTACGGCATCGCCACCGCCATGCGCCTCGGCGACAACACCAAGGCGACCCTGATCACCCGAGGGCTGGCCGAGACCGCCCGGCTCGGCGTGGCGCTCGGCGCCGACCCGTTGACCTTCGCCGGCCTCGCCGGCCTCGGGGACCTGGTCGCCACCTGCTCGTCGCCGCTGTCACGCAACCGGACCTTCGGCGAACACCTGGGCCGGGGGGAGACCCTGGAGCAGGCGCAGGCCGCCACCCGGCAGACCGCCGAAGGGGTCAAGAGCTGCCTGTCCATCCGGGACCTGGCCCGCGCCCACGGGGTGGAGATGCCGATCACCGAGCAGGTGGAACGGATCTGCCACGAGGGCCTGGACCCGCGTACCGCGTTGACGCTGCTGATGACGCGGGCCACGAAACCGGAATAGGCCCTGCCGCCGGCCGGCGCCGTCGGTCAGGATGAGCGCCATGACCGCCAGCTCCCGCGATCCCCGGTACGGCGACGGCACCCGGTGCGTCAGCGCCGGGCTGCCCGAGCCGACGCCCGGCCAGCCGTTCCTGCCCGGCCCGGTGTTCGCCGCCCCCTACCACCTGGACCCGGTGACCGGGCCGGCACCGGACCGCGACGGCTACGCCCGGGAGACCAACCCCACCCGGCGGGCGCTCGAAACCGCCATCGGTGACCTGGAAGGCGGCGACACGCTTGTCTTCGCCAGCGGCCAGGCGGCGATCACCGCGCTGCTGCTGACCACGCTGCGCCCCGGCGACACGGTGCTGCTGCCCGCCGACGGATACTTCACCGTACGGGCGTTGGCCGCCACGGTGCTGGAACCGCTCGGTGTGACCGTACGATTGGTGCCGACCGCCGGGCCGTACCCGGACTTCGCCGGGGTGCGGCTGGTGCTGCTGGAAACCCCGGCCAACCCGGGCCTGGACGTCTGCGACGTCGCCGCGCTCGCGGCGGCGGCCCACGCCGCCGGGGCGCTGGTCGCGGTCGACAACAGCGCCGCCACCCCGCTCGGGCAGCGGCCGCTGGACCTCGGCGCGGACGTCGTGGTCGCCTCCGGCACCAAGGCGCTGACCGGCCACTCCGACCTGCTGCTCGGCTACCTGGCCACCGGATCGGCGCAGCTGCTGTCGGCGGCGACGACGTGGCGCAAACTGACCGGCAGCGTGCCGGGGCCGTTCGACTGCTGGCTCGCGCACCGGTCACTGGCCACCCTGGACCTGCGGCTGGCCCGCCAGTCGGCCAACGCGCAAGCGGTCGCCGCCGCGCTGGTCGGGCGCCGTGACGTCACCGGCGTACGCTGGCCCGGCCTGCCGGACGACCCGTCGTACGCGGTCGCGGCGGCCCAGATGCGCCGCATTCCGGGGATCGTGTCGTTCGATCTTGGCGACGCCGACCGGGTCGGCCGGTTCCTGACCGCGTCGACGCTGGTCTCGGCGGCCACGTCGTTCGGCGGCCTGCACACGGCGGCCGACCGGCGGGCCCAGTGGGGCGACGACACCTCACCGGGTTTCGTCCGGCTCTCCTGCGGCATCGAAGACACTGTGGACCTGGTCGCAGACGTTCTGACCGCCCTGGATGCCGGCTGACCCAGCCAACAGGGCACCTATCAAGATCAAATGATGTAGAACCAGGCGACGCGCCGTGTTCCGCCCATTTACGTCATCTGATCGTCAAAGTGCGGCCAGGTCGGGTTGCGAAGTGCTCTGGCTGAGCAGATGGCGGCCGTCGCGGTGATCCTGGGTGTGGTCAGGCGGTGAGGGTGCCGGTCTTGGTGGCGGCGACGAAGGCCGACCAGTTGGCGGGGGAGATGGTCAGGACCGGGCCGGTGGGGTCCTTGGAGTCGCGTACGCCGATCACGCCGGCCAGCCCGTCGGCGACCTCGACGCATGCACCCTGGCTGTTGGATCGGCTGCTCTTGCGCCAGGTGGCACCGGTCAGGTCGGTCATGGCTCGTACTCCTTCGCCGTGTCCAGCAACAGCGCCCGCGACTCGGCCTCGCTCAGCGCGGCCGACCGGATGTCGTGGTAGACCCAAGCGTACCGGTCGCTCTCGGTCTGCTTGTCGAGGAAGAGCGCGCCGGTGATCGACTCCTGGTAGACCGTGGTGGGTTCGTACTGCTCGGGAAAGTCCAGGATGGTGAACGAGCCGCCGGTCAGCACCCCGGCGTGCAGGTTGGACGAGAACGGCAGGACCCGGACGGAGACGTTCGGCAGCCGGCCGGCGTCGGCGAGCCGGCGCACCTGTGCCGCCATGATCTGGCGCGACCCGACCACGCGGCGCAGCACCGCCTCGTCGACGACGATGTCGAACTCCGGAGCCTGTGGCTCCAGCCGGGTCAGCAGCCGCACCGCGACCCGGTCGGCGATCTGGTAACGGGGCACGCCGTCGACGTCCTTGGTGAAGATCGCGGTCGCGTACTCCCGGGTCTGCAAGAAGCCCGGCACCAGCTGACTCTGGTACTCGCGGATCCGGCTGGCGGCCTCCTCCAGGCCCACGTACAGCTCGAACCAGGACGGCAGGCTGGCGTAGTCGTGCCACCAGCCCTTCTCCCGGGTCTTGGTCGCCAACGCGGCAAGGATCTCGGTGGTCTCCTCGTCAACGCCGTACAACTCGCAGAGCAGCACGACGTCGCCGGAGCGGACCGGGACCTCGCCGCGCTCCATCCGCCACAGCTTCGTCGCCGACCACTCCAGCTCGCTGGCGACCGACGTCTGCGGCAGCTGGGTCAGCCGCTCGCGCAGTTGACGCAGCTCCCGGCCCAGCCGTCGGCGCGGTACGGACGAGTTCAACACGGACGGGGACATGGCTACCACCTCCTGGGATGCTCGACCCGACCCATCCTGCCGTCACTAGTGGACTTATGGACTCCGTCGATTGGTGGACGGGCGGCTCGGCTCAACGTCGACGGGATTTCGTCAGAGTTGTGCGTATGGCTGGTCGTACCCGACTGGTGACTCCGGGTCGCTGTATGCCTGTTGCGGGTGGTTTGTGGTAGCGGATCGTGACATCTCTTTACAGATGGCGACGTTGATCTTTAGGGTCGGGCGTACCTGTCACATTGCTACGGGAGTCCCTAGTGGACGCTGCCCAGACGCCGCTGACCCGTCCAAGCCGTCCACGATTTCGCTGGCCACAGATCCTGGCAGCAGTAGCCGCCGGCTGATCGCCGACCGGTCCGCGCGACCTTAATCGACCGCATGCGCCGACCGGCGACTCCACGTCGTCCGGCGTCCGAATGTTCCACCGCTGTGCCGCCAGTTGGTTGTCTCGATCGTGGGGAGTGGCGTTGATGTCGGGTCGTCGGGTCCACCGGTCCTGGTTGTCGGGTGCGCGTCGGCGGGTTGCCGGGGTGACGGCGCTCGTGGTGGTGGCCTCGGCGTTGGCTGCTCCGCAGGCGGTGGCGGCGCCGACCGGGACGGCAGCCGAGCCGGAGGTCGCCCAGCGGTCCGTGGCGGTGCGGGAGCACACGCCGGCCGAGACCGATGAGCCGTCGCTGCCGGACTTCACGCCACAACCGCCGGTGTGGCCA
This sequence comes from Solwaraspora sp. WMMD791, assembly GCF_029581195.1. Lineage (NCBI taxonomy): Bacteria > Bacillati > Actinomycetota > Actinomycetes > Micromonosporales > Micromonosporaceae > Solwaraspora > Solwaraspora sp. WMMD791. The sequence goes on from NZ_CP120737.1 coordinate 6,501,820, forward strand.
CGCGCGGACTCCGTGGTGGCGGACCTGTCAGGCGGTTCGGCGGCGGTGGAGGTGGGCGGACTGCCGGTGGCGTTGTCGGCGCCGGTCCCGGCGGGTGACGTGTTGTCGGGCCGGCTGCGGGAAGCGTGGGCGGACACGTCGCGGGTGCCAGGCCGGGTACGGGTGGAGGTGGCGGATCCAGGCGAGGCCGCAGCGGCCGGGCTGGCGCTGGTGGTGCGGGTCGCGGCCGTGGAGGAGGCTGCTGCGTCGGATCGTGCGGCGGTACGGCTGGAGCTGGACTACTCGCAGTTCGCCGGCGCGTTCGGGGCGGCGTGGGCGTCCCGGTTGCGGCTGGTGCAGGTGTCGGACTGCGCCCTGATCGAGACCCAGGATCCGACCTGCGCCGGTCCGACACCGCTCGGGTCGCGTAACGATCCGGTGGCGGGACGGATCGCGGCCGAGGTGGAGCTGCCGTCGGCCGAGGCGGACGCTGGCCGAGCCGCCGGTAGCAGCGGCAGCAGCGGCGGCGTGACGTTGGCGTTGCTGGCGGCCGGTGAGAGCGAGACGGGGTCGTTCAAGCGGACGTCGTTGGCGCAGTCGGCGTCGTGGCAGGCCGGGCAGTCCGGTGGTGGGTTCTCCTGGTCGTATCCGTTGAGTGTTCCGCCGGCACCGGGCGGGTTGGAGCCGGAGGTGGCGTTCGGGTACTCGTCGGCGGCGGTGGACGGTCGGACGAACGGGGAGAACTCGCAGCCGTCATGGATCGGTGAAGGCTGGGACTTCAACCCGGGGTTCATCGAGCGGTCGTACCGCACCTGCAGCGACGACCTGGAAGGCTTTCCCGCGCACTACACGAACGCGACACCGGACCCGTGTTGGCGGGAGCCGAACGCGAAGCTCGTGTGGCAGGGCCAGTCGACCGAGATCGTCCTTAGTGACACTGACGGCAAGTGGCGGCTCGCCGGCGACGACGGATCCCGGATCGAGTTGCTGCCCAGCCAGCACGGCTACACCGAGGGTGGCGAGGCGTGGCGGCTCACCACGACCGACGGCACGCAGTTCTACTTCGGTCGGCAACGGCTGCCGGGGTGGAACACCGGGGACCGTGAGACGAACTCGGTGATGGGGCAGGCGGTCTTCTCCAACCACACGTGGGAGCCGTGCTACCAGCCGACCGGCTTTCTCTATTCACGATGCTTTCTGGCGTACCGGTGGAATCTGGACTATGTCGTCGATGCGCACGGCAACTCGATGTCGTACTGGTACGACCGGGAGCTGAACCGGGCGGGCATCACCGGCACCGGCACCGCTCAGGTCCAGTACGACCGGGGGAGCGTGCTGCGGCGGATCGAGTACGGCACCCGGGCCGGCGGCGAGGCCGACGCGGTGAACCCGCCGATGCGGGTTCTGTTCGACGTGGGCGACCGCTGCCTGACGTCGTGCTGGAGCGGGAGTACGCCGAACACGTCGAGCTGGCCGGACACGCCGTGGGACATGCAGTGCACCGCGCTGCCGTGTAACAACAACATCGGTCCGTCGTATTTCACCAGCAAGCGGTTGACGTCGGTCACGACGCAGGTGCGGGTGAGCAGTGCCTACCAGGACGTGGACCGGTGGGACCTGAGCCACAGCTTCCCGGGGACGAACGAATCCAACCAGCTGAACCCGCCGTCGTTGTGGCTGACCGGCATCCAGCAGACGGGCCTCGCCGGCGGTCAGGCCGCGCTGCCGCAGGTGACGTTCGGTGGCACCCGGTACGCGAACCGGACCGACCACAACGTGTCGGCAGCGGTGCCGGTGACGAACAAGTACCGGATCACCGAGATCAACACCGAGTCGGGTGGGCGGATCGAGATCACGTACGAGGGCTCGGACTGCACGGTGACCTCGCAGGCCGACCCCGATCACAACTCGAAGCGGTGTTTCCCGCAGTACTACAAGCCGGACGGCTCGCCGGCCGGCTGGTCGTGGTGGAACAAGTACCGGGTGACCCAGGTCGTCGAACGGGACCTGGTCGGCGGATCCCCGGCGGTGACGCACAGCTACGCCTACTCCACGGCGGGCGTGTCGTCGACGGTGCTGTGGCATCACAACGACGCCGACGTGTGGTCCCGCTCGCTTCCACTGCGGACCTGGTCGGACTTCCGCGGCTGGCCGACGGTCACGGTGACCACCGGCACCGGTAGCGGGCAGCAGACGCAGTCCCGCTACCTGTACTTCCGGGGAATGCACCGGGACCGTACCGACGCCGGTCAGGGCACCCGCGTCGTGACGCTGACCGGGACGGACGGGCTGGTGCACGGCGACGACTGGTGGCGGGCCGGGTTCCTCTACGAACGTATCGACTTCGCCTCCCCTGGCGGGCAGCAGCTGAACCGGACGATCCAGCACGTGTGGGGTACCCAGACGTCCTCCCGGGTGGAGAACCCGATCCACGCCGAACCATCGAACTGGGAATCGGTGATCGCCCGGGTCACCACGACGAACAACTTCACCTGGCTGGCGCACAACAGCACCTGGCGGCAGACCCGTACGGTCGACACCTGGGACACCACGTACGGCACCCTGCTCACCTCCGACGACCAGGGCGACATCTCCACCACCTCGGACGACGTCTGCACCCGCTACATCTACGCCCGCAACACCGGTGCCCCGTGGCTGATCGACGCCCCGTCACGGGTCGAAACGGTCGGCACCTCGTGCGCGGCCACCCCGACCTACCCGGCAGACCTGCTGTCCGACACCCGCCTGTTCTACGACGGTGCGACCGCCCACGGCACCGCACCGACCCGTGGCCTGGTCACCAGGTCCGACCAGGCGCAGTCGCACAACGGCACCGCCGCCACCTACCTGACCACGGCGACCGCCACGTACGACGACCATGGGCGGGAGCTGACGACGACGGACGCGCTGGGGCGTACCACGACGACCGCCTACACCCCGGCGGTCGGTGCCCCGACGACCGCCATCACGACCACCAACCCCCTCACCCACGACACCTCCGCCACCCTCGACCCCCGCCGTGGCCTGCCCCTGACCGTCACCGACGCCAACAGCAAGGTCACCACCGGCCAGTACGACCCGCTCGGCCGGCTCACCAAGGTGTGGGCTCCGGGCCGGGCCACGTCCGCGACCCCCGACCAGGAGTACGCGTACACGATCACCAAGTCCGCGCCGAGTCACATCCGCTCTCGCGTCCTGGGTCCGAACGGCAACCAGATCGACAGCTACGAGATCTACGACGGCCTGCTGCGTCCCCGGCAGACCCAGGTCACCGCGCCGGACGGCAAACGCACTATCTCCGACACCCAGTACGACGTGCGTGGCCTGGAAGCCAAGACGTCGACGTTCTACAACAACGCGTCCGGCCCGACCGGCACCCTGGTCACCTTCGCCGACACCGTGATCGAGACCCAGAGCCGGACTCTCTACGACGGTGTCGGCCGCCCCACCCGGTCACAGCTGTGGTCGGCGAACACGCTGCAGTGGGAGACCGTCACCGGCTACGACGGCGACCGGGTCACCGTCGACCCGCCGACCGGCGGCACCGCCACCACCACACTCTTCGACGCACGCGGCCGGCAGACCGTACTACGCCAGCACACCGGAACCACACCCACCGGAACGTACGAACAGACCACCTACGGCTACGACCGCGCCGACCGGCTCACCACCGTCACCGACCACGTCGGTAACCAGTGGACCTACACCTACGACCTGCTCGGCCGTCGGGTTGGCACCGTCGACCCCGACGCCGGCACGTCGAGCAGCACCTACGACAACGCCGGCCAGCTGGTGACGACGACCGACGGCCGCGGCGAAACCCTCTGGTACGGCTACGACAACCTCGGCCGCCGTACCGAGATGCGCGACGACACCTCCACTGGCGCGCTGCGCGCATCGTGGACGTACGACAGCCTTGAGCTCGGCCTGCCGACCTCGTCGACCCGGCACGTCGGCGGCGACGCGTACACCACCTCGGTCACCGGCTACGACGACGGCTACCGGCCGCTCGGTGCCACCGTCACCATCCCCGCCGCCGAGACCGGCCTGGCTGGCACCTACACCACCAGCCACACGTACCACGACAACGGCGCACCGGCGACCACCAGCCTGCCCGCGATCGGCGGCCTGCCCGCCGAAACCCTCACGTACGGCTACCACGCGGCGTCGGGTCTGCCGACGACGCTCGGTTCGGCAGCCGACACGTACGTCTCCGCCACCAGCTACCACTACGACGGCAGCATCGCCCAACGCATCCTCGGCGCTGGCGACACCCGTGTCCGGGTCTCCTCCCCGGTGGAGCCGGCGACCCGCCGTCTCGCCGCCTCCCAGGTCGACACCGAACACCCGACCACCCCCGACGCCTGGAACGACGCCGCGACGACCAGCTACGCCTACGACCCCGTCGGCAACATCACGTCGATGGCGGGGACCACGGCGGGCGTCGCCGACCAGGCCGAGTGCTTCACCTACGACCACCTCCGCAGGCTGACCCAGGCGTGGACGGAAACCACCCCGACCTGCACCACCCCGCAGCGCACCGGCGCCGACCCGTACCGGCAGGCGTGGACCTACGACGCCACGGGCAACCGGCTGACCGAAACCACCTGGTCCGCGACCGGCACCACGACCGCCACCTCCACGTACCCGACCGCCGGCAGCCCCCGGCCCCACGCGGTCACCGGCGTCGCCTACACCGGTGGCACGACCCGCACCGACACGTTCGCCTACACACCCGGCGGGCACACCAGCAGCCGTACGGTCGACGGCGTCACCCAGGCCCTCACCTGGGACGCCGAAGGCCGCCTCGCCACCACGAGCGAACCCGACCTCGACACCTCGTACGTCTACGACGCCGACGGCACCCGGCTGTTGCGCCGTGACACCACCGGCGCCACCCTCTACCTCGGCCACACCGAGCTTCGCCGGACCGCCAGCAACGGCCAGGTCGACGGCACCCGCCACTACCAGCACGGCGGTGCCACCGTCGCCGTCCGTACCGTCACCGGGCTCACCTGGCTGATCCCTGACCACCACGGCACCAACCAGATCAGCATTGACCCCGCCACCCACGACCTCACCCGCCGCCGCACCCTGCCCTTCGGCGACACCCGCGGAGCCGCGCCCACCCTCTGGCCGGATGACAAGGGCTTCGTCGGAGGCACCAAGGACCCTACCGGCCTCACTCACATAGGCGCACGCCAGTACGACCCCACCCTCGGCCGGTTCATCTCCGTCGACCCACTGGTCAACCCTGGCGACCCGCAAACCCTCAACGCATACGCCTACGGCAACAACAACCCCACCAGCTTCAGCGACCCCACCGGCCTCAAACCACTCGCCACGACTGGGGGTGGAGCTGAAGAGGAAAAATTCTGGAAAGAGAAGAAGCAGAAAGTTACCTATACCTCATCCGGAAAGAAGTGGAAAGTCGTCAGCTCGGAGCCTGAGTCGAAAGAGCCTGATTCCGAAAAGCCTGCAAATATCCCTCCAGCGATATGCTCGAATGTTGCCAGCGGTTTCGCAAAAAGTGCTTGCATTGGCGCGGTTGGTGGGGCTGTGGCGGGTGCGGCCAAGAGTACAGCCGACGCAAGGAGAGAAGCGTCTCGGGCAATGCGATGGGGTGAGACCGCGGCGGAACGTTCGGCTGCCGCGCGGCGGATGAATCTCCTCAAGAAATATCCGATCATAGGCAAGGTTGGAGAATTTGGTAAGAATCCATGGATTCGCGGAGCGGGGCGGACGCTGATTGGAGTGGGGTTCTTGATCTCTGCGTCCGGCTATTATGTCGACGGTGACGACTTGTCGACCTCGATCGTAAAAGCGGGAGTTGAGACGGGGCTAGGCGTAGCGGGTGCCTCGATAGGTGTGGCGGCGGGTGCTGCATGTGGACCGTTTGTGGTGGTTTGTAGTCCCGCTTTTGGTGCAGTTGGTGGATATGCCGGGGCCACTGCGGGTGCCACGCTTAATCAGTGGGCTGAGTCTGACGGCGGAATTTTCGGTTGGAGGCCGTATGATTGGACCAGAAGCTGGTTTGACAACGACTAGCAATTTGTTCGTGGATGGAGGTTTTCCGTATAATGATTTGGCTTGCTGTGGCGTTTTTTGTCCTGACGCTCACTCTGACGCCAATAGCTGTACATCGGCATTGGCGAGGTAAATCGAGCGCGTATGAATGGCAAACTGCTGCGATCTGGTATCGATCAGAGCGTCTTCGTCGGGGGCATGTCAGGGCTACCCCCGTGGTTTTTTTTACCGGATTTTTCCTGGCGGTTGCCTCGCTTCTTCTATTTTTGTCGACAACCGAGTCGGGTAGTCCTCCCTTCTGGGCTCAGTTATTCATCCTTGCGTCTCTCGCCTTGATGCTCCTGGGTGTCTTGCTGTATTGGACGGTGATACTCTTTGGTTTTCCGAGGTTCGTGATCGCTCCGCATCATCGGTCCGAGAGGGGAATGCTGCAGCGTAGATAGCGGGTGTGCGGCAGTGTAGATTAGCTATCCCGACATCTGTCACAAAGGAGATGTCGTGTCGTCACATGTCTACTCTTGGCCGTATTGCGGTGGAGAGCGTAGTGCAGTCTTGAGTGGGTGATCCGGGTGGTGGACCTCGGAGCCGGTAGCGAATGACCTTGGCTCAGGTCATTTCGTTAGCCTTGTTGAATTGTGACTGATCAGGCGTTTCCGGGTCTTGGACGGTTGCGTTTGGTGGTCCTTGACCGCGACCAGGGCGGCCGGCGGAACAAGCCAGGTTGCTTGGCCAGCAGAGACGGGTCGATCCCGGCCCGGCCGCGCTTGGCATGTACCCAGACGAGGGTGTACTTGCCGGTGGTGGCCACCTGCACCCAGTGCGGCTTGCCGGCGACCCGCGGCCCGGACTTGTCGGCGTGCACGACGGGCGCGCTGGTCAGCGCGTCGCGGACCTGGTCGACGAACTCCGAGTCGGCCAGGGCGTCCCCGGCGTGGGTGTGAGCGGCGGCGACCGCGCCGACCGACATTGGCACCCCGAACAGATCGCACATGGCCGGTACGAGGGAGTATTCGGCACTTCTGGTGATGCTTCGCTGGAGGAGTAGGCGTCGAGGCAGGCGATCAGGGAAGCGATGGGGAAGACGGGCCATGAATGCTGGCGAGATCCCGGCGGCCCGGTGGTTCACGTCGAGCCGGAGCAACGGACAGAACAACTGTGTCGAGGCGGAGTTCGTTTCTGGCTGACGGCGGCGTGACCCGTACCGCATCCTGCCGCACGGGGTGGTCGGAGTCGTCAGCTACCTGCCGGTCACACAGCGCATCGTCGGGAGGAAGCAGGGCCGGTCAGGGCACGCTGAGTCGGTACGCAGAGTAGGGTCAGCCGCGTGAGCGCGAAGACGTGAACCCGCGTACCGCCGGGCGTCCCCCTGACTCTGCCTGGCGCGCGTGTGAAGGCCGCGAGTGAAAGGCACCCCTGTGACAAGCGTACGGAAGACCCGCGTCGCCATCGTCTTCGGCGGCCGCAGCACCGAGCACGCGATCTCCTGCGTCAGCGCCGGCAGCATCCTCGCCGCCCTGGACACCGACGAGTACGAGATCGTCCCGGTCGGCATCACCCGCGCCGGCCGGTGGGTGCTCACCTCCGGCGACGGCAGCCAGCTGGCCATCACCGACCGGCAACTGCCGGAAATCACCGACCGGTCCGGCGCGGCCGTGGTGCTGCCCGCCGACCCGACCGGCAACGGGATCATGGTGCTCGACCCGGCCGACGGCCCGGCGGCCGCCCTGGCCGGCGTCGACGTCGTCTTCCCCGCCCTGCACGGCGCGTACGGCGAGGACGGCACCATCCAGGGGCTGCTGGAGATGGCCGGCATCCCGTACGTCGGGGCCGGGGTGTTCGCCTCGGCCGCCGCGATGGACAAGGAGTTCACCAAGAAGCTGGCCACCGTCGAGGGCATTCCGACCGGACCGTACGCGGTGCTGCGCGCCGGGGTGAGCCTCAGCGACGCCGACAAGGAGCGCCTCGGCCTGCCGGTGTTCGTCAAGCCGTCCCGGGCCGGTTCGTCGTACGGCATCACCAAGGTCTCCGACTGGGCGGACCTGGACGCCGCGGTCGCCACCGCCCGGGAGATCGACCCGAAGGTGCTGGTCGAGGCGGCGATCGTCGGCCGCGAGGTCGAGTGCGGGGTGATCGAGGGCGAGGCCGGCGGCGGCCCCGAGGCGTCGCTGCTGGCCGAGGTACGGGTGGTCACCGACCACGAGTTCTACGACTTCGAGGCCAAGTACCTGGACAACTCCTGCGAGTACGACATCCCGGCGGCGTTGCCGGCCGACGTCACCCGGCAGGTGCAGGACTACGCCTGCCGGACGTTCACCGCGCTGGACTGCGCCGGCCTGGCCCGGGTCGACTTCTTCGTCACCGACGACAACCAGATCTACCTCAACGAGATCAACACGATGCCGGGCTTCACGCCGACGTCGATGTTCCCCCGGATGTGGTCGGCGGCCGGCCTGGAGTACCCGAAGCTGGTGGACCGGCTGATCCGTACCGCGCTCAACCGGGGGACCGGGCTGCGCTGACCGCCTAGACCCGGCGGCCGGGACCGAGCCCGGCAGGACCGGGATCAGGCGCGGCAGCCGCGCGGGGCGGCGTCCGCGTCGCTGGGCACGGTCTCGATCAGCGTGTCGGCGAACGCGGCCACCCACTGGCCCGGTTCGTCGTACGCCCCGGGCACGCTCACCCGCACCGGAATCTCCCGGTCGACGGTGGTCCACACGGTGGCGTCGGGCTGCTCGGCGGCGTGCCAGCAGACCCCGTCGAGCGCGTACACCAGGTCCGTCGGGGCGAACTCGGCGGGCGGCACCCCGCAGGCGACGGTGATCGGTGGTTCGCCGTACGCGGCGTTCTGCTCCGCGCCGTCGCTGACCCGCCGCTGGCGCAGGTCGCGCAGCGTACCGGGAAGTTGGGACAGCAACGCCCGGCAGACGACCTCGGCGCGGTCGTCCAGTGCGGGAGCGGCCATCTGCACCGGCGTGGTCGGCACCGGCGCGACGGACGCCGACGCCGAGGGCGACGGGTCGGCACCGGCCGGCTGCCCGTCGGCGGAGCCGGCCCGGTTGAGCTGGCTGAACGCGGCCAGCGCCACGATGACGGTCAACGGCAGGGCCACCACGGTGGCCCAGATCGCCGCCTGCCGGGTGGTGCGGTCCGGCCCGCCTGCAGCAGAGCCACCGGTCGCCGGCTGGTCCGCGACCGGCGGATCGTCTGCCGCCGTTTCGGGCGCAGTGGGGTTGAGCTGGTCGTTCACTACAGTCGTACCACCGAACACGTCAGGGTGCGGGTGATGCCCGGCACCATCTGGACCCGGCTGACTATCATCGTCCCGAGTTCGTCCACGGTATGCGCCTCGGTGAGCACGACCACGTCGTACGGCCCGGTCACCGCGTCCACCCGGACCACGCCGGAGATGTCCGCGATCGCGTCAGCGACGTCGCGTGCCTTTCCGACCTCGGTCTGGATGAGGATGTATGCCTGGACCACGACCCGACTCCTATCCGCCGCCCGGGAGCGGCCCGAACGTGAAACTACCGTACGGAGCAGGCCGGATTCATGACGGTGCCCGAGTGGAGACGATGATGAACGAGGTGGACCGGTGAATGTGGCACGGGCGGGTGAATTCGGGCTCATCTCCCGGGTCACCGCGCGGCTACACCCGGGAGCCGCCACGCTGCTCGGCCCCGGCGACGACGCGGCGGTCGTGGCCAGCACCGACAACCGGGTGGTCGCCTCGACGGACGTGCTCGTCGAGGGCCGGCACTTCCGGCGGGACTGGTCCAGCGCGGTCGACGTCGGCCACCGGGCCGCCGCCGCGAACCTCGCCGACATCGTCGCGATGGGGGCGGTGCCGACCGCGCTGCTGGTGGCGCTCTGCGCCCCGCCGGAGACCGACGCCGGCTGGGCCGAGGACCTGGCCGTCGGCCTGTCCGACGAGGCCGCCAAGGTCGGTGCGGCCGTCGTCGGCGGTGACATGTCGGCCAGCCCGACGTTGACGATCGCGGTGACCGCCCTCGGGGACCTGCACGGCGCGGCCCCGGTGCTGCGTAGCGGCGCGCACGCCGGGGACGTGCTGGCCATCGCCGGCCGGCTCGGCTACGCCGCCGCCGGCTACACGGTGCTCTCCCGGGGCTTCCGGTCACCGAAGCTGCTCGTGGAAGCGCATCGACGCCCCGAGGTGCCGTACGCCGCCGGACCGGCCGCCGCGAACGTCGGCGCCAGCGCCATGATCGACATCTCGGACGGGCTGATCGCCGACCTGGGCCACGTCGCCACCGCCAGCGGGGTCGGCATCGACCTGCGGCGGGAGGCGTTCGAGGTGCCGCCGCAGATGCGCGACACCGCCAACGCGCTCGGCGTCGACCCGTACCAGTGGATCTTCGGCGGTGGCGACGATCACGCCCTGGCCGCGACGTTCCCCGAGGATCTGCCGCTGCCGAAGGGGTGGCGGCGGGTCGGCCACGTGGTCAAGGGCGCCGGGGTGACCATCGACGGCCAGCCGTACCAGGGCGCCCCCGGCTGGGAGCACTTCCGCTGAGCCGACACGTGCGCCGAGGGCGCCCGCCGTCGACGGGCGGCAGCACCGCTCGCCGGCCGCACTACCCTTTACCCGTGACTGAACTGCTCTCCACCGGCGTCGAGATTCGCCGGGTCCGCTTCACCGACTCCGTCGCGCAACGCCTGGTCACCGCCGCCCTGGCCGATCTGGGCGCCCGGTACGGCGGCAGCGGCGACGACACCCCGGTCGACCCGGCCCACTTCGACCCGCCCGGCGGGGCGTTCCTCCTCGCCCACCTCGACGGGCAGGCGGTCGGCTGCGCCGGCTGGCGCAGCCACGGCACCTCCGGCGAGGACGCCGAACTGAAGCGGATGTACGTCACCGACGCCGCCCGTGGCCGGGGGGTGGCGCGGGCGCTGCTGGCCGCCGTCGAACGCTCCGCCGCCAGTCAGGGCCGTCGCCGGGTCATCCTGGAGTGCGGCGACAAGCAGCCCGAGGCGATCGCGCTCTACCGCAGTTGCGGGTACGCCCGGATCCCCAACTTCGGCTACTACCGGGACTCGCCGGGCTGCCTCTCCTTCGGCCGGGTGCTCACCAGCGGCTGGTGACCCGTACACCGCCGACTGGTCGACCCGCACCGGTCATGCGGTGACAGACTCGGTCGGTGACAGACGTAGCCGCCGGACCCGGGTGGGTCCGGCGGCTACGGAAGTGTCGGATCGCGGGTGGCGCGCTCAGGCGCCCCGGACCACCTTGCCGGCCTTCAGGCAGGAGGTGCAGGCGTTCACCTTACGGGTGTTGCCGCCACCGGCCGGGGTGCGCACCGTCTGGATGTTCGGGTTCCACCGGCGGTTGGTCTTCTTCTTCGACCACGGCACGTTGTGACCGAAGCCCGGCCCCTTGCCACAGACGTCGCACACGCTAGCCACGGGATACTCCTGGGGATTTGTCGTTCATCAGGTCGCCGGTCGCTGGGACACGGTACGCCCAGACAACCTGCTCAGGTTACCCGATCGGCCCGGCCGCCGACCAATCGCCCCCGACGCCGTACGTCCGCCAGCGCCGCAACCCGGCCCGGTGTCGTCTTCGCGGCGGCTGTCGGCCGGCCCCAGTAGGCTCAGCGCCGTGCTGGACATCCTCGACGCCGCCGCCGTCCGGCGGTGGTGCGCGGATGGGCTGGCCGCCCTGCGCCGCCACCAGGGCGAGATCGACGCGCTCAACGTCTACCCGGTGCCCGACGGCGACACCGGCACCAACCTGGTCCTCACCCTCACCTCGGCGCAGTACGCCCTCGCCCTGGACCTGGACAACTCCTCCGAGGGCGAGCAGACCTCGCACGGGCGGGTGCTGCGGCTGATGGCCCGGGGCGCGCTGCTCGGTGCCCGGGGCAACTCCGGGGTGATCGTGTCGCAGATCCTGCGCGGCATCGCCGACGCGCTCACCGACACCGCCGTCGTGCGCGGGCGGGCCCTCGCCGGAGCGCTGACCGCCGCCGCCGAGGCCGCCTACGCGGCGGTCGCCCGCCCGGTCGAGGGGACCGTGCTCACCGTGGTCGCCGCAGCCGCGCGGGCCGCCGACCGGACCGGCTCCGACGACCTTCCCACCGTGGTACGGGCCGCCGCGTCGGCCGCCCGCGACGCCCTCGCCGCCACCCCGACCCAGCTGCCGGCGCTGGCCCGCGCCGGCGTGGTCGACGCCGGTGGCCGGGGCCTGTGCCTGCTGCTCGACGCCCTGGCCACCGTGGTGGCCGACGCCGCCGACCCGCCACCGCGCCCCGCGCCCGCCGACCCGTCGCCGACCGCCCCCGCCCACGTGCCGGTCAGCGTCCGCGAGCCGGTCACCGTCCGCGAGGCCGGTTCCGACGAGTACGCCTACGAGGTGCAGTACCTGCTCGAGGCGCCCGCCGACGCCGTCGACCGGCTACGGGCCACCCTGTCCGGCATCGGCGACTCGCTGGTCGTCGTCGGCACCGGCGACGACCCTCCGGTGTGGAACGTGCACGTGCACGTCGACGACATCGGCGCCGCCATCGAGGCCGGCGTCGTCGCCGGTCGGCCGTACCAGATCTCGGTCACCCGCTTCGCCGACCAGGCCGCGCCCCCGGTCGCGCCCAGCCGCGCCACGGTCGTGGTCGCCGCCGGCGACGGCCTCGCCGCCCTGTTCACCGGCGAAGGCGCCGTGGCAGTCGGCGGTTCCCCGTCCACCGCCGAACTCCTCGCCGCCGTCCGCGCCACCGGCGCCACCGAAGTCGTGGTGCTGCCCAACGACCCGGACACCCAGGCCGTCGCCGCGCTCGCCGCCCGCGAGGCCGAATCCGGCGGGGTCACCGTCGCCGTCGTGCCGACCCGGTCCCCGGCGCAGGCCCTCGCCGCGCTCGCGGTCCGCGACCCGCAGCGCCGCTTCGCCGACGACGTCATCGCGATGGCCGAGGCCGCCGGTGCCTGCCGGTACGCCGAGGTCTGCCTCGCCGCCCGCGAGGCGCTCACCGTCGCCGGCCGTTGCCGCCCCGGTGACGTCCTCGCCCTGGTCGAGGGCGAGGTGCTGCTGATCGGCACCGACCTGGCCGGCACCTGCCGCAACCTGCTCGACCAGCTGCTCGGCGGCGGCGGGGAGCTGGCCACCCTGATCCTCGGCGCGCAGGCCCCCGACGGTCTCGCCGACGCGCTCACCGCCCACCTGGCCCGCCACTGGCCGTTCGTCGAGGTGCACACCGTCGTCGGCGGCCAGCCGCACTTTCCGCTGCTGGTCGGGATCGAATGACACAGCCGTTGTTGGGGGCCGGATGACGCAGCCATGCACGATGGACACTCCGCTGACGGTCAACCTCGGCGCGAAGACAGCCAAGGCGATGGCCGACCACCTCGACCTGCACACCGTCGGCGACCTGCTCTACCACTTCCCGCGCCGCTACGACCAGCGCGGCGAACACACCGACATCCGCTCGCTGGAGGTGGGGGAGCAGGTCACCGTCCTGGGCCAGGTGCGGCGGACCACCGTACGGCCGATGCGCCAACGGCGCGGCAAACTGCTCGAAGTGGTCGTCGAGGACGGCACCGGCGGCACCCTGACGTTGACCTTCTTCGGCAACCAGGCCTGGCGCGAACGGGACCTGAAACCGGGCCGCTGGGGGCTGTTCGCCGGCAAGGTCACCGAGTTTCGGGGGGTACGCCAACTCAACGGCCCCGAGTACGTGCTGCTCGGCGACGGTGCCGCCGACGGCGAGGTGGCCGCCGAGGAAGGTGCGGAGGAGTTCGCCGGGGCGCTGATCCCGGTCTACCCGGCGGCGGCCGCCGTACCGACCTGGGTGATCGCCCGCTGCGTACGCACCGTGCTGGACGTGCTCACCCCACCCGAGGATCCGATGCCGGCGGGGTTACGGGCCAGCCGCAACCTGCTCGGACTGCACCCGGCGCTGCGGCAGATCCACCGCCCGGCCAGCGACGTCGAGCTGTTCCAGGCCCGCCGGCGACTCAAGTGGGACGAGGCGTTCGCCGTACAGCTGACGTTGGTGCAGCGCAAGCTGCGCGCGGCCGACTGGCCGGCGCGGCCCCGGCCCCGCACCGACGCCGGCCTGCTCGCCGCCTTCGACGCCCGCCTGCCGTACGAGCTGACCGACGGTCAGCGGCGCATCGGCGAGGAGATCGCCGCGGACCTGGCCGCCGCGCACCCGATGCACCGGCTGCTGCAGGGCGAGGTCGGCTCCGGCAAGACCGTCTGCGCGGTACGGGCGATGCTGCAGGTCGTCGACGCCGGCGGGCAGGCGGCGCTGCTCGCCCCGACCGAGGTGCTCGCCGCCCAGCACCACCGGGGCATCCAGGAACTGCTCGGCCCGCTCGGCCGGGCCGGTGAACTCGACGGCGACCCGGCCGGCACCCGGGTGACGCTGGTCACCGGCTCGCTGGGCGCGGCGGCCCGCCGGGCCGCCCTGGACGAGGTCCGCGCCGGCCGCGCCGGCATCGTGATCGGCACCCACGCCCTGCTGTACGAGGGCGTCGACTTCGCCGACCTTGGCCTGGTCGTCGTCGACGAGCAGCACCGGTTCGGGGTGGAGCAGCGGGACGCGCTGCGGGCCAAGGCCGAGCAGCCGCCGCACGTGCTGGTGATGACCGCGACCCCGATCCCGCGCACGGTCGCGATGACCGTCTACGGCGACCTGGAGGTCTCCGCGCTCACCCAACTGCCCGGCGGCCGGTCGCCGATCGCCTCGCACGTGGTGCCGGCCGCGGAGAAGCCGGCGTTCCTGGAACGCGCCTGGCGGCGGGTCCGTGAGGAGGTCGCCGCCGGCCATCAGGCGTACGTGGTCTGCCCGCGCATCGGCGACGCCGCAGGGTCCGGGGCCGGCGCACGGTCCGGGGCCGGCGGATCCGGCGTCGACGAGGAGCCTTCCGGCGACGATCCCGCCGCCGGGGGCGACCCTGGGGCCCGCCGGTCACCGTTGGCGGTGACCGAGGTGGTGCCGCTGTTGGCCGACGGGCCGCTGCACGGGCTGCGGATCGAGATGCTGCACGGCCGGTTGCCGGCCGACGTCAAGGACGCCGTGATGCGTTCCTTCGCCGCCGGTGACGTCGACGTGCTGGTCGCCACGACCGTCGTCGAGGTCGGGGTGAACGTGCCGAACGCCACCGTGATGATCCTGTTGGACGCCGACCGGTTCGGGGTGTCGCAGCTGCACCAGCTGCGGGGTCGGGTCGGTCGGGGTACGGCGGCCGGGCTGTGCCTGCTGGTCACCGACGCCGCCGAGGGTACGCCGGCCCGCGAGCGGTTGGACGCGGTCGCGTCGACCACCGACGGGTTCCGCCTGGCCGAGCTGGACCTGGAGCAGCGCCGCGAAGGCGACGTCCTGGGCGCCACCCAGTCGGGTCGCCGCTCCCACCTGCGGCTGCTGTCGCTGCTGCGCGACGCCGAGCTGATCGGGCAGGCCAGGGCCGAGGCGATCGCGTTGCTCGACGACGATCCGCAGCTGGACCGGTATCCGGCGCTGGCGGCCTGGGTCGGCGCGTTGGTCGACGACGAACGCGCCGAGTACCTCGAAAAGGGCTGACCCGTCTTTCCTTCCCATGATCGCGACGATCTTGCGCTTATCGAGAACTTTTGTCGGCTTTGTCCCTCGATAAGTGCAAGATCGTCGCGATCATGGGCTGTCCGGAGGGTTCGCGATCCGGCGCGGGACATGCGGAAGGGCGCCGACCGGGGGGATGATCGGCGCCCTTCCTAGGGGTGGTGCGGGGGTGGCTGTCAGTCAGTCACGACCCGGTGGGCCGGACTCAGGCGGTGAAGGTGACCCGTCGACGACGCGCCAGGTAGAACAGGCCGCCACCGAGGACCAGCAGCGCGACGGCACCAGCGGCGATCCCGCCCGCGGCGGCACCGGTGACCGGCAGCTCGCCGCCGCCCTCGCCGCCGGTGTCACAGTCCTCCGGCAGCTCCCAGGCGATGGTCTCGTCGAGCTCCCACTCTTCGCTGACCACGTGGACCTCGAAGCCCTCGGCGGCGTCGAACTCGACGACCTCGGTGACACCCGGCTCGACGGTGACGGTCACGACGTCGCCCTCGCTCGGGGTCAGGGTGACGGTGAACGCCTCGCCGTCCTCCGGGTTGGCGAAGCCGACGACCAGCTGGTCACAGGTGGACTCGTAGCCGCCCTCGGGCTCGCCCGGCTCGACGCAGTTCTCCGGCTCGACCCACTCGTAGGGGTCGCCCACCAGCTCCTCACCGTTGGTCACGGTGACCGGGCCGCCGTCGCCGGGAACCTGGATGTCGTCCTTGCTCTGGCCCGGTTCCAGGGTGTACGTCTCGGAGAACTCGCCGGCGGTGACGGTCAGGTCGACCGACTCGGTGGCGTCCTCGCCGTTGCTGACCGTCACCCAGACGGTGCCTTCACAGTCGGACAGGAAGCTGGCCGCCGGGATCACGACCGGGTCCGGCACGTCCGGGGTCGGGGTGACATCGGGCGACGGGCTCGGCGACGGCGACTCGTCCGGCGACGGGCTCGGCGACGGCGATTCGGGGGTGTCGACGGCGCAGTCGCCGCCGAGCTCGATCTCACCCTTGCGGAAGTCCTGCTCGGCGTAGCCGTCGTTCCAGGCGCCCTTGACCGCCAGCGTCGCCTTGGTGGTGGTGCCCGGCACCCGCTGCGTGCCGACGATGGCCTTCCTGACGCTGTACGGGTAGCCGTCCCGGATCGGGGTCCGGGCGATGCCGTCCAGCGTGGTGTCAGCCGGGGTGTGGTAGACCGCGTTCAGCCGGAACTTGGTCGCCCTGAAGTGCCACTCGCTGCGCACACTCCAGGTGATCTCCCACTCCCCGGTCGTGGTGTCGCAGTAGGCGCTGCCGGTCGGCGCGGTGTAGTGGGCGCTGGCGGGGGCGGCCATGACCACCGCACCGACCAGGCCGATCGTCGCGCCGGCCGCGATGGCCAGGGCGCGCCGAAGCGGAGACTTCAGACGGTTCACACGTACTCCTGAGTGAGGGGTTCAGGGCACGGTGCAGGGGCGGACCACCCGCTGGAGAACGACTGACTGGTGGCTGGTGCGACGACTCCCCGCATCGTGCGACCGGCGTGTCCCACCGGTACAGCGCCAGACCTTAGCGGCTCCTGAAGTGCCGTGGTGACCCACAGGACAAGCTAAGGATGATGTTGTCGAGTCGAGACAATCGATATACGCAACGTGCTGTTCTTTGGCGGCATGGGTAGTTTTTGTCGCCTCAATCGTCACTCTCGCAACAGTTGTTAACGCTGGTCAGCGACTCGAAAGTGTCTTTCTGGTCGGATTCGGTGCCGGTACGGAGGATCAGCTAGCGTCCGGGACATGACCGCACCAGGCGCCGCAGGAGTCCGCCACCCATGACCCGGATCATCGCGGGCCGGTACGGGGGCCGGCGCATCGCCGCGCCACCCGGCGAGCAGACCCGCCCCACCTCCGACCGGGTACGCGAGGCGTTGTTCAGCGCCCTCGACGCGATGACCGAGCTGGCCGGGGCGCGGGTCGCCGACCTCTACGCCGGTAGCGGCGCGGTGGGGCTGGAGGCGCTGTCGCGCGGCGCGTCCCACGTACTGCTGGTGGAGTCGGCGCCGCGCGCGGCCCGCACCATCCGGGACAACATCGCCGTGTTGGGCGCCGCCGCCGACGCCAGGTTGGTCGCCGCCAAGGTCGCCACCGTGCTGGCCGAGCCGCCGGAGGGAGCCGGCTACGACGTGGTCTTCGCCGACCCGCCGTACGCGGTGACCGACGCCGAGCTGCAGACGGTGCTGACCCGCCTGGTCGCCGGCGGCTGGCTCGCCCCGCACGCCGTGGTGGTGGTCGAGCGGTCGACCCGGGGGCCGGCGCTGAGCTGGGTGGAAGGCATCACTGCCGAGCGCGGGCGGCGGTACGGCGAGACCATGCTTTGGTACGGTCGGCGATCATGAGACGCGCGGTGTGCCCCGGCTCGTTCGACCCGGTCACCAACGGTCACCTCGACATCATCGGCCGGGCCAGCCGGCTGTTCGACGAGGTCATCGTGGGTGTCCTGATCAATCAGTCCAAGGCGGGGCTGTTCACCATAGATGAGCGGATATCAATGCTCAACGAGGTCACCGCGACGTACCGCAACGTGCGGGTGGCGTCGTTCCGGGGGCTGCTGGTCGACTTCTGCCGGACCCAGCAGGCCGAGGTGGTGGTCAAGGGGCTGCGCGCGGTCAGCGACTTCGACTACGAGTTGCAGATGGCCCAGATGAACATCGGCCTGGCCGGTGTGGAGACCCTGTTCATGCCGACGAACCCGCTGTACTCGTTCCTCTCCTCCAGCCTGGTCAAAGAGGTCGCCAAGTGGGGTGGCGACGTGTCGGCCCACCTGCCTGACGTGGTCTACGACCGGCTGATCGCGCGGGTGACGACCCCGCCGGCGGCGCCGAGCTGACCACGCGCGGTGGGTCTGGCAGCGCTGAGCCGAGCTCACCGGTCGGCGGGGCGACGCGCCGGGCCGGGGGCGGGGATGGACCGCCCGGCACCGGAATCGCATCATTGACGGCAGAGCCGATCGGTCCGGCTGTTGCGATGATGACGTCCTGGCCCGGCCTTGACATCATGTTGGGTCGACCCGCCGACAACAGGGAGTGAGATGCTGGTGGATCCGTTCGACCGCATCGATGAGATCATCGCGATGGTGGAGACCGCGCGGGCGGTGCCGATGTCCCGGAACAACTGCATGCTCGACCGGGCCGAGATGATCGGTGTGCTGGACCAGCTGCGGGCCGAGTTGCCGGGCGACATCCGCCGGGCCGCCGCGCTGCTGGAGGAGCGGGACAAGATCATGGAGGCCGGCAAGCGGGAGGCCGACCGGATCATCAGCGAGGGCGAGGCGGAACACGCCCGGCTGGTCTCGGTCAACGAGATCACCGTCTCCGCCGAGCACGAGGGTGCCCGCATCGTCGCCGAGGCACGTGCCGAGGCGCAGCGGCTGCGGGCCGAGGTCGACGACTACGTCGACACCGCGCTGGCGAACTTCGAGCAGTTCCTGACCCGGGCGCTGGCCTCGATCGAACGCGGCCGCGACAAGATGCACGCGCTGCGGGAGATCGGCACCTTCGCCGGCGGCGAGGAAGGTGAGCGGCCGCTGCCGTTCTAGACCTGTCGTCGCGCCGTACCCGCCAGGTGGCGGGCCCGGCCCGGCCGAGACGGAGCGGCGGCCCGATTCGACGTTGCCACCACCGCTCGGGTAACCTACTTTGTCGGCCTCTACCAGGCCGGAGTCTGACTATGCGCAATCACTCGTCGAACCAACTCAACCCCAGGTCGCCGCTCGTTCTCGATACCCGGGAACTGCCGCGCCGCCCTGGCGCGTTGCGTACCGTGAGCCGGGTGGTACCCGCGCCGGCGGACCTCGGGCTGGAGATGAACGGCGTCCCCGAGGGTGCCGACCTGAGCCTCGACCTGCGGCTCGAGTCGGTCTCCGAAGGGGTCCTCGTCTCCGGGACGGTCAGCGGACCGGTCACCGGCGAGTGCGGGCGGTGCCTGCGCACGATCGACGAGGCGCTGACCGTCACCATCCAGGAGCTGTACGCGTACGAGAACAGCACCACGGACGAGACGACCGACATCGACGAGGTGGGCCGGTTGCAGGGCGATCTGATCGACCTGGAGCCGGCGCTGCGGGACGCGGTGGTGCTGGCGCTGCCGACCAACCCGCTCTGCCGGCTCGACTGTCCCGGGCTGTGCTCCGAATGCGGAGTGCACTGGGACGAGCTGCCGGACGACCACAGCCACCAGGAGGTCGACCCGAGATGGGCCGGCCTGTCGCAACTGACCCGCCAAGAGGAGTAAGAACCGTGGCCGTTCCCAAGCGCCGGATGTCCCGCAGCAACACCCGCTCCCGTCGGTCCCAGTGGAAGACCTCGGCAGTGGTGACCGTGGACTGCCCGCAGTGCAAGTCCGCGAAGCTGCCGCACACCGCCTGCGCCGTCTGCGGCACCTACAACGGCCGCCAGGTCATCGAGGTCTGATCCGGTCGCCGTGACGCCGCCGGTCTCCGACCGGGCGGCGCGGCCCCACTGGCGAACGCCTGGTGCGCCGGCCCGGGAACGGGCCGGCCAGCCTGGCCCGGCCGGCACCGCCGTGGACCCGGGCACCTCGCGGATCGCCGTCGACCTCCTCGGCGGGGATGGTTCACCCGCCGTCGTGGTTGACGGCGCTCTGCGTGCCTGCCGCGCTGATCCCGATCTTCACCTGCTGCTCGTCGGTCCACCGGACGTCGCCGACGAGGTGCGTGCCGCACTGCCCACGGGGCAGCGGCACCGGATCACCGTACGTCCGATCGCTGCTGTCGGCCGATCGGGCCGCGACGGTGCCGGGCGGCCCGACGCCGCGCCGACGCATCCGGTGCGCCCCGGTGCCCGCCCTGGCAGCACCATCGCCGCCAGCGTCGCCGCCGTCGCCGACGGCACCGCCGACGCGGTGGTCTCCGCCGGCTCCAGCGGCGAGATCGTCACCGCCGCCGCGCTCGGCCTGGGCCGTTGGCCCACCGTACGCCGACCCGCGCTGGTCGCTGTCGTACCCGCCGTCGCCGGTCCGGTGGTGCTGCTCGACGTGGGCGCCAGCGTCGAGGCCCGGCCCGCCACCCTTGCCCAGCACGCGCTGTTCGGCGCGGCCTACGCGGCGGCCCGCCTCGACGTGGCGCGGCCCCGGGTCGGGCTGCTGTCGATCGGGGCCGAGCCGGGCAAGGGCGACCGGGCACGACGCGGCGCGGACAGCCACCTGCGGACGTCGCCGATGGCCGCCGATGGCCGTTACGTCGGGCTGGTCGAGGGCCACGACGTCACCCTCGGTCACGCCGCCGACGTCGTGGTGACCGACGGGTTCACCGGCAACGTCCTGCTCAAAGGCATCGAGGGCGCGTACGCGATGGCCGGCGGACCGGAGCCGGGCCGCCTGGCCCCACGGGCCGCGACGCTGCTCGGCGTGGCCGGCACCGTGGTGATCTGCCACGGGGCGGCCACCGGGGCGGATCTCGCCTCCGGGATCGTGCTCGCCGCCGACCTGCACCGGGCGCAGGTCACCGCGTCGGTCGCCCGAAGCCTCGACGACATCGCCCGGACGCTCGCCGACCAATACGAGGTGTCACCATGAGCAACGATCAGTCCGCGCGCCCGCCGGTGGCCCACCTGGAGGCCGCGTTCGGTGTCGCGTTCGATGTCGACCTGCTGGAACGCGCGTTGACCCACCGTTCGTACGCGTACGAGAACGGTGGTCTGCCGACCAACGAGCGGTTGGAGTTCCTCGGCGACTCCGTGCTCGGTGTGGTGATCACCTCGGCGTTGTTCCACAACCACCCGGACCTGCCCGAAGGTCAGCTCGCCAAGCTGCGGGCCAGCGTGGTCAACATGCGTGCCCTGGCCGAGGTCGCCCGCTCGCTCGGCCCGCACGGCCTCGGCCCGTACCTGCTGCTGGGCAAGGGGGAGGAGAGCACCGGCGGCCGGGACAAGGCGAGCATCCTGGCCGACACCCTGGAGGCGCTGCTCGGTGCGATCTACCTGCAGTACGGCCTGGACACCGCGTCGATCGTGATCCACCGGCTGTTCGACCCGTTGATGGCCGAGTCGGCCCGCCGGGGTGCCGCCCTGGACTGGAAGACCAGCCTGCAGGAGCTGACCGCGACGCTGGGCCTGGGCGTGCCCGAGTACCGCATCGACGACGCGGGGCCGGACCACGCCAAGACCTTCACCGCCTGGGTGATCGTCGCTCAGCAGCGGTACGGCGGAGCCGAGGGCCGCAGCAAGAAGGAGGCCGAGCAGCGGGCCGCCGAAGCCGCCTGGCGGACCCTGTCCGCGCAGATGGTCGAGGCGCTACCGGTCGAGCCGGTCACGGCGGCCGGAGCCGGCGGGTCGGCTGAGCCAGCTGAGCCGGTGGAGCCAGTTGGAGCCACCGAGCCAGCTGGAGCCACCGAGCCAGCTGGAGCCACCGAGCCAGGTGGATCTGTTGAGCCCGATGAGGCGCGCGATGCCTGAGCTGCCCGAGGTCGAGACGGTTCGCCGGGGGCTCGCCGGCTGGATCGTCGGTCGCCGGTTCGCCGCCGTCGATGTCCGGCACCCCCGGGCGGTACGCCGGCACCTGCCCGGGCCGGCGCATTTCGCCGCGACCCTGGTCGGCTGCCAGATTCTCGACGTCCGCCGCCGTGGCAAGTACCTGTGGCTGCCGCTGGACTCCGGCGATGCGGTGGTGGGCCATCTCGGCATGTCCGGGCAGTTGCTGCTACAGCCGGCGGCGGCACCCGACGAGGTGCACCTGCGGGTCCGGTTCGAGTTCGCCGACGGCGACCCAGAGCTGCGCTTCGTCGACCAACGTACGTTCGGTGGGTTGGCCGTGTCGGCGGGCGGCGCCGACCTGCCGGCGGAGATCGCGCACATCGCCCGCGATCCGCTCGACCCGGACTTTTCCGATGCTGCCTTCGTCGCGGCCCTGCGCCAGCGTCGGACCGAGATCAAACGGGCGTTGCTGGACCAGTCGTTGATCTCCGGGATCGGCAACATCTACGCCGACGAGGCGTTGTGGCGGACCAGGCTGCACGGCACCCGGCCGACCGATCGCCTCCCCCCGGCGACGGTCACCCGGCTGCTGGGTCACGTACGCGACGTGCTGACCGAGGCGATCGTCCAGGGCGGGACGAGTTTCGACGCCCTGTACGTCGACGTCAACGGGCGTAGCGGCTACTTCGACCGGGCACTGAACGTGTACGGGCAGCAGGACCGGCCGTGCCGGCGTTGCGGTGCCCTGATCCGCCGCGAGGCGTTCATGAACCGTTCGTCGTTCAGCTGCCCGCGGTGCCAGCCCCGACCGTGGACCAGGCCGGCGGCAGCAGCCGGTCAGGCGCGTCAGGCCACTGCGCCGAACATCTGAGTCCAGTAGAGGGTGCCGTTCGCCGAGGTAGCGGTACCCACCCCCATCGCGACCGCGTCGCAGTTGAGGATGTTGGCCCGGTGTCCGGGACTGTTCATCCAGCCGTCCATCACCGCTTCCGCCGTCGGGTAACCGGCCGCGACGTTCTCCCCGATCGCGTGCTCGTAGTCGGCGCGCTCGGCACGTTCCCATGGTGAACTGCCGTCGCTGCCCTCGTGGGACATGTTGTCGGTGGCGGCCTGATCCTCGCTGTGCAACCGGGACGCTTCGGACAACCGGGTGTTGATGGTGACCGGTCCGCAGCCGTTCGCTCCGCGTTCCTGGTTGACGATCGCCAGGACCTGCTGTTCCAGGTTTCCGCCGCCGCCGGTGGCCGATGACGGCGGCGCTGCGCTGGTCCGGGCCGGTGTGGCAGGGGTGGTCCGGGTCGGTGCGGGCGCCGCCGGCTCCGTGGTGCGTACCGGATCGGGGGCGGGCGGCGGCGCGGCGGAGGAGGGCTGCGCGCTGGTGGGGGTCGGGGCCGGGCCGAGTTCGGCCCGGGCTTCGGGGTCGCCGATCTGCGGTTCGGCCGTGGCAGCGGTGGTGTCCAGCGGCGGGTCGGTGACGGTGGCGCCGCCCGAGGCCGCGACCCCGCCCCCGCCGGTCCCTGAGCCGGTGTCGGCGGTGAACCCGCCGCGCAGCAGCGCCGCTCCGCCGCCGATCGCGACCAGCAGGACCGCGACGAGGGCGGCCAGGGCGACCGGTCCGGGGACACCACGCCGCCGTCGGCCGCTGTCCGGTCCGTCCGCGTCGTCGACATCATCGGTACGCCGTCCCCGGCGCCGGCTCGCCCGGTGCACGACGGTGTCGTCGTCGGCCCGGCCGTCGTGCTGTCCGTCGTCGCCGTCGAGCCACCCGCTGGCGTCGTGGGCGCCGGTGTGGTCCTGGTCGTGACCGCTGTGGTCGAGGCGGTGTCCGCCGTTGTCGAGCTGGTATCCGGCGGTCGCGTCGAGGCCGTAGTGGTCGCTGCCGGTGTGGTCGTATCCGCCGGGTTGGTCGTATCCGTAACCGCCGGTGGCGTCCACGTCGTAGCTGGCGGTGGGCAGCGGGGCGTACCCGTCGTGGCCGTAGCCCGTCTGGCCGTAACCGTCGTACCCGGCCAGCTCGTACCCGGCCTGGTCGTACCCCGCCTGGTCGTACCCCGCCTGGTCGCGACCGGCCAGCTCGTACCCGGCCTGGTCGTACCCCGCCGGCTGGTGTCCGGCCTGGCCGTGATCGTGGTGGTGACCGGGCCCAGGCTGCCAGCCGGGGTCGAGATGGTCGCGCCAGGAGGCCTGCCCGAGCCGGTCGTCGTCCCAGGCGGGGTCAGGGTGCCCGGAAAGGCCAGCGGCGGGCGGCACAGGCCCGTCCGGTTGGTAGCCATCGACCGGATCGTTGCGCCGGTACAACGTACGTTCCTCCGCGTGGTGAGGGTGATCGGCGGCGCGGGCCGGAGTCGCCCGGGGCGCATGGGCCGGGATGCGACGCTACGGACCGATAGGGACGATCGGCAACGGTGCTAAGGGAAACCGGCGATCCCGCTAAGGAAGAGATAAGGCGGGCAGGTCGTCACCCGGAGCCGCCCGTACGGAGGGTGAGGCTGGTGTGACCTGTGCCGCAAAACCGCCGCCCTTCGTACCTTTTGGGCGATAGATTCGGTAGATGATGTGGTGATCCTCGTCTGGTGGAACTTGACGAAGCGATGACTTCGGCGGAACATAGGGGTGTCGCCAGTCGCGCCCAGTCGTGCCCTCGCATGCCCGAGGGTTGACAGTCGCGAGGATTCACGGGCGCGCGTTGGCCGGCCTTTCCGGCAGCGCATTACAAGGAGACGAAATGGCGAAGGCCCTCTACGGCCACGTTGGTGCGGCACCCGACCGGCGCCTGCTCGACGAGGTCACCAGATTGCGTGCCAGGGTACAGGCACTGGAGTTCGAGATCACCCGGCTGCGGGCCGAGAACGACCGGCTCGCTGCGGCGGTCGCCGAATCCGACGACCTGCTGCGGCTTGCGGAGCCCGCACTCACCTGATCCCGACGGGCGCCGGTGACGGCCGGCGCCCACCGCCAGTGCCCGGACCGACGATCGAAGGCACCACACCGCGCGCCGACACATCAGTGGCGGCGCGCAGCTTTTTGTCCCGGGTCGCCTCCCGGCTCCGGGTCGTCCCGCCGGCCCCGGCTCGCCGACACCCTACGTATCCGCTGGCAGGAGCGGCGACAGGTTAGCCTGTGCGGTACTGACCAGGACTGACGGCCGACTGACCAGGACTGACGGCCGCCCGGCGACCCGTCGGACGAGGAATCGGACCGTGCATCTCAAGAGCCTGACGGTGAAGGGCTTCAAGTCCTTCGCCTCCGCCACCACCCTGAAGCTGGAACCCGGGATCACCTGCGTGGTCGGTCCCAACGGTTCCGGCAAGTCCAACGTCGTCGACGCCATCGCCTGGGTCCTCGGCGAGCAGGGTGCCAAGGCGCTGCGCGGCGGCAAGATGGAGGACGTCATCTTCGCCGGAACCGCCGGTCGGGCACCGTTGGGCCGGGCCGAGGTGACCCTGACCATCGACAACACCGACGGGGCGTTGCCGATCGAGTACACCGAGGTGTCGATCACCCGCCGGATGTTCCGCTCCGGTGAGAGCGAGTACGAGATCAACGGCAACTCCTGCCGGCTGCTCGACATCCAGGAGCTGCTGTCCGACTCGGGTATCGGCCGCGAGATGCACGTCATCGTCGGCCAGGGGCAGCTCGACGCCGTACTGCACGCCAAACCGGAGGACCGGCGGGCCTTCATCGAGGAGGCGGCCGGCGTACTCAAGCATCGCAAGCGCAAGGAAAAGGCGCTGCGCAAGCTCACCGCGATGCAGACCAACCTGGACCGGCTGACCGACCTGACCGCGGAGCTGCGCCGCCAGCTCAAACCACTGGGCCGCCAGGCCGAGGTGGCGCGGCGGGCCGCCGGTATCCAGGCCGACCTGCGCGACGCCCGGCTGCGGCTGCTCGCCGACGACCTCACCACCCTACGGACCACTCTGGACAAGGAGATCGCCGACGAGACGGCGCTGCGGCAGCGGCGTGCCGAGGTGGAGACCGAGCACGCCGAGGTGCAGAGCCGGCTCGCCGAACTGGAGGCCGCGCTCGCCGAGGACGCGCCGCTGCTCGCCGCCGCCCAGGACACCTGGTACAAGCTCGCCGCCCTGCAGGAACGGTTCCGCTCCACCGAGCAGTTGGCCGGCGAGCGGCTGCGCCACCTGTCGGTGCTGCCCGACGACGAACGACCCGGCCGGGACCCGGACCAGCTCACCGCCGAGGCGGAACGGATCCGTGAGCAGGAGGAGGAACTGCGGGCCGCGCTCACCGAGGACCAGATCCGGCTCGCCGAGGCGGTGGAGGGCCGCCAGCAGCTCGAAGCCCAGCTGGCGCAGGCCGAACGGGCGCTGGTCGCGGCGGCCAAGGCGATCGCCGACCGGCGGGAGGGCCTGGCCCGGCTGACCGGCCAGGTCAACTCCGCACGGGCCCGCACCTCCAGCTCCGCCGAGGAGATCGCCCGGCTCACCGCCGCGCACGCCGACGCCCAGCTGCGGGCCGACCACGCCCAGCAGGAGCTGGACCTCGCCGCCGAGTCGTCCACCGAGGCCGACCGGGACAACGCCGATCTCGACGCCCGGCACGCCGAGGCGGTCGCCGCGCACGACGCCGCCGCCGCGCAGGTCCGCGAACTCTCCGACGCCGAGCGGCGGGCCGAGAAGGAAGCGGCCACCTGGAAGGCCCGCGAGGACGCCCTGGCGATGGGGCTGCGTCGGGCCGACGGCGCCGGTGAGCTGCTGGCCCGCGCCGACCAGGTACCCGGTCTGCTGGGCAGCCTGGCCAGCATGTTGACGGTCGCCCCCGGCCACGAGGCGGCGCTGGCGGCGGCGCTCGGCGCACTGGCCGACGCGGTCGCGGTCACCGGCGTCGACGAGGCCGCCGAGGCGATGCGGCTGCTGAAGATCCAGGACTCGGGCCGGGCCGCCCTGGTCGTGGCCGGCGCGGCCGGGCCCGGCATGATCGGCTCGGCCGACGCGCTGCGGCCGGCGCTGCCGGCCGGCGCGACCTGGGCCCCCGACGTGATCACCTGCACCGAGCAGCTGCGGCCGGCCCTGCACTGGGCGCTGCGCGACGTGATCCTGGTCGCCGACCTGGCCGCCGCCACCCGGGCCGTCGCCGACCATCCGCAGCTGCGGGCGGTCACCCCCGACGGCGACATCGTGGGGGCGTACAGCGCCGCCGGTGGCTCCGCCAAGGCACCGAGCTTCATCGAGGTGCAGGCGGCGGTCGAAGAGGCCCGCACCAACCGGCTGACCGCCGAGGCGGCCGCCACCGAGCTCAGCGCGCAGCTGGCCGAGGCACGCCAGCGCGCGGCGGAGTGCAAGGAACAGGTCGCCGAGGCCGCCGCCGCCCGCCGGCAGGCCGAAGGCCAACGCAACGCCGCCGCCCGCAGGCTGGCCGAACTCGGCGCCGCCGCCCGGTCGGCGCACGCCGAGGCGCAGCGCCTGGCCGCGTCGCGGGACAAGGCCACCGAGGCCCGGGAACGGGACCTGGCCACCTTGGCGGAGCTGGAGGAGCGGCTGGAGCTGGCCGAAGCGACACCGATCGACGAGGATCCGTCGACAGCGGAGCGTGACGAACTCGCCGCGATGCTGCCCGGTGCCCGGCAGAACGAGATGGAGGTACGGCTCGCCGTCCGTACCGCCGAGGAGCGGGTCTCGTCGATCGCCGGCCGGGCCGACTCGCTGCTGCGGCAGGCGGCGGCCGAACGGGCCGCGCGGGAACGGGCCGCCGCACGCAGGGCCGCCCGTGCCCGGGGTGCGCAGATCGCCCGGGCGGTCACCGCCGGTGCCCGGTTCGCGCTCGGCCGGCTGGCCGACTCGCTGGTCGAGGCGGCCCGCACCCGCGACGAGATCGCCGGCGCGCGGGCCGCGCGGGAAGCCGAGCTGCAGGAGGTACGCGGCGCGGCGAAACGCCTCGGGGCCGAGTTGGAGCGGCTGACCAGCGCGGTGCACCGCGACGAGGTGGCCCGCGCGGAGCAACGGCTGCGGATCGAGCAGCTGGAAGCCAAGGCGGCCGAGGACTTCTCCCTGGACGTGGAGACGCTGCTGGCCGAGTACGGTCCGCATCAGCCGGTGCCGCCGACGCAGGCCCAGGTGGCGGCGGCCGCCGCCGACGGCAGACCGGAGCCTGTCCCGGTGCCGTTCGACCGGGCCACCCAGGAGAAGCGCTCGGCCAAGGCCGAGCGGGAACTGGCCCTGCTCGGCAAGGTCAACCCGCTGGCGCTGGAGGAGTTCGCCGCGCTGGAGGAGCGCTACAAGTTCCTGTCCGACCAGCTGGAGGACCTCAAGGCGACCCGCAAGGACCTGCTCACCGTGGTCTCGGACGTGGACGCCCGGATCCTGGAGGTCTTCGCCAGCGCGTACGCCGACACCGCCCGCGAGTTCGAGCAGGTGTTCACGGTGCTGTTCCCCGGCGGGGAGGGTCGGCTGGTGCTCACCGACCCCGACGACCTGCTGACCACCGGGGTGGAGGTGGAGGCACGGCCACCCGGGAAGAAGATCAAGCGGCTGTCGCTGCTGTCCGGCGGGGAACGCTCGCTGACCGCGGTCGCGATGCTGGTGGCCATCTTCCGGGCCCGGCCGAGCCCGTTCTACATCATGGACGAGGTCGAAGCGGCCCTGGACGACGTCAACCTCGGCCGGCTGATCACCCTGATGGCGCAGCTGCGCGACCGCAGCCAGCTGATCATCATCACCCACCAGAAGCGCACCATGGAGGTGGCGGACGCGTTGTACGGCGTCACCATGCGCAACGGGGTGACCCAGGTGATCAGCCAGCGGCTGAAGTCCGCCGACGAGTCCCGGCCCGCCCCGACCCAGGCAGGCCAAGCGACGCAGGTCGGCACCCCGGTCGAGGACGACAGCGCCCCGGTGGAGGTCAGCGCCCCGGTGGAGGTCAGCGCGGCGGCGGATCAGTGAGCCGCCGTCGCGCCACCGTCCGCAGCTGACCGTCCTTGCCAGTGCCTTCGAGGAGCACCTCGGCGGCGGGGCCGTCGTGCACCAGGGTGCTCACCGCGTTACCGAAGTACGGCCCGTCGAGTTTGCGCCACCGCAGCGACGGCGCGGGCAGCCCGGCGGCGCGCGCCAACGCGCGTACCGCCGTCGCCGGACCCCGCCACCAGCCCAGCCGCATCAGCGGACGCATCGCCGCCGGTACCTGGTTGTGGATCGGCGAACAGGTCAGCTGGTGCACCGGGGTGTGCACCTCGCCGGGAAGCGCCGCGCGGGCCACGTACGAGTGGTGCACGTCACCGGAGAGCACGCTGATCGACGCCGGTGGCGGGTACGCCGGCCCGGCACCCACCCGGGCCGGCGGTGTGGCACCGGCACCAGCACCGGCTTCGGCGGTCTGGCGTTGCCCGGAGCCGACCCGGGCGAACAGTTGGCCGAGGGCGTCGAAGGAGCGCTGGAAGGCGGCCCAGTGCTCCAGATCCACGCTCTGGCGCAGCCACTCGGCGACCGTCGCCACCGTGCGACGCGGTGAGTCGGCGAGCTTCTCGTTCCAGGCTTCGAGGTGGTGGATGCCGTGCGGCATCAGCCACGGCAGGGACGAGCCGACGACCAGGTGGTCGTAGTCGCCGTGCACCTGGTCGGTGAACCACGCCCACTCGCCGGCCGGCAGCATGCTGCGGGCCCCGGGCCGCAGCACCCGGCTGCACCGGTTGTCGAGCACGACCACCCGGGTCCGGCCGAGGTCCAGCGCGTAGCTCCACTGGTACTGCACCTGGGACCACTGGCGCTGGTCGTGTGCCACGTCGGCCTCGGCGTCCACCCGCGTGCCGAACTCCCGCAGCACCTCGGTGGCGTCCTCGACGCCGGTGACCGCCCGGTAGACCGGATCGGCGGCGATCTCGTCCGGGCTCAGGTTGCCAAGGTGCTGGTACACCCAGTATGAGGCGAGCCCGCTGCTGATCCGTTCGGCCCACCAGGCCTCTCCGCGCATCTCGGCCCGCCACGCGGCCGAGGTGTTCCAGTCGTCGATCACCTCGTGGTCGTCGAAGATCATCACACTCGGTACGGTCGACAGCAGCCAGCGGATCTCCGGATCCCGCCACGACTCCAGGTACAACCGGGTGTACTCGGGGAAGCTCACCACCTGGTCGTCCGGCGCACCGGGCGGCAGCCCCCGGTGTCGGCGACGGTGGCGCAGGAACCGTCGGATCACCGGCGAGGTCTCGTCGGCGTACACCTGGTCGCCGAGCAGCATCAGCAGGTCCGGCCAGGCGTCGTCGGCCGGGTCCAGCTCCATCAACCGGCGGGCGTAGGAGTCCAGCGCGTCCGGTGGCAGCCGGCGTGCGGTGGAATGCTGGGTGGTCTCCCGGCAGGAACCGAAGAGCAACCGCACCTGCTGGTCTGCGTCGTCGGCCCGGCGGGTCCGGATCACGCTCGCCGGGTACCGCTGGTCCGGCTCCGGCCAGACCTGCCGGTCGTCCAGCAGGACCTGGTAGCGGGTGCTGGTCCCGGGCGGCAGCCCGTCGACGACGACCAGCGCGTAGTGGTGCCCGAACGCGCTGAACGTGGCCGCGGCACCACCCGCCGGGCCGTCCGTGACCACCCGTACGGTGGTCGGAGCGCTGGTCTCCACCCAGATCGTCGCCCGGTCGGCGACCACCCGCCGCAGCAGCGGGCCGACCAGCAGTTGGGGTGGCCCGGCGGTGTGGTCGTCGGGCACCGGCCGGTCGGCCTGGGCCGGGCCGGGGACGGCCCCGGTCACCGCAACGGCCGCAGGGTCGCCGTCGGCACGGGCCGCGAGGTCGCCGTCGGCACGGGCCGCAGGGCCGCCGTGGGCGTGGCGGACGCCGCGCCGGTGGTACGTCGGAACATGGTCGACCTTTCGCGAGCCCGGGTGATCGGTCCCTTTGTACCCGCGACCTGGCCCGGGTACCCAGGCCCGCGACCGTACGATCTGCCGGCGACACTGTAAACCGTGGGCGTCGGGGCCCAATTGGGTACGGTGGGCGGG
Organism: Solwaraspora sp. WMMD791; assembly: GCF_029581195.1. NCBI lineage: Bacteria > Bacillati > Actinomycetota > Actinomycetes > Micromonosporales > Micromonosporaceae > Solwaraspora > Solwaraspora sp. WMMD791. The sequence goes on from NZ_CP120737.1 coordinate 6,532,758, forward strand.
ACGCGCCGACAGCCATCTGTCAGGATTTCCGCATGGATTACCTCGTCCTCGCCGCGATCCTGCTCGGCGTGCTGCTGCTCGCCGGCCTGGGGCTGGTGGTGCCCCGCCTGCGCCGGCAGCCGCCGCTGCCACCAGCGCCGCCGACGACCCCCGGCGAGGTCGGGCCGCAGCAGCGGCCCCCAGTGGTCGACGAGGGTGAACGGCCGGCCGGCATCGCCGTCGAGCAGCGTCCGCCGGCACCGCCGGCGGAGCCCGACCAGGCCCCGGCCGAGCCGGTCGCGCCGACCGGGCCGGTGCTGGAGCGGCCCGAGCCGACCGCCGGTCGACTGGTCCGGCTGCGGACCCGGCTGTCGCGGTCGCAGGGTCTGCTCGGCAAGGGTCTGCTCAGCCTGCTCTCCCGGGACCGGCTCGACGAGGATGTCTGGGAGGAGATCGAGGAGAGCCTGATCTCCGCCGACGTCGGCATCGACGCGACCCGCCAGATCGTCGACCGGCTGCGCGAACGCACCCGGGTGCTGGGCACCCGCAGCGCCGACGAGCTGCGGGCGCTGCTCACCGAGGAGCTGGTCGCCGCCCTGGATCCGCAGCTGGACCGGGCGTTGAACACCTCCGGTGAGCCGAGCGTCGTGCTGGTCGTCGGGGTCAACGGTGCCGGCAAGACCACCACCTGCGGCAAGATCGCCCGGGTGCTGGTGGCCGACGGGCGCAGTGTGCTGCTGGGTGCGGCGGACACCTTCCGGGCCGCCGCCGCCGACCAGCTGACGACCTGGGCGACCAGGGTCGGCGCCGAGGTGGTCCGTGGGCCGGAGGGTGCCGACCCGGCCAGTGTCGCGTTCGACGCGGTCAAGCGCGGCATCGACACCAAGGTCGACGCGGTCCTGATCGACACCGCCGGCCGGCTGCAGAACAAGATCGGGCTGATGGACGAGCTCGGCAAGGTGAAGCGGGTGGTCGGCAAGCACGGTCCGGTGCACGAGACACTGCTCGTGCTCGACGCCACCACTGGGCAGAATGGGTTGGAACAGGCCCGGGTGTTCACCGAGGCGGTCGAGGTGACCGGGGTGGTGCTGACCAAGCTCGACGGCACGGCCAAGGGGGGCATCGTCATCGCGGTGCAGCGCAAACTCGGTATCCCGGTGAAGCTGGTCGGGCTCGGGGAAGGCCCCGACGACCTGGCCCCGTTCGATCCGGCGCAGTTCGTCGACGCCCTGATGGGTGTCGAGTCACGTGGAACGGATGCGTAGCCCCGGGTGACGTACCGCGATCAGGAGCCACGTCTCGGACGACCGTACGTGACCCAGCATGAGATCCCGCTGCGCGGCGGCAACGTCAGCACCGTGGTGCGGGTCGGTGACACCGTCCGGCGCAACGTCGGCCCGTGGACCCCGTCGGTGCACGCCCTGCTGCGGCACCTGGAGTACGTCGGGTTCACCGGCTCCCCACGGGTGTTCGGGATGGACGAGCGCAACCGTGAGGTGCTGTCGTACGTCGAGGGGGAGTGCGGGGAGTACCCGCTGGCCCCGCACTGGGTCAGTGACGAGGCGCTGGTCACCGTCGCGACGATGCTGCGGATGTTCCACGACGCCCAGTACGGCTTCAACCCGCCGCGCAGCGCCGTGTGGCGCTCGTTCGGACCGCCGCCGCCGGACACCGAGGTGATCTGTCACCACGACGCGGCGCCGCACAACGTGATCTGGCGGCCGGACGGCACCCTCGCGTTGATCGACTTCGACCTGGCCTCGCCGGGTGCGCGGATCTACGACGTGGCGTACGCGGCGTGGACCTGGGTGCCGCTCTTCTCCGACCGGGACTCCTACACCCTCGGCTGGCGCCACCCGGACCGGCCCCGTCGGCTGCGGTTGTTCGCCGACGCCTACGGTCTGATTCCGCGCGACCGGCACCGGCTGATCCGGACGATCCGTAAACGGGTGGTCGACCACGTCGAGGGGATTCGGCGGATGGCGGCGGCGGGGGATCCGGCGTTCGTCCGGATCGTGCACAAGGGTCACCTTCGTCGTCCGATGCGCGATCTTCGGCTGCTGGACTACGAACGGCACATTCTCGAGTACGCCTTGCGCTGACCGGTCCGGGACGGGTCCACCGCTCGGCATCGTCGATGCGGCCAATGGCAAGGCTGTGTCGTCTTCCAGACACGCGGTGGTGGCTATTCGGCTGATATGCCCCCGCCTGAACTTCGGATAGTGAAGCTTTCTTCACATGTTGGAAACAACCCGTCACGTGCCGGAAACGGCTCGGGCACCGTAAGTGAAACAGCAGCCCAGCAAGCTTCGCGCAACCGGCGAGCGGGCGATGCTGCCTCTTGGTGCCGGTTTTGTTTCCAACTGAGAGGAGGCAGCGTGCCGGAACTAGATTCTGGTGCCACCGCCTGGATTTTGACTTCCGCCGCCCTGGTGTTGCTCATGACGCCCGGATTGGCGCTGTTCTATGGTGGCATGACGCGGTCCAAGTCCGTGCTCAACATGATGATGATGAGCTTCGGGGCGATCGGCCTGGTCAGCCTGCTGTGGGTCTTCTACGGCTACAGCATCGCCTTCGGCGACGACCTCGGTGGCATCACCGGTGACCTGTCGATGGCCGGCCTGCGTGGCATGCTCGAGTCCGGCACCGAAGGTGGCATCCCGGACCTGCTCTTCGTCGTCTTCCAGATGATGTTCGCCATCATCACCGTCGCCCTGATCAGCGGCGCGATCGCCGACCGGGCCCGGTTCGGCCCGTGGCTGCTCTTCGCCGGTCTCTGGGCCACCCTGGTCTACTTCCCGGTCGCCCACTGGGTATGGGGCGGTGGCTGGATCTTCGAACTCGGCGTCCTCGACTTCGCCGGTGGCACCGCGGTGCACATCAACGCCGGTGCGGCGGCCCTGGCGCTTGCCCTCGTCCTCGGCAAGCGGGTCGGCTGGCCGAAGGACAAGTTCAAGCCGCACAACCTGCCGATGGTCCTGCTCGGTGCTGGCCTGCTGTGGTTCGGCTGGTTCGGCTTCAACGCCGGATCCGCTGGTGCCGCCAACGGCACCGCGGCAGTCGCCTTCATCAACACCCAGGTGGCCACCGCCGCCGCGGTCCTCGGCTGGATCGTGGTCGAGTGGCTGCGCGACGGCAAGCCGACCACCCTCGGTGCGGCCTCCGGCGCCATCGCCGGTCTGGTCGCCATCACCCCGGCCTGTGCGTTCCTGGAGCCGCTCGGCGCCATCGCCCTCGGCATCATCGCCGGTGTCATCTGCGCCCTGGCGGTCGGCCTGAAGTACAAGCTCGGCTACGACGACTCGCTCGACGTCGTCGCCGTGCACATGGTCGGCGGCATCATCGGCTCGCTGCTGATCGGCTTCCTGGCCGTCGAGGTCCTCGCGGGTGAGGGCAACGCCGGACTGCTCTACGGCGGCGGCATCGGCCTGCTCGGCCTGCAGGCGCTCGGTGTGGTCGCGGTGCTGGTCTACTCGTTCATCGTCGCCTACATCATCGGCTTCGCGATCGACAAGACCATCGGCTTCCGGCTCAAGCCCGACGCCGAGGTCGAGGGGATCGACACCGCCGAGCACGCGGAGAGCGCCTACGAGTTCAGCAGCACCTCGGGTGGTGGCTTCGCCGCCGCAGGTATCGGGAAGGCGCCCGCCGCGACGGGTGAGTCCGCTCCGGTCAGCGAGAAGGTCGCCGGTTAACGTTCCCTGATGGAGGGCTTAGACATGAAGCTGGTGACCGCGGTCATCAAGCCGTACCAACTCGACGCGGTCAAGGAGGCTCTGCACGCCCTCGGCGTGGCCGGGCTGACCGTGAGCGAGGTCCAGGGGTACGGACGGCAGAAGGGCCACACCGAGGTGTACCGGGGTGCCGAGTACACCGTCGAGTTCCTGCCGAAGATCCGGGTGGAGGTGCTGACCGACGAAATCGACGTCGAGAAGGTCGTCGACGCGGTCGTCACGGCAGCCCGTACCGGGAAGATCGGTGACGGCAAGGTCTGGGTGACGGCCGTCGAGGACGTCATCCGGGTCCGTACCGGCGAGCGCGGTCTCGACGCGCTCTGATCCGGCGACTGGAGGACAGATGACCGACGGAGTCGGGGTCCGGCACCGCGCAGCGGCCGGCCCCGGCCCGTCGCTGTCCAACGGCATCGGCGCCGCCGCCCGCGTGGAGCGGGCGGCGGCGCTCGACGTCTGGCTGACCGCGCTGATGCCGGCCGGGCTGACCGGCATCGCCCTGGTGGCGGTCGGCGGGCTCGGCCGACTGCAGTGCTCCCCGTACAGCGATCTCGACCTGGTGCTGCTGCACCGGGGGGTCGCCGGGATGGACGAACTGGCGGCCCGGATCTGGTATCCGATCTGGGACGCCCGGCTCGGGCTGGACCACTCGGTGCGTACCCTGCCGGAGGCGTTGTCGGTCGCCCACGACGACGTCAAGGTCGCGCTCGGCCTGCTCGACGCCCGGCACGTCGCCGGCGACCGGGAGCTCACCGCCGATCTGCAGGCCGCCGCGACCGACCAGTGGCGGCGCACCGCCGTACGGCAGCTGCCGGCGCTGCGCGAGGTCACCGAGTCCCGTTGGCGCACCCACGGCGAGCTGGCCTTCCTTCTCGAAGGCGACCTGAAGGAGGCCGCCGGCGGGCTGCGCGACGTCGGCATCCTGCGCGGCATCGCTCTGGCTGGCATAGCCGACAGCATGCGTCCGGCCGCCCGCGCCGCCCACCTGCGGCTGCTGGACACCCGCGACGCGCTGCACGTCGCCGTCGGTCGCCGGGTGGACCGGCTGGTCGCCCAGGAACGCGCCACCGTCGCCGGCCTGCTCGACCTGGACGACCCGGACACCCTGCTGCGCCGGGTCGCCTCCGACGCCCGCACCATCACCCACGCCCTCGACGACGCCTGGCGCAGCGCCGAGCGGCTGCGCTCGGGCCGCCGTCGAGGCGGCGGACCGCCGGTGCGCCGCCCGGTGGCCCGTGACGTCGTCGAGCACGACGGTGAACTGGTCCTCGCCCGTACCGTGATCGGCGCCCGCCCCGATCCCAGCCTGTCGCTGCGGGTCGCGGCGGCCGCCGCCACCAGCCGGCTGCCGATCGCCCGGGCCACCTGCGAATGGCTCGCCGCGTACTGCCCGCCGCTGCCGGCGCCGTGGCCGGACTCGGCCCGCGCCGCGCTGATCACCCTGCTCGGTGCCGGTCCCGGCCTGGTGCCCACCTGGGAAACCTGCGACCGGTACGGGCTGGTCGACGGCTGGCTGCCGGAGTGGCCCCGGTTGCGCAGCCTGCCGCAGCACAATCCGGTGCACCGGTTCACCCTGGACCGGCACCTGGTGCAGGCGGCGCAGGAGGCCACCGCGTACACCCGGGAGGTGGACCGCCCGGACCTGCTGCTGCTCGGCGCGTTCCTGCACGATGTCGGCAAGGGTCTGCCCGGCGACCACAGCACCGTCGGCGCGCCGATCGCCGCCGGCATCGCCGCCCGGGTCGGGCTGCCGCCGGCCGACGTCCACCTGATCGACAAGCTGGTCCGGTTGCACCTGCTGCTGCCCGAGGTGGCCACCCGGCGCGACCTCAGCGACCCGGTGACCATCGCGCAGGTCGCCGAGGCGGTCGGCGACACCACCACGCTGAGCCTGCTGCACGGGCTGGCCCGGGCCGACGCACAGGCCACCGGTCCGGCCGCCTGGTCGGACTGGAAGGGCCGGCTGATCGCCGAACTGGTCCGCCGGGTGCACACCGCACTCGACACCGGGGTCCTGCCGCAGCCGCCGCAGCCGGACCCGGCGCTGGTCGCCGGTCCGTTGCCGGCCGTGCACATCGACGGCGACGACCGGGTCGCGGTGGCCGCCGCCGACCGGCACGGACTGCTCGCCGCAGTCGCCGGCTGCCTGTCGCTGCACCGGCTCGACGTGCTGACCGCCGACGCCTCCACCGTCGACGGCCGGGCGTTGGTCGAGTTCCGGGTGCAGCCCCGCTACGGCAGTCCGCCGGAGCGCATCGCGCTCGCCGCCGACCTACGCCGGGCGGTCACCGGCGACGTGTCGGTCACCCAGCGGCTGCGTGGGCGGGCGATGGCGGCCCGTCGGTCCGGCGCCGACCCCCGGGTGGTCTGGCACCGGGAGGCGGCCACCGACGCGGTGGTGCTGGAGTTGCGGGCGGCCGACTCGGCCGGCCTGCTGTACCGGGTGACCAGCGCGTTGGACGAGGCCGGTGCCCAGGTGCGGGCCGCGCGGATCTCCACCCTCGGCGGCGACGTGGTGGACACCTTCTATCTCGTGGGTGGCTGGCCGGACGACGCCGAACGGGACCGGCTGGCGGCCGCAGTGCTGGCCGCCGCCCGCTGATTCTCTCCCCATGATCGCGGCGATCTTGCACTCATCGAGAACTTCTGTCCGGTTTGTCCGTCGACAAGCGCAAGATCGTCGTGATCATGGGGGCTGCCAGTAGGGTGGAGCGGGCGGTGCATGCGGCGGTTAGGCTTGCGTGGTCGCCGGTGTCGAGCCCCTCCGATGCCGCTGTGAACCTGACCTGCCGGATCAACGTACGGGATGTTGCGTCGTGTTTGACACATTGAGTGATCGGCTGTCCGGGATCTTCGGCAAGCTCCGGGGCAAGGGGCGGCTCACCGACGCCGACATCGACGCCACCGCGCGGGAGATCCGGCTGGCGCTGCTGGAGGCCGACGTCGCGCTGCCGGTGGTGAAGTCCTTCATCGCCCGGATCAAGGAGCGGGCGCGTGGGTCGGAGGTGTCCCAGGCGCTCAACCCGGCCCAGCAGGTCATCAAGATCGTGCACGAGGAGCTGGTCGCGGTCCTCGGTGGCGAGCAGCGCCGGCTGCGGTTCGCCAAGCAGCCGCCTACGGTGATCATGCTGGCCGGCCTGCAGGGCTCCGGCAAGACCACGCTCGCCGGCAAACTGTCCAGCTGGCTCAAGGCCCAGGGGCACCAGCCGTTGCTGGTCGCCGCCGACCTGCAACGGCCCAACGCGGTCGGCCAGCTGCAGGTGCTCGGTGGCCGGGCCGGAGTGGAGGTCTTCGCCCCGGAGCCGGGCAACGGGGTCGGCGACCCGGTCGCGGTGGCGAAGGCGTCGCTGGAGCACGCCCGCCGGACCGCCCGCGACATCGTCATCGTCGACACCGCCGGTCGGCTCGGTATCGACGCCGAGATGATGGCCCAGGCGGCGGCGATCCGCGACGCGGTCGACCCCGACGAGGTCATCTTCGTCATCGACGCCATGGTCGGGCAGGACGCGGTGCGCACCGCCGAGGCGTTCCGCGACGGCGTCGGGATCACCGGCGTGGTGCTGTCCAAGCTCGACGGCGACGCCCGTGGTGGTGCCGCGCTGTCGGTACGGCAGGTGACCGGTGAGCCGATCCTGTTCGCCTCCACCGGGGAGAAGCTCAGCGACTTCGACGTCTTCCACCCGGACCGGATGGCGAGCCGGATCCTCGGCATGGGCGACGTGCTCACTCTGATCGAGCAGGCCGAGCAGGCCTTCGACGCCGATCAGAAAGAGAAGATGACCGCCAAGCTGATGGGCGGCGAGCAGTTCACCCTGGAGGACTTCCTCGACCAGCTCATCGCGGTGCGCCGGATGGGGCCGATCGCCAACGTGCTGGCGATGATGCCCGGAATGGGGCAGATGAAGGACCAGTTGGCCGAGGTCGACGACAAGCACTTCGACAAGGTCACCGCGATCATCCGGTCGATGACGCCGGGGGAGCGGACCAACCCGAAGATCATCAACGGTTCCCGACGGGCCCGGATCGCCAACGGCTCCGGGGTCACCGTGATGGACGTCAACCAGCTGCTCAACCGCTTCGCCGAGGCGCAGAAGATGATGAAGCAGATGGGCGGCATGATGGGGCTGCCCGGTGGCGGTCGGCGCAAGGCGACCAAGTCGCCGAAGAACAAGCGCAAGGGCACCAAGGGCGGCCGCGGCGGCGGTGCCCGGCCGCGGACCGGCGGTCAGCTGCCGGCCGGCTTCCCCGGCGGGATGCCGCAGCTGCCGCCGGGCCTGGACCCGAACGCGCTGGGCGGTGGCGGCGGCCTGCCCCCCGGGTTCAAGCTCCCCAAGATCGACTTCAACAAGCTGAACAAGCGCAAGGACGAGGACTGAACGCCGCCGTGACCGTGCCCGGCGCGCTGCACGTACGCGGCGTCGTGCTGCCCGAGGACCGCATCCGGGACCTGTGGCTGGTCGGTGACCGGGTGACGCTGACTCCGGTGCCCGGGGCGACGACCGTGGTCGACGGCGGGTTCATCCTGCCCGGACTGGTCGACGCGCACTGCCACATCGGCATCGCCCGGGGTGGGGCGCCGATCGGCTCCCTCGACGAGGCCCGTCAGCTGGCCTACGCCGACCGGGACGCCGGTGTCCTGGCCATCCGCGACGCCGGATCGCCGTACCCGTATCCGCAGCTCGACGACGAGCCGGAGCTGCCCCGACTGGCCCGGGCCGGCCGGCACGTCGCGCCGCCCCGGCGCTATCTGCGCGACATCGGCGTCGAGGTGGCGGCGGCGGAGCTGGCCGACGCGGTCACCACCCAGGCCGCGGCCGGCAACGGCTGGGTCAAGCTGGTCGGCGACTGGATCGAGCGTTCCACCGGGGATCTCGCCCCGGCCTGGGGTGCCGACGCGATGGCCGGGGCGATCGCCGCCGCGCACCGCGCCGGGGCCCGGGTCGCCGCGCACACCTTCGACGAGGCGGCGGTGGAGATCCTGGTCAGGGCTGGGGTCGACTCGGTGGAGCACGGCACCGGGCTGAGCCTCGACCTGATCGACGAGATGGCACGGCGGCGGACCGCCCTGATCCCGACCATGATCAACATCGCCACGTTCGGTGGCATCGCCGACCGGGCCCGGGAGAAGTTCCCCCGGTACGCCGACCACATGCTCGCCCTGCGCGACGGCTTCCCCGACGTGGTCCGCGCCGCGTACGACGCCGGCGTGCCGATCTTCGTCGGCACCGACGCCGGCGGTGGGATCGACCACGGTCGGGCCGCCGACGAGATGCTCGCCCTGCACACCCGGGCGGGGATGCCGGCCGAAGCGGTGCTGGCCGCCGCCAGCTGGGCCGCCCGCGACTGGCTCGGCTTTCCGGGCCTGGTCGAAGGCGGGCTCGCCGACCTCGTCGCCTACCCCGTCGACCCCCGGACCGACCTGCGGGTGGTCCGCGCCCCGCACCGGATCGTCCTGCGCGGCCGGGTGCTGCGCTGACCCGTCGGCCGGGTGCTGCGCTGACCCGTCGGCCGGGTGCTGCGCTGACCCGTCGGCCGGGTCCTGCGCTGACCCGTCACCGGCGGCGCATAGGATGTCCGGTCATGGCCCGCGTGCTCACACCTCGTGCGGAGGATTTTCCCCGCTGGTACCAGGATCTGATCGCCAAGGCGCAGCTCGCCGACAACGGCCCGGTGCGCGGCACCATGGTGATCCGACCGGCCGGCTACGCCATCTGGGAGCGGATGCAGTCCGAGTTGGACAACCGGATCAAGGCGGCCGGGGCGGAGAACGCGTACTTCCCGCTGTTCATCCCGGAGAGCTACCTGCGCCGGGAGGCCGAGCACGTCGAAGGCTTCTCCCCGGAGCTGGCCGTGGTGACCCACGGCGGCGGCAAGCAGCTGGCCGAGCCGGTGGTGGTCCGGCCGACCAGCGAAACCGTCATCGGTGAGTTCATGGCCAAGTGGGTCGACTCCTACCGGGACCTGCCACTGCTGCTCAATCAGTGGGCCAACGTGGTGCGCTGGGAGCTGCGCCCCCGGGTGTTCCTGCGCACCAGCGAGTTCCTCTGGCAGGAGGGGCACACGGCGCACGCCGACTTCGTCGACGCCCGCGCCTACGCCCGGCGCATCCTGCACGAGGTGTACGAGGACTTCCTGGTCGAGGTGCTCGGCATCCCGGTGCTGGTCGGGCGCAAGACCGCCCGGGAGCGCTTCGCCGGCGCCACCAGCACCTACACCCTCGAAGGCATGATGGGCGACGGCAAGGCGCTGCAGTTGGGCACCTCGCACGAGCTGGGCCAGAACTTCGCCCGTGCCTTCGACATCACCTACACCTCGGCCGAGCGCACCGTCGAGCACGCCTGGACCACGTCCTGGGGGGTCTCCACCCGCATGCTCGGTGGACTGATCATGGTGCACGGCGACGACAACGGCCTGCGGGTGCCGCCCCGGCTGGCGCCGGTCCAGGCGTACGTGATGGTCGTCAAGGCCGGCGACGGGGTCACCGAGGCGGCGGTCACGCTGCGCGACGCCCTACGCGACGCCGGACTGCGGGTCGGCCTGGACGACCGGGTCGACACCCCGTTCGGCCGCCGGGCCGTCGACGCCGAGCTCAAGGGCTATCCGGTACGGATCGAAGTGGGCCCGCGCGATCTGGCCGCCGGCAACGCGGTGCTGGTCCGGCGTACCGACGGGTCGAAGACCCCGGTGCCGGTCGCCGACGTGGTCGGCGCGGTCCGCGCGGCGCTCGAAGCCGACCAGCAGGCCCTGCACGACCAGGCGTTGGCGCTGCGTGAGTCGCGCACGGTCGAGGTCGACGATCTCGCCGACGGGATCGCCGCGGCGGCGACCGGCTGGGCCCGGGTGCCGTGGTCGCGGGTCGGCCCGGCCGGTGAGGCCGAGGCGAACGGCAAGGGCGTCACCGTACGGTGCCTGCTGCGCCCCGACGGCTCGGTCCCGGACAGCGACGACGAGCCGGACCTGACCGCGGTGCTGGCGCGCTCCTACTGACCGCCGGCGGCGGGTACGCCGGTCGCGCACCCGCCCGCGCCGGAGCGGTCCGGCGGGCCGGTCGTCGTCGTTGGTCAGGGTGAGCGAAGGAGTGAGATGCGGTTTGCGCCAGGTCAGTTGATCATGCACCGGAACGTGCGGCGCGGTCGGCTCGGCTGGGTCCGACCGGCCCGGGTCGTCGCCGACGACGAGCGTGGCCTGCTGCTCTGGGTCGACCGGGGCACACCGGTGGCGAACGAGGTCGCCGACGACGGCCGGGGCATGCGGGCCATGCCGTTCACCGAGTGGATCACCCGCTCGTACCGGATCAAGCACGGCTGCTGGCTCGGGCCCCCGGTGCTGAAGTTCCTGCCGGCCGGCGCGGCCCACTCGGTCTGGTGGTTCCGTGACGACGCCGGCCGGTTCCTCAACTGGTACGTCAACCTGGAGGAGCCCGGCGTGCGCTGGGTCGACGACGACCTCGCCGGCGTCGACGTGGTGGATCAGGACCTGGACGTCGTGGTCCGTCCCGACCTCAGCTGGACATGGAAGGACGAGGAGGAGTTCGTCGAGCGCCTCGCCTTCCCCGAGCACTACTGGGTGGCCGACGAGGCGGCGGTCCGGGCCGAGGGCCGGCGGGTGATCGCGATCGCCGAGGCCGGGCAGTTCCCGTTCGACGGCACCTGGTGCGACTTCCGGCCGGACCCCGGATGGCAGCCGCCGGCTGCGCTTCCGCCCGGCTGGGACCGGCCACCGGTGGCCGGTGGCGGCGGCGCCTTCGGCGGGTAGCCGGGCGGTTCTCGGCCAGCGGTCGACGCTCGGTCGACGCACCGGGCCACCGGTTGTGGCGATCCGCCGACCGTCTGGCAGAATGGCGTGTTGGTATCCGGTGCGTGTCCGGCGCCCTCTACCCGGGCACGTCATCCAGTCCACCCGAGCTGCCTCTGGCCCAACCCCACTGTGCCGGTCGGCGTTCACCCGCGCACCGCCCCAGAGGGCTGGTGAAGATCGCAACAGGAGCGAACACACCGTGGCCGTAAAGATCCGGCTTCTGCGGATGGGCAAGATCCGCAACCCGCAGTACCGCATCGTCGTCGCCGACTCGCGTACCAAGCGCGATGGGCGGGCGATCGAGTTCGTCGGGATCTACCACCCGAAGGAAAACCCGTCGCTGATCGAGGTGACCTCGGACCGGGTGCAGTACTGGCTCTCGGTCGGCGCGCAGCCGAGCGAGGCCGTCCAGCGTCTGCTGGAGAAGACCGGCGACTGGCAGAAGTTCAAGGGCCTGCCGGCGCCGCCGCCGCTGCTGGTCGCCCCCGAGCGGGCCGACCGGAAGGCCACCTACGAGGCCGAGGCGAAGGCCGCCGCCGGCGTCGCGGACACCCCGGCCAAGCCGGCCAAGAAGGCGGAGAAGAAGGCCGAGCCCGCCGCCGAGGCGACCGTCACCGAGGAGCCGGCCGCTGCGGGCTCCGGTGAGCAGGCCTGAGATGGCCCTCCGGCCTGCGCTGGAGCACCTGGTCAAGGGGATCGTCACCCACCCGGACGACGTCCGGGTCCGGCTGGTCGACTCCCGTCGGGGCAAGCGCCTCGAAGTACGGGTGCACCCGGAGGACCTCGGCACCGTCATCGGCCGTGGCGGGCGGACCGCCAAGGCACTGCGCCAGGTGATCGGCTCGGTCGGCGGCCGCGGGGTGCGCGTCGACATCGTCGACTCGTACTGATGCTGCTGATCGTCGGCCGGATCGGCCGTCCGCACGGTATCCGTGGCGAGGTCACCGTCGAGGTGCGTACCGACGAGCCGGAGATCCGCTTCGCCGTCGGATCGGTGTTGACCACCGATTCGACGGCGGTGCGGCCCGCACCGCCGGCTGCGGCTCCGTCGTCGGGCGCTGACGGGGCGTCGCCGGACGGGGCGGTCCGGTTCGAGGTGCCCAGCCGGCTCACCATCGAGTCGGTGCGCTGGCACCAGGGCCGGCCGCTGGTGCAGTTCGCCGGGGTCGGTGACCGCGACGTCGCCGAGGCGCTGCGGGGTGTCCTGCTCTGCGTCGACAGTGCCGAGGTCGACGATCCGGACGATCCGGACGAATTCCGCGACCACCAGCTGGTCGGGCTGACGGCGGTCGCGCCGGACGGCCAGACCCTGGGGCAGGTGACCCGGATCGACCACGCTCCCGCGTCCGACCTGCTGGTCCTGCGTCGGCCGGACGGCCGGTCCGCGCTGGTGCCGTTCGTCCGGTCCATCGTGCCGGAGGTGGACCTGCCCGGCGGCCGGGTCGTCGTCGACGCCCCGGCTGGTCTGTTCGACCTGTGACCAGGCATCGAATGGGCGACCGTGACATCGACCGCTGAATCAGGCCCGGAATCGCCGTCGACGCCACGCCAGGTGGACGTCGTCACGATCTTTCCGGACTACCTCGCCCCGCTGGAGTTGTCGCTCATCGGCCGGGCCCGGCGGACGGGGCTGCTCGACGTACGGGTGCACGACCTGCGCCGGTGGACCCACGACGTGCACCGTACGGTGGACGACACGCCGTACGGTGGCGGTGCCGGAATGGTGATGCGGCCCGAACCGTGGGGTGCGGCCCTGGACGAGCTGGCCGGGGCGGACCAGCCACCGGCCCGGTTGGTGGTGCCGACCCCGGTCGGTGAGCGGTTCGACCAGGCGCTGGCCCAGCGGCTGGCCGCCGAGCCCCGGTTGATCTTCGCGTGCGGCCGCTACGAGGGCATCGACCAGCGGGTGATCGACCACGCGGCGGACCGGATGCCGGTGAGCGAGGTGTCCCTCGGTGATTTCGTGCTCTTCGGCGGCGAGGTCGCGGTCCTGGTGATCCTGGAGGCGGTGACCCGGCTGATCCCAGGGGTGCTCGGCAACGCCGGGTCCCTCGACGAGGAGTCGTACGCGGCCGGGTTGCTGGAGGCGCCGGTGTACACCAAGCCCGCCCAGTGGCGCGGGTACGACGTACCCGAGGTGCTGCGCTCCGGCGACCATGGCCGGATCGCCCGCTGGCGGCGCGACCAGGGCCTGCTGCGGACGGCGGCCCGACGGCCGGACCTGATCGCGGAGCTGTCACCCGATAGTTTCGACAAAAACGACATTGCGCTGTTGCGGACGGCCGGATTTCAAGTACCGGCCGGGGATATGGCAGAGTAGTGGGGTTGCCGCAGCCGGGGCACGCGCGTCCGGCTGCGAGGATCCTGACCGTGCGGAGCGCAGTCGCGGTCCGCCCAGGATCAGAATCATCCATCCGCGCACCGGGAGCCGGTGCGCCTTGAGTAGCCCAAGGATGCAGCGATGAACACGCTGGACGCTCTCGACGCCCAGTCGCAGCGGACCGACCTCCCGGACTTCCGCGCCGGTGACACGCTCAAGGTGCACGCCCGGGTCGTCGAAGGAAACCGGTCCCGGGTCCAGGTCTTCCAGGGCGTGGTGATCCGTCGCCAGGGGTCGGGCCTGCGGGAGACCTTCACCATCCGCAAGGTCAGCTTCGGTGTCGGGGTCGAGCGGACCTACCCGGTCAACAGCCCGGCCATCGACCGGATCGAGATGGTGACCCGTGGTGACGTACGTCGGGCCAAGCTCTACTACCTCCGGGACCTTCGCGGCAAGGCCGCCAAGATCAAGGAAAAGCGGGAGAAGCAGGTCAGCTGAGCCTGTTCGTCCCGGTTCCCGAATCCAGGACTGCCGCTGCAGCCTTCGGCCAACTACCCTTGCGGTAGTGACCGATGAGCAGCGCTACACCCGTGGCAGCCGCTGCGGCGGCGGTAGTCGACCGAGCTACCGCCTGTGGCGCCTGACGAGAGGCGCCGTGGGCGGTAGCGCCGTGTCTCGGGACCGGGGAGATGCGTAGCGTGTATCCGAACGAAGAGCTCGACCCCTGGCGGCGTACCTCCTCCGCTGGCGGTGCACCGCGAAGCCGACGGGAGACCCGGACCGGCTCCGGGTCGGCGGTACGCCCACGGGCCCGTCGACCCAGTCGGTCCACGATGCAGATGGTGCAGCGTCGCCGTCGGCAGATGCCGTTGTGGCAGGAGCTTCCTCTCCTGCTCGTCGTAGCCTTCTGCCTGGCGGTGCTGATCCGCTCCTTCCTGCTGCAGGCCTTCTTCATCCCGTCCGGGTCGATGGAGGACACCCTGCTCGTCGGCGACCGGGTGCTGGTCAACAAGGTCGTCTACGACGTACGGGACCCGGTCCGCGGCGAGGTCGTGGTCTTCCGGGGCACCAACAACTGGGTCCCGGAGAACGTCGAGGACCCCAACCTGGGGTTCACCGCCAAACTCGGACGGACGATCGGTGACCTGGTCGGGCTCGGCCGGCCCGGTGAGAAGGACTTCATCAAACGGGTCATCGGGGTTCCGGGCGACCGCATCCGCTGCTGCGACGACCAGGGCCGGCTGACCGTCAACGGTCAGCCCCTGGACGAGTCGGCGTACGTGCTGGAGGACTCCCCACTCGACGTACCCCCCAATCCGGGGGAGTGCCGGTCACGCCAGTTCGGCGAGATCGTCGTCGAGCCGGGGCACCTTTTCGTAATGGGCGACCACCGGCTGGTCTCGCAGGATTCCCGCTGTCAGGGGTCGGTGCCCATCGAGAACGTCATCGGCCGGGCCTTCGTCATCGTCTGGCCGCAGGGCCGCTGGGACGGCCTGTCGGTGCCGGAGACCTTCGACGACCTGCCACCGTCCACGGCGACCCCCGCTGCGGTGGAGCGTCCGGAGAACGTGCCGGACACCTCAGGTGACCTGGTGGTGGTGCTGCCCGTGCTGATTCCGCTACTCGCCGCTTCGGGCTCCGCGCGGTCGTTGCCAGCCAGACGTCGTAGGCTCCGGTTGTGATCGACGAGCAGACCGAGAAGAAGCCCAATTCCTTCTGGCGTGAACTACCGATCCTGTTGGGTGTGGCGGTCCTCGTCGCAGTCCTGGTCCGGGCGTTCGTCCTGCAGACCTTCTACATCCCGTCCCCGTCGATGGAACACACCCTCGACATCAACGACCGGGTGCTGGTCAACAAGGTCGTCTACCACTTCCGCTCGCCCGACCGCGGCGAGATCGTCGTGTTCCGGGCACCGCCGGAGTGGAGCAGCAACCCGGACGGCGAGGACTTCATCAAGCGGGTCATCGGCGTCGGTGGCGACCGGGTCCAATGCTGCGACCCGGAGGAACGTCTGGTCATCAACGGCCAGCCGCTCGACGAGCCGTACATCTTCTCCGAAGGTGGCATCCAGGACCCGGCGGCGGTCGGGCCCTTCGACATCACCGTGCCGGCGGGGCGGCTCTGGGTGATGGGCGACCATCGTTCCGCCTCCGGCGACTCGCTGGAGCACTGGGACCGTACCGGCAACATCGACGTCGCCACCATTCCGGAGGACGACGTGGTCGGGCGGGCCTTCACGATCTTCTGGCCGATCGGTCGGGCGACCTGGCTGACCGTACCGGAGCCGTTCGACAGCGTTCCGGAGCCGTGACCGGGGCCGTCGGTGAATGTCCGGCGGGTCTCCTACTCTGGACGGGTGACGTACCCGCAACCGCCGACGGGCCCGGCGCTTCCGGCCGCCCCGGCACACGCGGTGGTGCGCGACCGTCGGGGTGCCCGCGTGCTGGTGATCGACGCGGCGCACCGGGTGCTGTTGCTGCGCGGGCACGATCCCGCGCGGCCGCACCACCGTTACTGGTTCACCCCCGGCGGTGGTCTTGCCCCTGATGAGGAACCCGCCGACGGTGCCGTCCGGGAGCTGGCCGAGGAGATCGGCCTGCGCGTCGCGGCGAGCGTGCTGGGACCGCCGGTCTGGCAGGAGACCGTCGAGTTCCCCTTCGACGGTCAGTGGTACCGCCAGCAGCAGCAGTTCTTCCTGCTGCGGGTGCCGGCCTGGCAGGTCGACACCAGCGGCTTCGACGAGGTCGAGCGGCGCACCATCGACGCCCACCGCTGGTGGAGCGAAGGTGAGCTCGCCGCGACAGGTGAGCGGATCTACCCGCCGGAGCTGTTGACGGTGCTGCGGCGACTGCCGGACAGGAGCGATTCGTGCTGACCCCACCGCGGACCGTGGTCCGTCGCGACGCCGGCCTCTACGCGCTGGAACGCGCCCTGCAGCGGCGCGGCTTCGCGCACGTCGCCGGCGCCGACGAGGCGGGGCGCGGTGCCTGCGCTGGCCCGCTGGTCGCGGCGGCGGTGGTGCTGGCACCCGGCCGGCGCGGCGAGATCGCCGGTCTGGCCGACTCCAAGTTGCTCACTCCCGCGGCCCGGGAGCGGGTCTACGCGGCGGTCGTCGCGCAGGCGGTCGCGTACCAGGTGATCGTCGTCGGGGCGGAGGAGATCGACGGGCGCGGTCTGCACGTGTGCAACCTGGCCGCGATGCGGCGCGCGCTGGCCGGGCTGTCGGTGGCGCCGGAGTACGTGCTCACCGACGGGTTCGGCGTCGACGGCCTCGGTGTGCCTGGTCTGGCGGTCTGGAAGGGTGACCGGGTCTCGGCCTGCGTGGCGGCGGCCAGTGTGCTGGCGAAGGTGACCCGGGACCGGCTGATGGTCCAGCTCGACGCCGAGTTCCCCGGGTACGGGTTCGCCGAGCACAAGGGGTACGCCACCGCCGATCACCAGGCTGCGCTGGACCGGCACGGTCCGTGCGTCGAGCACCGCTTCTCGTACGTCAACGTCGCTGCCGCCTCGGGTCGGTCCGGCCGCCCGCCCCGGGCCCGGCGGCCGGTGCCCGACATCGGCATCCGTGAGCCGATGGGGCGGATGGACCCGGCACGCGGTACCGTCGGCGTGGCGTTGGACGAGCAGCTTCGCCAACCGGCGCTACTGGGGGAAGATGTGGTCATGGAAGGCGGATGGCGATGAGCGCCGAGGATCTCGAAAAGTACGAGACAGAGATGGAGCTGCAGCTCTACCGGGAGTACCGCGACATCGTCCGCCAGTTTTCGTACGTCGTCGAGACCGAGCGCCGCTTTTACCTGGCGAATCAGGTCGACCTGCACGTACGCAACTCTGACGGCGAGGTGTACTTCGAGGTGGAGATGCACGACGCCTGGGTGTGGGACATGTACCGCCCTGCACGGTTCGTGAAAAATGTCCGAGTTATGACGTTCAAAGACGTGAATGTCGAAGAGTTGGACAAGCCTGAGATATCACTACCCGCAGATTCTGGATTCAGCGGCTGATCCGCGCCCGCCGCACACCGGCCCGTCGTCCTTAGCAGAATTCTGCTCCAGACGTCGGTTTTCCACATCCGGAGCGTCGTCCACAGCCCGCCGGTACCGTCCGTTGCCCGTCGGTCCGCGGGACGGCAGCCTGCGAGGATGAGAACCGTCGTCACGGCGGCGCTGTCCGCCGTTCTGCTCGCCGCCGGCCCACCCGCCAGCGCGCCGCCCACCCCGGAGACCGTCGTCGTCGCGGGGAGTCCGACCACTGCGGAGCGGTTCCGGTTGCCGCTGGACGGGCCGCCCCGGGTCAGTCGGCGCTTCGATCCACCATCGCTGCCCTGGGGCCGAGGGCATCGCGGCGTCGACCTGCAGGCCGTTGGACCGGGCGTCACGGTGTACGCCGCCGGCGCCGGCACGGTCAGCCACGCCGGCCGGATCGTCGACCGGGGCGTGGTGAGCATCAGCCACCCCGGTGGGTTCCGGACCACCTACGAGCCGCTCGACACCGGACTGCCCGTCGGCGCGACCGTCGTCGCCGGCACCCCGATCGGCGTACTCGCCGACGGGCACCGCGGCTGCCCGGCCGGTGCCTGCCTGCACTGGGGCCTGCGGCAGCACGACGGTGGCTACCTCGATCCGCTGCTGCTGCTCGGCGACGGACGTACCCGACTGCTGCCCACCCATGGGTAGCGTCGACCCGGGTCACGGCAGGCGTCAACCGGCCCGGCGCAGCACCCCCGGCAGCCGGTCGGCGAGCCGGTCGTACTCGGCGGCCTGGTTGTAGACCTGGGCGCAGATCCGCAGCCAGGCGCGCCCCGACCACCAGCTCACCAACACCTCGGCGGCCAACTCGTCGGCGATGCGCTGCCGCAGCCGGATCGCCTGCGCCTTCCCGTCGACCGGCGCACCGGGCAACGGGACGAGTCGCATCGCCAGCTCGGCGGCACCGGGCTGATCGGCGTCCGGCTGCGGCAACTGTTCCTCGGGCACCCCCAGGGCGTCGGCCACCACCCGCTGGCCGTAGCCGACCAGAGCGGCGTTGTGCTGGCGTACCCGGTCCACCCCCAGGCTGCGCAGTGTGTACAGGCCAGCCGGTGCCGCGAGCCAGGCGGTGTAGTCCCGGGTGCCCTGCCACTCGACCCGCTGCGGAAACCCGCTGTCCTGCTCCCAGGAGACACCAGGCGGCTCCATCCGGTCCCGCCAGGACGGTCGGACCACCAGCAGCGCCGTCGCTCGCGGCGCGAACGCCCACTTGTGCAGGTTGCCGACCCAGAAATCGGCACCGATCCGGTCCACTTCGACCGACAGCATCCCCGGTACGTGCGCCGCGTCGACCAGGACCGGCACCCCCGCGTCGCGGGCCGCCGCGACGAGGCCGGCGACCGGCATCAGCCGCGCGGTCGCGGAGGTGATCTGATCCACCACCAGCAGCCGGGTACGTCCGGGACGCAGCGCCGCGCGTACCGCCTCGACGATCTCGGCACCCGTCGCGGCCAACGGCACGTCGACGACCCGCCGAACGGCCCCGGTGAGGCGGCACTCCCGGTCGACGGAGAGAGCGACCGCGCCGTACCCGTGGTTGGTCAGCAGCACCTCGTCGCCAGCGGCCAGCCGCAGCGTGCGCAGCACCATCGCGGTCGCGACGGTCACGTTGTCTACCAGTGCCGCGTTGTCCGGATCGGCACCGAGGAAACCGGCGAGGTGCCGGCGGGTGTGCGCCAGCCGTTCCAGTAGTCCCTGCGTCAGGAAGCGGTGCGGGTTGGCCTCCATCTCGTCGCGCAGCCGCTGCTGAGCCCGCTGCACGGTCACCGGCACCGCGCCGAACGCGCCGTGGTTGAGATAGGCGGTCGCCGGGTCGAGGGAGAACAGCATCCGTGCGCCGGGCAGCGGTACGGGTGGTGCGGAGCCACCGATCATCCTGCCGATCCTAGAGCGCGCCGGCACGGCGGCGACCTCACGCCCGTGGATGTGCCTGCCGGTACGCCTGCCGCAGCCGTTCGACCGATACGTGTGTGTAGAGCTGGGTGCTCGACAGCGCGGCGTGGCCCAGCAGTTCCTGCACCGACCGCAGGTCGGCACCGCCCTCCAACAGGTGCGTCGCCGCCGAATGGCGCAGCCCGTGCGGGGTCGTCCGGGGCAGGCCAGCCGCGTGCGCCGCCGCCGCGACGATCCGGCGTGCCACCGCGGTCTGCAACCGGCCGCCTTTCGCCCCCAGCAGCAGCGCGTCGCCGGACCGGGGGCCGGCCAGTTCGGGCCGGGCACGCCGCAGCCAGTCGCGCAGCGCCGCCTCAGCCGGTTCGCCGTACGGCACCGTGCGCTCCCGTCCGCCCTTGCCGAGCACCCGCACGATCCGCCGCACCTGGTCGACGTCGGCGATGTCGAGTCCGCACAGTTCACTGACCCGGACACCGGTGGCGTAGAGCAGTTCCAGCACCAGCCGGTCGCGTGCGGGCAGCGGGTCGGCGGTGCTGTCGGCCGGTGGCATCAGCTGCTCCGCCTGGTCGGCGCGGAGCACCGCCGGCAACCGCCGGTGCGGTTTCGGGCTGGCCAGGGCGGCACCTGGGTCGGTGGCGACGAGACCGGCGCGGTGCGCCCAGGCGCTGAAGGTACGGGCGGTGGCCGCCCGCCGGGCCAACGTCGCCCGTGCCGCGCCCACCGTGCGTTGGCGGGCCAGCCAGCTGCGCAGCACCGCCAGGTCCAGCCCGGCAGGTGTCCGCACGCCCATCCGGGTGGCATGGTCGAGCAGGGACACGACGTCGGCGACGTAGGCCCGGACGGTATGCGTGGAGCGGTTGTCGACCAGGGCGAGGTGCTGGGCGAACGAGTCCACCGCGTCGCGCATCCCGGCCGGCAGCGTGGCATGCCGCTCGGCGGTGCCCCGCCTGCCGTCCCTGCCCATGCGCTGACCGTGGCCGCCGGCAGCCGACCGGTCAAGCCGCCACGCCGCCCCGTTCATGCACGCTTCGGCGGCGGCAACCGGTAACGCCCGTCGGCGCCGGCCAGCAGGCCCTTGGTCTGCAACTCGGTGACCGCCCGCATCGTGGAGCGGATGTCGACCCCGGCCCGCCCGGACAGGTCGTCGAGGTCGATCCAACCCCGCCCGGGCACGGCCTCCAGGACCCGGGCCGACCGGGGGTCGAGCGCGTCGCGCGGACGTTGCGGCCCGCGTGGCGTCGGGGCCAGGTCGACGCCGATCCGGCCGATCTCCTCCTGCACGTGAGCCACCCCGGCGACGAGCCGTGCCTGTGGATGGTCCCGCAGTATCTCGTGGCAGCCGACCGACACCGCCGAGGTGATCGGACCTGGCACCACCATCGCGGCCCGGCCGAGCGCCAGCGCCCGCCGGATCGTCTGCGCCGCGCCGCTACGGGCACCGGCCTCGACGACGACGGTGCCGGCCGTGGCCGCAGCGATCAGCCGGTTGCGGGTGAGGAACCGGTGGCGCAGTGGCTCGGCACCCGGCAGCCACTCGCTGACCAGCAGGCCGGTCTCGGCGATCTGATCGAACATCGCGGCGTTGCCGGCCGGGTAGGGCCGGTCGATCCCGCAGGCGAGCACCGCGACGGTCGGGCCGCCAGCGGCCAGTGCTCCCCGGTGGGCGCAGGCGTCGATGCCGTACGCCCCACCGGAGACGATCGTCCAGCCACGGGTGGCCAGGCCGTGGCTGAATTCGCCGCAGACGTGCCGACCGTAATCGGTGGGGGCACGGGTGCCGACCACCGCGACCGATCTGGCCAGTGCCGCGTCGACTGCCAGCGGCCCCCGGACCCAGAGCGCCAGCGGCGGCGCGCCCTGGCGGACCCCCGTACCGTCGGCGGTCGTGGCACGAGCGCCGTGACGGGTCAGCCGATGCAGGTCCTCGATCTGCCTGGGCCACTCGGTGGTCTCCGGGGTGACCAGCCGGCCGCCGGCCCGGACGGCTCGGTCGACGGCAGCCGTCGCCACCTCGATCGGGTCGGCCGTCGCCAACCGCGCCGCCGCCGAAACCCGGGTCGCCTCGCCCAACTCCCGACCAGCACACAGCCGGGCGAGCGCCTCGACAGCACCGACCTCGGCCACCATCCGGTGGACGGTCTCGTTGCCGGGTTCGGCGAGCCAGGTCAACGCGACCCGGGCGAGCTGCTCCTCTGTCGGGCCTGCTCCGGCTGCCGGGCCCGGGCTCTGTGGGTCGTGCGTCGATGGCATCACAGGTCCCCCGTCCGCAGTTGGATCGCTTCACCGACGTCGGTGCCGTCTGGCCGTGCCCGCCCGTCGAGGTCGGCGATCGACCAGGCGAGCCGCAGGACCCGGTCGTAGCCGCGGGCGGAGATCGCACCGATGTCCAGCCGGTGCCGGAGCTCGTCGGTGTGCGTCGCCGGTAACCGCCAGGGTGGCTGGCGTAGCGCCGGACCGGGCACCACGGCGTTGCACCGCCAGCCGTGCCCGGACCACCGGCGCGCGGCGGACGCCCGGGCGGTGGCGACCCGGGCCGCCACCGACGCGGACGTCTCCGACGTGGCAGCGGTCGAGGTCAGCTCGGCAGCGCGCAACGGTGGCAACGTCACCTGCAGATCGACCCGATCCAGCAGCGGCCCGGACAGTCTGCTGCGGTAGCGGCGGCGGACCGTCGGCGGGCATTCGCAGTACTGGTCCCCGGCGGGCTTGGCGCAGGGGCAGGGATTGGCGGCCAGGACCAGTTGGCAGCGGGCCGGGTACTCGGTGACCCCGCGCGAGCGGGTGATCAGCACCCGCCCCTTCTCCAGCGGTTGCCGCAGCGACTCCAGAGCCCGGGTGGTGAACTCGGCGGCCTCGTCGAGAAAGAGAACCCCGTGATGGGCCAGGGACACCGCGCCGGGGCGGGCCAGCCCGGTGCCACCGCCGACCAGCGATGCGACGGTCGCGGAATGATGCGGGGCCTGGAACGGCGGCCGGCGCAGCAGTGGCCCACCTGGCGGCAGGACACCGGCGATCGAATGCAGCGCGGAGACCTCCAGGGCGGCGTCGTCGTCCAGCGGTGGCAGCAGGCCGGGCAGCCGCTCCGCCAGCATGGTCTTGCCTGCCCCGGGCGGACCCAGCAGGGCGATGTGGTGGCCGCCGGCGGCGGCGATCTCCAGAGCACGCTTGCCGAGTGCCTGACCGGAGACGTCGGCGAGATCCGGCACGGCGGGCTCGGCGGCCGGTGCCGTGACCGGCGGATCGAGCAGCGGACCCTCGCCTCTGATGAAGGCGATCAGTCGGTGCAGGGTGTCGACGGCACGCACCCGTACCCCGGGAACCGCCGCCGCCTCAGCGGCGTTGGTCGTCGGAACGACGACCTGGGTGACACCGGTGCGGGCAGCCGCCGCCACCATCGGCAGGATTCCGCGCACCGGTCGTACGGTGCCGTCGAGGCCGAGCTCGCCCAGTAGCGCGACACCGTCGACGGGGGCGAGCGGCAACTCCCCGGTGCCGCCGAGCAGCGCGGTGGCGATGGCCAGATCGAACCCGGATCCGATCTTGGGCAGGGTGGCGGGCAGCAGGTTGACGGTGATCCGCCGGTTCGGCCAGCTCTGGCCGGAGTTGACGACCGCGGCACGGACCCGGTCGCGTGCCTCGTGCAGGGTGGTGTCGGGCAGACCGGAGATGATGACGGCGGGCAGCCCGGCGGCGAGGTCGGCCTCGACCTCCACCAGGTGTCCGGTCACCCCGACCAGCCCGACGCAGAGGACCTTCGCGTAGCTCATCCGCCAACGGTGACCGCTCGACGCGGTCCGCGTGGGTCGGTGTGCCGCCGGCTGTGGACAACTGTCGACGCTGTGGACGGTGCGACGGTCCTCGTCGGTCTGTGGTACGGCGGTCGGCGCCCATGCCACTGTCAGAACGCTGCGGGAACATGATCCACCTGGGCCGCGCCGGAGCGGCCGACGCGTACCGCGACGAGGTCGAAGCGCACCTCGCGGCGTCGGTGACCGGGGTGCGCGGCGAGCCAGGCGGCGGCCAGCCGACGGATCCGGCCCGCCTTGACGGTGGTGACCGCCTCCTCCGGCGTGCCGAACCGCTCGCCGCGTCGGGTCTTCACTTCGCAGAACACCACCGTGTCGCCGTCTCGGGCGATGATGTCGATCTCGCCGGTCGGGCAGCGCCAGTTGCGGTCGACGATGACGAGTCCGGCGTCGGTCAGGAACCGGACGGCACATCGCTCGCCGTACTGGCCGATGGCTTGTCTGCTGGCGGTCATGCCCGGACCATGGCTGCGGACCGGGGCCGGCGTCGGGCCGCCGGCGCCGCCGGTGTGGACATCGGGGCCGCCTGTGGACAACGACGCCGACACCGGACCGATGTGCTAGCCCGCTACCTGTTCGGGTGGGCGCCGACCAGCATGACCAGCGCCTGTTCGGGTGGGCGCCGACCAGCATGACCAGTGCCGACGCGGGGGGCGTCGGGGGTGCGGGCGCGACGGGGTCCGGGTGGCGCGGGTGGTACGGGTGGCATACGGTGCCTGTCCGTGGACCCGAACGCACACCAGTCGGACGACGCCGATCCCCGGTGGTACTCCGAGCGCACCTACGTCGACCAGTCCTGGCAGTCGAGCACCCCGGAGCGGTACCCGGTCGCACCACGCGGTGACACCGGCCCGGCCGCGGAGCCGACCACCGACCGCTTCGGCGAGGACCCGCTGGGTCTCGGCGGCCGGTACGGCGAGACCGGCCGTCGAGCGGCGCCGGAGTCCGGCCGCCGGGCCGCCCCCGAGACCGGCCGCCGCGCGGCCGTCGAGCCGTCCTCGGCACCGCCGTACGGCATGCCGGTGGTCTCGGCGCCGCCGTTCGCGCCGCCGGGTTCGACCTCGCCCACGCCGTTCGCTCCGGCGGGTTCGTCGCCGCGTCCACCGTTCGCCGCACCGGTGTCGGCGGCGCCGTTCGCCGAGCCGGCCAGCGGGCCGCCGGGTACCTCGGGCGGCTCCCGGGCGCCGGACCCCGCGGCTGATTCGGGCCTCGTGACCGATTCCGGCCCGGTCGCGGAGACCGGCCGGGTCGGTGAGCCGCGCGGGTCGGTCGACGTGCCGACCGGTCCGATGCCGCCGGTGACCCCACGGCCGCCGGCCGAGCCGCCGCCACCCGCCGGTGAGTACGGCCGCCGTCCGCCGTCCGGCGGCATGATCGGCGACGGCGTGTACCGCAGCCGTCGGCCCGCGCAGGCGATCTTCTACGCCGTACTGGTGATGATTCTCGAGGTGCCGGCGTTGCGGTTGTTGCTCGACGGCGCGTTGGCGGAACCGGCCGGGCCCGGTGCGGTGGTCGCCGGTACGGCGCTGATGCTGGGCCTGCCCGCCTTCGGGCTCGGCATGTTCGGGTTGACCACCGGTGCGACGAAGGTGGGGGATCCCGTCGAGGCCTGGCTGCGTCCGCCTACCGCGTACCTGTTGGTCGGTCTGTTCCTGTTCCTGGTGGCCGGTCTGGCCGGCTGAGTCGGCACGGCCCTGGTGGCCGGTCTGGCCGGTCGACGCCGGTGGCCCTGGTGGTCGCCGGTGTCCGGGCTGGCGGGGCCCGCGCACGGTGCAGGGCGTACACTCGAACACTGGCGACCGCCCTGCGCGGTCGACCTCGCGTGCCCTTCTCCCCGGCTGTTGCCGTGGGGGCGACGGTTCCCTGGTCCTGATCTCTCGGGCCCATCATGACCGCCGACCGGGCACCAGGACGCCGGCCGCCGGCCGGCGTGACAACCAGGGACAACAGGGAGAAACCCACCATGGCCGTCGTGACCATGCGTCAGCTGCTGGAAAGTGGTGTTCACTTCGGGCACCAGACCCGGCGCTGGAACCCGAAGATGAAGCGCTTCATCTTCACCGAGCGCAACGGTATCTACATCATCGACCTGCGCCAGACCCTCGACTACATCGAGAAGGCGTACACCTTCGTGCGCGACACCGTCGCCGACGGCGGCAACATTCTCTTCGTCGGCACCAAGAAGCAGGCGCAGGAGGCGATCGCCGAGCAGGCGACCCGGGTCGGTCAGCCGTACGTCAACCACCGGTGGCTCGGCGGCATGCTGACCAACTTCCAGACGGTGTACAAGCGGCTGCAGCGGATGAAGGAGCTGGAGGCGCTCGACCTGACCGGCACCGCGCAGGGCTACACCAAGAAGGAGACCCTGCAGCTGTCCCGGGAGAAGGACAAGCTGAGCCGTACGCTCGGTGGTCTGCGGGACATGCAGAAGGTGCCGGCGGCGATCTGGGTCGTCGACACCAAGAAGGAGCACATCGCTGTCGACGAGGCCCGCAAGCTGGGCATTCCGGTGATCGCGGTGCTCGACACCAACTGTGACCCGGACGAGGTCGACTTCCCGATCCCGGGCAACGACGACGCGATCCGCTCGGCCGAGCTGCTCACCCGGGTCGTGGCGGCCGCCGTCGCCGACGGCCTGATCGCCCGGTCGGGCAAGTCGCGCGGTGCCGAGGACAAGCCGGAGCCGGGCGCCGTCGCCACCGACGAGCCGCTGCCCGAGTGGGAGCGTGAGCTGCTCGAAGGCCCGGCCAACAAGGAGAACGAGCCCGCTCCCGCCACCGCCGCTGCGGAATGACGACCACCCAAGCCGACTGACGAGATCGAAGAGAGAGTCATGTCCAACTTCACCGCCGCGGACGTCAAGAAGCTCCGCGACCTCACCGGCGCCGGCATGATGGACTGCAAGAAGGCGCTGCAGGAGGCCGAGGGCGACGTCGACAAGGCCGTCGAGATCCTGCGGATCAAGGGCGCCAAGGACGTCGGCAAGCGGGCCGGGCGTACCGCCGCCAACGGCCTGGTGGCCCACGCCGGGTCGGCGCTGCTGGAGTTCAACTGCGAGACCGACTTCGTCGCCAAGAACACCGACTTCATCGAGTTCGCCCAGCTCCTCGTCGAGCACGGTGAGCAGATCAAGGCGACCGACGCCGAATCACTGCTCGGCTCCACCCTGCCGGACGGTCGGTCGGTGGCCGACGCCGTACAGGAGCAGTCGGCCAAGATCGGCGAGAAGCTGGTGTTGAACCGGTTCGCCCGCCTCGACGGCACCATCGCGGTCTACCTGCACCGCAAGGCGCAGGACCTGCCGCCGCAGGTCGGTGTGCTGGTCGGGTACGCCGGCAAGACCGACGAGGCCGCCGACGCCGACGCCCGGGGTGTGGCGATGCAGATCGCCGCGATGCGGCCGCGCTTCCTCACCCGGGACGAGGTGCCCGCCGAGACCGTGGAGTCGGAGCGGCGGATCGCCGAGCAGACCGCCCGCGAGGAGGGCAAGCCGGAAGCGGCGATGCCCAAGATCATCGAGGGTCGGGTGAACGCCTTCTTCAAGGACTTCGTCCTGTTGGAGCAGGCCTCGGTCGCCGACAACAAGAAGACGGTCAAGCAGGTCGTTGCCGAGGCCGGCATCGACGTCACCGGCTTCGTCCGGTTCGAGGTCGGGCAGGCCTGAGCCACGGCGGTGGTCGTCGATCCGCCGGGTCACGGCCCAGGTACGGCGACCACCCGCCAGGACCGGTAGCACGATCGACGCAGGAGGCCGTTGGTGTACGTGACAGGCACCACGGCCTCCTCGTTCCGTAGGGTGGGCTCAGCTAGGGAAGGGCGGGTCGGATGACGCAGGTAACGAGTGGGAGCCCGCTCGCGGCGGACGACCCCACGGCACCGCCGCCCGGGCGTTCCCGGCGGGTGGTGCTGAAGTTGTCCGGTGAGGTCTTCGGCGGTGGGGCGATCGGCGTCGACCCGGACGTCGTCCAGGACATCGCCCGACAGATCGCGACCGTCTCCCGCCTGGGGGTCCAGGTCTCGGTGGTGGTCGGCGGCGGCAACTTCTTCCGCGGCGCGGAGCTGCAGAAACGCGGCATGGACCGGGCTCGCGCCGACTACATGGGCATGCTCGGCACGGTGATGAACTGTCTCGCGCTGCAGGACTTCCTGGAGAAGGAGGGCGTGGAGACCCGGGTCCAGAGCGCCATCACGATGGCCCAG
The DNA here is from genome assembly GCF_029581195.1 of Solwaraspora sp. WMMD791. Lineage (NCBI taxonomy): Bacteria > Bacillati > Actinomycetota > Actinomycetes > Micromonosporales > Micromonosporaceae > Solwaraspora > Solwaraspora sp. WMMD791. The sequence goes on from NZ_CP120737.1 coordinate 6,560,512, forward strand.
GTCGCCGAGCCGTACATTCCGCTGCGGGCGATCCGGCACTTGGAGAAGGGCCGGGTGGTCATCTTCGGAGCGGGCGCCGGGATGCCGTACTTCTCCACCGACACGGTCTCCGCCCAGCGGGCGCTGGAGATCCACGCCGACGTCGTCCTGATGAGCAAGAACGGGGTGGACGGGGTGTACACCGCGGATCCGCGGACCGATCCTACTGCCCGCAAGCTGGACACCGTGACCTTCGCCGAGGCGCTGCGACGCGGTCTGCGGGTCGCCGACGCCGCCGCGTTCAGCCTCTGCATGGACAACGACCTGCCGATGCTGGTCTTCGGCGCGCAGGGCGACGACACGATCGTGCGCGCGGTCGCCGGGGAACGCATCGGTACCTTGATCACGACCTGACCGACCGGTCCGCCCCACGGGCTGTGCCGACCGGCGGTACGCAGTAGGACAGGGAGCCAGAAGGAGGCGACGGAACAGGTGATCGAGGAGACTCTGCTCGAAGCAGAGGAGAAGATGGAGCGTGCGGTCGAGCACGCCAAGGAGGATCTAGGCGCGATCCGTACCGGTCGGGCCACTCCGGCGATGTTCTCCCGGATCGTGCTCGACTACTACGGGACCCCGACGCCGATCACCCAGATGGCGTCCGTCGCGGTGCCGGAGCCGCGAATGGCGATCATCAAGCCGTACGACATGTCGCAGCTCGCCGCGATGGAGAAGGCGATCCGGGACTCGGATCTGGGCGTGAACCCGAACAACGAGGGTAACCAGCTGCGGATCCTGCTGCCGCAGATGACCGAGGACCGTCGCCGGGACATGATCAAGGTGGCCCGGGGCAAGGGCGAGGACGCCAAGGTGGCGATCCGCAACGTCCGGCGCAAGGGCAAGGAAGAGCTGGACCGCATCGTCAAGGACGGCGAAGCCGGTGAGGACGATGGACGCCGGGCCGAGAAGGAGCTGGACGACCTGACCCACCGCTACGTGGCCAGCGTCGACGAACTGGTCAAGCACAAGGAAACCGAGCTGCTCGAGGTCTGATGTCCTATCCCGAGACCGCCGGCGGCGACCACCCGGATGCGCGAACTCGGGCGCGGCGCCCCGGTGCCGCGCCCGAATCGTCGGCACGCCAGGTGCGCAACGGCTATCCGGCGGTCGAGCGGACCGACCCGTACGGCAGGCCGGCCGGACCGGTCGCCGGCGGTGCGCCGACCTACGGCCCGACCGGCGATACGTCGGTCTACGGTCCGGTCGGCGGGGTGCCCGTATACGGTCCGGCTGGTCATACGGACCGCGCGCCCAACGGTCCGTACACCGGCACCGGCGAACTACCGCACGCGGGACCGTACACCGGCACCGGAGTCGGCTACGTGGCCGACCACCGACCCGGCGGCGGGTCGCTCAACGGTACGCAGACCGCTGGGCACGACGGATCGCGCTCCGGGGGACACGACAGGTGGCCGCCGGACCCGTCGCACGGCCAGTGGCCGCCGGACCCGTCGAATGGCCAGTGGCCGCCGGGCGAGCCGCCGTCACCTGAGCCGTCGTCCGACGAGCCGGTGCCGTTCGACGACAGACTCGCCACCGACGGGCCGTCGCCGTCCGACGCCGAGACGGAGCCGGAATCGGCGGCCCGTCGACGGGCCGGGGCCCGGCGTCGACGGGCCGGTCGCTCGACGCCGACCCGTCAGTCGCGATCCGCCGACGGTTCCGGCCAGCCCGCCACGGCCGGTGCGGCCGGCGCGACCGCTCAGCCGGCCGCGACATCCGGCCCGGGTACGCCGGAGCCGAGTCGGGCCGGACGCAACCTTCCTGCAGCCATCGGCGTCGGGGTGGGCCTGGGCGGTATGGTTCTCGCCTCGTTGTTCGTCTGGCGACCCGCCTTCCTCGCGGTCGTGGTGGCCGCGGTCAGCCTCGGCACGTGGGAGATGACCCGGGCGGTACGCGGCAGCGGTGCCCGACCGCCCCTGCCGCCGTTGCTCGCCGGCGGCGTGCTGATGGCAGTGCTCGCCTGGCAGGTCGGACCGGACGCGTTGGCCCTCGGGCTGCTGCTGACGATCCTGGCCATGCTGGTCTGGCGGCTCGGCGACGGACCGCCGGGCTTCCAGCGGGACGCCGCCACGGCCACCCTGATCGCCGTCTACGTGCCGTTCCTCGGCGGGTTCGCCGGGTTGCTCGCCAGCCGCCCCGACGGCGATCTACGGATCCTGGTCACGCTCGCGGCGGTGATTCTCTCGGACACCGGCGGGTACGCCGCCGGGGTGTTCTTCGGGCGGCACCGGATGGCCCCGACGATCAGCCCGAAGAAATCCTGGGAGGGCTTCGCGGGTTCGGTGGCCGCCGCTGCCGCCGGTTCCGCCGTACTGCTCTATCTGCTGCTCGACGTGATGCCCCTGTGGGGTGCCCTGTTCGGGGTGGCGGTGTCGATCGCAGCGGTCCTGGGTGATCTCGGCGAATCGATGATCAAGCGGGATCTCGGAGTCAAGGACATGAGCAACCTGTTGCCCGGACACGGCGGGTTGATGGACCGGCTGGACTCGATCCTGTTGGCGCTGCCGGTCTCCTATCTCGTGTTGACCTTGATCGCGCCGGCCGGCTGACGCGCGTCGCCCGCCCGATCGTCGTGCCTGCGCCGCGCTGGCTGAGGCGCTGAGTCCGCGTTCAGCTGTCGGGGTGACCCGATCTGGGCCCCGGGGCGAGCCGATTTCGGTGGGATCGTGGGAGACTGGACCTGCCATGAGAAGTCTGCCGTTGACCCCGACCCGTCCGACGACCACCGCCACGCCGGCTGGTCGCGCGGCCATGCCACCCCAGCACCTGGCTGATCTCGATCTCGAACAGCGGCAGACGTTGCTGGCCGGGCTCGGTCAACCGGCCTACCGGGCCAGGCAGGTCTCCACCCACTACTTCACCCGGCTGGTCCGCGATCCCGCTGCGATGACCGACCTGCCGGCGTCGGCCCGCGCGCCGATCACCGAACGGCTGCTGCCGACTCTGCTCACCGCCGTACGGCAGCGCAGTTGCGACGACGGGTCGACGCACAAGGCGCTGTGGCGGCTGCACGACGGCGCGTTGGTGGAGAGCGTGCTGATGGGCTACCCGGACCGGGTCACCGCCTGCGTCTCCAGCCAGGCCGGTTGCGGCATGGCCTGCCCGTTCTGCGCGACCGGTCAGGCCGGGCTGACCCGTAACCTCTCCACGGCGGAGATCGTCGACCAGGTGGTCTTCCTCGCCGGGGTGGCCGCTCGCGGCGGTGTCACCGGATCCCCGCCCCGCCTGTCGCACGTGGTGTTCATGGGCATGGGTGAGCCGCTGGCCAACTACGGCCGGGTGGTCGCGGCGGTCCGCCGGCTCTGCGCCCCGGCTCCGGAGGGTCTCGGGCTGTCCCAGCGGCACGTGACGGTCTCCACGGTCGGCCTGGTGCCGGCGATGCGCCGGCTCGTCGGAGAAGACCTTTCGGTGACTCTTGCGCTGTCGTTGCACGCGCCCGATGATGATCTGCGCGATGAACTCGTGCCAGTCAACCAACGGTGGAAGGTCGCTGAAGTCCTTGACGCCGCGTGGGACTACGCGGACCGCACGGGCCGGCGGGTCTCCATCGAATACGCGATGATCCGGGATGTGAACGACCAGCCATGGCGGGCGGACCTGCTGGGCCGATTGCTGGCTGGTCGGATGGCCCATGTGAATCTCATTCCGCTCAATCCGACTCCCGGCAGTCGTTGGGATGCCAGCCCGAAGCCGGTCGAGCGGGAATTCGTCCGCCGGCTGCGGGCGGCCGGTGTCGCGGTCACCGTACGCGACACCCGGGGCAGGGAGATCGACGGTGCATGCGGGCAGCTTGCCGCCGCGCAGACGGCGACGTGAGCTACCGGTGATCAGCGAGTGAATCAGGAGACATAGTGGCGAGTCAGGGACAGCGCTTCCGGCGCAAGGCGCTTCGTCGGGGTTACAAGGTCGACGAAGTGGATGCCTTCCTCGACCGCGTCGAGGCCACACTCGCTGGCGAACCGGTCGGATCACCGGTTTCCGCACAGGAAGTGCATGACGTCGTATTCCGTGTCCGCTTCAACGGCTACGACGAATGGCAGGTCGACCTGCATCTGGACCGGGTCGAACGGCAACTGGCCGAGTTGGAGGAGCGGGGTCCGGCGGCCCGAGGCTCCGGTGCCGCCGCCGTACCGCCCGAGCGACTGGCCCCACCGCCGCGCGAGGACCGGCCGATTGCCGCAGCGGCGCCGGCCCTGCCGGCACGGCCGGTGCCCGCCCAGCCGGCTCCGCCACCGCACGACCCGTACGGGGGCGGCGGCTATCCGGAGCAGCCCGCCGCCGCCGGTTACGGGCGCTACGACGACCCACGTGGTGCCGGCGGTTACCCGCCGCCCGGTGGCGGCCCCGGCGGGCCGCCGGCCACACCGGTGCCCGCTGGTCCGCACCGGGGCTTCGGGCCGGGCCCGGAAGGCCGGTTCGACGGGTTCGAACAGGGGCGCCACGGCAAGGCCGACATGACGGCCGAGATCTACTTCCCGGACCGACGGTCGGGTCCGGCCGGCCCGCCGACGGGCGGGCACCCGCAGCTCCCCGGGGGGATGCCCGGCCCTGGCGGTCCGGGCCCGCGTGACGGCGGGTTCGGCCCGCGTGACGGTGGTCCGGGGATGCCGGGCCCCGGGGGTCCGGGATTCGGTGGACATCCCGGACCGGGCGGACATTCCGGTGCAGCCGGTCACCACGCGACGGGTGGGTACCCCGGCGTCGGCGGGTACCCGGGCGGGCCCGGTCAGCCCGGCCTGGGCACCCCGCCCGGTGGACCGCCGGCCGGCGGTGGCGGTGATCTGCAGCGGGTCGACCAGATCCGGCGGACCTTCCAGGTGCGCCGGTTCGGCAGCGGCTACGACCCGATGCAGGTGGACCGGCTGTTCGAGGACATCCTGACCGCGATGGCGGGGCGTGGGCCGATGCCGGTGAACACCGCGGACCTCGACACCATGCAGTTCGGCCTGGTGACCGGCGGCTACTTCGAGGCGGAGGTCGACGCGGCACTCAAGGAGGTGCAGGACATCCTGCACCGGGGTCGCTGACGTGTCGTCCGCCGGGCCCGGTCTGACCGGGCCCGGCGGTCACTTCTTGGCAGACCGTGCGGTCGCTGCTGGGCGGCCCGGCGTCCGGTCAGGACCGCAGGCCGTTGCGCCGCAGGACGATGTCGCCGACGACGATGGCCAGCAGTCCGACGGCCAGTCCGATCAGCCAGATGTTCTCCACCCGGCCGTCGTGGTTGCCGATCAGCATCGACAGCAGCGCCAAGGCTGAGACGACGGCTCCGATGCGCCCCAGCTTGCGGTGGCCCGGCTTGTGCTGATCGGGCGAGGTCACCGGCTCGGTTCCGGCCACGGCTGGTCCTCCTTTACGAGCGGAACCCGCTCACTCGTTCGGAACCCGACCAGTCTGGCACGACCCCGCCCGGCGTACCGCCGCACCCCGCCCGGCGTACCGCCGCGGGCCCCAGGTGAGGGCTCCGGTCCGCCGTCGACGGCGCGGCGATCCGGGCGTCGCCGACCGGTGCGCCGACGGACTCCGGTAGCGTTTCGGGCGTACACCCATTTCTGTGACCGAGGGGGTCTGTGCGGTGCGAGTGACGGGTACCGGGCACGCCAGCATGCGGATCGACACGGCCGCGGGCAGCATCCTGTGCGACCCGTGGGTCAATCCGGCCTACTTCGCCTCGTGGTTCCCCTTCCCGGACAACTCCCAGCTCGACTGGGAGTCCCTCGGTCAGGTCGACTACCTGTACGTGTCCCACCTGCACCGGGACCACTTCGACGCGGCGCACCTGAAGCGGTTCGTGTCGAAGAAGGCGACCGTGCTGCTGCCGGAGTACCCAACCTCGGAGCTGGAGGACGAGCTGCGGGAGCTGGGCTTCACCAGCTTCCTGCGGACCAGGAGCAACGAGGTCGTCGAGCTCGACGGCGGGCTGAACGTCATGATTCAGGCGCTGACCAGCCCCACCGACGGCCCGATCGGAGACTCGTCGCTCTGGGTCGAACACGACGGCATCCGGCTGCTCAACCAGAACGACGCGCGCCCCACGGACCTGTCCACGTTCGCCGCCCTCGGCCACGTGCACGCCCACATGCTGCAGTTCTCCGGTGCCATCTGGTACCCGATGGTCTACGAGCTGCCGGCCGCCGCGAAGACCGCGTTCGGCAAGCAGAAGCGGGAACGCCAGTTCGACCGGACCTGGCGCTACATCGACGACCTGAAGGCGTCGTACGTCTTCCCGATCGCCGGGCCGCCGTGTTTCCTCGACGACGAGCTCTGGCAGTTCAACGACATCCACGGCGACGAGGGCAACATCTTCCCCGACCAGCAGGTCTTCCTGACCGAGTACGCCAAGGTCGGCGGCACGAACGCGGTGGTGCTGCTGCCCGGTTCGGTCGCCGAGGTGACCGCCGACGACTGCCGGGCCACCCATCCTCAGCCGGTCGAGGAGTTCTTCGCCGGCAAGCAGGCCCACCTGGTCGAGATGCGTGAGCGCAAGCGGCCGGTCATCGAGGCCGAGAAGGCGTCCTGGCGCCACCCGGAGATCGACGTGCTGGGCGAGATGAAGCGCCGCATCGAGCCGCTGCTGGAGGAGTCGGTCTACCTGGCCAAGGGCGTCGGCGGGCCGGTCCGGTTCGACCTGGTCGGCTACGACGGCGAGTCGGTCGAGTCGATCGTCGTCGACTTCCCCGGCAAGCAGGTCCGCCCGTACGCCGACGAGAAGGTCCGCTACCGGTTCCGTACCGAACGGGCGTTGGTGGAGCACCTGCTGCACATCGGTGAGGTGGACTGGGTCAACTCGCTCTTCCTCTCCTGCCGCTTCTCGGCGGCCCGCATCGGCCAGTACAACGAGTTCGTCTACGCGTTCTTCAAGTGCCTGTCCACCGAGCGGCTGCAGTACGCCGAGGGCTGGTACGCCGAGCAGCGCCCGGACGCCGAGGACATCAAGCTCGGCGACTGGATCGTGCAGCGGCGCTGTCCGCACCTGAAGGCGGACCTGACCCGGTTCGGCATCGTCGACGGCGACCAGCTCACCTGCCAGCTGCACGGCTGGCGGTTCGACCTGCCCAGCGGGCGCTGCCTGACCAGCGTCGGGCACGAGATCCGGGCCCGCCGTGCCGGCACCCCGGCACCCGAGGAGACGCCGACGGACGCACCGGTCGGCCAACCGGCGGCGCAGGCCTGACCCAGCGGGCCTTACCGCCCCAGGTCGGCGAGGATCCGCCGGGCCGCGTTGTGTCCGGCGGCGCCGATCACGCTGCCCGCCGGGTGGGTGCCGGCACTGCCCGCGTACAGGCCGGGCAGCCCGGTGGCGTACGGCATCCGGTCGGTGAACGACACCGTGTTGTCGACGTGGTGGATGTGCCCGCCGGTGATGCCGAAGTGGGCTTCGATGCCGGGCGGGGCGAGCGGTACGACGTCGGCGACCAGTGCGCTGGTGCCGGGGGCGTACCGGTCGCAGATCGCCAACAGCTGGTCGACGTACCCGGGTAGCTCGGTCGACCACGACGAACCCGCCGGCTGCCACGGCACCGACTGGACGAACAACGCCGAGGAGTGATGCCCGGCGGGGTCGCACAGCGACGGATCGACGGTGGTGTGCAGGTACCACTCGATGGTCGGCTCGGCGGGCAGCCGGCCGGCCCGTACGTCGGCCCACATCGCCCGCAGCGCGGTCATCGGCGAGGTGCCCCCGCCGTCGGGCAGCAGCGACGCCGAGCCGGGCAGCAGGTGGATCGTGGCCCCGAACGGGCTCGGCGCGTCGTCGGGCAGGCAATTGAACCGGGGCAGGCCGCGCAGCGCCAGGTTGACCTTCAGGGTGCTGCCGGGGCGGCGGGTGGCCGCGATCCGGTCGGTCAGCGCCGCCGGCACGGCGCCGTCGGGGGCCAGCTCCAGCAGCCGGTACGGGTCACAGGCACCGAGCACCACCTCGGCGGCCACCGCCCGGTCACCGCCGACGACGACCCCGTCGACGCTGCCGGCGGTCACGGTGATTCCGGTCACCGGTGCGCCGGTGACGATCCGCGCCCCGGCGGCCCGCGCGGCGTCGGCGAAGATCCGCGACACGGTGCCCATCCCACCGGCGGCGATCATCCAGGTGCCATCGGCCCCGGGCAACCGGCACATGTTGTGCACCAGAAAGTTGTGGCCGGTGCCGGGATCGTCCGGGCCGGCGGTCAGCCCGCTCAGCCCGTCGGTGACCGCGTACATGGCGACCAGCAGCTCGGAACGGAACGCGAAGCGGGCCAGGTAGTCGGCGACCGAGCCGCGGACCAGGTCGACGAAGACCTGCCGCAGCGCCGGGCGGACGTAGCGGTCGGCGGTCTGCTCCACCGGCAGCGGCTCGGCCAGCCAGGCCGGCGCGAGGTCGTCGCGTAGCGCGGCCAGCTCGGCCTGCATCGCGTCGTCGGCGGCGGAGTCGGCGGGGGAGAAGGTGGCGGCCATCTGCGCCCGGGTCGCGGCCCGGTCGGCACCGAACAGCAGGTACGGCGACCCGGGCCTACCCGGGGTGGGCAGGAAGTAGTGCGGGTCGCGGCGCAGCACCGGGATGGCCACGTCGAGGGTGGCCAGCAGCTCCGGCGGCATCAGTCCGAGCAGGTACGACCCGGTGGAGTGCCGCAGCCCTGGCACCTTCGTGAACGGCTGCTCGGTGCGGGTCGCGCCGCCGACGACGTCGGCCGCCTCCAGCACCAGCACGTCCAGCCCGGCGCGGGCCAGCAGGATCGCCGAGACCAGCCCGTTGTGCCCGGCCCCGACGACGACCACGTCCGCCCGGGTCGGTAGCGCGGCGCCACCGGCGGCCGGGACGGGTCCGGTGGCCGGAAGTTGTGACGTACCCATGCGCTGACCCTAGTCCCCGTGCGGCGTCCATGATGGGCCTGCGATAGTCGAGCCGTGTTCGCATGGTGGGGACGGACCGTGGTCCGGTTGCGGTGGGTGGTGCTGGCGGCGGCGGGGCTGCTGGTGGTCGTGGGCGCGACCTGGGGGCTCGGCCTGTTCGGGGCGGTCTCCGGTGGTGGGTTCGCCGACCCGGACGCCGAGTCGACCCGGGCCCAGGAGCGGATCGACGCCGAGTTGGGCAACCAGGCCGTCGACGTGCTGGTGCTCTACCGCAGTGACACCGCCACGGTCGACGATCCGGCGTTCGAGCAGGCGGTCACCGGGACCCTCGACGACCTGGCCGCGCATCCCGAGGTGACCAGCGTCACCAGCTGGTACGACACGCAGTCGCCGGCGCTGGTCGCCACCGACCGGCGGGCCACCTACGCACTGGTGCAGCTGGCCGGCACCGACGAGGACGCCAAGACCGCCGGGTACGACGAGATCCGGCCGCTGCTGGACGCACCCGGGCTGGCCACGCAGGCCGGCGGCCCGGTGCCGTTCCTCGACCACGCCAACGAGCAGTCGATCCGGGACATCACCCGGGCCGAACTGATCGCCATGCCGATCCTGCTGGTCCTGCTGGTGATCATCTTCGGCGGGTTGGTGGCGGCGTCGATGCCGCTGCTGGTCGGGGTGCTCGCCATCCTCGGCGCGTTCGTCGCGGTCCGGGCGCTGACCCTGGTCACCGACGTGTCGGTGTTCGCGATCAACGTGATCACCCTGATCGGGTTGGGGATGGCGATCGACTACGCCCTGTTCGTGGTCAGTCGGTTCCGCGAGGAGCTGGCCGCCGGGCATCCGACCGACGAGGCGCTGGTGCGCACCGTCGCCACCGCCGGGCGTACCGTCGCGGTCTCCGGGTTGATCATCGGTACGTCACTGGTCAGCTTGCTGATCTTCCCGCAGCCGTTCCTGACCGGCATCGGGTTCGGCGGCATGGCCGCCGTGCTGGTCGCCATGCTCGCCTCGGTGACCGCGCTGCCGGCCCTGCTGGCGGTGCTCGGCCCCCGGATCAACGCACTCGCCGTACCGCTGCCGTGGCGCCGCCGACGCGCGGACCCGGCGGCGGGCGCGGCGGCCGACCCGGCCACCGCCGGAGCCTGGGCGCGGATCGCCCGCAGCGTGATGCGCCGCCCGGTGCGCTACGCCACCGTCGTGGTGGTCGGCCTGCTGCTGTTGGCCACGCCGTTCGCGCGGGCCGAGTTCGGTGGCTTCGACGAGCGGGTGCTGCCGGCCGGCGCCGAGTCCCGGGTGGTCGCCGAGACCATCGCCGAGGACTTTCCCGACGGTGCCAGCGTCGGCCCGGTCGAGGTGCTGGTCTCCGGTGCCGGGCCCGACGTGGCGCAGGCCTTCGCCGACGAGATCGCCACGCTGCCGGGCGCGACCGGGGCGCAGATCGCGGCGGTACGCGACGCCTCGGCGCTGATCCGGGTCAGCTACGTCGGCGAACCCACCGGCGACGACGCCGAGGAACTGGTGCGCACCATCCGCGACCTGCCGCCCCCGGCCGGTGCCGAGGTCCTCGTCGGCGGCCGGACCGCGGCCGACATCGACATGCTCGACAGCCTCGGCCGCTACCTGCCGTGGATGGCGCTGCTGATGGCGACGGCCACCATGGTGCTGCTGTTCCTGGCGTTCGGCTCGGTGGTGCTGCCGGTCAAGGCGGTGCTGATGAACCTGGTGTCGGTCGGCGCGTCGTTCGGCGTGGTGGTCTGGGTCTTCCAGGACGGGCACTTCGCCGACTGGCTCGGGTTCACCCCGACCGGGTTCATCGACCCGACCAACCCGATCCTGATGCTCGCCGTGCTGTTCGGGCTGGCCACCGACTACGAGGTGTTCCTGCTGTCGCGGGTGCGCGAGGAGTGGGACCGCACCGGCGACAACACCGCGTCGGTCGCCGCCGGCCTGCAGCACACCGGGCGGATCATCACCGCCGCCGCGCTGCTGCTGATCGTGGTCGTCGCCGGCTTCGCCACCGGCGGCATCTCGTTCATCAAGCTGATCGGCGTCGGGATGATCGTGGCGATCGTCGTGGACGCGACCCTGGTCCGGGTGTTGCTGGTGCCGGCGACGATGCGGCTGCTGGGGCGGTGGAACTGGTGGGCGCCGGGTCCGCTGGGCCGGCTGTACCGGCGCTTCGGTCTGCACGAGACCCCGGCGCAGCCGCAGCTGATGTCGGTGGGCCCGACGGGTGGCGGCGGCGACGCCAGCGGCTGAACGCCAGTGTCGCGGAGTAGCCGGCCAGCACGATCACGTGCAGCAGGTAGAGCCAGAGCAGCACCGCGACCGCCGCCCCGACCTGGTCGAGCCCGCCGAACGGCAGACCCAGGTCCAGCGGTAACGAACAGAACAGGATGAAGCCGTGCAGGAAGCCGGAGAGGTTGGCGGCGGTGAACGACCCGACCGCGACGGTGGCCAACCAGTCCGGCTTGCCGGGGCCGACGATCCGGAACACCCAGACCAGCACCGGGCTCAGCCCCAGCCAGACGGCCAGGAACGACACGATCACGCCGAGCGCGCCCGCCCAGCCGCCCCGGGCGAACAGCCCGGCGGCCGACGGCAGCGCCAGCAGCACCAGCAGCATCAGCGCCGGCGCGGCCCCGAGCAGGGGGAGGAGCAGGATCCGCCCGCGCCAGCCGACCAGCGACTCGGCGGGCTCCGGCGGTGGCGCCACCGACACGAACGCCCGGCGTAGTCCTTCGCCGTACAGCGAGGCGGGCAGCAGCGCGGCCAACGCCAACAGGGGAGTCAGGTGCAGGCCGGCGTCGATCAGCGCGGCGGCGGCCCGGTCCGCGTCGAGCTGGCCGGGCAGGGTGGCGATCGCCGGATCGGTGAGTCGCCGGACCCGGCCGGTCCCGGCGAACAGCCCGGTCAGCCAGATCGCCAGTAACGCCACCGGCACCACCGCGATCGCCCCGAAGAAGGTGATCGAGGCGGCGTGCAGCGACAGGTCCCGCCCGCGCAGCGGCCGGAACGCGGCCCGGACCAGCCGGCGACCTCTCCTGACCATGGGCCCTAGCTTTCCCCACCGGGGCAACTGCCACTCCCGTGACGAGATGCGGGCCCGGTCACGTCGACCGTCGGGTTGGTGACACGGCCCGGTGGCCCGCTGTGGCGGGCCGGCGCGGCTCCGCTGGTCGGCGCATCACGTCCTGCGGGAAGGGGTGAGCCCGATGGCGCTGCCGGCGTTCGCGAGCGGTTCGGAGCCACCGCGCGAGCCGTCGTTCGACATACTCGGGGACTTCGACGAGCCGTGGACCGCGCAGCTCGCCCTTGACCTGTTGCCGGAGACCAATGGTCCCAAGGTCGAGGTCCTCAGCGGGAGCGTGATCGTGACACCACATGCCGGGTACGACCATCAGACGATCGAGCTGGATCTGGCGTACCTGTTGAAGCAGGCAGCGCGTCGGGCAAAGCGACGGGGAGTACCGGCCGGTGGCGGCGGCCGCAGCCGGCACCCCGTTCGTGATGAAGGAGCCGTTCGAGTTCTCGATCGACCCGGCGGAGCTGTTGGACGAGGCTGCGACAGAATGAGGCGGTGACAGCCTCCCCGCGAGACATCGTCCTGCTCGGTTCGACCGGTTCGATCGGCACCCAGGCGGTCGACATCGTCACCCGCAACCCGGACCGGTTCCGCATCGTCGGCCTCGGCGCGGGCGGCGGCAACGTCGGGTTGCTCGCGGAGCAGGCGCTGCGGCTGCAGGTCGACGTGGTCGCGGTGGCCCGCGCCTCGGCGGCCCAGGACCTGCAGCTCGCCTTCTACGCCGAGGCGTCCCGGCAGGGTTACCCGACCGGCGGGTTCAAGATCCCGAAGATCCTGGCCGGCCCGGCGGCGATGGCCGAGCTCGCCGAGTGGCCGTGTGACGTGGTGCTCAACGGGGTCGACGGCTCCCGAGGGCTGGCGCCGACCCTGGCGGCCCTGCGGGCCGGCCGGACCCTGGCGCTGGCCAACAAGGAGTCGCTCATCGCCGGTGGGCCGATCGTGCGGGCGGCGGTGCAGCGCCCGGACCAGATCGTGCCGGTCGACTCCGAACACTCGGCACTTGCCCAGTGTCTGCGCTCTGGTACGGCGGCCGAGGTGGGTCGGCTGGTGGTGACCGCCAGCGGCGGCCCGTTCCGGGGTCGGCCGCGCGCCGAGCTGACCGGGGTCACCCCGGCCCAGGCGCTGGCCCACCCGACCTGGAGCATGGGGCCGGTCATCACGATCAACTCGGCGACCCTGGTGAACAAGGGGCTGGAGATCATCGAGGCGCACGAACTGTTCGGCATCCCGTACCCGCGCATCGAGGTCGTGGTCCACCCGCAGTCGGTGATCCATTCGATGGTGGAGTTCGTGGACGGCTCGACGATCGCCCAGGCCAGCCCGCCGGACATGCGGTTGCCGATCGCACTCGCCCTGGGCTGGCCGGCCCGGGTGCCGGCCGCCGCCGCGCCGGTCGACTGGACCCGCGCGCACACCTGGGAGTTCGCCCCGCTCGACGAGGCGGCCTTTCCCGCGGTGGCGCTGGCCAAGCAGGCCGGGGCGGCCGGTCGGTGCCGGCCGGCGGTGTACAACGCGGCGAACGAGGAGTGCGTGGCGGCGTTCGTCGCCGGCAGGCTACCGTTCCTCGGCATCGTCGACACGGTGGACCGGGTGCTGCAGTCGGCACCGGACTTCGACGAACCGGGTACGGTCGAGGATGTGCTGACTGCGGAATCCTGGGCGCGGGCCCGGGCGCAGGAGTTCATCGGTGCGTCGGCGGAGGGAGCTTGATGGCGTACCTGTTCGGGGTGGTTCTCTTCGCCCTCGCGATTCTCATCTCGGTGAGCCTGCACGAGGCCGGTCACATGGTGACGGCCAAGAAGTTCGGGATGAAGGTCACCCGCTACTTCGTCGGCTTCGGTCCCACCATCTGGTCGTTCCGGCGCGGCGAGACGGAGTACGGCCTCAAGGCCATCCCGCTCGGCGGCTTCTGCAAGATCGTCGGGATGACGCCGCAGGACGACGACGTGGCGCCCGGCGACGAGTCGCGGGTGATGTGGCGGTACCCGGTGTGGAAGCGCACCGTCGTGATGTCCGCCGGCTCGGTGACGCACTTCGGCCTGGCGATCGTCGCCCTCTGGCTGGCCGCGGTCTTCATGGGCCTGCCGAACCCGGACTTCCCGTCGAGCGAGGAACAGGCCCGGCAGGAGCCGGCCGTCGTCGCGGTGACCGACTGCGTCGTCGTCGAGTACGTCTCCCGTGCCTGCGAGGCGGGTGATCCGGCCAGCCCGGCGGCGCAGGCCGGCCTGCGCGACGGGGACCGGATCCTCGCCGTCGACGGCGTTCCGGTCGACACCTGGGGCGACATGCTGGAGGTGGTCCGGGGAGCGCAGCCCGGGGCCGCGACGGTCACCTACGAACGTGACGGGGTGACCGACACCGTCGAGGCGCAGCTCGCGGCGGTGCAGCGGCCCGAGCTGGGCAGCGAGGACGGGCCGCTGAGCACGGTGGCGGCGCTCGGCGTCGGGCTGCGGATCGAGAAGCCCGGCATGGTGACGTACGGGCCGATCGAGGCGTTCGGGGCGACCGGCGACTACCTGCGGCAGATGGCGATCGGCACCGTCGAGGCGATGATGCGGATCCCGGAGAAGATCCCGGCGCTGTGGGCGTCGATCACCGGCGCGGAACGCGACATCGACACCCCGATCAGCGTCGTCGGTGCCAGCCGGCTCGGCGGCGAGGCGGTGGCCAACGACGCGTGGGAGTTGTTCGTCCTACTGTTCATCTCGCTGAACTTCTTCGTCGGGGTGTTCAACCTGCTGCCGCTGCTGCCGCTGGACGGCGGGCACATCGCGATCGCCTGGTTCGAGAAGATCCGCTCCTGGGTGTACGCGGTCTTCGGCCGCCCCGATCCCGGTCGGGTCGACTACTTCAAGCTGATGCCACTCACGTACGCGGTCCTGCTGATCGGCGGCGCGTTCACGCTGCTGACGATCACCGCGGACGTGGTCAACCCGATCACGCTGTTCACGAGGTGAGTTGAAAGTGACCGCTGTCAGTCTGGGCATGCCCGCGGTGCCGCCGCCGCCGTTGGCGCCGCGCCGGGTCAGCCGGCAGATCATGGTCGGTTCGGTGCCGGTCGGTGGCGGTGCGCCGGTCTCCGTACAGTCGATGACCACCACGTTGACCTCGGACGTCAACGCCACGTTGCAGCAGATCGCGGAGTTGACCGCGTCGGGCTGCCAGATCGTGCGGGTCGCCGTACCGTCGCAGGACGACGCCGACGCGTTGCCGACGATCGCTCGCAAGTCGCAGATCCCGGTGATCGCCGACATCCACTTCCAGCCGAAGTACGTCTTCGCCGCGATCGACGCGGGCTGCGCGGCGGTGCGGGTCAACCCGGGCAACATCCGGCAGTTCGACGACAAGGTGGCGGAGATCGCCAAGGCGGCGTCGGCGGCCGGTACGCCGATCCGGATCGGCGTCAACGCCGGCTCGCTGGACAAGCGGCTGCTGGCCAAGTACGGCAAGGCGACGGCGGAGGCGTTGGTCGAATCGGCGCTGTGGGAGTGCTCGCTGTTCGAGGAGCACGGCTTCCGCGACATCAAGATCTCGGTCAAGCACAACGACCCGGTGGTGATGATCCGGGCGTACCGGCTGCTGGCGCAGCAGTGCGACTACCCGCTGCACCTCGGGGTGACCGAGGCCGGGCCGGCGTTCCAGGGCACGGTCAAGTCGGCGGTGGCGTTCGGTGCGCTGTTGGCCGAGGGGATCGGCGACACGATCCGGGTGTCGCTGTCCGCGCCGCCGGTGGAGGAGATCAAGGTCGGTACGGCGATCCTGGAGTCGCTCGGACTGCGGGAACGGGGCCTGGAGATCGTCTCCTGCCCGTCCTGCGGGCGCGCCCAGGTGGACGTCTACACCCTCGCCGACCAGGTGACGGCGGCCCTGGAGGGGTTCCCGGCGCCGCTGCGGGTCGCGGTGATGGGGTGTGTGGTCAACGGCCCGGGTGAGGCACGCGAGGCCGACCTGGGGGTGGCGTCGGGCAACGGCAAGGGTCAGATCTTCGTCAAGGGCGAAGTGATCAAGACGGTGCCGGAGTCGCAGATCGTGGAGACCCTGGTCGAGGAGGCGCTGCGGCTGGCCGACGAGATGGGTGCGGAGCTGCCGGAGGAGATGCGCGAGTTGGTGTCCGGGCCGACGGTCACGGTGCACTGACGTTCGTTCCGCTCGTCTGCGGTGATCCCGCCGGAGGATGGTGATCCTCCGGCGGGATCTTTCGTTGGGTGGTCGCATCGTACCGATCGCCAGCTGTCTACATAGGCCGACGCCGATTGACAAAGTTTAGGCTCCCGACTTAGTCTGCGGCCACTTCGCTGGCGTCGGCTGCCCGCAGTGACCGCCGGTGCCCGTCCTTCCTGCCTGCCCGCAGGCCCCCACGGCGAGGAGCGACATGAATCGACAAGCAACGACGGCGCGCGGCAGGCGGTGGCGCGCCGGCCTGGTGGCCGGCGGCGTGACCGCGGCACTGGTCGGCGGCAGCATCGCGATCGCGGCCAGCGCCCACGCGGCGGCCGGCTGCCGCGTGGTGTACTCGGCACCGTCGCAGTGGCCCGGCGGTTTCACCGCCAACGTGGCCGTCACCAACCTCGGCGACCCACTCAACGGCTGGCGGCTGACCTGGACCTTCCCGGCAGGCCAGCAGGTGACCCAGGCGTGGAACGCCACCGTCACCAGCTCCGGCAGCCAGGTCACCGCGACCAACGTCAGCTACAACGCCAACCTCGGCACCAACGCGACCGTCTCGTTCGGTTTCAACGGCTCCTGGACCAGCAGCAACACCGCGCCGACCTCGTTCGCCCTCAACGGGGTCACCTGCACCGGCAGCGTCGGCCCGACGACCCCGCCGCCGACCACCACGGCACCACCCACCACGGCACCGCCCACCACCGCGCCACCGACCCCGACCCCGACCGTCACGCCGCGCCCGCCGGGCGACCCGCAGGCGGTCGTCAACGACATGCAACCCGGCTGGAACCTCGGCAACACGCTGGACGCCACCGGCGACAACCTCGCCGGCAGCGGCGAGACCTCCTGGGGCAATCCACTGGTCACCCAGGCGCTGATCCGCACCATCAAGGCCCAGGGTTTCAAGAGCATCCGGATCCCGACGACCTGGACCCACCACCACGGCGCGGCCCCCAACTACACGATCGACGCCACCCGGCTGGCCCGGGTCAAGCAGGTCGTCGACTGGGCGCTCGCCGAGGACCTGTACGTGATGATCAACCTGCACCACGACTCGTGGCAGTGGATCAACACGATGCCGAGCAACCGCAGCACCGTCCTGGCCCGCTACTCGGCACTGTGGACCCAGCTGGCCACCACGTTCCGGGACTCATCACCCAAACTGCACTTCGAGAGCGTCAACGAGCCGCAGTTCGCCAACAGCTCAGGGGACGCACAGAACGCCCAACTGCTGGACGAGCTGAACCGGACGTTCCACCGGATCGTCCGCGGGTCCGGCGGCAACAACGCCACCCGGCTGCTCATCCTGCCGACCCTGCACACCTCGTCGGACCAGGCCCGGCTGGACGAGCTGGCCAGCACCTTCACCGCACTGGGCGACCGTAACCTGATCGCCACCGTGCACTACTACGGGTACTGGCCGTTCAGCGTGAACGTCGCCGGCGGGTACCGCTTCGACGCCACCGCCCAGCAGGACGTGATCGACTCGCTCAACCGGGTGCAGAACACCTTCGTCTCCCGGGGCATCCCGGTCGTCATCGGCGAGTTCGGTCTGCTCGGCTTCGACCGGCACACCGGCACCATCCAGCAGGGCGAGAAGCTCAAGTTCTTCGAGTTCTTCGGCTACCACACCCGGACCCGCAACATCGCCACCCAGTTGTGGGACAACGGTCAGCACCTGGGCCGGACCAGCTTCCAGTGGAGCGACCCGGAGCTGATCGCCCAGATCAAGTCCGCCTGGACCACCCGGTCCGGCACCGCCGCCAGCGACATGATCTTCGTGCCGCGTACCGGCGCCGTCACGGCCAAGAGCCTCGCACTGAATCTCAACGGGCTGAGCTTCCAGTCGCTGCGCCAGGGCAGCACCAACCTGGTGCAGGGGACCGACTACACGGTCAGCGGCAACCAGCTGACGTTGACCGCGGCGGCGCTGACCCGGCTGGTCGGCAACCGGGCGTACGGGGTGAACGCGACCCTGCACGCGCACTTCTCCGCTGGCGTCCCCTGGCGGATCAACATCCTCTCGCACGACCGGCCGGTGCTGCAGAACGCGACCGGCACCACGTCCGCGTTCAGCATCCCGACCGCCTTCAACGGCGATCAGCTGGCCACGATGGAGGCAAAGTACGCCGACGGATCCAACGCCGGCCCGCACAACTGGACGTCGTACAAGGAGTTCGACGTCACGTTCGCGCCGAACTACAGCGCGAACACCATCTCGTTGACGTCGACCTTCTTCGCCGAGGTCAACGACAACGCCCCGGTCACGCTCACCTTCCACTTCTGGAGCGGGACGACGGTCACCTACACGGTGCGTCGTACCGGCTCGGCGGTGACCGGCACGGTCGGATAGCCCGTACGGCCCCTGGTGGGTGTCGCCGGCGGGCTCGGCGGCACCCACTGTGGCGTCCGGCGTCAGCAGCAGTCCGGACCGCAGCAGTCCGGCTCGCACTCGCAGCGCGTGGTCGGCTCCAGCATGTTCGTCACCTCCTCTCCTGGTCGTCCGGTGGGCACCATCGGCCCGGCTCCGGCGGCGGGCAGCCGGCCGTCGGCAGCGCGGCGGCCATCGCCGCCATCTCGGCCCGCAACGCGGTCAGCCGGGCCAGCTCCGCGTCGACCTCAGCCATCCGACGGCGCAGCAACTGCTCGGCCGGTTCACACGGGCAGACCCCGGTGTCGCGGACAGCGAGCAGGTCGGCGATCTCCCGGAGCCGCAGCCCCAGTCGCTGGCAGCCCTGAATGAACCGCAACCGGTCGAGAGCATCCGCGCCGTACCGTCGGTAGCCGGCAGCTGACCGGGGCGCGGGTGGCAGCAGCCCGGCCCGCTCGTAGTAACGGATGGTGTCCGGTGCCACGCCGGCCGCGGCGGCCAGTTCGGCGACCCGCATCCCGGTGCTGGTGTTGGTGCCCATGTCGACGACGGTAGACCTTGGAGTGCACTCCAAGGTCAAGTCCGGTGCGCCAGGCCGTCACTCAGCCGACGAATCCGGGCTGACGGGTCCGCAGATCGCCCATCCGGATGAACTCGATCGTCGCAGACGCCAGGCCGAACGCGGTGAGGGCCGTCAGCGCCCAGAACGGGGACAGCCACGCGGTCGGCACCGCCAGCGGTACGACGACGGCGGCGCTGACCACCCGGTACCAACTCACGACGCCCCAGAGCCGCCACCAGTACACCTGGTTGACCAGCAGGTAGAACGCCGCGCCCCAGTAGATGGCGTAGTGCCCGTACCGGATCGCGGCGTCGTCGTGGTCGCCGACGATCTGGTGCAGGCCGTAGGCGACCATGATGATGCCGGCGATCATCGGCAGATGCAGGTAGGTGAAGCCGTCCCGGGCGAGTTTCGCCCGGTCGACGCCGGTCCTGGCCTCCAGGGCCAGCCGGGCCGAGTCGATGGTGGGGAAGTAGGACCACCAGAGCAGGACCAGGATGACCGCGGCGATCCCGGCGACCAGGATCACGCCGCCCGAGATCGAGCGCTCGCCGACCGCCAGACCGACCGAGATGACCGCCTGGCCGAAGGCGATCAACGTGATCAGCGCGTACCGGTCGACCCAGTGCCGGGTGGAGCGGGGCCGCCAGGTGTGGACCCCGGTGGGATAATTGCCGACAAACTGGACGGTGATCGCCGCGACCCACAGCACCGTGACCGCAGGCGTTCCCGCGATGGGGTCCGGCGTCGCCAGCTCCACGACGGCGTAGCCGGCGAGCAGCAGTAGGGCGACGCTGGACGGTACGGCGGCCTGCCGGCCCAGGTCGCGCAGCGTCGGATCGGTCCGCGACGCCTGCCACAACAGGATGGCCTGCATCACCTGGCCGGCGAGGTAGCAGAACACGATGATCAGCAGTCCGGGCAGGCCGCCGGCTGCCGGGTCGAACGCCTGCGGGGCGGCGATCCCGATCAGCAGGACCGCCGTGGCCATCCCGACGGTGCTCAGCCGGACCATGGTGGTCTCGGTGCGCACCGCGTTGGTCAGCCAGGAGTACGACGTCCAGGCCCACCACAGCATCGCCAGCAGGGTGAGCCCCCGGACGATGCCCCACCCCGAGGTCTGCCGGGTCATCAACACGGTGACCTGGAGGAACGCGAAGACGAAGACCAGATCCAGGAAAAGTTCCCGGGGGACCACGCCGTGCAGCCGGGACGCCTCGGACTCGACCGTGCGGTGCAGTTGGCTGTGCCGGCCGTGGAACACGGTGCGGTCGGCGAGGATCATCGCGATGAGGCCGGCGGCCAGCAACGCCAGCGCACCCAGCACCGACAGCCGGGTGGCCAGGGGGAGCAGGCAGAGCAGCAGCCCGATGCCGAGCAGCGGGCTGCGACCGAGCAGCCGACCGGTCTGCCACTCGAATCCGACGAGGGCGGCGAGGTAGATCAGTACGCCGCCGTAGACGATCAGGACGTGCGCCGGGCCCCAGGCCGTGCCGGAGGCACCGGAGGTGGCCGCGACCGCCTGCTTGAGGCCGAGCGCCAGCACGATCAACCCGGCGATCATCGGTAGGTGCATCCCGCTGTAGGCGTCCCGGGCCATCCGGGTCTGGTCGACGACGGCCAGGCGGGCCAGGGCGTGCTCGGCGAGGATCTTGGCGAGGTCGAAGTAGCTCCACCACAGCAGGGTGACGATCAGCATCCCCAGCCCGGCGGCGGCGATCAGCGACCAGGTGACCGGGATCGCGGTGCCCGGCCCGCCGCCGGTGCCGATCGAGATGATCGTCTCGCCCAGGGCGACCAGAACCACCAGGGCGTGCCGTTCGGCGAGGTGCCACGGCGACACCATCTGCCAGGTGCCCCGCCCGACGGCTGCCAGGATCATGAAGTCGATGGCGAGCGCGATCGTGAACAGCCCGATCCTCGCCAGTTCCGGGTCGATCGCCGCCGGCAGCAGATCTATCAGCCACCGCGGCAGCAGCGCGGCGGCGAGCAGCACCGGTGCCGAGGTGGCGAGGGTCGCCCACGCGATGGCCGCCGGCCGGCGGCCGGGTGGGCCTTCGTGCCAGCGGGACCGGGTGAGGATCGCCAGGACGCTGGTCCGTACCGCGAGGTAGCCGAGCACCACGACCAGCGGGCCGGCCAGGCTGCCGGGCCGGTCGACGAACGTCTCGGGAACCGCGACCCCGACGATCAGCAGTACGGCGGCGATCCCGGCCATCATCGGTGGCACCCCGCCACGGTCGACGTGCACGACGTTGCCGAGCCAGACGCAGGCGGTCCAGCAGTGCCACAGCAGCAGGACGACCAGGATGCCCCGGATGGTGCCGAGGACGGCGGTGTCGGCCGCCATCAGGCTGGTGATCTTGAGAAAGGCGAAGACGAAGAGTACGTCGACGAAGAGTTCCATCCAGCTGACGTCGCCGGTCACCCGCGCGTCGCGCCGCACCAGGCGTAGACCGCCAGCGGTCGGATGCGGATGCGGGCTCTCGTCGTGCACCCGTCAACTCTGGCAACCACCACCTGCGCCGGGTGGTGGATTGGCGGATTCCCGGCCGGTGCTGGCCGGCCGCCAAGGCGAACGGGCCGGCCGGCGGCCGGCGACGTCGTTGTCGCCGACCGCCGGCCGGTGCCGGTCGGTGGGGATGAGGGGACAGGTCAGGCGGCGTCGCCGGTGCTGCCGGCGGCCACCGTACGGCGGGTGCCCGGGTAGCGGATGCTCTCCACCATCTCGGAGATCTCCGCCGGTGGCGGTGCCGTCATCTTCGACACGACGATCGTGACGATGAAGTTGACGATGGCACCGATGGTGCCGATCGCCTCCGGGCTGATGTCGAAGATGTGCGGGTTCGCCGGGGTGCCGAAGACCTCCAACGTGTAGATCATGTACGCGGCGGTGAACACCAGACCGGCGACCATACCGGACGCGGCACCGGCGGCGTTGCACCGTTTCCAGAAGATGCCGAGCACGATGACCGGGAAGAAGCTCGCGGCGGCGAGGCCGAACGCGAACGCGACCACCTGGGCGACGAACGCTGGCGGGTTGATGCCGGCGTACACCGCGATCAGCACCGCCAGGCCCATGGCGATCCGGCCGGCGAGCAGCCGCTGCGCGTCGGTGGAGTCCCGCTTGACCCGCCGGAAGTACAGGTCGTGCGAGAACGACGACGAGATGACCAGCAGCAGACCGGCGGCGGTGGACATGGCGGCCGCCATGCCGCCGGCCGCGACCAGACCCACGATCGGTGCCGGTAGACCGGCGATCTCGGGGCTGGCCAGCACCAGGATGTCGTTGTTGACCACCAGGTCGGCCCCGGACGCCGGGTTGTTGCTGACCGACTCGATGGTCTGTACGCCGTCGCCGAACGTGATCAGCCCGGTCGCCGCCCAGTTGTTGACCCAGGCGGGCAGCGCGTCGACCGCCACCCCGTCCACGGCCTGCAGCAGGTTCAGCTTCGTGAACGCCCCCACCGCCGGGGCGGTGGTGTAGAGCAGGGCGATGAAGAACAGCGCCCAGAACGCCGAGTAGCGGGCGCCCCGGACCGTCTTGGTGGTGTAGAACCGGACGATCACGTGTGGCAGACCGGCGGTGCCGATCATCAGCGACATCGTCACCAGGAAGACGTCGATCTGCGGCCGGGCCGAGAACGCCTCGGTGAACTGGGTCAGCCCCATCTGCACGCTGAGGGCGTTGAGTTCGTCGAGGATCTGCCCGAACGACACCTGCGGGATCGGCAGCCCGGTCATCTGCTGGGCCACCGCGAACGCCGGGATCAGATACGCGATGATGAGTACCGTGTACTGCGACACCTGGGTCCAGGTGATGCCCTTCATGCCGCCGAGCACCGCGTAGGCGAAGATGACCAGTGCTGCGACGATGACGCCGCCGGTGATGTCCAGGCCGAGGAACCGGCTGAAGACGATGCCGCCACCACGCATCTGACCGACGACGTAGGTGAAGGAAATGATGAGCGCGGCGACCGCAGCGATCGTCCGTACGGTTTCCGAGTAGCGGTCACCGACGAATTCCGGCACGGTGAACTTGCCCCACTTGCGCAGGTACGGGGCGATCAGCAGGGCCAGCAGTACGTAACCGCCGGTCCAGCCCATCAGGTAGATCGAGCCGTCGGAGCCGAGGAAGGCGATCAGGCCGGCCATCGAGATGAACGACGCGGCCGACATCCAGTCGGCGGCGACGGCGGCGCCGTTGGCGACGGTGGGGATACCTTGACCGGCGACGTAGAAGCCGGTGGTCTCCTTCACCCGGCTGCGCCAGGCGATGCCCAGGTAGACGGCGAACGTGCCGACGATGAAGACGAGAGTCCAGATCTGGATGTTGCTCACTTCTGGCTCCCTTCCGCCGCACGCTCACTGACGCCGAACTCGTCGTCGAGGCGGTCCATCATCTTGGCGTAGACCAGGATGAGGATCACGAACGTGTAGATCGAGCCCTGCTGGGCGAACCAGAAGCCCAGCGGGAAGCCGAGAATTTCGATGTTGTTCAGTGGCTGGATCAGCAGAATGCCGAACACGAACGACACGACGAACCAGATGGCGAGCAGGATCACCATCAGTCGTAGGTTCCGGCGCCAGTACTGCTGCCGCCAACTGTTGTCCGGTGGCGTCGTTGGCGGTGGCGACTCCTCGCCACCGGCACCGCTATCGGGGGTTACCTCGGTCACTGTGGGGCCTCCTAGTCGTTATGGGAACGGCAGGTCCGGTGACGGGCCGCGCCGCGACGAACCGTTCGGTCGCCCCGGCGTGGCGGTGCCGCTGGCCGTACCGCCCGCGCCGCACGGCGTACTGCCCGGCGGCTTGTGCGGTCGGTCACACCCTTAATCTGGGAAGAGAACGTGACACGGCGGGCTCAGGCAAGAGTTGATCTGCTTGACGCCGGGTTGGGGCGCTGAACGGTCCGTCATGGTCCGCGAGCGGTTGCCGACAGTGGCCTGGCGGTCGGTTCCCGCCTGGTTTGTGGTCCTTTCCGGCGATCGTCGTGCCGCCCGGCGGACCGGTCTGACCACTCACCGATTGACGGCTAGGTCACCGGCCGTGCCGGGACCTAGCATCCGGACATGGCTGACACCGCAACCACCGCCGCACCCACCCGTCGGCGTGTCCTGCACGCCGGCAGCCTCGGCATGATCGTCGGCGGGCTGCTGGCGCTGGTCGGCTCGCTGCTGCCCTGGGTGATCACCCCGTTCGGCTCCCTGTCCGGTGCCGCCGGTCCTGGCCTGTGGACCCTGTGTGCCGGGTTCATCGCCATCGCCGGCGCGCTGCTGCCGTACCGCAAGGTCGCCATCGCGCACAGCCTGCTGCCCGGCCTGGCGGTCGCGGTCATCGTCGGCTGGCAGGCGGCGCGGCTGATCTACCTCAGCTCGACCACCGACAGTTGGGGGCAGCTGATGCCCGGCATCGGCATGGTGATGGTCGCCGGCGGCGCGGTCGTGCTGTTGCGTACGGGGATCCGACTGGTCTCGATCCGATAGCCGTGCCCCGGCCCGACCCGGCGGCGGCCCTCGCTCGACCCGGCGGCGGTCCCGGCCCGGCCCGGTAGCGGACCGGGCCGACCAAACGTACGGTTTTCGCAGGTGATCCGCCGCTGGAAGACTGACGCCCGTGACCTACCCCAACCCGTACCAGTCAGGGCCGCAGCAGCCTCAGCACCCCGTGCCCACCTCGGGCCAGCCGTACCAGCAGGGCGGGTACCACCCCGCCCCCGGCCCCGGGGTGGCGGTGCCGAAGTCCGCCGGCGCTGCCGTCGCCCTGGAACTCGTGCCCGGCCTGTTCGGCATCTTCGGCATCGGCAACATCTATGCCGGCCGGATCCCCACCGGCATCGTGCTGATGGTGTCGTTCTGGGTGCTGTTCTGGATCAACGTACTGCTGACGTTCATCTTCATCGGCTGGCTGACCCTGCCGGCGACCTGGGTGGCGTACCTGATCGCCGGCCCGATCCTGGCGCTGCGCGCCACCGAGAAGCACAACTCCCGGCTGGCCGCCGGGTACCGCTGAAGCGTCGAGCGGACCCGGGGCGGCGCCGTCGGATCGGATGATCCGACGGCGACACCCCGGGCCGCCCGCCTCACTGGTTCGGCGCTGTCTCCGTCGCCGGGCGCAGTGGGCAACCCCGCACCGTGTACGCGACCAGGCCGGTCACCGCCAGCACGACCGCGCACACCGTCGCGGCGGCGGTGTCACCCGGCTGGATGAGCCAGGCGCCGAGCTGCATCCGGAGCTGTTCACTGGGCTCCATCCACGGCATGATCGCGACGAGGGTCCAGGTCAACGGCGCGATCCAGGACAACGCGGCCCCGAGCAGCGTGGCCCCGAGCGCGGTCAGCCCGAGCAGACCGACCGTGTTACGCACCACCACACCGAGCGGTTCGAACCGTGCCTCGGTCACCGTGGTGACCAGCAGCAGCGCGACGATCCCGGCGGCGGTGAGCAGCAGGTGGACGGCGCGCCGGACCGGCCAGCGGGCCGAGGCCGAATGGTCCAGAGCGTCGTCGGCACCGCTGAGCGTGGTGCCCAGCGCGACCGCCGCGATCAGCACGGTGACGCTGAGCATCCGGGCGTTGATCGTCTGCCCGTCGGCGAAGTACGGCCAGGTGACCCAGGCCAAGGCGCTGGCACCGGTCGCGACGACCGCGGCGAGCGGCACCCGGCGGGAGCGCAGGTACAGACCGACCCACCTCATCGCGCACCGGCCATCAGGAGCTCCTCGAATCGGTCGTAGTCGCAGGCGAGGGCCGCCTCGCGGGCCTGCCCCACGAGCTGCCGCTGTTGCTCCGCCGGTAGCGCGGTCAACGCCTGGTACCCCGCCTCGACCTGCTGGCTGTCCTCGGGCCGGAACCAGTCCTCCCGGCGCGGCGGTTCGCCGGTCAGCCAGGCGGTCGCCACCGCCTTCGCATGGTAGGGTATGGGGTTGGAGAAAAAAGCCACCTGGCCGGGTATGCCGCCGCCCTCGTGGCAGTCCTGTGCCCACACTGACTCCAGCAGCCCCGCCCGGAAGTACCCGTCGCCGAGATCGACCTTCCCGCCCGAGGTGAACCCGGGCCAGTCAAAGACCAGGGTGTCCGCGTCGTGCCGTACCGCTGGCTGGTCCGGTGCCGCGTACTCGGCCAGTCGCGCGGTCTCCTCCGCGCGTACCGGCGGGTTGGGCAGCTTGGCCGCCGCGAGCGCGAGCGTCTCGCGGACCGGCCCGACGATGTCGGGCAGCGACGCCGCGTGTACCTTGCGGACACAGACCTGCGGGCCGTCGTCGTCGCAGACCAGCTCGGTGGCGGCGGGGTCGACGACCGCCGCCCCGTAGTAGCCGCCGGTGGGCAGCAGCGGCACCGCCACCGCGGCACCGAGCACAGCAGGCAGCACCGCCAGGGCGAGCAGGCTGCGGCGTGCGGTGCCGATCAGCAGCAGCGCGGTGCCGGCCAGCGCGGCCAACCACATCGCCTGCAGGGCGCTTACCGAGGCCGGCAGGGTCTGCAGGTCGTCGAAGCCGCCGGGGAAAGCCGGAGTGAGCAGCAACGCGGACGGATCCGGCCGGGTCTTGACGAAGTTGGCGTCGTAGCCCGCCATGGAGACGAAGTCCGGCAGCAGCGCCACCACGGCGAACCCGACGACGGCCAGCACCGGCGCGGTGACGATCCGGGGCACGGCCCGACCGGCGGCCATGCCGAGCCAACTGGCGGCGACCATGCCCAGCGCGCCGACCGCGACGATGCCGAACACGGTGGAGGAGAAGTAGGCGGCGGTCGGTGCCACCCAGATCGCCCCGACGGCGGTCGCCAACAGGTACACGACGACCATGACGGCGGCGTACCCGACGGCGAGCGGCAGGGTCCGTTGCCAGCGCGGGCGCACCGTGGTGGCGAACAACTCGCCGACCCGACCGCGCCGGTCACGGCGGCCCAGCCAGGCGCCGCCGGCCAGCGCCAGCGGGATCAGCAGCAGCAGCGATCCCCGGCCGTACAGGGCCAGCTGGGTCCAGCGTCCGGCGAAGAACTGGGTCGACAGCAGGGTGAACGCCGCGCCGACCACCAGCAGCAGCAGCGCGATCCCGGGTACGGCGGTGCGGCGTACCTCCGTTTTCATGATCCGCCCCGTCATGCCGGCACCTTCCCGCGGTGCGCGCGCAGCAGCGCCGAGTAGCCGCGCTCGGTGGCGCTGTCCCCGGCGTCGCCGGCGCTGCCCTGCGCGGCCAGCTCGCCGCTGGTGCCCTGCCAGACCAGCTGGCCCTCGCTGACCAGCACCACGTCGGTGCAGGCTGCGGCGACGTCCTCGACCAGGTGGGTGGAGACCAGCACGCAGCTGTCCGAGCCGATTTCGCGCAGCAGCTCCCGGAAGTCCAGCCGCTGCTCCGGGTCCAGACCGACGGTCGGCTCGTCGAGCAGCAGTACCTCTGGGTCGTTGACGATCGCCTGGGCGATCCCGGCCCGGCGCAGCATCCCGCCGGAGAGCGTCTTCAACTTGGAGTCGGCCCGGCTGGTCAGCCCGACCCGGTCGACGGCCCGCTGCACGGCGCCGGGAACGGTCGCCTTCGGCATCTCCTTCAGCCAGGCCATGTACTCGACGAACTCCCGCACAGTGAAGCGCGGGTAGAAGCCGAAGTGCTGCGGCAGGTAGCCCAGACGTTGCCGGACCCGACGCAGGTCCGCCCGGCTGGTCATCTCCTCACCGAGCAGGGACAGCCGGCCGCCGGCCGGCTTCAGCACTGTCGCGAGGGCCCGCATCAGAGTCGTCTTCCCGGCGCCGTTCGGGCCGAGCAGGCCGTGTACGCCGGTACCCAACGCCAGGTCCAGCCCGTTGACGGCAAGGTGCCGGCCGGCCCGGACAACCAGGCGCTCGGCGTGCACCGCCCACGCGTACGTGGACGGTGCGGTCTCCGCCGCGCTGACCGCACGCATCATTGCTCTCTCCTTTGGTGGAAACTCATGGTGCCTGGCGGACCACCGCCAGTTGGGACAACGGAACCGATCGGCCGTACGTGCGTAGGGCCCGGTCGGCGTCGTGAAGTCAGAACCGGTCGGACGAGATCCGGTCGAGGCGCAGCCGGTTGTGGTCGCTGGCCCGTACGACCGTCACGGCCACCAACGCCACGGTGGCCAGCGCCCAGCCGGGCCAGCTACCGGATTTCAGGATGACCGGGAGCTGCTGGTCGACCAGGCTGGGCAGGATCACCCCGACCGACCAGACGACCGCCAACCCGAGTGCGGCCCGGTCCACGCCGACCAGCCCGCCCAGCGCCAGCGCGCCGGCGGTGAAGGCCAGACCGGGCAGCAGCCACAGCGCGGGGGACTGCCCGGTCGACCAGCCGGCCGCCGCGAGTACCGGCACGACCACGGTCAGCACCGCGAGGGTGCGGCGCAGCAGCAACGACAGCCCGGTCCGGGGCATCGTCGCCACCAACTCCCAGGCCGGGTCGGTCCGGCGGCTCCACGCCGCGGCCACCGGCAGCAGTGGAGCCACCGGAGCGACCAGCAGCACCAGCGAGGGCAGGCTGGCGAAGGTCGTTTCGAACAGGACCGCGATCAGCATCAACGCCCCGGCGGTGGCCAGCCAGGGGAGGATTCGCGCGGCGAACCCGGTACGCCGCAGCCAGCGACGGCGTACCGGTGTCGGTCCGGCCTCGATCCCGGCCGCGACGCCGACGGCCACCCGGTCGAGCAGTTGCCGGTCGGCCTGGCCGACGGTGTCGGACAGCTGCGCCCGGCAGGAGGCGCAGGACTCCAGGTGGGCTTCGACCGCCCAGACGGTCGCGTCGTCGACCCGGGGGTCACCGGACGCGTAGCGGGAGATGAGGGTAAGGGTGGGGTGGATGGTCATGACAACGCCTCCCGTAGCGCGATCCGGGCCCGCCGCGCGTACGTCTTCACGGTCCCTTCCGGCATGCCGAGCAGCACCGAGGTCTCCCGCGTGGTCAGACCGTCGAGCACCATCGCGCGCAGCACCTGACGCAGGTTGGTCGGCAGCGCCAGCAGCGCCTGCTCCAGGTCGGCGTTCATCCGGCCGGCCAGCGCCTCGTCCTCGGCCGCTGGGGCGACGATGGTGGCCGTCTGCACCGCCGGGACCCGTTCCCGGCGGGCGCGGGCGCGGAACGCGTCGACCAGCCGGCGGGCGGCGATGGTCCACAGCCAGCCGACCGCACTGCCCTTGGCAGCGTCCTGGGCCTGGCTGCCGGCCGACCGCCACACCGCGAGGTAGGTGTCCTGCAGCACCTCGGCGACCATGTCGTCGTCGGCGCACCGCCGGCGTAGCCGAGCGGTCAACCACGGCGACGTCCGGCGGTACAGCTCGTCGAAGGCCCGCCGATCGCCGCGGGCGATGCGGCGCAGCAGTTCACCCTCGTCGAGTGCGTCCAGGCTCCGTCTCACAACAGGCAAGACGATCCGTGTCGCCGCCGCGGTTTTCCATCGTGCGTGACTCGGGTCACATTTTGTGGAGGTGGCTACGCTGGGTGGCCTACCTGGGGGTGTGCCGTTGCCTGATCGGATTCTCGCGGCCCTGACCGTCGCGTCGGTCGGAGTCGTGTCGCTGACCCTGCTGGCGGTGACCCCGGCCGCCGCACGCCCGGAAGTGACCCCGGCCGCCGCACGCCCGGCGGTGACCCCGGCCGGGGACGGGCAGCCCGCCCTGGCCGGGCAGTGGCGGACCGCCGGACTCGGTGGCCCGGCACCGGACCGCCTTACCACCCGCATCGTCGGGGCCGTCACCGTGACGGACACCCCGACCGCCGTGCAGCGGCCATACGTGTTCAGCATCGTCGGCGGCAACCTGCACGCCACCTGGTCCAGCGGAGCCGGGACGGCGGACCCCGGCTGGACCTGGACGACCATCGGCGCTCCCGGCACCCGGGTCGTCGACGGGGCCGACGTGATCACCGTGCAGACCTCGCCGGGCGGCCCGACCCGACCGTACGTCTTCGTCCGCACCGACGACGGCCGGCTCTGGCTGGCGTCGGGAATGGGCTCGGTCTGGAACTGGCGGGACCTGGGCACCCCGCCGGGCACGACGGTCATGCGTACGGTGGGCGCGGTCGCCGTCCGCGACGGCGTCGGTGCCGCCCAACGGCCGTACGTCTTCGTCACCGGCTGGGACGGTCGACTCTGGCTCGCCTGGTGGGACGGTGCCCGCTGGCGGTGGGACGACCGGGGCACCCCGGCGGTCGACGCCTTCACCTCGATCGGCCAGGAGCAGGTCGTCGGGGTGGCGCTGCGGCGGGCGTCGGCGACCAGCGCGGAACACCCGCAGGCGTTCCTGCTCGACCGGCACGGCGACCTGTGGCGGCACGGCTGGCACGGCAGCGGCTGGGCGTGGACGAACCACGGCACACCGCAGGACCGGCCCCTGGCGTACGGCGTCGCGGCGGTGACCACCAGCGCCGCCGACGGCGCGTCGCGGCCGTACGCCTACGTCGGCCGGTACGGCTGGATGTTCTCGCTGTCGTTGGCGGACGGCGGGTGGCGGTGGGTCGACCACGGTGTGGCCGGAGTCGAGGGCAACCTCATCTCGGCCGGAGCGGTCGCGCCCGCCGGCAGCGACGAGCCGCCGTACGTCTTCGTCACCGGCGTGGCCGGCGGGCCGATCGCGGTGAACGGGCTCGACGGGAGCGTGGCGTCGTGGGCCGTGTTCGGTGGCACCGACGCGGCCGACCTCTGGCCGCGCGGCGGGGCGGCGACGACCGTACGGGACGACCCGGCCGGGCCGGACCGGCCGTACGTCTTCTACTGGTCCCGCCAGCAGCCGGCCCAGTTGACCGTCCTGTGGCGAAGTTGAGAACCAGGTAACCCGAGAACATGGAGGAGCGGGATGTCACCGGTGGCCGACCGCGTCGAGATCGCCGAACTGGTCGCCCGGCTCGCCCGGGCACAGGACCAGCGGCGCTTCGACGACCTGCGCAGCGTCTACACCCCGGACGCCGCGACCAGCAGCCCACGTGGCGAGC
Source organism: Solwaraspora sp. WMMD791 (assembly GCF_029581195.1). Taxonomy (NCBI): domain Bacteria; kingdom Bacillati; phylum Actinomycetota; class Actinomycetes; order Micromonosporales; family Micromonosporaceae; genus Solwaraspora; species Solwaraspora sp. WMMD791. Next base: position 6,591,503 of record NZ_CP120737.1, read on the forward strand.
TGCGGGGGATCGACCAGATCATCGAGGGCTTCCGGCGGACCAGCCCGGCCGACGAGGGCATCCAGCACCTCAACACCGACGTGGTGGTCGACCTCGACGCTGACGGCGACCGGGCCGAAGTCGACACCCACCAGCTCGTCTACTTCTTCCGGCCCGGTGAGGCCCCGTACCGGACTGCCGGGGTACGGGCCCACTACGTCGCCGCCCGGACACCCGACGGATGGCGGTTCACCAGTGCCCGGATCGTGCCGGTCTGGCAGCACGTCGCCGGATGAGCCCGGTCACCCGGCGTCGGGCTCTCGCGGCGCGCCGGGCCCGGTGCGTAGAGTCTCAGGTCGCATCGGCGACGCGGTGACGTGACAGGGACGAGACGGGTACGGGCATGACGGTGGACGACGTACGACCGGATGGTGATCCGGCCCCGACCGGGGTCGACCCGGCGCAGCTGGCGGTCTGCCTCGACGTCATCGAGGCGCTGTCGGCGCTGCCGTCCGACCACCCGGACGTGGTACGGGTGCAGCGGGCCACCGCCAAGCTGTACAAATCGGTCAAGCTGCGGCGGCGGGCCGAGAAACGGGAGGAAGTCCTCACCGCCGACCGGGCCGTCACCGCCGCCACCGCCACCGGGGCACCCGGGCGGATCGACGACGAGACCAAGGGCATTCCGTTGGTGTCGTCGACCGTCGGCGCCACCGCCGGCATCCTGCGCCAACCCCGCGCCTGCTACATCTGCAAGGAGCGCTACCGCGAGGTCGACGCCTTCTACCACCAGCTCTGCCCGCCGTGCGCCAAGCTCAACCACGAGCGCCGCGACGCCCGCACCGACCTGACCGGCCGCCGGGCGCTGCTCACCGGCGGCCGGGCCAAGATCGGCATGTACATCGCGCTGCGGCTGCTCCGCGACGGTGCGCACACCACGATCACCACCCGGTTCCCGCAGGATGCCGCCCGTCGGTTCGCCGCCATGGACGACAGCGACCAGTGGCTGCACCGGCTGCGCATTCTCGGCGTCGATCTGCGCGACCCGGCCCAGGTGATCGCGGTCGCCGACTCGGTCGCCGCCCAGGGCCCGCTGGACATTCTGATCAACAACGCGGCCCAGACGGTCCGGCGCAGCCCCGGCGCGTACGCCCACCTGGTCGCCGCCGAGTCGGCACCGCTGCCCGACGGCCCGCTGCCGGAGATCGTCAGCTTCTCCTCGACCGGCGGTCGGGGCAGCGCCGCGACGGCGATCGCCGCCGGGCAGCCGCAGGCGTCGGCGATCACCCCGCAGGCGCTCACCGCGCTGGCGTTGACCAGCGGCTCGGCCACCCCGGACCGGATCGCCCTGGCCACCGCGATCGACGCCGGTGGGCTGGTGCCGGACCTCGACCCGGTGAACAGCTGGGTACAGCGGGTGCACGAGGTCGACGCGGTGGAGCTGCTGGAGGTGCAGCTGTGCAACTCCGTCGCGCCGTTCATCCTGATCAGCCGGCTGCGCCCGACGATGGCCGCCGCACCGGCCCGGCGCAAGTACGTGGTGAACGTCTCCGCGATGGAGGGGGTGTTCAGCCGGGGGTACAAAGGTCCCGGCCACCCGCACACCAACATGGCCAAGGCCGCGCTGAACATGCTGACCCGCACCAGCGCGCGGGAGATGCTGACCGACGGCATCCTGATGACCGCCGTCGACACCGGCTGGATCACCGACGAGCGGCCGCATCCGACGAAGATGCGCCTGGCCGACGAGGGCTTCCACGCGCCCCTGGATCTGGTCGACGGTGCCGCCCGCGTGTACGACCCGATCGTGCGGGGCGAGCAGGGCGAGGACCTGTTCGGCTGCTTCCTGAAGGACTACGCCCCCGCCGCCTGGTAGGCCGCAGCCCGGGCTTCCCGGTCACCGGGCGGGGACAACTCCGACGGCGTCGACGGGCCGGCGGGCAGCCCGTCGCGGGCACCCACCGCCGCCAGCAGCCACGACACGGCGCTGAGACAGGCCAGCATCGCGATGGGTAGGGTGACCCGGTCCGCCGACGCGCCCAGCCACCAGCCGATGTCCGACGGCCCGGTCACATAGGTGAACACCAGCGTCGCCGCGTACCCGCAGCTGAGCAGCCAGATCCAGCCGTCCGAGCCCACGCCGAGCGCCGTGCGTCCGGTGCGGACCAGCAGGAAGCCGGCCAACGAGCAGCAGAGCGCCGTCACGACCAGTGGACCGACCGTCTCCCACAGCGCGTCGAGGGTCGGTGGCAGCCGAGTGGTCAGCCGACCGGCGTCGCCGAACAGACCGCCCAACGGCTCGGACTGCTCGATGTCCGACGTCGCGCCGACCATCCGGGCCAGGCCGGCCCAGGCCAGCCCGGAACCCACCGGCAGCCAGACCAGCCAGGCCCGGCCGAGGTCGCGTCTCGCCCGGACCGTCACCAGCACGGCGAGGATGCCACCGGCGACCAGTCCCTCGTTCTTGCTCAGGGCCGCGGCGGTCAGCAGCACCAGCCCGAGAGCGGGACGGGCGAACGGGTCGGGGTGCAGCAGCAACGCGGCGGCGGCACCCACCAGACATGCCGACCAGAGGGCATCGGCGTAACCGGCGGCCACGTACTCCGCGCCGGTCGCCCAGGTCGACAGGCCGACGGCGATGCCGGCGGACCAGGCGAGCCATGGCCTGCTGCGGGTGAACACGGCCGCGACCGTCACGACCGCCGTGGCGACCGCCGAGAAGGTGGTCAGGGCCGACACCACCTGCGCGGTCCGGTAGCTCTGGCCGAACAGGGTCCACGCCGCCGCGACCGGGGCCGAGGCCAGCGGAGGGTAATCGGTGTGCGAGAAGACGAACCCGGGGCTGGCCATCGCCGCGCGGGCGATTTCGCCGTCGTAGGTGAAGTACCCGGCGTGCAGCCACCAGATCGAGTGCGCGTCCCAGCTCGTCGGTGGGTGGAGAACAAGAAGCAGGGGTACGGCGAGGACGCCGGACGTGACGGCGACGGCCAGCCATGGCACGGCGGGCTGCGCCGGACGTGGCCGGCGGAGCAACCAGAGGCTGATCGCCCAGGCGACGATGAAGGCCGCCGCCAGCCAGATGCGGAAGTCGGCGCCGACGGCCAGCATCGCGACGACCGCGACCGTGCTGACGAGCGCCGTGGCGATCGGAGCGAGCAGCAGTGCGACGGGCAGCGACCGGGCGACGGCGAACGCCGGTGGCAGCCCGGCCGCCACGACGAGCGTCACCGTCAGCAGGTGTCCGGCGGGCATCAGCTGACCACCGTCAGCTCGACGGCGTACCGTCGACCCACCGAGCTCTCCCATTGAACGAGGCTCGCCTGATAGTCGGCTTCCCGCCGGTCGACGACCACGGTGCCGCCAGCCAGCGCGGTGAACTCGCTGAAGCGCTGCAACCACAGGTGCTGCAGCGGCGGATCGATGATCACCCGGCTACCCGCTGGCACGGTCGCGATGAACTCCTTGCGGATCGCCTCGAAGTCCTGGTGCAGGCGTCGTTGCGCGGCCAGCTGGCCCGGGGTGCGGACGTAGTCGAATCCGGTGATCCCGGCATCGAGCGCGCCCCGGTTGGCCAGCGCGACGCACAGGAGGGCGAGCGCGACCACGAACACCTGGGTCAGCTGGCGGACGGGGCGCGACTGACGGAGTTTCACTGGCGCTCCCGTTCCGGCGCGATGGGTCGAGCGCCAAGAACATACAACGCCGAGCCGGGTCGCCGTGAACCTGGCGGACCGCGGTCCCGTCGCCGGGCGTCACCCGTCGCCGGCCGCGCGTTTCCCTAGGTTCGACCGTTGCTGGTGAACGAGTACGGATCCGTTGGCGTCTCCATGTCGACACCGGGCACGTCGGAGGGCGGGTCTCGACCGCGCGGGTGTCCAGGGGTGCCACCAATTCTGAAGGGACCGGTCGGATGAGGACGAGTGTCAAGAAGATCGCTGTCGGGGTGTTGGCGGTCGCCGCGCTGACCTTCGGGCTGCCGCCGAATCCGGCGATGGCCATCAACCAGGTCGCCTGCGACGGCCGTACCGACTTCCTCAAGCTGTACTCCGGCGGCGGCACCTGGGGTGGTGCCTACTGCTTCGCCAACGCCGGCGTGATCGCGGTGAACATCGACGGTGTCTACGAGTTCCACAGCGGCAACAACAAGGCGACGGTCAACTACGAGCGCGACGGTCGCTACCACACCATCACCCTGGAGAAGTGGTCGGGCGCAAGCTTCGGCGGTGCCCGGGTCCGAGCGTACGAGCTGCGGATCTGGTGACCAGCGACCGACGATGGCGGAGACGCGCTGATCAACTACGGACGGGTGGGTGATTCCCGAGGGATTCCTGGCGATCGATCGATGTGATGGTAATACTCCGTTGGCAAGGGGCGGCGTCCTGGACGCAACACCGGGTCCTGGGGCCGGACGCCACCCACAATGGAGGACCGAAGGAGGCTCATCGTGAGATCGATGTCCCGTACCGTCCGACTCACCCTCGCCGTGGCGACCGGGCTGGCGCTGATGGTGACCGCCAGCCCGGCGACCGCCGCGCCCGCCGCCGCGGCGGTGACAGGGTCTGCCGCAGCGACTGCGGCGGCGACCTGGGACCTGTCGGACTACGAGCAGCGGGCCTGCATCCCGGCCGACACCCCATGGTTCACGTACTTCATCGGTTTCATCGCCGGAAGCTGGTCGACGCCGCTGCAGGTCGACGTACAGGGCCTGCCCGCCGGCACCGTCACGAGCCTGCCGCACCCGCCGATCGCGCCGAGAGACAACGGTGACCGGTACCTCGGCACCGTCTTGGTCACCGTGAATCTGCCGCCGCTCGACTACGGCGACTACCCGGCTGTGATGACGGTGACCGATGGATCAAGCACGCAGACCATGCCGATCCTGATCCGGGCGCAGGAGAGCTGGGGCTGCTGAGCCGGCGCCGGCTCCGGACATCGAGGCGCGGCACCTCGAGGGCGGGCAGCAGCTCGGCGATCGCGGTCGCGACCCGGCTCGCGTCCAGCTGGTCCGAGTCGAACACCCGGACGGCGGGGATCGTCGGCAGGTGCTCGCGGAACCGCTGCTGCGCCCGGTGGTGGAGCCCCGGATCACGGGACAACCCGCGCGTCAGGTCGGCCTGACCCCGGCCGCGCGCAACTGCGCGATCAGCCCGTCGAGACTGCGGCCTTCGTACCCGATGCCGATCAGTCCGGCTGCTGGCGAGATCACCTCCTCACCTTGCCACACTCGGTGCTGCGGTAGGTGCCCAGCGTGCCGGTGTGCCCTCGAGGCAGGCGCCTGCCTCGACGGCACACCGGCGAACGATCCGGCTCGACGTGGTCAGACCACCCGGACCTCGAACGTGTCCATGTCGAGGACGCGGAACTTGTAGTAGAAGTCGCCGAGGTCGCTGCCGCCGAGAGAGTTCTGGGCGGCCGGGATCATGCAGGCGCTGAAGCCACCGGAGTCGCCCTGCGTGCGGGTCTGCAGCCAGGGCACCTGACAGCTGAAGCCCTGACCGGTGTTCCAGTTGATGAAGAAGAACTGCCGGCCGTACGGCTGCATCGACGCGCCCTGGTAGGTGGACGCGAACGGGTACTCGTCGCACTGCATGCCGGCCGGCCGGGGATAGTTGGCCCCGGTCGGGCAGGCCGCCGCCCGGTTCGCCTCTCGCAGCGCGTCGCTCTGGCTCCTGGTCAGGACCCGCGGCAGGCCGTAGTTCAGGGACAGCCGGATGTGGTACGCGTAGTCCGGGTAGCGCGAGGACGGGATCTCCAGCACCGGGCGCACCGTCTCGTAGACGCATCCCGACGGGTAGCCGCCGAGCGCGAAGTCGCAGCGGTGCGCCCCCGGTGTGGTGCTCGACTGATTGCTCGTCCCGTTGACCCACAGCGAGTTGGCGAACCAGAACTTGATCCCGGCCTGTGCGGCCCACCGGACACCACTGATCGAGGTGGCGAAGTAGCCGGCGGCCGAGTGGGTGACACCCGGCATCGCCGTCCCACCGATCGGATTGCTGCCGGTGATCGTGCAATTGATGAGGCACTGCGGTTCGGCGTACAGGTAGGTGCCGGTCACGGCCGCGCCGGCGTTCTGCCCGGTGACGTAGTCGGCCCGGTAGTGGAACGACTGCGACCAGCGAAGCGACGAGTAGTCGAGCGTCGTCAGGCTCGACACGGTGTAGCCGATGGTGCCGATCACCTGGCCACTGGGCACCAGGAAGATCAGCAGTACGCCGTCCTCGACGACGCACGACGCGACCCGCGTCTTCGTGGTGCTCCCGCCACAGATGTCGACAGCGAGCGACCGGTCACCGCCGTCCGTACGGCTGGCGGAGCCGGCCTTGCGCACCGTCGTGCGACGAAGGCAGGTCGACGGCCCGGACCGGCCGGTGGCGGCCAGTCGCGCCGCCTCGCGCGTGAGGTCGTCGCCGCACTCCGGCGTGCCGGCGTCCACTGTGCCGGCGGTCGGGACGGTGGCGGGCAGCGCGGCCCCGCCGGTCGCCGGCGCCGCAACGGCCGTCGCCGACGTCATCGGCAGGACCGCCACCACCAGCCCCAGGACCACACCGACGATCCCGATTCTTCTTCTGTGCACCTCGGATTCTCCCTCCACCCGGTGTTGGGCGAGAATAGGCGCACATCTCTGGACATTCTCTGGTCAGTCGATGGCCGGCGTCCCTACACTTCCGGCGTGTTGGTGGTCCGGGTGCTCGGCCGTCTCCGTGTGTGGCGCGGCGGTAGCGAGCTGGACATCGGTCCGCCGGCCCGTCGCCACATGCTCGGCCTGCTGGCGCTCAACGCCGGACGGTTGACGACCCGGCGCGAACTGATCGAGTCGATGTGGGGCGAGCGGCCACCGTCCAGCGTGGTCAACGTGCTGCACACTCAGGCCAAGCACCTGCGGCGGCTGCTCGACCCGCAGCGCGTCCCGCGTGACCAGGCCGGCGTGCTGTCGACCGTCGGCGACGGATACCTGCTGCGCCTTCCGGACGATGCCCTGGACCTGCACCGGTTCCGTCGCTTGTCGCGGGCCGCGCAGGCGGCGGCCGACCAGGGGGATCCGGGACGCGCGGTGACGCTGCTGCGCGACGCGCTGCGGCTGTGGGAGGACGATCCGCTCTGCGACGTACCAGCGCTCGACGATCATCCGACCGTCTGGGGGCTCAAGTCGGAACGCCGCCAGGCCCAGCTGTCCTACTGGGGCCTGTCGCTTCGGGTGGGCGGCGCGGCCGAGGTCGTCGCCGCACTGACCGCCGAGGCTGCCGCACATCCACTCGACGAGGCGGTGCAGGCGATGCTGATCCGGGCATACCAGGCCACCGGTCAGCGGACGCTGGCGTTCGAGCGCTATGCGGCGACCCGGCACGCGCTCGCCGAGGAGCTGGGCGTGGAACCCGGGGCAGAGCTGACGCAGGCGCACCGGCAGCTCCTCGACGGTTCCGGCGACGGTCCGACGTCGCCCGTTCCACGCCAGCTGCCGGCCCCGGTGCCGGACTTCGTCGGCAGGTCCGGCGAGTCCGCTCAGCTCGACGCCGTGCACGCCGCCGGTGCCTGCGGTGTCGTGGTGATCTGCGGTACGGCGGGAGTGGGCAAGACCGCGTTCGCCGTGCACTGGGGCCACCTGCGCCGGGACCGGTTCCCGGACGGCTGGATCCACCTCGACCTGCGGGGAGACGAGGCTGACCACGCCGTGAGCGCACACGAGGCACTGGGGCGGTTGCTTGCTGCGCTCGCGGTGCCCGACCAGGAGATCCCGGCCGACACCGGCGCGCGGGCCGCCCGCTGGCGCACCGAGACCGACGGCCGTCGGCTGTTCGTGCTGCTGGACAACGTCGCCTCGGCCGACCAGGTCCGGCCGTTGCTGCCCGGCAGCCGCGCCGCCCTGGTCGTGGTCACCAGTCGGGACCGCCAGGCCGCGTTGGTCGCCCTGCACGGGGCGTACCGGATCGAGCTCGACCTGCTGCCGCCGCCGGACGCCGCCGGGCTGCTCGGCCGGCTGTTGGGTGACCGCGCCGGCGCCGACCCGGCCAGCGTCGACTCGCTCGCCGCGATCTGCGCCCGACTGCCGCTCGCGTTGCGGCTGGCCGCAGAGTACGCCGCAGCGCAGGCGCACCTGCCGTTGTCCGGGATCGTGTCGCAGCTGCGTCGGGCGAGCCCGTTGGACCTGCTGGACGCCGGTGGTAGCGCGGCGATCCGGCACGTCTTCGGCTGGTCGTACCAGCGGCTGGACGCACCGACGCAGCGGCTGTTCCGGCTGCTGAGCCTGCACCCCGCGCCGTACTGCACGCTCGCCTGCGCCGCTGCCCTGTCCGGTGCCGACGAGGTCACCACCGCCCAGCTGATGCACCAGCTGACCAGCGCCTACCTGATGGGGTGCGACCCGCTGGGCCGGTACGCCTTCCACGACCTGCTGCGGGCGTACGCCGCCGAACTGAGCCTCACCGTCGACGACCCGGCGGACCGGGACGCGGCGGTCGACCGGCTGTTGACCCACTACGTCGACACCGCCGTGGCCGCGAGCGACGCACTGCACCCGGAGTGGAGCGCGACCTGGCAGCGCGCCGGGCTCGCGCTCAAGCCCGGTGGGGAGCGGCCCACCCCGGCTGCCGCGCTGGCCTGGTTGGACGGTGAACTGCTGTCGATCGCCGCGATCTGCCGGTTCGCCCGCCGGCACGGGCGGCCGGAGTACGCGGTCAAGCTGGCCGCCGCCGTGTACCGCTACCTGGAAGCGGGGTACGGCGTCGAGGCGAAGGCGATCCATGAGCAGGCCATCGACGCCGCCCGCGAGATGGGCGACTTGGCAGCCGAAGCGCATCTGCGGACCAACGCGGCCGTCGTCGAACGGCTGCTCAGCCGCTATCCATCGGCGGCTGCGGAGCTGGGGCGGGCACTGGAGCTGTGTCGCCGTACCGGGAACCGGCACAGCGAGGCCCGGATCCTGTCCAACCTGGGCATCGTCGAGGAGCGGTTGGGAGAGTTGGCCTCGTCGGCGGCCCGTCACCACGAGGCAGTCGCGATCTACGAGGAGATCAACGACCCGCACGGCCACGCCTCGGCGCTGACGAACCTCGGCAACCTCGAGTCCGCCGCCGGCGATCACGCCCGAGCGGCGCAGCGGTTCCTGGCCGCGCATGACATCTTCGCCGACCTCGGCGCACGGGCCGGTCAGGCCATCGCGTTGACCAACCTCGGTGACGTCCATGTCTCGCTCGGCGAGGATGTCCTCGCCGCCCGCCGACTACGGGAGGCACTCGTTCTGTTCCGGGAGATCGGGCACCGCGACGGCGAGGCGACCGCCCTGAGCAACCTCGGGACCGCGTTGAGCCGGCAAGGGTTGCACCAGGAGTCGATCGGATCGCTTCAGGAGGCGCTGGACATCTTCCGTGACATCGGGCACCGGTACGGCGAGGCGAGCGTGCTGAACGCGATGGGCGACGCCCTCTCCGCCCTGGGCCGCGACGACGATGCGGTCGAGCGGTACCGCTCGGCGTTGGCGATCGCCCACGACACCGGCGACGAGGACGAACGGAACCGGGCCGCCACCGCGCTCGCCAGGATCGGCACGGACCGGCCGACGGCCTAGTCGGGCCCGGGTGCCGCGCCTGCCCGGCCGGCCAGGCGCGGCACCCGGGCAGCGGCCACCAACCGGTCGAAGGCGTCGTTGACCGCGACCGCGTCCGCGCCGAGAGCTGCCAGCATCCCCACCAGGTCGACCCCGGGCACCACCGCTACCCGCCGGGCCAGCTCCGACAGGGACCGGGGCAGCGTCGCTCGAAGCCCGGTACGGCGTGGCTCGACCGCGACCCCGGCCAGCGCCCGCTCGACCATCGGCGCGTTGCCGGCGAGCCGGTAGAGCAGCGCCGAGGCCAGCCGGTGGGCGACGCGCTCGGTCGGCGCACCGCCGGCCTGGGCGAGATGGTTGGCGTAGTTGACGTGTACCTGGCTGACGGTGCCCAGGTCACCGACGGCGTACGCGGTGGCCAGCGCCTCGCGGTCGAACTCCAGCGCCAGGAACGGTTCGCCCCGGCGGCTCGCCACGATCGCGCGGGCGCTGAGCACCGCCGCCACCATCGGGGTGTCGTCGGCGGCCCGGAAGGCGCGTTCGCTGTCGGCGAGCACCCGTTCGCAGTCCTGCCACAGGCCCAGCTCCAGCAGCGCCGCGTAGCCGCTGAACCGGTAGTACGCCCGCTCGGCCGCGCTGGCGCCGATGGCGGCGAGCTGGTGCAGGATACGGTCGTTGAGCGACAGGGCCAGCTCCCACTCGGCAATGGCCTTGGCCGCGCCGACCCCGTGGTGCAGCATCGCCACCTGCAGCCGCGCCAGCTCGTCCCGGTCGGCCTCGGCCTCGGCGGCGGCGAGCTCGGCGGCGGCGGCGAGCGCGTCGTCCAGGCCGGAGAGGATGTCGCGGTGGCGGCCCAGGTCGTACAGGGCGGCCAGCCGGCGGCGCAGCCAGCGTGCCCGGTCCGCGCCGGTCGCCGTACGCAGCTCCTGGTCGGCCAGGTCGAGCGCCCGCGCCGGCCGGTGCTCGGCGAGCAGCCGGTCGTGGATGCCGGCGGCGATCGCGGCGGCCAGTTCGTCGTGGCCGTCGGCGCGGGCCTGGTCGAGCAGCCCGGTCAACTCGCCGGTGTCGTCGCTGGTGGCCAGCAGGTAGCGGGCGAACCGCTGCCGGTCTCCGCTGCGCATCGCGATCTCCCGCAGCATCGGCAGCATCGCCGCCACCTGGTCGGTCACCTGGGCGACCTGCAGCGTCGCCTCCATCACCTGCCAGGCCGTGTCGAGGTCGCCGAGTTCGGCGGTGTAGACGGCCGCGCCGACCCCGGCCCGAACGGTGGTCGGCGTCGGTGCCGCCCGCTCGGCCTCGAACCGCTGGAACCAGGCCACCGCGAGCAGTTCGTTCACCGTACGGGTCCGGTCGGCGTCCGCCGCGTCGCGCACCATCACCCGTACGGTGTCGTCGACGAAGTCGTAGCTGGTCACGGGCCCGGCGTCCGGGGTGAGCGTGTGCTGCCGCTGTGTCGTCACCAGCCCGGCGTGGGTCAGCGCGGCGAGGGTGGCGGCGAAGTCCGGCACGGCCCCATCCGCCGCGCCCGGCGCGCCCGCATCCGCCGCGTCGTGCACCGTCCGCCACAGCACCGGCCAGACCGCTTCGATCACGAACGACCAGCGGTCGTCGGCGGCGACCAGGCTGATCAGGTCGAGCAGCAGCCGGGGTGCGGGTGCCAGCGCGTCGAGCCGGGTCAGCACCTGACCCCGGTCCTGGTCGATCTTCGCCAACGCCTGCTCGGCGGAGGCGGCCGCGCCGGCCAGGCCGACCTGGTGGAAGTCGGCCCGGGCCTGCCGGATCAGCTCCGCACCGCGGGTGGGGTCACCGGTCACCACCGCGACCAGGCCGAGCCGGAGCCGGATCTGCCCGCGTAGTGACACGTCGCCGACCTGTTCGACGGTGGCGAGGCTGATCGCCAGCAGCCGGGCAGCGTCGAGCAGGTCACCGACGCCGACGGCGACCTCGCCGAGCAGATAGTTGACCATCGCCCGGCCGTACGCCGAGTCGATCTCGTCGTAGATCTCCGCCGCCCGCCGCAGCCGCTGCTGGGCGAGGCCGTAGTCCTTGCGGTGCAGGGCGCTGCTGCCCAGTCCGCGTTGCGTGTTGGCCACCCCGAGCCGGTCACCGTGGGCAGCGAAGACCTGTTCCGCCCGGACGAAGTACTGCTCGGCCCGTGTCAGGTCGTCGGCGTCGACGGCAAGCTCGCCGAGCCGGTAGTGGCAGTTCGCCGCGCCCATCTCGTCGTCGACGGCCAGGTAGAGGCGTTCGGCGGTGAGGTAGTGGGTGCGGGCGTTCGTCGGATCCTCGCTCATCCGGTCCAGCAGACCGAGCGAGAGATGCACGTCCGCCTGACCCCGTCGCCGGCCGGCGGCGACGTACAGCGTGAGCGCGGTGTCCAGGTTGCGCCGTGCCGCAGCCGGGTTGCCGTCGCGCAGTTCGAGGTTGCCCAGCGACAGCAGCGAGTTGGCTCTTCCTTCCGGGGATCCGGACTGCTCGAACGCGGCGATCGCGGCGGCGAAGTGCCGTCGGGCGGTGGCCAGGTCCCCGGCCCGCATGGACAGATCGCCGAGCAGGTCGTGCGCCTGACCCTGGTCGCCGTCGCGGCCGAGGTCGGTGGCGATCGACAGGGCGACCCGCGCCTCGTCGATGCCGTCGGCCACCTGACTGTCCCACAACGCCAGCCGGGCCCGCTCCTGGGCGATGGTGGAAAGTGCCGCGCGGTACCCGGTCCGCCCGGCCAGTTGCTGCGCCTGCGCGAGGTGCCGCTGCGCGTCGTCGTGCCGGTTGGTCAATCGGGACACGACCGCGGCGCCCACCTCGGCGTCGACAGCCAGCCGTGGATCCGCGACGAGCAGGCCGGCCCGCTGCTCCGGGGCGAGGACCAGGTCGATCAGGGACCGGGCGGTAGCGGTCTGCAGGCTCGCGATCGCCTGGTCGAACCGCTGCCGCCAGAACGTGCCGGCCAGGCCGCTGCCGAGCGCCAGCGCGTGGTACAGCTCCTCGGTGCCCTCGCCCAGCTCGGCGAAGTAGGCGCGGGCCCGTAGGTGCAGCTCACGCAGCCGGCCGGGGTCGTTGCGCCGCAGGCTGTCCAGCAGCGCGATGCGGACCAGCGGATGCAGGGTGGCCACGGTGGACCCGTCGGCGTCGGTGCCGAGCCGGACGAAGGTGTAGCGGCCCAGCTGGTGGAACCAGGTGTCGTCGGCCGGTGCCGGATCGAGCAGGGCGGCGACGGCCGCCCGGCTCAGCACCCGGGGTACGGCGGCGGCGGTCACCACCGCGTGCCAGGGCGCTGCCAGCCGGTCCAGGAACACCTCCGGCAGCCACCGTTCGACGGGCTGGCCGGCGGCGCGGCGGGCGATCTCGTCGGCGGTCAACCCGGGCCCGGACCCCCGGGCGGTGTCGATAGCCGCCGCGGCCAGGTCGGTCCAGCCGGGCAACCCCGCACAGGTACGGTGCACCGCCTCGACCAGCTTCGGATCGGTGATGCCCCGGGTGGCGAGGAACTGGGCGGTGTGTGCGGGCTCCCACTCGGTCAGCGCGACGTGGGCCATCGGTGGGCCGGCGGCCGGTGGTTCCCGGCCGGCGAGCACGATGCGCAGACCCGGCGCGGCGTCGAGCAGCCGGGGGAGCAGTTCACCGAGGAACCAGGAGGTCTGCCGGGCACCCCTGGCCTCGTCGTCGGGGCCGGCGACCTCGTCGAGGTAGGGCAGTCGTTCCACGGTGTCGACGAACAACACCCGGCCGGTCAGGTCGGTGCCGCGCAGTTCGCTGGCGAGGGCCTCGGCGATCAGGGTGCGCTGGTGGGCCCGTACGCCGGCGGCCCGCAGCGCGGCCGGGTCGGTGACCACCGTGATCGACACGTCCTGCACGACCGCGCCGTCGGTCGCGCTGACCGTGACGGTCGGGACCTCGGCGTACGCGGCCGCGAGAGCCGCTTCGGCGGCGCGGCGGGCCTGTTGGTACCGGCGCAGCCGAGCTCCGGTCCAGCCGGCACAGATCCGGGCGACGGCGTCGGTCAACGCGAACGCGACGTCGGCGTGGCCGCCCGGCGCGGTCTCCACCAGACCGTCGAGGTCCACGGTGCCGGCCCGACCGGACGCGAGCCGCCGACCCAGCTCGGCCAGCAGCCGCGACTTGCCCTGCCCGGACATCCCGGAGTAGACGAGTACCCGTTCCGGCGCACCGGCGGTGAACCGGTCGAACGCGGCGAGCGCCGTTTCCCGGTCGACGAACGGATCGGCCGGGCTGGTCGTCTGGGCCGGGCCGGTCATTCGGGAGCGACCGGATCGTCGGGCCTTCCGGCCACCGGCCCGCCTGACGTCGGATCACCGGCTGCCGACCCGTCTGCGGACCCGACCACAGGGTGCCGGCGGACCACGATCGAACTGCCGGAGATCACGCCACCACCGCGTGCCTCCTGGCGGGTGGCCGCGCCGGTGTCCGGGTCGACGTCGATGTGGGAGCCGTCGATCCGGCCGCCGTCGGCGCGCTGGACGTGGCTCGCCTGCGGACCGCTCGGGGGTGGCGGGTCGGCACGCTCCTGGCCGGTGAGCAGCGCGGCGAGCACGGCGGCGGCGAGCCCGGCCGCACCGAGCCCGATCAGCACCAGCAGCCCGGGCCGGTCGGTGGCGAGGTTGCCGAGCACCCCCGAGAGCACGCCGACGATCGCGGAGACGGCAGCGGTGAGCTGCGCCCGTCGTCGCGACATGGGGGCCTCCAGCGGCGTCACGGTCCAGAGTAGTCGACAGTGTCCGGCCCCTGCCGGATCCGCGCCAGCGCACTGTCGGATCCCGGCCAGCCCATCCGCGGCCGTCGACGGTCGACCAGGATGCGTACTGTCGCCTCGTGGCCGAGGCGCGACCCCGCAGCGCTGCTCGTCGGGATCAGCCGGCGCGAGGCGCTGCTCGTCGGCCTGCTCGACCTCGGGTGCTCCGACACCGGCTGCCGACCGCCGTCCTGGCGGCGTTCGGCTGGCCGATCGTCGGGCTACCGATGCTGGTGATCGTCACCGCCTGTCTGCTGGGCGACGTCAGCCGGGTCACCATCCGGGTGTGTTTCGCCGCGCTCGGCAAAGTGGCCCTGGCCGGTTGGCCCCTGTCCCGCTTCCGGACCTGGCCGGTTCCCGGTTGCTCATCCCGGTTGGACGGCCCCGGCGAGCCGTTTACCGCGCCGCCAGACGAGGTGGGTGTTGAGCGTGTCGCTGATCGTCGTGGTGGGATCGCCGTCGACCAGGAGTAAATCGGCACGAAGCCCTGCGGCGATGCTGCCGCGGTCAGTGAGGCCGAACCGGCGCGCCGGGGTGCTGGTCGCCGCGCGCAGCGCCTCGACCGGGGTCAGTCCGGCCCGAACGAGGTACTGCAGTTCGTGGTGGACGCTGGCCCCGTGTGCCAGGCCGCCCAGGAAAGGCAGCGGAACCGAGGCGTCCGTGCCGACGAGAATGTCGGTGCCGGCGTCGTGCAGCGCTTTGACGCAAGCCAGGACGTCGTCGATGTCGCCTTGGGGATAGCGGTTGAAGCTGGATCGCAGGGTCGCCAACCATGGCTGGTCCAGACGCGACGACACCCGCGGGTCGGCGGCGAACTCCGTGCCGGTGATGCCCATCATCGAGGCGTTGAGGACCACGCACGCCACGACGAAGGCACCCGAGGCGGCGACCTGCTGGACGATCTCGGTGGTGTGGGGCCGGTCCATGAACAGGTGTGCGAGGCCACCGACGCCTGCCTCGATCGACATACGGGTGGCGTCGATGGTGAGTGCATGGGCGACGGTGAGCATGCCGCGACGGGTAGCCTCGGCAACGCCGGCGTTCAGAGTTCTCTGATCGAGCGCGGGCAGGCCGGGGTGGCCTTCGACGGTGCCGTCGTCGACCATGAACTTGATGTAGTCGGACCCGGTGTCGATCAACTGTGGGATGAAGGCCACCGCCTCCTCGGGCGTGGCGGAGAACGGCATCACCGGCGGTGTCGGCGCGGGCCCGGTGGCCGGACCCGCGCCGGGCGGCGGGCCGGGCCTGAAGCCCTCGGGGAACAGCTCCGACGGATGCCCGCCGGGCGGGGTGATTCCGAAGCCCGACGAGCGTACGTCGGCGACGCCGTCGTCCTCCTCGATGTGCCGACGGTTGGGGCGGGTGTTGGTGCCCTGCATCTCCAGCTGGGTGGTCACCCCGAAGCGCAGGGCCAGCGCCAGGCTCGGCCTGCTGGTGTGCACATGCGCGTCGAACAGACCGGGCAGCAAGGTCTTTCCGGCGGCATCGATGATCTCGGCGTCGGCGGGCGGTTCCCCTCCCACGGCTGTGATCGTGGTGTCGTCGATGAGGACAGTGGTCGCGTCGAGCACCTCGTGTCCGTCGAAGACACGTGCGTTGACGATTGCGGTAGCCATGTTCCATTGGCCCTTCACGGTCGGCGAAGCAGCGGTTCCTGGTACTGATGCACTTGCCAGGGGTTGAACATGTTCGTAACGAACGCGTTCTCACGCGTCCTGGTGGGGCCCTGGACGGGGAATCTCAGCGAGCGCGTGCCAGGTGGGGATACCTGCTGATGAGACTGGGAATGAAGGTCAACGGCGGACGTGGAGCCCGTCGATGATGGTGGCGAACACCCAGCGCATCCGATGTTCGTAGTCGCCCGAGAGAATCTCGTCTCGAACTCGGGTGATGCTCGGATAAGTGTCGGACCTGGCCTCGGCGATCGCGATGGCGAGATCGTGCTCTTCGCCCCTCGCCTCCGCACTGTCGCCCCGACTGCCCTGTTCGGCCGCCATGGCGATCGCCTGCTGTAACAGGATGTCGACGCCCCAGGCGGCGTGTCGTGTCGGAACATCGCCGTCGAGCAGCAGCCCGACGATCGTGTCGATCAACCGTAGGTAATGAGGTCCGGACGGTCGTAGCACGAGCACCGAACGGGCGAGGCTGGGGTACGAGAACAGCAACTCGGTGCAGGAGCACAACAGGCTGATCACCTGCTCGCGCCAGTCCACACCCGTCAGCGGGTCGGGAAGCTCCAGTTCTGCCACCAACTCGTCGAGCAGCGCGCCGTGCAGTTCGGCGGTGTTGCTGATGTAGACGTACAAGGAGGCGGGACCGGTATCGAGCTCAGCGGCAAGTCGTCGCATCGTCACCTGTTCCAGCCCTTCCTCGCGCATGATGCGGGCGGCGACGGCGACCACGCCCGCACGGCTCAGCGGGGCCTTGGCGGGACGATCACGACGGCTGACCGGGTCACGACGGGGGCTCATAACGCGATCGTAGCGAACGCGTTCGTCAGGGGCCAGGCGGTATCGGTGCTTCGTCCGTACGGCCAGGTAACCGTGCCCTTCGATCGACGGCGAGTCCTCCGGGTGAGCGACCACGTCAGGAACCCGACCGGTGCTGCCCACCCGCTCGCCACCGTCGAGCCGGCCGGCCGGCTCGACGGTGGCGAGGTCGAGGTCGAGGTCGAGGTCGTGACTGCCGGCCGCCGGCCGTACCGGTCAGACCTGGCCGAAGATGGCCAGCGCTGGCAGCGCCCGCCCGGAGTAGTCGAACACCGCCTGGTTCTCCCAGCCGTTGCCCGACGACGGGTCGTCCGGATCCCAGCCGGAGCCGGAGACCGCCGTCCAGGTCGGCTCCCAGTAGAAGACCCCGAGGCCGCGCCCGTTCGGCACCGCCTTGACCGCGTCGAAGACCGCCCGCAGCGCGTCGGCCTGGCCCTGCGGGGTCGCCGGGTAGCCGCCGGCCGAGGCGAGCGAGGAGTTGAAGATGTTCGGCTCGTGGTCGTGCTGCGCGGTGGTGAACCCGTACGCGGTCTCCACCACCACGACCGGCCGCTGGTAGCGCGACGCCAGGTCGTTGAGGTTGGTGCGTAGGCTGGTGATCGAGCCGTGCCAGTAGAGGTAGTGCGACACCCCGATCACGTCGAACGGCACGCCGCGCGAGGTGGCCTGGTCGAACCACCAGCGGTGCTGGCTGTTGTTGCCGCCCTCGGCCAGGTGCAGCATCACCCGCGTGGAGCTGTCCACCGCCTTGACCGCCTGCGCCCCGGCGGTCAGGAACGTCGCCAGGTTGGCCCAGTTGTTGCTGCGGCCCTCCGGCCACAACATCCCGTCGTTGATCTCGTTGCCGACCTGCACCATGTCGGCGGTGGTGCCCTGCGCCTGCAACGCGCTCAACACGTCGTACGTGTGGTGGTAGACCGCGTCGCGCAGCTGGGTGACGCTGTAGTTCGCCCAGGCCCGGGGCTTGTACTGCTTGCCCGGGTCGGCCCAGGTGTCGGAGTAGTGGAAGTCGACCAGCAGCCGCATCCCCTGCGCCTTCGCCCGGGCGGCCATGGTCAGCACCCGGGCCTTGTTGTTGTAGCCGTCGGTCGGGTTCACCCACACCTTGAGACGGGCGTAGTTGACGCCGGCCGAGCGCAGCAGCTGCACGGCGTCGCGCTGGTTGCCGGCGGCGTCGCGGTAGACCGCGCCCCGGTCCTCGTTCTTGGCCAGCGTCGAGAAGTCGGCGCCGACCATGAACCCGCCGGGTACGCCGGGGTTGCCGGTCGACCCGCCGGTGAACTCCACATCGTCCACGTTGATCCAGTTTCCGGCGCGGGCGTTGGAGACGAAACTGACCGTGCACTGCCCGTTGCTGACCTGGGTGGTGACCGAGATCTGGGTCCAGCTGCCGGTGGTCGGGATCGCCACCCGGGCCTCGTTGCCGCCACAGTTGCGCAGCGCCATGAACGCCTCGTGCTGCCCACCGCCGGAGCGGACCCAGGCCCGTGCCGTGTAGCTGCCGTTGCCCAGCCCGGACAGGTACTGGTAGGTCTCCACCTGGTAGGCGCCCGACGCCCAGTGCGACAGCCGGTAGCTGCCGGAGCGGCCGCCGGCCTCGGTGTAGCTGGCGCTGGTCTGTCCGGTCGACGAGTACTCGCCCCACCCGGACGGCGTCTGGGTGCCGCCGCCCGCCTCGAAACCGCCGTTGGTCAGCGTCGCGGCGGCGTGCGCGGCTCCGTGCGTACCGCCGGCGAGGCCGACGCCGAACGCGGCCGCGCCGGTCGCGGCCACCGCGACCAGCGCGAGCGCCGCACGTCCGAAGAATCCACGGGTACGGATGGTCATCGCTTGCCTCCCTTGTCACCTGCCACCGCGTCGGCGAAGACCCGCAGGCCGGGCAGCGCCGTGCCGGAGTAGTCGAACAGAGCCTGGTTCTCCCAGCCGTCGCCGGAGGTCGGGTCGGCCGGATCCCAGCCGGCGCCGTCGACGGCGGTCCAGGTCGGCTCCCAGTAGATGACGCCCAGACCCTGCCCGCCCGGTACGGCGGCTACGACGTTGACGATGTCGCGCAGCGCGTCGGCCTGGCCCTGCGGGGTGGCCGGGTAGCCACCTTCGGCGGCCAGCGTCGCGGTGAAGATGTTCGTCTCGTGGTCCTGTTCGTCCAGAGTGAACCCGTACGCGGTCTCGGCCACCAGTACCGGTCTGCCGTAGCGGGCGGTCAGGTCGAACAGGTTGGCCTGCAGGTAGCCCAGCGGCCCGTGCCAGTAGGTGTAGTGCGACACGGCGATGACGTCGAACGGCACCCCGTACGCGACGGCGTTGTCGAACCACCAGCGGTGCCCACCGTTGTTGCCGCCCTCGGCCAGGTGCAGCACCACCTTGCTGCGTGGCGAGGCGTCGGTGACGGCGGTGGAACCGGCGGTCAGCAGCTGTGCCAGGCCCGGCCAGTCGTCCCAGCGGCCGTCCGGCCAGAGCATCCCACCGTTGACTTCGTTGCCGACCTGGACCAGCTCCGGCGGGGTGCCCTGGCGGCGCAGCGCCGACACCACCTCGTAGGTGTGGTCGTAGACGGCCTGCCGCAGCAGGTCGAAGCCCAGTTCCGCCCAGGCGGCCGGCTTGTACTGCTTGCCCGGGTCGGCCCAGGTGTCGGAGTAGTGAAAGTCGATCATCAGTTTCATGCCCTGCGCGGTGACGCGTTTCGCCTTGGCGAGCACGTCGGCTTTGTCGCTGAACCCGTCGGCCGGGTCGACCCATACCTTCAGCCGGGCGTAGTTGACGCCGTTGTCGGCGAGGATCCGCAGCGCGTCGCGGGGGTGGCCCCGGGCGTCGCGGTAGACGGCGCCATGCGCCTCGTTCTTGGTCAGGTGCGACACGTCGGCGCCGCCGATCGCCACCGGCAGTCCTTCGCTGCCGTCGGAGCGGGTGAAGGTGACGTCGTCGACGTTGGCCCACTGCCCGGCGGCGGCGTCGGAGACGACGCTGACGGTGCAGCGGCCGGCGGTGACCCGGACGGTGAGCGCCAACTCCACCCACCATTCGTCGCCGGTGCGGGGCAGGTCGACCCGCTGTGCCGGGCCGCCGCCGCAGCCGGAGACCCCGAGGTACGCCGCGCGTTGGCCGCCGCTGGAGCGCACCGCCGCCCGTAGCGTGTACGTGCCCCGGGCCAGCCCGGTCACCTGTTGGCGGGTCTGCACCCGGTAGCCGGTGTCGGCCCAGTGGCTGAGTCTCTGGTCGCCGGTGCGTCCGCCGGGCTCCACGTAGGAGGCGTCGCGGTCGCCGGTCTCGGTCCAGCCGACCGGGGCGGCCAGGTCGGTGATGTCCTCGAAGCCGGCGTTGACGAGTTCCGGTGCCGGGCGGCCGGCGGTGGACGCACCCGGCGTGCCGCCGACGATGGCGAT
Source organism: Solwaraspora sp. WMMD791 (assembly GCF_029581195.1). Lineage (NCBI taxonomy): Bacteria > Bacillati > Actinomycetota > Actinomycetes > Micromonosporales > Micromonosporaceae > Solwaraspora > Solwaraspora sp. WMMD791. The sequence continues at coordinate 6,611,639 of NZ_CP120737.1, forward strand.
GGCGGTCGCCAGGGCGACCGCGGCGGACCGGGCGATCGTGGTGGACAGGGGGCCACGGATGTGCATGCCTGCGCCCCTTCTCGGAACGAATCGGACCAGCTCTGGGAGCGCTTACGGCCGCAACGATCCGCTGTGGTGTGGTAATGCGCCCGACGTGAGCCCGTCACGACGATGTAATACTGGGAGCGCTCACAGAATCATCATCGCCGATCCCTGTCAAGAGGCCCGTCACTCCCGGCGTACCACTCGCACCTGCCCGGCCGGCACCGTCACCGTCCCGGTGCAGCTCACGCCGGTGATCAGCTCCGCCCCGGTGGCCGGCAGCACCGCGTCGTCGGCGGTATGGTTGATCGCGATCAGGTAGTCCGCCGTAGGCCCGGACCGTCGGACCAGCTCCACCCCGTCGGGTACGCCCGCCGGCGGGGCGATGCCCGCGTCGGCGTACACCCGGCCCAGGACCGGGGCGAGTGTGGCGGCGTCCAGCCGGGTCGAGACGTACCAGGCGGTGCCGGCGCCGTAGGAGTGCCGGGTGACCGCCGGACCCCCGGCCGCCGGCCCGTCGACGTAGCGCAGCACCGCCTCGGCCCCGGTCAGCTCCACCGCCTCGGCCCACACGTCACCGGTCAGGCCCTGCTCCAGAGTCACTGTCTCCTCGGCGCGCAGCGGCAGGAACTCGTCCACGGTCAACCCGAGCAGCTCCCGCAACGCCCCCGGGTAGGCCCCCGGGTGGACGGTGTCGGTGGCGTCCACGATGCCGGAGAAGTACGACACCAGCAGGGTGCCGCCGCCCGCGACGTAGCGGCGCAGGTGCTCCGCGGCCGCCGGCGTGGTCAGGTACAGGCTCGGCACCACCACCAGTGGATGGTCGTCCAGGGGCGCCTCGGCGCGGGCGAAGTCGACGGTCAACCGGTCGCGCCACAGCCGCTCGTAGTAGGCCTCGACCCGTTCCCGGAAGTCCAGGTCGATCGAGGGGCGCCACTCCAGCTCGACGGCCCACCAGGACTGCCAGTCCCACAGGATCGCCGCGTCGGTGACCACCCGCGTGCCACGCAGCTCGTCGAGGCGGGGCAGGGTGTCCACGCCCAACTGCACCACCTCCCGCCAGATCCGGGTGCCGGTGCCACCGTGCGGCACCATCGCCGAGTGGAACTTCTCCGCCCCGAACCGGGCGGCCCGCCACTGGAAGAACAGCACCGCCTCGGCCCCGCGCGCCAGGTGGGCGAGGCTGTTGCGGGCCAGCTCACCGGGGCGTTTGGCGATGTTGCGGGGCTGCCAGTTGACCGCCGAGGTGGAGTGCTCCATCAGCAGCCACGGCCGGCCACCGGCGACCGAGCGGGTCAGGTCGGCGCACATCGCCAGCTCGATGGCGTTGTCGGCCCGCTCGGCCTGCAGGTAGTGGTCGTTGGCGACCACGTCGACCTCGTCGGCCCACCGCCAGTAGTCCAGCGTCTTGCAGTTGGCCAGCATGAAGTTGGTGGTCACCGGCACGTCGGGGGTGTGCCGGCGCAGGATGTCGCGTTCCCGGCGGAAGTTGGCCAGGTGCGCGTCGGAGGAGAACCGGAGGAAGTCCAGCTGCTGGGCCGGGTTGACCGCGGTCGGCGCGGCGGTCGGCGTCTCGATCTCCGCCCAGTCGCCGTAGCGCTGCCCCCAGAAGCTGGTGCCCCACGCGGTGTTCAGTGCCGCCAGGTCGTCGCCGTAGCGTTCCCGCAGCCAGCCGCGGAACGCCTGAGTGGAGCCGGGGCAGTAGCAGAGCGCGTTGGCGCCGCCGTACTCGTTGTGCACGTGCCACAGCACCAGCGCCGGGTGGTCGGCGTACCGGGCGGCGACCGCCTCGGTGATCCGGGACGCGGCGTCGGCGTACGCCGGTGAGCTGGGGCAGAACGACTGCCGGGCGCCGCCGCCGAGCACCGCGCCGGTGCGGTCGACCAGCCGGGTGTCCGGGTGCGCGCGGCGCAGCCAGGCCGGCGGTACGGCGGTCGGGGTGGCCAGATCGACGGTGATCCCCCCGTCGTGCAGCAGGTCCAACACCTCATCGAGCCAGCCGAAGTCGAACTCACCGGGGGCCGGCTCCAGCAACGCCCAGGAGAAGATCCCGACGCTGACCAGGTTGACCCCGGCGGCGCGCATCAGGGCCACGTCCTGCGGCCAGACCTCGGCCGGCCACTGCTCGGGGTTGTAGTCCCCGCCGTACGCCAGCCGGTCCAGCCGGGGGATCGGTGGTCTCTGCACCATGTGACGCTCCGAAACTGTACGCGCTCCCAACACGACATCGGCATGATCGCACATGCCACAGCAGCGAAGTCAGCCCTGATGTGGCTCTTGACACAGGTGTACCCGGCACCAACACTGTGAGCGCTCACAGTTGTTTCCCCCTGATCACCATCCGATGACGGTCGACAGATGAGAGGTGGAGATGAGCCGCTCCCTCGGCGCGAAGATAATGCTCACGACGCTCGCCGCCAGCCTGGTCGCGGCCTGTGGGGCCGACCCCGGTGACGACGGCCCGGTCGAGCTGACCTTCTGGTCCTGGGCCCCGAACATCGAGAAGGTCGTCGACGCGTGGAACGCCGACAACCCGGACATCCAGGTCACGTTGAGCAAGCAGGCCGGCGGCGGTGACATCGTCACCAAGCTGCTCACCGCCAACCAGGCCGGCAACCCGCCGGATCTCGCCCAGGTCGAGTACCAGTCACTGCCCACCCTGGTCAGCAACGACGTGCTCGCCGACATCGCCGACCTGGCCGGCGACGCGCAGAACGCGTTCGCCGAGGGCGTCTGGCAGCAGGTCACCCTCGGCACCGACGCCGTCTACGCCATCCCGCAGGACGCCGGGCCGATGATGCTCTACTACCGGGCCGACCTGTTCGACCAGTACGGCCTGACCGTACCGACCACCTGGGACGAGTTCGCCCGGACCGCGCGGGACCTGCGGGCGAAGACCACCGACCACTACCTGACCACGTTCTCCGCCAACGATCCCGGCTGGTTCGCCGGGCTGGCCCAGCAGGCCGGCGCCGCCTGGTGGGCGATCGACGGCGAGGCGTGGCAGGTGACCGTCGACGACCCGGCCACCCGACAGGTCGCCGAGTTCTGGGGCGGACTGGTCACCGAAGGCGTGGTCGACGACCAGCCGATGTACACCCCGGAGTGGAACCAGGCGCTCAACGACGGCACCCTGCTGGCCTGGCCGAGCGCCATCTGGGGGCCGGGTGTGCTGGCCGGCAACGCCGCCGACACCGAGGGCCTGTGGGAGATGGCCCCGCTGCCACAGTGGACCGCAGGGGAGAACGTCACCGGTAACTGGGGCGGTTCGTCCACCGGCGTCACCGAGGCCTCCCCGCACCGGGAAGCCGCCGTCACGTTCGCCACCTGGATGAACACCGATCCGGCCGCCACCGAGCTGCTCGTACGCGAATCCGCCATCTACCCGGCCGCCCGCGACGCCCAGACCGGCCCGGCGTTGGCCGACCCGCCGGCGTTCTTCGCCAACCAGCCCGACTTCTACACCCTCGCCCAGGAGATCGCCGACACCGCCGCCGGGTTCACCTGGGGGCCGAACGTCAACGTCACCTACCAGACGTACATGGACTCGTTCGCGGCGGCGATCACCGACGGTACGCCGTTCGTCGACGCGGTCGCCGCGATGCAGACCGCCACCGTCGACGACATGCGCGACAACGGCTTCTCGATCGCCGAATGAGCCCAGAGATGCCTGTGGTCACCCGCGCTCGCGGCGGCCGCCGAGGAAGACGTACGGCGGTGCCGTACGTCTTCCTCGCCCCGGCGGTGACGCTGTTCGTGCTGACCTTCCTGCTACCCATCGGGTACGCCGTCCACCTGAGCCTGCGCAAGGTGCGGGTCTCCGGTCTCGGGCTGGGCCGGGGCTCGCGTACCGAGGTCTTCGCCGGACTCGACAACTACCGTGCCGCGCTGGCGGACCCGACGCTGCTGACCGGCGCGGCGCGGGTCCTCGGCTACGGTGCGCTGCTGGTACCGGTGATGCTCGGCCTGGCGCTGCTGTTCGCCCTGCTGCTGGACCGCCCCCGGGTCGGCCTGCAACGGTTCAGCCGGATCGCGATCTTCCTGCCGTACGCCGTCCCGGCGGTGATCGCCAGCCTGCTCTGGGGCTTCCTCTACCTGCCCGCCACCAGCCCGCTCAACGACGCGCTCGACTGGATCGGCGGGCCGCAGCCCGACCTGCTCGGCACCGGAACCGTCTTCTACGCGGTGGTCAACATCGCGCTCTGGGGCGGCGTCGGGTTCAACATGATCGTGCTGTTCACCGCGCTGCGGGCGATCCCGCCGGAGCTGTACGAGTCGGCCCGCATCGACGGCTGCTCTGAGCTGCAGATCGCCTGGCGGATCAAGATTCCGCTGCTCACTCCGGCGCTGGTGATGACCACCGTCTTCACCATGATCGCCACCCTGCAGGTGTTCAGCGAGCCGATGACGCTGCGCCCGCTGACCAACTCGATCTCGTCGACCTGGACCCCGCTGATGAAGATCTACCGGGACGCGTTCGCCACCGACGACCGGTACGCCGCCGCCGCGACCTCGGTGATCGTCGCCCTGGCGACGCTGGTGCTGTCGTTCGGCTTCCTGCGCCTGGTGCAGCGGCGGGCCTTCGGCCAGGAGCGGTGATGGCCACGGTCCGAAGGCCGCAGCTGGTGCCCACGGCCGTGCTGCTGATCGGCGCGGTCTACTGCCTGCTGCCGGTGGCCTGGGTGCTGGTCGCCGCGACCAAGAGCGGATCAAGCCTGTTCAGCACGTTCACCTTCGCCCCCGGCGACGCGCTGGTCGCCAACATCGCCGAACTGTCGGCGTACCGGGGTGGGCAGTTCTGGCGCTGGGTCGCCAACACCGCCCTGTACGCCGGGGTCGGTGCCCTCGCCTCCGCCGCGCTGTCTGGACTCAGCGGCTACACGCTGGCCAAGTACGACTTCCTCGGCCGGTCGGCGATCTTCAACATGCTGCTCGCCGGAGTGCTGGTGCCCGGGGTGATCCTCGCCGTGCCGCAGTACCTGCTGCTGGCCAAGGTGGGGCTGGCCGACACCTACTGGTCGGTCCTGCTGCCCAGCATCATCAGCCCGTACGGCATCTACCTGGCCCGGATCTACGCGGCGGCGGCCGTGCCCGACACAGTGATCGAGGCGGCCCGTACCGACGGTGCCAGCGAGTTCCGGATCTTCCGCCAGGTGGCCGCACCGATGATGATCCCCGGCCTGATCACGGTGTTCCTGTTCCAGTTCGTGGCGATCTGGAACAACTTCCTGCTGCCGTTCGTCATGCTCGCCGACGACGACAAGTTCCCCGTCACCCTTGGCCTGTACACCCTGCTCAACCAGGGTTCGACCACGCCGGCGCTGTACAGTCTGGTGATCACCGGATCGCTGTTGTCGATCATCCCGTTGGTGGCGCTCTTCCTCTCCCTGCAGCGGTACTGGCGGATCGACCTGTTGTCCGGATCCATCAAGGCATGAGGTCGATCGGGCGTGAGATCGATCAGGGTGTAAGGACGACAATGTGAGCGTGGCCGGAACTGAACGCGGCCGGGCCCGCCCCGGGCGGGCCCGGCCCACCATGGACGACGTCGCCGCCGTCGCCGGGGTGTCGAGGGGCACCGTGTCGCGGTGGCTCAACGGGGGGCACAACGTCAGCGGCCCGGCCGCCGACGCCGTCGAGCGCGCCATCCGCAAGACCGGGTACGTCGTCAACCAGCACGCCCGCAGCCTGGTCACCCAGCGCTCCGACTCGGTGGCGTTCATCCTGTCCGAACCGCAGGACCGGCTCTTCGAGGACCCCAACTTCAACGCCCTGCTGCGCGGCTGCACCCAGGCCCTCGCCGAACGTGACATCACCCTGCTGCTGACCATCGCCGGCACCTCCGAGGACCGCAAACGGGTCGGCCGCTACGTCACCGCCGGACACGTCGACGGCGCGCTGCTGGTCTCCACCCACGCCGGCAGCCCGCTGATCGACGAGCTGAAGGGCCGTGGCCTGCCGTTCGTGGTCTGCGGCAAACCACTCGGGCACGAACGCGACGTCAGCTACGTCGCCGCCGACGACCGCGACGGCGCCCGGCAGATGGTCGGCTACCTGCGCTCCCAGGGGCACCGTACGATCGCCACCATCACCGGCCCGCTGGACACCCCGGGCGGGGTCGAACGCCTCGCCGGCTACCACGACGTGCTCGGTGACACCGATCCCCGACTGGTCGTCACCGGCGACTACACCCGGGCCGGGGGAGAGGCGGCGATGGAGCAGCTGCTGCGTCAGGCACCCGACCTCGACGCCGTCTTCGTCAGCTCCGACCTGATGGCCGCCGGGGCGATCGCCGCGCTGCACCGGGCCGGCCGCCGGGTGCCCGGCGACGTCGCCGTCGGCGGCTTCGACGACTCCGAGGTCGCCACCGCCTCACTGCCGCAGCTGACCACCATCCGCCAGCCACTGGGCCGGATCAGCGTCGAAATGGTCCGGCTGCTCCTCGGCCACCTGGCCGGCGACTCCCACGCCGCCGTCATCCTCCCCACCGAACTGGTGGTCCGCGGCAGCGCCTGATCGTCGACGGCCGATCGGGTCTGCCGCGTCGCGGCGGATCTGGCAGGCTGGTAGCCGTGCTGACGGTGCCGGTGCGGCAACTCGGGGAGACCGAACGCGGGGCGGTGGAACGCATCCTCGACCTCGATCCCTTCGCCGCACCCCAGGTCGCCGAACGGGTCGCCGCGCACGGACTGGCCTGGTGGCGGGCCGACGGCCGGATCTTCGGCTACGGCCCACGGCGGCAACTCGAGTCGCTGTGCTGGCTCGGCGGGCACCTCAGCCCCGTACACGCCACCCCGGCGGCGGTCGCGGCCTTCGCCGAACGGCTCGCCATCGAGGAGCGCGTCTGTTCGTCGATCGTCGGGCGGGCCGACGCCGTACTCGGCCTGTGGGAGCAGCTCGGCGAGCCGTGGGGGCCGGCCCGCGAGATCCGCGCCGAGCAGCCGCTGCTGGTCGCCGACCGGCCGCCGGCGGTGCCGGCCGACCCCGGCGTACGGCTGGTCCGCCCCGACGAGATCGACCTGCTCTTCCCGGCGGCGGTGGCCATGTACACCGAGGAGGTCGGGGCGTCGCCGATCGCCGACGACGCCGGGCGTGGCTACCGGCGGCGGGTCGCCGAACTGGTCCGGGCCCGACGCACGTACGCCCGGATCGTCGACGGCACCGTGGTCTTCAAGGCCGAGCTGGCCGTCGTCACCCGGCACACCGCGCAGGTCCAAGGGGTCTGGGTCGATCCGCTGTGGCGCGGCCGGGGGCTGGCCACGCCGGCGATGGCGGCCGTGGTCCGCGACGCGCTGCGCCGGGTCGCCCCCACGGTCAGCCTGTACGTCAACGACTACAACACCGCCGCCCGCCGGGTCTACGACCGGTGCGGCTTCCGCCGCGTCGGCACCTTCGCCACCGTGCTGTTCTGACCGATCAGCCCGTCTTCATCCTGACGGTCAGCTCAGCAGCAGGGTGACGGCAAGGGCGAGGGCGGTCACGGTGACGGTGGTGGCCAGCCCGGTCCAGCGCAGCCACGGCCGACCGGAGCCGATCACCGGCAGGTGCTGCCAGTGCAGTGTGCCGAGTGCCGTACCGCCGACGGCGAGCCCGACGGCGAGTGCCCACCAGCCGGCCCACACCTCGGACCAGGCGCCGGCCAGGTGGACGATCAGCAGGTAGAGCAGCGCGGTCGTCGCCGCGCCGACCAGCTTGAGCCGGTCCGCCGCCGGCAGCCAGCGCCGCCGGCCGCCGAGCGAGGTCAGCACCGGGGTGACCGCCCCGGCCAGCAGCAACACGACGGTGATGCCGATCATCAGCGGTCGGGCCCCGGTGGAATCGTCGTCGGTGGTCACTCCGAGCAACGCCAGGCCGATCGGGTCGACGGGCCGGTCGGTGTTGCCCAGCACCACCACGGCGTCACCGGTCGCCGGGTCGTAGCCGACGTACGACCGGAAGCCGCCGGTCCCGCCGTTGTGCCAGACGATCTCCCGGCCGTCGTAGCTGGTGGTGAACCAGCCGTACCCGATCCGGCTGTCGTCACCGGCGTCGAAGCGGGGCGATGCCGCATCCGCACCCGGCGCGGTGCCGTCGCGCAGCGCGGCAGCCAACCGGGCCAGGTTGGGCGCGGTGGACCACAGGCCGATCCCGGCACCGGCCAGCCCGGACGCCTGCCACGGCTCGGTGCTCCGGCCGCCGGCCGTGCTGCCGGTCGCCGCACCGTCCGCCACGGCGGCACCGTCGAGGGCGTACCCCGTGTCGGCCATCCCAAGCGGGTCGAGGATCTCCCGTTCGACCAGCTCGGGGAAGCTGGTGCCGGCCCGCTCGGCCAGGGCGATGCCGAGCAGCGCCGTGCCGAAGTTGGAGTAGCTCACGTCGCCGTACCCGTCGCCGACCCGTGCGCTGACCAGCGCCGCGCGCATCCGGTCGGGGTCCAGGCCGGCGTACGGGTCGGTGCCGCGCAACGCGCCGAGCGACATGGCGAGCGTGTCGGTGAGACCGACTGTTGGCAGCCGGGGCAGGCCGGAACGGTGACTGGCCAGCTCCGCCAGGGTGATCTCGCCGACCGCCGGGTCGCCGAACTCCTGACCGGGCAGCGCTTCGGTGAGCGTGGTGTCGGCGGTGGCCTGACCGTCGGCGATCTGGTCGGCCAGCAGCATCCCGGTCAGCGTCTTGCCGATCGAACCGATCTCAAACGGGGTGTCCGGCGTCACCGGCTCACCGGGGCGGCCGGCCAGACCCGGCGTCCGGTCGCCGAGCCCGGCGGTGCGGACCTGTCCGTCGGCGACCCGGGCCACCGCCAGCCCGCGCAACCCGGCGGGGTCGTCGATCACCGCCCGGACCTCGGCGGCGAGCGCGGCGTCTCCGGTGTCGGCGTCGCCGAGGCGGGCCGGCCAGGGGGCGATCAGCGTGGCGAGCAGCCCGCCGACGACGGCGACGACCGTCGCGACGACCACGGCGCGGGTACGGACCGGACTCATCGGTGTGTTCCAGACAGGACGATCAGCAGGGGGACGACCCGCTCCGGCGGTACGGCGTACTGCCCCCGGGCCGACGAGCGCAGCCAGCCGGCGCTGACGAGTTGGCGCAGGTGGTGGTAGAGCTGGCCGGTGGTGCCCAGCCCGTCGATCTCGGCCAGGGCGGCGACGGTCCGGGTGCCGGCCAGGATCTGCCGGATCAGCAGCAGCCGCACCGGGTGGGCGAGCGCGGTCAGGGTCTCGGCGTACCCGCGCCAGTCGGCGTCGAGCAGGTCGTCGACGGTGTGTCCGTACTGCCAGTCGTAGTGCTCGCCGGTGGGCAGGGTGACGGTGCCGGTGTAGAGCACCGCGCCGGAGCTGTCGCCGACCTGTGCCTTGAGCCCGTCGAGCGCCCAGAACGGGTGCCGGTCCGGGCCCGACGGTGTGTCCGGGCCGCTCGTGGCGACAGTCGGGGCGGCCGGCGACCCGGCATCCCACCGCTCGACCAGGGTCCGCACCAGCTGCTCCAGCGCGGTGACCCGCTCGGCCAGCTCATCACTCATGAATCAACTATTACGTACCTACGTACTTCTTGCAATCGGAGTGCTCCGGGTCACGGGCGACGCTCGCCGCCGTACCCACGCACCACGCCACGATCAGCAGCAACAGCAGGCGCTCCAGCACGCCGACCAGCAGCCCTCCGCCGACCAGCAGCATCGTCAGCCCGACCGTCGCCGCCAGCGGCAGTGCGCCCGCCAGCGCCCACAGCGCCAGCCGGCGCGCCGTGCGGGTCGACGCGGCGGACCACCAGGTGGCGACCATCGCGAAGACACAGCAGGCCACCGCGAGCACACTCGCCCCGCCGTGCACCAGATCGGCGACGGTGACCGGATCGTGCGGCGGCAGCGGGCAGCCCTCCCGGCACGGCACCGTCGCCGAGACGGCCGTCGCCACGGCTGCCGCGACCAGCAGCGCGGCGGCGACCGGTACCGGCCGCAGCGCCCCGGCGAGCAGCAGCAGGCTCGCCGCCAGCACCAGGAACCCCAACTGGTACGCCAGCACGTAGCCGCCGTCGCCGACGCCGGACTCGCTGACGTACCCGCGCAGTCGCGGACCGGGACCGGCGACGACCGCGACCGTCGCGGTCACCGCGCCGCCGACCGCGCCGACCGCCGCCCCGACCGCCCACCACCTGGTACGCCTCACGTGCCTACGGTGCCACGTGGCCACGGTTCCCGTGGTTGCGCCACGGTGCGCCGTACATCGGACTCAGATCGCTCGGGAAACGTGGCTGCGGTAGGAGCCATGCTGGCGCGACACTCAACCAGGACCGGTGGCAGAGGCGGGTTATTGCAGCACACGAGTTGTACGCCGGGCACGCACGGACGACTCGACAGTGCGTGGGGCCCCTGGCGTGCCATGCCCCACCAGGGGTTCAAATCCCCTCCGGTCCGCAGGTTCCCTGACCTGCCACAGGAAAGCTGCACCGCGCTCCAGGTACCACATCCCGGTGTGTTGTTCCGGACGGACTGGCGTCCACCACCGGTGGTGACGCACGATCGCAGCTGGCTACCTCTCTCTTGCCCTCGCCCCCTGTGTCGTACCGGCCTGGGCTCCCTGCCACGCGGCGCATCCGTCGTGGCGATTGCCATGGCCGCGCTTGGTCGGGTATGCGACTGGCTGAGCGCAATGGGCTCGGCGTCGTGTGCAATGAAGGCCCGCGTGCCCGGCGACGGAGGAGGGCATGAATGCGGCGATGGTGGCGTGCGCTCAAGCCCGCCGAGCAGGTAGCGGTATCGGGCGTGCTGGTCACGCTGTTCGTCGGTGTCGTGGCGGCCGTGCCGACGTACCTCGCTCTCGGCCGGGAGAACCCACCTGGTCCCGACCCGTCAGCCGTCCACCCGCTACAGCCGACGTGGATGCCGGCCGCGCCAGAGACGCCGAGTGCTTCGCCGGTCCCGCCGACCTCGGGCGCGTCTGGTTCGCCCGAGTCGAGCACCGTGGCTCCTACGCCGGCCCCACCACCGGCCACTAGCGCGCCACCACCCGCTACGACCGCCCCACCACCGACCGCGATGCCACCAGTGCCGTTCGCGATAACGAGTTCCAAGGTCGTGCCGAACTGCTCGGACGTCTCCGGCACCGGATACGAGCCGGCGGACAGCCAAACGGCGGTGCTCTTCGTCCGCGTGGCCGGTCACCTCGACTATTACTACGAACAGCCACTCCACTTCGACTCCACCCGGCACACCTGGCAGGCGAACCGGGTCGTCATCGGCGACTCGACGTCGGCTGGACAGAGCTTCGAACTTCACGTCTACGTCGTCAGCGACGAGTACGCACGGGAACTCGCGACGCACAACGGCACGCCCTACCCGGTACGCAACGTGCCCGGCGAGCGGCTGGCCTGGACCTCCGTGCAGCGTGACGACAAGCTCGGCAACTGCTGACCCGTATCGAGTGTCCCTTGAGCCGTTTCGACGGTCCCGGCGCGCGCCGGGACCGCTCGGTGATCGGTGCTGGCGCGGTCAGGCGCCGGGGAGCCGGGCGGTGCGGCCGGGGGCGGCGATCCGCAGGTCGGCCTCGATCTTCGCGACCGTGGCCAGCAGGTGCGGCAGCAACTCGCGGCGGATCGACTCGAGGGTGTGGCGACTGGCGTGCACCGAGATGTTGACCGCCGCGACCACCGTGCCGGCCCGGTCCCGGATCGGTGCGGCCACCGACCGCAGGCCGTCCTCCAACTCCTGGTCGACGATGGCGTACCCCTGGGCGCGGATCCGGTTCAGCTCCGCCCGCAACGCCGGCACCGTGTGCAGGGTACGGGCGGTGAGCCGGTCCAGCCGGCTGCCCTCCAGCCGGGCGGTGGCCTCCTCCTCGGGCAGGTACGCCAGCAGCACCCGGCCGACCGAGGTGGCGTACGCCGGGAACCGGGTCCCGACGTTGATCGAGACCGTCATGATCCGCGACGTCGGTACGCGGGAGACGTAGACGACCCCGTCGCCGTCGAGGACACACACCGACGACGACTCGTGCACCTGGGCGACCAGCCGTTCCAGGTGCGGCTCGGCCACCTCCGGCAGCGAGATGGCCGACAGGTAGGCGTACCCCAGCTCCAGCACCCGGGGAGTGAGGGAGAACATCCGCCCGTCGGTCCGCACGTACCCGAGGTCGACCAGGGTGAGCAGGAAGCGGCGGGCGGCGGCGCGGGTCAGGTCGCAGATCCGGGCGACTTCACTGAGCGTCAGCTCGGGATTGCGGGCGTCGAACGCGCGGATCACGGCCAGGCCGCGCTCCAACGACTGCACGAAATGAGCTTCCCGCCCGTGCTCGCTCATGGCTCTCCCGTTGTGTTGTCGCAGAACCTTAGCGAGGTTCCACCGCGCCGGGATCCACCGATGATCCCGTTGTGTTGTCGGGGTTCTGACTACCCACGTGCGGGGTCTCGGCAAGCACCCGTTGCGCCACGGCGTACGCGCTGTTCGCAGCCGGCACCCCGGCGTAGACCGCGGTGTGCAGCAGCACCTCGCTGATCTCGTCGGCGGTGAGCCCGTTGCGCAGCGCCGCCCGCACGTGCATGGCCAGTTCGTCGGTGCAGTGCAGTGCGGTGAGCAGGGCGAGGGTGATGCAGCTGCGGGTACGCCGGTCCAGCCCGTCGCGGGCCCATACGCTGCCCCACGCGTACCGGGTGATGAAGTCCTGGAAGTCGGCGGTGAACCCGGTCGTGTTGGCGATCGCCCGGTCCACGTGGGCGTCGCCGAGGACGGCGCGGCGCACCGCCATTCCCGCCTCGTGGCGCGGGTCCGGCGACGGGGTCGCGGAGTCGTACGGCGGGCCGGTCGCCGGGTCAGGCGGCGGGTCGGTCGGCATCGCCGGTCACCTCCTGTCCGGTCAGGTGGGTCAGGATCAGCCGGGACGTGACGTCCGGCTGCTCCACGGTGGCCAGGTGCGCGGCGTCGTCGACGATCCGCAGGGTGGCGCCGGGGATGCCGGCGGCGATCGTCGCACCGTGCGCTGGCGGAGTCGCCGGGTCGTCGGCACCGGCGATCACCAGGGTGGGGGCGGTGATCGAGCCCAGCAGCCCGGTCAGGTCCATCCGTTCGATCGCGGCGCAGCAGCCGGCGTACCCCTCGGGCGGGGTCGCCGCGATCATGTCCCGGGCGGCCGCGACGACCTCGGGTCGCCGGGCGGCGAAGCCCGGGGTGAACCAGCGGGCGGCGACCGCGTCGGCGACGGCGCCGGTGCCGTGGGCCCGGACGGTGGCCGCCCGCTCGACCCACGCCTGCGCCGGCCCGAGCAGCGGCGAGGTGCAGCAGAGCACCAGCCGGTCGACGCGGGCGGCGGCCCTGGCGGCCAGCCACATGCCGATCATTCCGCCGAGCGACAGGCCGACGACATGGACCCGGTCCAGCTCCAGGCGGTCGAGCAGGGCGAGCACGTCGGCACCGAGATCATCCAGGGTGTACGGACCAGGCGGTACGGGGGAGCGGCCGTGGCCCCGGGTGTCGAAGCGCAGCACCCGCAGCCCGGCGTCGGTGAGCACCGGCACCTGCGGATCCCACATCGCCCGGGTGCTGCCCAGTGAGTTGGCCAGCAGCACCACCGGCGCACCGTCGGATCCGACGATCTCGTGGTCGACGTCCACCGGATGGCCGTCGGTGCTCATCAGCGGTCCCCCTGGTCCGGTCGGCGGTGGTGGGCACGCAGCGCCCGGTCGATCAGGTCGTCGTACGCGCCGAGGTAACCGGCCGGGTCGAGCAGCTCGTCCAGCCGCGCCCGGTCGAGTACGGTGCCCACCTGTGGATCGGCGGCGAGCCGCTCGGCCAGCCCGGCGGCGGGCCCGCCGGTGACCGCAGCCTTGACGATCTCGTTGGCCCGTTGCCGGCCGAGCTGCCCGGCCAACGCGCCGCTGACCCGTTCGGCGAGCAGCGCGCCGCCGGTGGCGTCGAGGTTGGCCCGCATCCGGACCGCGTCCACCCGCAGCCCCTCCAGGCAGCGGCGCAGCCAGTACGCCGCCGAGCCGACCGATTCCAGCAGGCTGCGCAGCGGTCGCCACTCGGCGTGCCAGGCACCGGCCGCGCGTTGGTGCTCCTGGGTCATGCTGGCCAACAGGGTGGCGACCAGCCCGGGCGCCTGGGTGGCGCAGGCGAGCGCGGTGACTGCGGCGACCGGGTTGCGTTTGTGCGGCAGGGTCGACGAACCGCCGGGTTGTTCCTCGACGAGCTCGGCGATCTCGGTCTGCGCGTGCAGGGTGACGTCGCGGGCGACCTTGCTGATGCTGCCGGCGGCGCCGCCCAGGACGCCGGCCAGGTCGGCCAGCCGGCTGCGGTCGGTGTGCCACGGCAGCACCGGCGCGGTCAGCCCGAGTTCGGCGGCGAGCCGGTCGACCAGTGCCGGGCCGGTGGGGCCGAACGCGGCGAGGGTGCCGGCCGCGCCGCCGAGCTGCACCGCCGGGACCCGGTCACCGGCGGCGGCCACGGCGTCGGCTGCGGTGTCCAGAGCGGTCAGCCAGCCGGCGGTGACCAGCCCGAAGGTGGTCGGCAGGGCCTGCTGCAGCAGGGTACGGGCGGGCAGCAGGGTGTCGCGGTGGGTCTCGGTGAGCCGGGCGGCGGCCGCGGCCGACCTGGCCACGTCGTCGTGCAACGGTGCCAGGGCACGGCGGACCACCAGCATCGCGGCGGTGTCCAGGATGTCCTGGCTGGTCGCCCCGGCGTGCACGTACCGGCCGGTGTCCGGGCCGACGGCGGCGCGCAACGCGGCGACCAGCGGCACCACCGGGTTTCCGGCGCCGGTGGCTCCTGCGCCGATCCCCGCCAGGTCGAACCGGTGGTCCCGGGCGGTGGCGGTGATCGCTTCGGCGGCGGCCGCCGGCACCGTCCCGAGTGCCGACTGGGCGCGGGCCAGCGCCGCCTCGACGTCGAGCATGGCGCGCAGCCACGCCTGGTCGTCGACGGCGGCGCGGACCGCGCCAGCAGCCAGCAGGGCGTCGAACAGCCCGCCCGGGCCGGCCTCGGCGGGGCCGGTGTCGGGCTCAGACGGCGAAGAAAACGGTTTCATGCTCGCCCTGCAGCCGGATGTCGAAGCGGTAGCCGTCCGGCTCGGCGGTCGCGACGAGCGTGGCCCGCCGGTGGGCCGGCACCTCGGCCAGGACCGGGTCCGCGGCGTTGGCCTCGACCTCGTCCGGGAAGTAGATCCGGGTGACGACCCGGTGCAGCAGCCCTCGGGCGAAGACCGACACGTCGACGTGGGGTGCCTGCGGCCGCCCGTCGGGGCCGGGCACCGGCCCGGGCTTGCGGGTGTGGATGGCGTACCCGCCGGACTCGTCGGTCGGGCAGCGACCGAAGCCACGGAACCCGGCCACCGCACCCCGGGGGTCGTCCGGGTGGTCGAAGCGGCCCTGCCCGTCGGCCTGCCAGGTCTCGATCAGGCCGTCCGGCACCGGGTCGCCGGCCCCGTCGAGCAGCCGGCCACGCAGCCAGATCCCGCCCGGGGCGTCGGGCTCGACGACGTACGGCCCGTCCGGCCAGGGCAGGCCGATCCCCAGGTACGGCCCGACCGTCTGCGCGGGGGTCAGCTCGGTCAGCTGGTCCCACACCGCTGAAGCGCCGCTGGTCATGCTTCCTCCATCGGGGTCGCCTCGCGCCCACGCAGCACGATGTCGAACCGGAACCCGAGCGCCCACTCCTCGACGGTGTTGTCCAGGTCGAAGGTCGAGATCAGCCGTTGCCGGGCGGCCGGGTCGGGGATCGAGTTGAGCACCGGGTCGTAGGCGAACAGCGGGTCGTCGGGAAAGTACATCTGGGTGACCAGGCGCTGGGTGAAGGCCCGGCCGAACAGCGAGAAGTGGATGTGCGCCGGCCGCCAGGCGTTGGCGTGGTTGCGCCAGGGGTAGGCGCCGGGTTTGATGGTGACGAACCGGTAGCGGCCCATCGAGTCGGTCATCGCCCGGCCGACGCCGGTGAAGTGCGGATCCAACGGTACGTCGTGCTGGTCGAGCTTGTGCAGGTAACGCCCACCGGCGTTGGCCTGCCACACCTCCACCAGGGTGTCGGGCACGGGCCGCCCGTCGCTGTCGCGGACCTGGCCGTGCACGATGATCCGCTGGCCCTGCGCCTGGCCGTCGCGGTCGCGGCTGAGGTCGGCGTCGGCGGCGGTGACCCGACCCTCGCCCAGCAGCGGGCCGGTCACCTCGGTGAGAGTCTGCGGCAGAAGCACCAGCGGCTCGGCCGGGGCGCGCAGCACGGTGGACTTGTAGCCGGGGGAGAGCAGCGGCGGGTGTACGGCCGTGTCGTCGCGGCGGTAGCGCGGCAGCAGCAGCCTGCGGGGGCTCGCGTCGGGCGCGGCGGGGTCAGGCATGGGCGGTTGCCTCCTCGGGGGTGTCGACCGGTCAGGGTTGCAGCAGCTGGCGCAGCGTGGCCAGCTCCTGCGCGGTGGGCTCGGCGGTGGTCGTCAGGTCGGGCGCGACCTTCAACGGCCAACCGGTGGCGGCGGTGACCTGGTCGACCTGCACTCCGGGATGCAGCTGGGTGAGGGTCAGTTCACAGGTGTCCGGGTCCGGGCGCAGCAGGCCGAGATCGGTGATGACCAGGGTAGGTCCGCGCCCGCGCAGGCCGAGCCGCTGTCGGTCGCCGGGGCCGGCACCGAAGCCGACCGAGGTGACGAAGTCGACGCGGTCGACGAAGGTCCGTCGGCTCTGCGGCACGATGACGATCACCTCGCCACAGGAGGCGGCGATCTCCGGCGCGCCGCCGGCACCCGGCAGCCGGACCTTCGGGTCGGCGTACGTGGCACCGATGACGGTGGTGTTGATGTTGGCGTACTGGTCGATCTGGGCGGCGCCGAGGAATCCGACGTCGATGCGGCCGGGCTGCAGCCAGTAGTTGAAGATCTCCGGCACCGAGACGACCGCGTCGGCGGTTTCGGCGAGCACGCCGTCACCGATGGACAGCGGCAGCCGGTCGGGCTTTGCCCCGATCGTGCCGGACTCGTAGATCAGCACGAGCCCGGGGGAGTGGGTACGGCGGGCCAGGTTGGCAGCGGTGCTCGGCCGGCCGATGCCGACGAAGCAGCGTGCGCCGTCGCGCAGCGCCCGGGCGGCGGCGACGGTCATCATCTCGTCGAGGGTGAAGTGGCTGCTGGCGGCCGGGTCGCTCATGCGGCACCCCCGTCGGTCGGCGCGGCTTCGGCCGTGTGGTGGATCTGCGTGTCGAGCCAGCGGGTGAACGTCTCGCGGTCCCGGCTGATCTCGTCCCACTGCTGGTAGTAGGCGTTGTCCCGGTCGCTGTAGCCCATCGCGTAGGAGGGGTGGGCCCCGCCGGGCACCTCGGCGACCCGGGTGATCGCCCAGCCGGGGAGCACCATCGCGCCGGGGCGGGGCTCCAACTCGTCGACGATCTCCTCGACGGTGACCAGCGACCGTTTCGCTGCCAGGACGACCTCCTTGTGCACCCCGGTGATGCCCCACACCTGGACGTTGCCCTGTCGGTCGGCGCGTTGGGCGTGCACGATGCCGACGTCGGGGTTGAGCGCCGGTACGGCGGTCAGCACCTCGCCGGTGAACGGGCAGGTGATCGGCGCGATGGTGGCGGTGTGGGCGACCAGGTCGGTGCCGACGTAGCCGCGCAGGACGGCGAAGGGCAGCCCGGCTGCGCCGGCGACGTACCGGTTGGCCATGCCGGCGTGGCTGTGTTCCTCGATCTCCAGTGGCCGGGGCCAGCCGCGCTGCACCGCGTCGCGGAACCGGTGCAGCGATCCGACGCCGGGGTTTCCCGCCCAGCTGAAGATCAGCTTGCGGGCGCAGCCGGCACCGATCAGCTGGTCGTAGACGATGTCCGGGGTCATCCGGATCAGCGTCAGGTCCCGCCGGCCCTGTCGGATGATCTCCTGCCCGGCGGCGGTGGGGATCAGGTGGGTGAAGCCCTCCAGGGCGACGCTGTCGCCGTCGTGGACGAGCTCGGCGACAGCGTCGGACAGTGAGGAGATTTCACCCATGCCACATCCCCGGTGCGTGTGTAGAACAATCGTTCGCTAAGCGAACGGTACGGTCGGCCGCACCGGCGTGTCAACGCGCCGGCTCCAGTCCAACGGCAACCCCACGTAGTTCTCCGCGAGGGTGGTCGCCGCCGCCGTCGAGGTGGCGACGTACTCGAGTTGGGCGATCTGCAACCGGTGGGAGAACTCGTCGGCGTCGGCCGGTCGGTGCAGCAACCCGGTCATCCAGGACGAGAAGTGCTGCACCCGCCAGATCCGTCGCAGGCATCGGGCCGAGTACTCGTCGAGCCCGGTGCCCCGTCCCAGCTTGAACCAGCTGGTCAGCGCCTCGGCCAGGAACCGCACGTCGGCCACCGCCAGGTTGAGCCCCTTCGCGCCGGTCGGCGGCACGATGTGGGCCGCGTCGCCGGCGAGGAACAGCCGACCGTGGCGCATCGGTTCGGTAACGAAACTGCGCATCGGCGTCACCCCCTGCTCCAGGATCGGACCTTCCTTGAGGGTGAAGCCGTCGTCGGTGGCCAGCCGGGTGTGCAACTCGTCCCAGATCCGGGCGGCCGGCCAGTCGGCCAGGTCGGTCTCGTTGGGAACCTGCAGGTAGAGCCGGGTCACCTCGGGGCTGCGCATGCTGTGCAGAGCGAAGCCGTGCTCGTGGTGGGTGTAGATGAGCTCGTGCGCCGACGGCGCGGCCTGGGCCAGGATCCCCAACCAGCTGAACGGGTAGGTGTGCTCGACGGTGCGTCGGGCCGTCTCGGGGATGGCGCCCCGGCAGACTCCATGGAAACCGTCGCAGCCGGCGACGACCAGGCAGTGCAGTTCGCGTATGGTGCCCTCGTGCTCGAACCGGACCACCGGGGCGTCGCTGTCGATGCCGTCCAGGCTGACGTCGGAGACTTCGAACAGGATCTCGCCGCCGGCGGCCAGCCGGGCGGCGATCAGGTCCTTGACCACTTCCTGCTGGCCGTAGACGGTGATCGACCGTCCGCTGGTCAGCGCGGCCAGGTCGATGCGTCGCGACACGCCGTCGAAGCGCAGATCAAGGCCGGTGTGGACGAGTCCTTCCCGGCGCATCCGGTCGCCGACGCCGGTGTCGGCGAGCAGTTGTGCCGTGTCGTGTTCGAGCACGCCGGCCCGGACCCGGCGCTCGACGTACGACCGGCTGCGGGTTTCCAGCACCACGGAGTCGATACCCTCCAGGTGCAGCAGGTGGGAGAGCATCAGCCCCGCCGGTCCCGCTCCGATGATGCCAACCTGGGTGCGCACGCTGCTCCCTCCCCCTGCCGGATTGGCAGAGTATCTTCCGATATGCGACATTGACGTGAGCCGGGGTAGCCCGTACGTTCATCATAAGAACCACCGTTCGGTACGCGAACACCCCCGATCGGTCACACCCATCCCTCAACTGGAGGTCCCATGCGACGGCCCCTCGTCGCCCTCACTCTGGCAACCGCGCTGCTGGTCGCCGCCTGTGGTTCCGACTCGTCCTCCGACGAGGCCGACGGCACCGGCGAAGTAACCGATGTCACCGTCGGCGTCATCCCGATCGTCGACGTCGCACCGATCTACCTCGGTGACGAGAAGGGCTTCTTCGCCAAGCGCGGCATCAACCTGACGATGGAGAGCGGCCAGGGCGGCGCCGCCATCGTCCCTGGTGTCGTCAGTGACCAGTTCCAGTTCGGCTTCAGCAACGTCACCTCGCTGATGACCGCCCAGGTCAGCGACGTGCCGATCAAGGTCGTTTCCAACGGGGTGGCCTCGACCGGCAGCACCGACGGTGACTTCGGTGGCGTCGCGGTCAAGGGTGACAGCCCGATCCAGACGGCTGCCGACCTGGCCGGCAAGAAGGTCGCGGTCAACACCCTCAAGAACATCGGCGACACCAGCGTCCGCGAGTCGGTCCGCAAGGCCGGCGGCGACCCCGAGAACATCGAGTTCGTCGAGATGCCGTTCCCCCAGATGCCCGCCGCGCTGGAAAACGGCGACATCGACGCGGCCTGGATGGTCGAGCCGTCGCTGACCGTCGCCAAGGACGCCGGTGCCCGGGTCGTCGCGTGGAACTTCGTCGACACCGCTCCCGAGCTGACCGTCGCGGTCTACTTCACCAGCACGAAGCTGGCCCAGGAGAACCCCGACCTGGTCACCCGCTTCCAGGAGGCGATGGCCGAGTCGCTGTCCTACGCCAACGCCCACCCGGACGAGGTGCGTGACGTGCTGCGCAGCTACACCGACATCGACCAGGCCATCCTGGACGCGATGACGCTGCCGCAGTGGCCGGCGGAGATCAACCGTGCGTCGATCGAGCGGGTCGCCGAGCTCGGTCTCGCCGACGGCGTCTTCGACTCCGAGCCGGATCTGGACGCGCTGCTGCCGTGACAGCGGTCGACAACACCCCGGTCGGGGCCGGCACCGCCGGCCCCGACCGGGGCACGTCAGCATCCGGGCCCCGGCCGACGCGTCGGCGCCGGCCGTCGAACCTGCTGCTCGGCCTCGCCGGGCTGACCGGCCTGCTCGCCGTGGTGCAGATCCTGCCGGCCACGCCGCTGGTGTCGGCCCGGTACCTGCCGCCGGCCACCGAGATCCTCGCCGCGCTGGTCGACCTGCTCGGCGAAGGCCGCTTCTGGGTGGCGCTCGGCGACACCCTCACCGCGTGGGCGATCGGGTTGGCCATCGCCGTCGGCGCCGGCATCGCGCTGGGAGTGCTGATCGGTACGGTGCCGCTGCTGCGGGCCCTGACCGCCTCGACGGTCGAGTTCCTGCGCCCGATCCCGTCAGTGGCGCTGATCCCGCTCGCCGTACTGCTCTACGGCACCGGCATCGAGTCCACCCTGCTGCTGGTCGTCTACGCCGCCTTCTGGCAGGTGCTGGTCCAGGTGCTCTACGGCGTACAGGACGTCGACCCGGTCGCCGACGAGACCGCCCGCAGCTACGGCCTGGGCACCTGGGCCCGGGTCCGACACGTCGTCTGGCCCACCGCGCTGCCGTACGTGATGACCGGCGTACGACTGGCCGCGGCCGTCGCCCTGGTGCTGGCGATCACCGCAGAGCTGGTGATCGGTGCCCCGGGGCTCGGCAACCGGATCGCGGTCGCCCAGACCTCCGGTGCCGTGCCGTTGATGTACGCCCTGGTGGTGGTCACCGGCCTGCTCGGCGTGGCGATCAACCTGGTCGCGCGGGCGGTGGAGCGCCGGGCGCTGTCCTGGCACCAGTCGATGCGCGGCGAGGTGATCGTGTGACCGGGCTGGCCAAACGGGTGGGCTTCGCACTCGCCCTGCCGGTGGTGCTGCTCGCCGTCTGGTGGTTCGCCACCGCCGGCAGCACCAGCTTCTACTCCCCGCCGCTGAGCCGGATCCTCACCGTCTTCCCCACGACCTGGACGGCCGAGCGGCTGCTGGCCGACGTGCTGCCCAGCCTGTTGCGGCTGGCCGGTGGCTACACCGTCGCCGTCGTGATCGGGGTCGGACTCGGCGTCCTGGTCGGCAGCTTCCGGACCGTACGCGGCGTGCTGGAACCGGTGCTGGAGTTCTTCCGCGCCATTCCGCCACCGGTGCTGGTGCCGATCATCATGCTCTTCGCCGGCATCGACAACACGATGAAGGTCGTGGTGATCGCCGCCGGCTGCGTCTGGCCGGTGTTGCTCAACACCGTCGAGGGCGTACGCGCCACCGACGAGGTGCTCTCCGACACCGCCCGCTCGTACGGGATCACCGGGGCGGCCCGGCTGCGGCACCTGGTGCTGCGCGCGGCCAGCCCGCAGATCGCCGCCGGAATGCGCCAGGCACTGTCGATCGGCATCATCCTGATGGTGATCAGCGAGATGTTCGCGGCCAGCAACGGGCTCGGCTTCACCATCGTGCAGTTCCAACGCACCTTCGCGATTCCGCAGATGTGGAGCGGCATCCTGCTGCTCGGCCTGCTGGGCTTCGCTCTGTCCGTGCTGTTCCGCTTCGTCGAGCTGCGCGCCCTGGCCTGGTACCACGGCCTGCGGCGGGCGCAGCGCAGCTCATGAGAAAGGTGACGAGCGATGCTCGATGTCCAGGGCCTGCGTAAGGTCTACGACGGACGCCAGCGCCAGGTGGAGGCGGTGCGCGACCTGACCTTCACCATCGCCGCCGGTGACCTGGTGTGCCTGGTGGGCCCGTCCGGCTGCGGCAAGACGACGCTGCTCAAGTGCATGGCCGGCCTGCTGCCGCCGACCTCCGGTGAGGTGCGGCTGCGCGGCGAGACGGTCACCGGCCCGCCGCCGGGCATGGCCGTGGTCTTCCAGGAGTACGGGCGCAGCCTGTTCCCGTGGATGAACGTGCGGGACAACGTGGAGCTGCCGCTGCGGCAGAAGCGGATGGCCCGGGCCCGGCGTCGGGCACTGGTCGACGAGGCGCTGGCCGCGGTCGGTCTGGCCGACACCCACAGCGCCTACCCGTGGCAGCTCTCCGGCGGCATGCAGCAGCGGGTGGCGATCGCCCGTGCGGTGGCGTACCAGCCGGACGTGCTGCTGATGGACGAGCCGTTCGCTGCGGTCGACGCCCAGACCCGCGCGGACCTGGAGGATCTGATCCGCCAGCTCTGGCAGCGGCTCGGCGTCACCATCCTGTTCGTCACCCATGACATCGACGAGGCGGTCTACCTGGGTCAGCGGGTGCTGATCCTCTCCTCGTCGCCGACGGTGGTGCAGGACGAGGTCACGGTGGACCTGCCGGTCGACCGGGATCAGCTGCACACCCGCGCCGATCCGCGCTTCACCCAGCTGCGCGGTCACGTCTACGAGCAGATCCAGGCCGCCAAGCGGGGTCAGCGCGCCCCGGCCGGCCAGCACTGACCTGCCGGAGGGAGCCCTGTCATGTCCGTCGCCTACCTGGTGTCCGGCGTCCGTACCCCGATCGGCCGGTTCGCCGGCGCGCTCGCTGCGGTGCGTCCGGACGATCTGGCCGCCCACGTGATCCGCGAACTCGTCGCCCGGCATCCGTCGGTGGACTGGGCGGCCGTCGACGACGTGGTGCTCGGCTGCGCCAACCAGGCCGGTGAGGACAACCGCAACGTGGCCCGGATGGCGGCGCTGCTGGCCGGGTTGCCGGAGCGGACCAGCGGCACCACGGTCAACCGGCTCTGCGGCTCCGGGTTGGACGCGGTGGCGATCGCCGCCCGGGCGGTGGTCGCCGGGGAGGCCGACCTGGTCGTCGCCGGTGGGGTGGAGAGCATGAGCCGGGCACCGTTCGTGCTGCCCAAGGCGACCACGGCGTACTCGCGGGCGGCGGAGATCCACGACACCACCATCGGCTGGCGGCTGGTGAACCCGCTGATGCGCGCCGGCTGGGGCACCGACTCGATGCCGGAGACCGCCGAGAACGTGGCGGCCGAGTACGGCGTCGAGCGTACGGCGCAGGACGCCTTCGCGTTGCGGTCCCAGCAGCGGGCCGCCCGGGCACAGGCCGGCGGCCGGCTGGCCGCCGAGATCACCCCGGTCGAGGTGCCGCAGGGCCGCAAGGGCACCGTGACCGTCGCGGTCGACGAACACCCGCGGGAGACCTCGGCGGAGAAGCTCGCCGCGCTGCCGACGCCGTTCCGCGACGGCGGTACGGTGACCGCCGGCAACTCCTCAGGGGTCAACGACGGTGCGGCGGCGCTGCTGGTCGCCAGCGCCGCCGCCGTCCAGCGGTACGGGCTGACCCCACTGGCCCGGGTGGTCGGGGCGGCCACCGCCGGGGTCGCTCCCCGGGTGATGGGGATCGGCCCGGTGCCGGCGACCCGGCGACTGCTCGACCGCCTCGACGTCGCACTCTCCGACGTGGATGTGATCGAGTTGAACGAGGCGTTCGCGGCGCAGGCCGTCGCGGTGCTCCGCGAGCTGGGCATACCGGAGGACGCCGAGCACGTCAATCCGAACGGAGGGGCGATCGCCCTCGGGCATCCGCTCGGTGCCAGCGGTGCGCGGCTGGCGCTGACCGCGGCGCTGGAGCTGCGCGAACGGTCCGCTCAGCGGGCCCTGTGCACCATGTGCATCGGGGTCGGGCAGGGCATCTCGTTGCTGCTGGAGTCAGCCCGCTGAGCGTCGCCCGAGGCGGCTACGCCGTCGGGCAGCTTTCCGGCATTGTCGTGAATCTGCCAGCGGTGCACATTCTACCGTCGCGGCGCTACCATGGGCCGGCGTACCGCGCGGGGCGGCCGGGGCGCTGCCGGTGCCGCCGCGCGTAGTTGACCGTGCACAGCGGTGCGACGGGCGTCGCAGGAGGCTGAAGGACACGATGACGGACCAGCTCGACGACGTACCGGCCGGAGTGGACATCTCGCGCCCCAGCGCTGCCCGGGTCTACGACTACTTCCTCGGCGGCGCGCACAACTTCGAGGTCGACCGGCAACTCGCCGAGCAGATCATGGCGATGACACCGCATCTGGCCGAGACCATGCGGGCCGGCCGGGCCTTTCTGCGCCGAGCGGTACGGATGCTGCTCGCCGACGGCGTCGACCAGTTCCTCGACATCGGATCCGGCATCCCCACCGTCGGCAACGTCCACGAGGTCACCCACGCGGTCGACCCGACGGCGACCGTCGTCTACGTGGACATCGATCCGGTGGCGGTGGCGCACAGCCGGACCATTCTGGCCGATGTGGCCACCGCCGCCGTGATCCAGGCCGACCTGCGTGAGCCGGACACGATCTGCGACCGGGCCGTGGCGACGGGGCTGATCGACTTCGGCCGGCCGGTGGCGGTGCTGCTCGCCGGGGTGGCCCACTTCATCCCCGACGCCGACGATCCGCAGGAGATCCTGCGCCGGCTGCGGGCCCATCTCGCTCCCGGCAGCTACCTGGTGATCTCCCACGCCACCTACGAGGACCAGCCGGCGGAGGTGCTCGCCGCCCAGCGGCTGTCGGCCCGTACCGACACCGAGATCACGTTGCGGTCCAGGGCGGACGTCGCCGCGATGTTCGGTGACTTCACCGTCGTCGAGCCCGGAATCGTCCACCTGCCGCTGTGGCGGCCGGACTCGCCGACCGACGTGGATGATCACCCGGAGCGGTTCGGTGCCTTCGGCGGTGTCGCCCGCCGGGACGCCGCCCTGTCCTGATCATGCCGGCGTCCGGTACGGGCGACGCGGCCGCCGGGATCGACGTCGACGGTGCGCGGCGGTTCGCACAGCGGTGGGCGGCCGCCGCCGGCCAGCTCGGCTACCTTCCCCTGAGCTCCGCCGAGACCGTCGACATCCTTCTCGGACACACCCTGCGACTGGCAAACGCGGTGGCGGCCGCGACGTTCAGTGACGAGCCCGGCCGTGACGTCGGGCGGGCGATGGTCGACGACCATCTGACCGAGCCGGCCGTGCTCGACTGGACGGTGTCCGCCCTCGGCCGCGACTTCCTGCCGCTGGTGCTGCCGCACCTGGCTGACCCGGCACCGGCCCGGCAGCGGGTCGGCCGGTTGCAGGGAGCGCTGGCCGGCGGCTACGCCCGCGCGTTGCGCAACCGGGTCTTCGCGCAGCAGTCCAGCATCCGCCGGGCCGCCTGGTCCGCCCGCGATGCCGCCGAACAGGCGCTGCGCGACAGCGAGGCCCGGTTCCGGGCGGTGTTCACCGGCGCCGCCATCGGCATCGGCATCGCCGACCTCACCGGCCGGATCATCGACGTCAACCAGGCCTTCGCCGACATGCTCGGGTACCCGGTGGCGCAGCTGCGGGAGGTCAACGTCGGGCAGCTGTTCCACCCGGACGACGCCCCCGGTATGTACCAGCTCTATCTGGAGCTGATCGAGGGCAAACACGACAGCGTCCGGGTCGAGAAGCGGTACTACCGCAAGGACGGCCGACCGATCTGGACCGACCTGGCGGTGTCGCTGGTGCGCCACGACGACGGCCGCCCCCGGTTCACCGTCGCCATGGTCGCGGACATCAGCGACCGGTACGAGATGCAGCGACGGCTGCGGTTCCAGGCCGAGCACGACCCGCTCACCGAACTACCCAACCGGGTGCGGTTCTTCGACCAGCTCGCGGCGGCGCTCGCCGACGATCAGCAGCAGGTCGGGGTCTGCTTCCTCGACATCGACGGATTCAAGTCGATCAACGACGGGCTCGGTCACGGGGTCGGTGACCGGGTGCTGACCGTGGTCGCCCAACGGCTCGTCGCCAGCGTCGCCGACGCCGGGCATCTGGTCGCCCGGATGGGCGGTGACGAGTTCGTGATCCTGGTGTACCACTGCGCCGGCACCGCCGAGCTGGTCGGCGTCGCCCAGTCGGTGCTGACCGCCCTCGCCGCACCGATCCACGTCGACGGTCACCAGCTGACTGTCACAGCCAGCGCGGCGGTGGTGGAATCCGCGCAGATCGGCCGGGATCCCACCGACGTGATGAAGGCCGCCGACACCACGTTGCACTGGGCCAAGGCCGACGGGCGCGGCCGGTGGGCCGCCTTCGACCCGGTCCGTGGCGCGCAGGACGTCACCCGCTCGGCGCTGGCCGCCGCGTTGCCGGCTGCCCTGGACCGGGGCGAGTTCGTGGTGGAGTACCAGCCGATCGTCCGCCTCGCCGACGGTACGACGACCGCGGTCGAGGCACTGGTCCGCTGGGAGCATCCACAACTCGGCCGGCTGGGCCCGGACCGGTTCGTCACCCTCGCCGAGGAGACCGGCCTGATCGTGCGCCTCGGCCGGTGGGTGCTCGAGCAGTCCTGCCGGCAGGCGAGCCGGTGGCACGCCGCGCATCCGTACGTCCCGATCGTGGTCAGCGTCAACATCGCCGCCCGGCAGGTCAGCGATCCGCAGCTGGTAGCCGAGGTGGCCGGGGTGCTGACCCGTACCGGGTTGCCGCCGCACCTTCTGCAGCTGGAGCTGACCGAGAGCGCGGTGATGGCCACCGGAGGCGAGCCGTTGCGGGCCCTGCGCCGCCTCGCCGGTCTCGGCGTCCGGCTGGCGATCGACGACTTCGGTACCGGCTACTCCAACCTGGCCTACCTGCGGCGGATGCCGATCCACGTACTGAAGCTGGCTGGCGGCTTCGTCGAGGGGATGCGCGCCGACGGGCCCCAGAGCGACCGCGACGAGCGGATCGTCGATGCGCTGGTCCGCCTCGCGCACGCCCTTGACCTGACCGTCACCGCCGAGGCCGTGGAGACCGCGAAGCAGGCGCGGCGGCTCGCCGCGCTCGGCTGCGACCAGGCACAGGGCTGGCACTTCGGGCGTCCGGTGCCGGCCGACCAGATCACCGCTGCGCTGTCCCGGAACCGGGACCGGGACCGGGACCGGGACGTAACCGGACCGTGACGGCGCCGTCGAGCGCGGGCCGCTCGGCCACCGCGTGGGCGAACCGCACCAGGTCCGCGACGGGTACGCCGTACGGCGACTGCTCGGCGTACGGCGCGATCCGTTGCGCCGCCCGGGCGAGCAACCGGGCGGCACCGGTCGGGTTCCCCCGCCGAGCATGGGTCAGCCCCACGGCCAGCTGAGCCAGGCCGCGCCAGAACTCCCGCTCTGGCGCCGGTGCTGCCTTCCAGGCCGACTCCAGCACCTCGTGGGCGTGGAACGGTCGGCCGGTGTCGAGCAGCCGCTGTGCCTCGTCGAGTGCCTCGACCGGGGTGAGCACCAGGTCGTCCGGTGTCGTCGGGACCCCGGCTGCCCCCGGTGGCAGCGGCCGGCCGAGCTCGTCGCGGGGCCGGGCGTTGCGGGGACGCCCCGCACCGTCACGGTCACGGTCGATTGGTCGACGGGTCACCGGCCAACCCTAGCCGCCGGTCGGCATCCGACTCCCCGGCTCGACGGCCTCCGTCGGCGTCCAGATACCCCACTGTGGATTCAGCGCGATCGTGAGCGCTTCCTGGGTGGTCAGCGCGGGCTCGGTCGGTGGGTTGGTGCGGCCGTCCCAGGGCTGGCATCGGGCGATGTTCAGCTCGACCCGGATCCCGTCGGGGCGCTGCACCCACAGTCCGCGACCGGCCAGGCAGTCGTCCGTCAGGTCGTAGATGACCACGGCGGTGCCGTCCGGCAACGTGTAGCACAGCTGCCCGGCGTCGCACCGCGATGCCGAGGCCGGATCCGCCTGGGAGATGGTCAACCGGATCATCCCCGGCCCGTCACCGCGATCCAGATGGAGCGCTACGGTCGACAACCCCGACCGGGGCCAGAGCTCGGCGCTCGTCGCATGGTCGCTGGTCCGGCCCTCGGGAAGGAGCCCGAGCAGCAGTTTCAGCGCGTCCTCGGCGGTGGGTGTGGCGAACGTGGTGTCCGGTCCGGGACCGACGACACCGGATTCGGGCCCGACGACGTCGAAATCGAGCGACTCGGGCGCCGGGCAGTTGGTGACGTGGATCCGTGGGGACAGCGACGCCGACAACCCCACCGGGTCGCTCTCCCCGCAGCGGGGACGCGGCGTCGGGCTCGGGGCCGCCGGGGCCTCGGTGGCCGGGCCCCGTGTCGGGGCCGGTACGGCGAGGGTGGCCGGCGGTGCCGCGGCGGGTGCCGCCACCTCGTCGACCGGCCCGGTGGCGATCGCCCCCAGCATCGCCGGAGCGAGCAGAGCCGCGACAGTGGCGAGGGCCGCGGCGGCGACACCGCCGACGGTGGCCAGCACCCGGCGTACCCGGCGGCGCCGACGGCCCTGCCGGATCGACGTCGCCACCAGGTCCCCGAGCGGCGGCGCCGGCTGGCCGAGCAGCTCCTGCTCCAGCAGCCGCTTCATCTCACTCGCCACCGTGCCCGCCTTTCCCGTGTCGCCGAACCGCCCGTGGTCGTGTCGAACGCACCACTCACACCCGGCATGACGTCGCGGCCGCACCGGCGGGTGACCCAGCCGGCGACCTTCGTGCCGTACGGGTGCCACCGGTACACCCTGCAGTGTCGCCTACGGCACGCGTCGCCGGCACCGCGCACCGTGTCGACGCGCGATCGTCGCGTGCGACCATGGAGCGATGGGAAAGGTCTATCCCGACATCGACGGTCGCCTACGGGCCTTCATCGAGGCGCAGCCGATGTTCTTCGTCGCGACCGCGCCGTCGGGAGGTGACGGCCACGTCAACGTCTCCCCGAAGGGAATGCGGGGCACGTTCGCCGTACTCGGCGAGCGCCGGGTCGCGTACCTGGACTACCACGGCAGCGGCGCGGAGACGGTGGCGCATCTGCGCGACAACGGGCGGATCACTCTGATGTTCTGCGCGTTCGACGGCCCACCGAAGATCGTCCGGCTGCACGGCCAAGGGTCGGTGGTGCCGGTCGACGACCCTCGGTTCACCGAGTTGGCCGCGATCTTCGACGATGCACCGGACCAGCACGGGGCGCGGTCGGTGGTTCTGGTCGACGTCACGCGGGTCAGCGACTCCTGCGGGTACGGCGTCCCGCTGCTGCAGTACGGTGGCGACCGCGACCTGTTGATCCAGGCGCACGCCCGCCGCAGTGCCGACGATCTGGTGGACTACCGCGCCACCCGCAACGCGGTCAGCCTCGACGGTCTGCCGGCGTTCTCCTGAACTGTCGGAGCCGGTCCGGTTGGGGGTCCGCACAGCCCGCTGACGGGTCGCCGGGTGACCCGTCGGCGGGCAGGGCGCTCCGTGCGCGGCGGCAGCCGACGGTGTCCGCCGGCACGTTAGGGCGGGCCCGCCACCGGGTAGGAGGCGGGCCACGCCGGGACGGTCCGGGGCAGGGGACGGTCCGGGGCAGGGGACGGTCCGGCACCGGCCGGGCGGTGCGGTGGCGTGCCGGGTTCGATTATTGAGGGTGGTCAGTGATGGCAGAGGGTGATCGGCCGGCAGGGGCCGCCGCAGCGCCGGCACCCGCCACCTCACCAGCAGCCCTGCCTGCCGCACTCGCCGCCGCGTTCGACGCGGGCGGTGAGATGGGGGCGATGATCCGCGACCGAGACTGGTCCGCCACGCCGCTCGGCCCGCCGCACCAGTGGCCGGCGAGTCTCAGCCACGCCGTCGCCATGATGCTCTCCTCCCAGGCCCAGATCGTCCTGTACTGGGGTGACGAACAGCGGGCCTTCTACAACGACGCGTACCTGCCCACCATCGGGGCCAAACATCCGGCGGCCCTGGGGGAGCCCGCAGCGCGACACTGGTCCGAACTGTGGGACGTCCTGGAGCCGCTGTTCGACCGGGTCGTCGCCAGCGGCACCGCCTACCGGGGCACCGACCACCCGTTCATGCTCGAACGGCACGGCTTCCTGGAGGAGACCTACTTCGACGTCTCCTACGATCCGCTGCGGGTCGAGGACGGCAGCGTCGGCGGGGTCTACTGCGTCGTCAGCGAGACCACCGGCCGGGTGCTCGGTGAGCGGCGGTTGCGGGCCCTGGCCGACCTCAGCACCCGGTTGTCGGATCTGCAGAGTCAGGCGGAGCTGCGCCGGGGAGTGCTCGACGTGCTCGACGGGTGCCGCCGCGACGTACCGTTCGCCCTGCTGTATCTGGGTTCCGACGCCGATTCCGCCCGACTCGCCGGTGTGACCGGCGTGCCGGCGGACACCGTCGTCGCGCCCCGGCATCCGGAATCCGACACCGCCCCGGCGGCGCTGCTCGCCGCGTTGCGCGAGGGCACCGACGGGTCGGCACCGGTCGGGGACTTCGTCGCCGTACCGCCGGACAGCGCGGCCGCGGAGGCGTTCGTCCTGCCGATCTGTGCCGCCACCGATCCGGTCGGCGCGTTGGTCCTCGCGGGCAGCCGGCACCTGCCCTTCACCGGTGACTACCGTGACTTCTTCGACCTGCTCGCCCGCCAGGTCTCCAGTGCGGTCACCAACCAGCGGGCCTATCTGCACGAACGGGCCAGGGCGGCGGAACTGGCCGCGATCGACCAGGCAAAAAGTGACTTCTTCGCCAACGTCAGCCACGAGTTCCGGACCCCGCTGACGCTGCTGCTCGGGCCGATCGAGGACCAGCTCGACGAGCCGGACCTGCCCGCCGGGCACCGGGAGCGGGCCGAAATGATGCACCGCAACGCGTTGCGCCTGCTCAAACTGGTCAACACGGTGCTGGACTTCTCCCGGCTGGAGTCGGGGCGGGCGCGGGCCACGTTCCAGCCGGTCGACCTGGCCGACCACACCAACCGCCTGGTCAGCACGTTCCGGTCGGCCGCGCAGCGCGCCGGCCTCGACCTGGTGGCGGACTGCCCGCCGCTGCCCGTCGCGGTCCACGTCGACCCGGACCTGTGGGAGAAGGTCGTGCTGAACCTGCTCTCCAACGCGCTGAAGTTCACCTTCGAGGGCGGCATCACCGTCCGGCTGCGCCAGCGCGACCAGATGGCGGAGCTGACCGTCGCCGACACCGGGATCGGTATCCCGCCGGCGGACCTGCCGCACCTGTTCGAACGGTTCCACCGGGTGGCCGGCGCCAGGGGCCGCAGTCACGAGGGCACCGGCATCGGACTGGCCCTGGTCCGCGAGCTGGTGCAGCTGCACGGCGGCACCGTGGCGGTACGCAGCGAACCCGGCCACGGCAGTGTCTTCACCGTCGACGTCCCGCTCGGCACCGGGCACCTGTTGTCCCCGTCGGTCGGGCCGGCCGACATCGACGTCGGCGGCGTGGGCGACGTCGACGTGGGCGACAGCGACGTGGTCCGGCTGCACCTGGCCGAGACCGAACGGTGGACCGGCACGGCACCGGCCGACCCGCAGGCGACGACGCACGGCGTCACCGACCCCGTGTCCTCGTCGCGGCCCGGGACGCCGGTCGGGCGGGTGCTGGTCGTCGACGACAACGCCGACCTGCGCGACCACGTCAGCCGGCTGCTGGCACCGTACTGGCAGGTGGTGACCGCGACCGACGGCACCGAAGCGTTCGACCTGGCCACCCGCACCGCGTTCGACCTGGTCCTCACCGACGTGATGATGCCGAACCTCGACGGATTCGGGCTGGTCGCCGCGTTGCGGGCGGACCCGCGGACCCGGCATGTACCGGTCGTCGTCCTCTCGGCCCGCGCCGGACCGGAGTCCGCGGTCGAAGGGCTCGCCGCCGGTGCCGACGACTACCTGGTCAAGCCGTTCGCGGCGCGGGAGCTGGTCGCCCGGGTCCGGGCCAACGTCGAACTCGGCCAGCTGCGCGGCCAGATCATCCGGCAGCTGCGGGCGCTCGCCGACGCCGCCATCGCGGTGAACACCGCGCAGACCACCGCTGAGGTGTTGCGGGCGACGGTGGCACACGTCCAGCGGCTGGCCCACGCGGCCCGGGTGGTCGCCACCGCCCCCGGAGCCCGGCACGAGGCCGACGGTGGCGGTCGCAGCACAGGCGAGCCGGCGGCGGCCATTCCGTTCATCGGTGCCACCGGGGAACGACTCGGGGAACTGCTGGTCTGGCCGGCCGACGAGGCCGGCACCGACATCGACTCCGCCGCCCTGTCGGAGTTCGCCCGGCTGGTCGGTCTGCGGTTGGGCAATGCCCGGTTGTACGAGGCGGAACACCGCATCGCCACCACCCTGCAGCACAGTCTGCTGCCGCAGACGCTGCCCCGGGTGCCCGGTGCCCTGCTCGCCAGCCGGTACCTGCCCGGCAACGCCGAGGCCGAGGTCGGCGGCGACTGGTACGACGCGCTGGAGGTCGGCGGTGGCCGGCTCGTGCTGGTCATCGGCGACGTGGTGGGCAAGGGCGTCAGCGCGGCCGCCACGATGGGGCAGTTGCGCAACGCACTGCGCGCCTACCTGCTGGAGGGGTTCGCCCCGGGTGACGCTCTGACCCGGCTGAACCGCCTGATGGCGACGATGAGTCGGCGGTCACTGGCGACCGTGGTGTGCCTGTCGGTCGACGCGTCGACCGGCGAGCTGCGCTACGCCAGCGCCGGGCACCCGCCGCCGGTGCTGGTCGCCGACGGTACGGCACACCTGCTGCACGAGCGGGCCCTCGGGCCGCCGATCGGGGCGATCCCGGCGAGCAGCTACGAGACGTCGCTCGCCCGGCTCGACGTCGGCACCCGGCTGATCTGCTACACCGACGGGCTCATCGAGGACCGGACCGAGGGCATCGACGCCGGCCTGGACCAGGTCCGCGCCGACGCGGTGGCCGGCGGCGACCATGTCGAGGACGTCGCCGACCGGCTGCTGCGGCGGGTGGCCCGCCGGCCCCGCCGCGACGACGTCGCGGTGCTGGTGCTGGAGACCACCGAACTGGACCGGCTGACGCTACGACTGCCGGCGCAGGCGACCAAGCTGGCGCTGCTGCGGCGGCGGCTGGAGGACTTCTTCACCGCGCACGGCCTCAGCGAGACCGACCAGTTCGACCTGACCGTGGCGATCTCCGAGGCGGCGGCCAACGCGATAGAGCACCCGGTGAGCCCGGCGGACTCGGACATCTGGGTCGACGTCTCGATCGACGGCGACGAGCTGACGGCCAGTGTGCGCGACAGCGGCGGCTGGCGGGAGGCGACCGACGCAGGGTTCCGGGGGCGCGGGCTGGCGCTCATCGCCGCCCTGGCCCAGCTGCGGATCGACCGTGACGAACACGGCAGCCGGGTGACGCTCGGCCGGCGGCTGGCGGCGCGCACCGGTCGTGGCTGAGCGGTGACGGTCCGGCGGTGGCTGAGCGGTGATGGTCCGGCGGTGCTGAGCGGTGACGGTCCGGCGGTGCTGAGCGGTGACGGTCAGGTTGCGGCGAGCCACGGTTGTTCGCCGAGACCGGAGACCTCCAGAACCCGGCGGACCTGCCGCGACGGCAGTACCGTCAGCGCCTGCGGGTAGCGGTCGATGAGCTGGATCAACGCGTGGATCGCGGCCGAGTCGAAGAACGACACCTGACGCAGGTCGAGCGTGAGCGCGTCGGCGGCGACCCGGGTCGCCGCCTGGTACATGTTGTCCGCCGTCGCCATGTCGACTTCGCCCTGCACCGTGACGGTCAGGCGGTGGCCGTCGAGGTCACTGGTGGCGGAGAAGACCGGTTCCGGATCCTCGAGGTCCACGCAGTAGAAGATGGCACAACTGTGCGGATCCATCAAGAATCGGAGGTAACGGTTGGTCGGGTCGCCGGCCGGCCGTCCGGGTGGGCCGCCTGGGACGTCAGCTGGCCAGGCCCGGCGATACTCTGGGGGGATGACCGCCGTCCGCGCACCGCTGACCCCCGGCACCGTTTCGCCCTGGCGCGAGGTGCCCGCGCACATCGCCCGGCCGGAGTACGTCGGCAAGGATTCGCCCACCCCGTGGCGCGGCTCGCACGTGCAGACTCCGGAGACGATCGAGCGGATGCGCTTCGCCGGTCGGCTGGCCGCCCAGGCGGTGCAACTCGCCGGCGAGTACTGCAAACCCGGGGTGACCACCGACGAGATCGACCGGGTGGTGCACGAGTTTCTCTGCGACCACGGTGCCTATCCGTCCACGCTGGGGTACAAAGGTTTTCCGAAGTCCTGCTGCACCAGCCTCAACGAGGTCATCTGTCACGGGATCCCGGATTCGACGGTGCTGACCGACGGCGACATCA
This sequence comes from Solwaraspora sp. WMMD791, assembly GCF_029581195.1. NCBI lineage: Bacteria > Bacillati > Actinomycetota > Actinomycetes > Micromonosporales > Micromonosporaceae > Solwaraspora > Solwaraspora sp. WMMD791. The sequence continues at coordinate 6,645,964 of NZ_CP120737.1, forward strand.
TCAACGTCGACGTGACGGCGTACATCGGCGGCGTACACGGCGACACCGACGCCACGTTCTGCGTCGGTGAGGTCTCCGAGGAGGCCCGGCTTCTGGTGGAGCGGACCCACGAGGCGATGATGCGGGGCATCCGGGCGGTCGCTCCGGGACGGCAGATCAACGTCATCGGTCGGGTGATCGAGTCCTACGCCCGCCGGTTCCGTTACGGCGTGGTCCGCGACTTCACCGGTCACGGCATCGGTGAGGCGTTCCACAGCGGGCTCTACGTGCCGCACTACGACAGCCCGCGCCCCACCGACGTGATGGAACCGGGGATGACCTTCACCGTCGAGCCGATGATCACCCTCGGCACCCACGAGTACGACGTCTGGCGCGACGGCTGGACCGTGGTCACCAAGGACCGTCGGTGGACCGCGCAGTTCGAGCACACCATCGTGGTGACCGAGGACGGCTACGAGATCCTCACCCTGCCCTGACGGTCGCCGGGCCGGGCTGGCCGGTCAGGCCGAGCGTGGTCTCGCAGTGGTCGAGCCACCGGACCTCCGACTCCGCCTGGAACAGCAGGGCGTCCAGCACCAGCCGCTGGGCCAGGTCGGCGGGGTCGATCGCCAGCCGGGTCCGGGTCAGCTCCCGCAGCTCGTCCATGATCGCCGCGCGCTGGGTGGCGAGGATGGCCGGTACGTCGGCACCGGGGCTGACCAGCGCGACCGCCACCTTGATGGCGAGTTCGTCCCGGCCACGGGTGGCGCGGGGGACCGGGCTGGCGAACCAGCGGGCCAGTTCGTCCCGGCCGGCGTCGGTGATCTCGAACGGTCGCTGCCCGCCCTCGTTGGCCGGCAGGGCGCGGACGAGGCCGTCGCGGTGCAGCCGGGCCAGCGTGGTGTAGACCTGCCCGATGTTCAGCGGCCAGGTCTGGCTGGTGTGCGCCTCGAACGCGGCGCGGAGCTGGTAGCCGTACATCGGTCCGGTCCCGAGCAACGCCAGCAGGCCGTGACGGATGGACATGGCACCCGAGTATGCGTACCAGGTATGTCGCCGGCAACCGGGGTCATGAATCCAGGGTCAGGTGTCCGGTCGGGTCGCGCCGGCCGGCGGCTCAGTCCGGCCGTCCCGGCCAGGTCGGCACGACCGGTGTGCTGCCCGCCGCCTGCCGCCACTGGGTGGCCCGCACCGCGTACTCGATCATCGTGGCCAGCGCCGATTCGCGCTGCGTGCCCTCGGTCGCCGGCAGCAGGTCCCGCCAGACGGCGGCGCTGCGCTCCTCGACCTCGGCCGCCAGCCGCAGCGCGCTGGCCTGGTCGGTGACGGGGAAGGGCGTCTGGTAGGCGGCCTGGGCCGGCACCGTGTCGCCACCGGTCGCGCGCAGGATCAACTCGTCGCGTCGTGCCCGGTGGGCGGCTTCGGCGGTGCGCGCCCGGGTCACGGCGTCACCGGTCAGCTGTGCCCCGATCAGCCCGTACGCGAAGATCGCCGCGTGCTCGGCGGCCAGTGCCCGGTCCCACGGGGTCATCGGAGCACCTCCAGGTGGCAGGCGCGGGCGGCGGCGATCGTCCCGAGCAACGCGGCGCGGTCGGCGGTCGCGGCGAGGCACGCGGCGACGGCGGCGTCGCGGGCCGACTCCTCGGCGGTACGCAGCGCGGCGACGACGGCAGCGCGGTCCGGTGCCGGTGTGCCGGTGCCACCTGGGCCCATGCTGCCCGGGGCCCCGGTGGCGCTGCCGCTGGCCGCCGGGCCTGGCGCGGTGGCCGTCGGGTCCGCCGGGGACGTGGGCGTCGCCAGTTCGATGCCGGTGACCCGGGCGAGTTCGGCGGCGTGCGCCCGATGGGTGGTGGCGATCGGCGTCAGCAGGGCATCGAGGTCGGCGACGCGGGCGGCTGCGGCCGCGTACTCGTCGGCCAGCTCGACCGTCGCGGCGAGCAACCCGGCGAGCGGGTCCAGCGCCGGTTCGGGCTCCGGGGTGCGGTCGAACAGACCGCAGCCGGTGGCCGCCGCCGGCGTGACGGCGGCGAACATCGCGCCGGCGGCGCCTCGGAGCAGGTCCCGCCGGCTGCAGCCGGCGCCGGTCCGCGCGCCCGGACGGCCGGTGGCGCGGGCGCGCCGCACCGGGTGGTGGTGGGGTCTGGACACCGGGCTAGTCAACACCATCGGTGCGGCGGATGCGTCGGTACCGGCCCGATTGCGCGTCGGTCGGCCGCCGGCCCGACCGCTGTCTCGGGCGGGCGGCGTGTCGTAGTGATGTCGCGACGCTCGGTGTCGATCGCCGCCTGTGGTGCCCGGCGGTCGCCCCGCGCGTCGCCCCGCATGGTTTCGTCGGTGCGCCGGGCGGTCGATCCCCTCGGGGGCGCGTTACGCTCTGCCCAGCCCCGGATGAACCGCATCCGGCGATGCCGCCGCAGTGGTGACGGCGCATGTCGAAGACGATAACGGTGGAAGGGTGCGGAGATGACACAGCGTGACCGTGCCGGTGGCAGGTCACCCGGTTCCCGCTCCCGCCGGCCCGCTGCGGCGACCCGCTCCCGTCCCGAGGGCGGCCCCCGCCCCCGGGTCGAGCCGGTCGTGCGGCGCGACCGCCTGCGCGCGGTGATCGAGCCGGTGGTCGTGGCCGCCGGCTTCGACCTTGAGGACGTGTCGGTGTCCCGGGCGGGGCGTCGCCACCTGGTCCGGGTGATCGTCGACGCGGACGGCGGTGTCGGTCTGGACGCGGTGGCGGAGGTCTCCCGGTCGATCTCGGCGGCGCTCGACGAGGCCGAGTCCACCGCCGGCGCGGATCTGGTCGCCGGTGAGTACCAGCTCGAGGTCAGCTCGCCCGGGGTGGACCGGCCGCTGCGGTTGCCCCGGCACTGGCGGCGCAACGTCGGCCGGCTGGTCCGGGTGAGCGCGGCCCAGCGTCAGGTGACCGGTCGGGTCGTCGCCGCCGACGACGACTCGGTCAGCCTGGACGTGGACGGATCGGTGCAGCAGTGGCCGTACGCGGATCTCGGCCCCGGCCGGGTCCAGGTGGAGTTCCACCGCCTTGACGAGGTCGACGACGACGACCTGGCGGATTTCGACGGCTCGACCGACGACGAAGTGGAGGACGAGGAGAGGTGAACATCGACCTCGCGGCGCTGCGCGCACTGGAGCGCGAGCGGGAGATCCCGTTCGACACGATTCTCGCGGCGATCGAGGCCGCGCTGCTGACCGCGTACCGGCACACCGAAGGTGCCCAGGCTCAGGCCCGGGTCGAGATCGACCGCAAGAGCGGCATGGCCCTGGTGTACGCCCAGGAGGTCGGCGACGACGGCGTGGTGGTACGGGAGTGGGACGACACCCCGCACGACTTCGGGCGGATCGCGGCGATGACCGCCAAGCAGGTGATCCTGCAGCGGCTGCGGGAAGCCACCGACGAGGTGCACTTCGGCGAGTACGCCGGCCGCGACGGCGACCTGGTCACCGGGATCGTGCAGGCCCACGAGGCGCGGACCGAGAAGGGTATCGTCACCGTCGACCTCGGCAAGCTGGAGGCGGTGCTGCCGGCGCCCGAGCAGGTGCCGGGGGAGAGCTACCCGCACGGACAGCGGATCCGGTGTGTGGTGGTGCATGTCGCCAAGGGCTTCCGTGGTCCGCAGATCACCCTGTCCCGGTCGCACCCGAACCTGGTGAAGAAGCTCTTCGCCCTGGAGGTCCCGGAGATCGCCGACGGCACCGTGGAGATCGCCGCGATCGCCCGCGAGGCCGGTCACCGTACCAAGATCGCGGTACGGTCGACGACGCCAGGCGTGAACGCCAAGGGTGCCTGCATCGGGCCGATGGGTCAGCGGGTTCGGGCGGTGATGAGTGAACTCCACGGCGAGAAGATCGACATCATCGACTGGTCGGACGACCCGGCGACGTTCGTGGGCAACGCCCTGTCCCCGGCGAAGGCGCTACGGGTCGAGGTGGTCGATCTGGCCAGCCGTACGGCCCGGGTGACGGTGCCGGACTTCCAGTTGTCGCTGGCCATCGGCCGGGAGGGGCAGAATGCCCGCCTTGCTGCCCGGTTGACCGGTTGGCGGATCGACATCCGTCCGGATACCGAGTCGGCGCCCGCCGGACGTGACCCTGCTCCGGAACCGGGCGGCGCGGTCTCTGGCGCGGCGGGGTAGACTTTCTTCGTGGTACGACGTGCGTCGCCGGAGCGCACCTGTGTGGGCTGTCGGCGACGTGCACCGGTTCACGAGCTACTACGGTTCGTCGTGGTGGGGGGCGAGAGCGAGTTGCGCCTGCGACCCGATCCGATCCGTGGTCTGCCGGGGCGGGGCGCGCACCTGCATCCCGATCCGGCGTGTCTGCAGCTGGCGCAGCGGCGTCGCGCTTTCGGGCGGGCGTTGCGCGTCACCGGTGTCGTGGACTCCGGTGAGCTGGCTGAGTACATTCGCGCGTCAACCGCTACGTCCGGTCATCCGGCCGGACGAGGGTCGCACAGCAAGGTAGGACGACCGACATGAGCACACGATGAAGTCCCAGCAATGATCAGGCTTCAAGTGCACGAGTGAGGTCGCTGCGGGTGCTGCCCGCACGACCTCGGAGTGAGGAGTGCAGTGGCAGGCAAGGCCCGCGTACACGAGCTCGCCAAGGAGCTCGGGGTCGAGAGTAAGACCGTTCTCGCCAAGCTCAAGGAGATGGGCGAGTTCGTGAAATCCGCGTCGAGCACGGTGGAGGCACCGGTCGCCCGACGCCTCCGTGGTGCGTTCGCGGCATCCGCCCAGTCGTCGACCACGGCGCCGGCCCCCTCGGCCGCGCCGTCGACGGGTAGCACCGAATCCAGGATCTCCGCCAAGCCGGCTCCGCCGCGCCGACCGGCCGCCCCGTCGTCGATGCGGCCCAAGGGTCCGGTCCCCGGACCACCGCCGTCGGCGGCACCGGTGGCCAAACCGGCCAGCGCCCACGACATCGAAGTGGCCGCCGCAGAGGCGCGGGCCGCCGCGCTCAAGGCCGAGCAGGAGGCGAACGTCAAGGCCGCTCAGCAGGCGGCGAAGCAGCGCGACACCACCCGTCGGGACACCCCGCCGGAAGGTGGCCCACGGCCCAAGCCCGGTCCGGGCTCGGTGCCGCCACGGCCGGGCAGCCCGGCCGCTGGCCGGGCGACCGGTGGCCGTCCGCCCGCACCCGGTGCGCCGTCGGCGACGCCGGGTCGTCCGGGTGCCCGCCCGCCGGCCCGTAGCGGCGGCAACAACCCGTTCGGCATCACTCAGGGCGGCGGCCAGCGGCCCGCCGCTGGCGGCGGCGGTCCCCGACCCAACCCGGCGTCGATGCCGCCCCGGCCGAGTCCTGCCTCGATGCCGCCCCGGCCGAGCCCGGCGTCGATGCCGGCGCAGCGTCCGGGTCGGCCCGGTGGTCCCGGCGGTGCCGGGCGTCCGGGTGGCCCCGGCGGTGCCGGTCGCGGTGGCGGCGGCGGTGGTTTCCGTGGCGGTCCCGGTGGCGGCGGCGGTGGTTTCCGTGGCGGTCCCGGTGGCGGTGGCGGCGGCGGTGGTTTCCGTGGCGGTCCCGGTGGCGGTGCCGGCGGCGCGGGTGCCGGCGGCGGTTACCGCCCTGGCGCGCCAGCCGGTGGCGGCGGTCGGCCCGGTGGCGGCGGCCGTGGCCGTGGCGGCGGTACGGCCGGCGCGTTCGGCCGGCCCGGTGGTCGTCCCACCCGTGGCCGCAAGTCCAAGAAGCAGCGCAGACAGGAGTTCGACAACCTGTCGGCACCGACCATGAGCTCGGGCGCACCACGGGGCCAGGGCCAGGTGGTACGGCTGTCGCGGGGCGCGTCGCTGTCGGACTTCGCAGACAAGATCAACGCGAACCCGGGTTCGCTGGTCCAGGAGATGTTCAACCTGGGCGAGATGGTCACCGCCACGCAGTCCTGCTCGGACGAGACCCTGCAGCTGCTCGGCGAGCACCTCGGCTTCAACGTGCAGATCGTCAGCCCGGAGGACGAGGACCGCGAGCTGCTGGCGCAGTTCAACATCGACCTCGACGCCGAGGTGGAGTCCGACCGGCTGGTCAGCCGTCCGCCGGTGGTGACCGTGATGGGTCACGTCGACCACGGTAAGACCAAGCTGCTCGACGCCATCCGCAAGACCAAGATGGTCGAGGGCGAGGCGGGTGGCATCACCCAGCACATCGGTGCCTACCAGGTGCGGGTCCCGCACGACGGGGTCGACCGGGCGTTGACCTTCATCGACACCCCGGGTCACGAGGCGTTCACCGCCATGCGTGCCCGTGGTGCGCAGGTCACCGACATCGTGGTGCTGGTGGTCGCGGCCGACGACGGCGTCATGCCGCAGACCATCGAGGCGCTCAACCACGCCAAGGCGGCCGACGTGCCGATCGTGGTCGCGGTCAACAAGGTCGACAAGCCGGAAGCCAACCCGGACAAGGTCCGCCAGCAACTGACCGAGTACGGTCTCGTCGCCGAGGAGTACGGCGGCGACACCATGTTCGTCAACGTGGCGGCCAAACCCGGGATCGGCATCGACGACCTGCTGGAGGCGGTTCTGCTGACCGCCGACGCGGCGTTGGAGCTGACCGCCCCGATCGACGGTCCCGCGCAGGGCATCGCGATCGAGGCCCATCTGGACAAGGGCCGTGGTGCGGTGGCCACCGTGCTGGTGCAGAAGGGCACCCTGCGCACCGGTGACTCGATCGTCGCCGGTGGGGCGCACGGCCGGGTCCGGGCGATGCTCGACGAGAACGGCCAGCAGGTGTCCGAGGCCGGGCCGGCCCGTCCGGTGCTGGTGCTCGGTCTGACCGCGGTGCCCAGCGCCGGCGACACCTTCCTCGCCGCGCAGGACGACCGCACGGTGCGGCAGATCGCCGAGCAGCGGCAGGCACGCCGCCGGGCGGCGAGCTTCGCCAACTCGCGCGGTCGGGCCACGCTGGAGACGCTCATGGAGCAGATCAAGGAGGGCGAGAAGACCTCGCTCAACCTGATCCTCAAGGGCGACGTCTCCGGCTCGGTCGAGGCGTTGGAGGACGCGCTGTTCAAGCTCGACATCCCGGACGAGGTCCAACTGCGGATCCTGGACCGGGGCGTGGGTGCGATCACCGAGAGCAACGTGATGCTCGCGAGCGCGTCCGCCGAGGCGGCGACGATCATCGGCTTCAACGTCCGGGCCTCCAACAAGGTTCGGGAGATCGCCGAGCGCGAAGGCGTGGAGATCCGGTACTACACCGTCATCTACCAGGCCATCGAGGAGATCGACGCAGCGCTCAAGGGCCTGCTCAAGCCGGAGTTCGAGGAGGTCGAGCTGGGCACTGCGGAGATCCGCGACGTGTTCCGTTCGTCCAAGATCGGCAACATCGCCGGCTGCATGGTCCGGTCCGGCGTCATCCGCCGCAACGCCAAGGCCCGCCTGCTGCGCGACGGGGCGGTGGTCGCGGACAACGTCACGATCAGCTCGCTGAAGCGCTTCAAGGACGACGCGACAGAGGTCCGGGAGGGCTTCGAGTGCGGTCTGACCCTGGGCAACTACAACAACATCCAGGTCGGCGACGTCATCGAGACCTTCGAGATGCGGGAGAAGGCACGTACCTGACCCGCTGAGGTGACACAGCGACCCGACGGGCGGTCGGGGCCGGCGCAGCTGCGCCGGCCCCGACCGCCCGTCGGCCATCGGCGGCAGCGCGGTCAGGCGTATCCTGCGGGACGATGTTCACCGGAACCGCACTCTTCGACATGTTGCTGCCCGGCGACTCCCAGTCGCTGAAGGCCAAACGCTCCTACGTTCGTCCGATCGTCGCCGCGCTGCGCCGGTTCGAGGTGTCGGCGGCCGAGGTCGGTGCGCTCGACCGGCACGGCCGCGCCGAGATCGCGGTGGCGGTGGTCGCCGCCGACGCGGCACACGTCCGTGAGGTGCTGGACAACTGCGAGCGGATGGTGGCCGGCCGGCCCGAGATCGAACTGCTCTCCGTACGCCGTCGCCTCTACGGTGTCGACGACTGAGCGCCGCACCGTGACACAGGTAGGGTCGAGACGTTGACGGACTGCGCGGAGGTAGCAAGATGACGGATCCAGCCCGGGTACGCCGGCACGCCGAGCGCGTGCGCGAGCTGGTGGCTTCGGTGGTGCGTACCCAGATCAAGGACCCCCGGCTCGGGATGATCACGATCACCGACGCGCGGATCACCGCGGACCTGCGCGACGCGACGGTGTTCTACACGGTGCTCGGCGACGCTGCGGCCGAGGCCGGCACGAAGGCGGCGTTGGACAGCGCGAACGGCCTGCTGCGCAGCACGGTCGGCAAGGCGCTGGGGCTGCGTCACTCGCCGACGCTCACCTTCGTCCTGGACAACGTGCAGGAGCACGCCAAGCACATTGACGACCTGCTGGCGGCGGCCCGGAACGCCGACGCCGAGGTGCAGCGCCTGGCGGCGAACGCCCGGTACGCCGGGGACGCCCAGCCGTACCGCGAGGACGCCGACGCCGAGGACGCCGACGCCGATGACGACGAGGCCGACGACGACGCGCCGGCCTCGGCCGACGGAGCGGATCCGGGGCGGCGGGCGCGATGATCAGCGTTCCCTCGCCGGCCGGTCCGCTGGCCGACCGGGTGCCGGGGCCGACCGAGGACGAGTGGGCGGCCGCGGTGGCGGCGATCGAGGCGGTGCCGGCCGGTGGCCGGGTACTGCTGCTGTGCCACGTCAACCCGGACGGCGACGCCCTCGGCAGCATGCTCGGCTTCGGCCTTGGGCTGTGCCGGCTGGGTGGCCGGCAGGTCCAGGCCGCCTATCCCGGAGTGCAGCAGCTGCCACCGGCACTGCACGGCATGCCCGGTGCCCAGCTGCTGGTCGCGCCGCACGAGGTGTGGTCCGATCCGGACCTGGTGCTCTGCTTCGACGTGGCCAGTGCCTCCAGGCTGGGATCGCTGGCCGATCGGATGTCGGTGCCGACATCGATCGTCGTGGACCATCACGCCTCCAACACCCGGTTCGGCGGCATCCATCTGGTGGACCCGGGTGCCGCCGCGACCTCGGTGGTGGTGCAGGGGCTGCTCGACCGACTCGGCGTACCGCTGGACGAGCAGATCGCGGAGTGCCTGTACATCGCGTTGGTCACCGACACCGGCTCGTTCCGGTTCGAGATGACCACGCCGGCCGTACATGAACTGGCCGCCCGGTTGCTGGCCACCGGGATCGCACCCGCGCAGATCGCCCGGCGGGTCTTCGACAGCCGCCCCTTCGGCGCCGTCCGGCTGTTCGGGGCGGTGCTGCAGCGCAGCGTCCTGGAGCCGGCGGCAGCCGGTGGGCGGGGGCTCGTCTGGACCTACGCCACGCTGGCCGACCTGGCGACCTACGATCAGCAGCCGTACGTCCTGGAAGCGCTGATCGATTCGGTCCGCTGTACGGTCGAGGCCGACGTGAGCTGTGTGCTCAAGCAGGTCGCCGAGTCCACCTGGGCGGTGTCGATGCGCAGCAAGGGCGGGGTGGACGTGAGCCGGGTCGCGGTCGCGCTCGGCGGCGGCGGGCACCGGCTCGCGGCCGGCTTCACCGGTGTCGGTACGGCGCCGGACGTGATCCAGGCGATCCGCGCCGAGCTGGACTGATCCGTACCGGTCGCGGGTCGCGTACGACGTCGGTCGATCGATGCCCGGACCGGTCGGCGGGCGCGGCGGCCCGACGTGCTTCACTCGCCGTGAGCTGGCGGGGACAATCGGATGATGGAACAGCCGTCTGAGCTCGCCGCGGACGTGCCGCGGACGTGGGACCGACCGGTGGTCTCGATGCCGGTCATCGCCGTGCTGTCGCTGGTCGGCGGGCAACTGCCGTCCTTTTCGACGGCGGCCAATCTCTACACCATCGGTACCGGCGGCGCGTTGATCTGGATCGGCCTGTCCACCCGGGTGCCCCGGCGGCCGTCGCCGCGCCGCCTCGGCGACGGCGCCGTCTGGTGGGTACTGCCGGTCGCGGTCTTCACCGTCTTCGAGTCGGCGACCTTCGCGCTCGGGTCGACCGAGGACTTTCCGACCTTCTCCAAGCTGGCTGACCCGGTGCTGGAGGCGCCGCTCGCCCGCAGTGCGGGGTACTTCGCCTGGCTCGCCGCGTTCTGGGCGTTGGTGCGCCGATGAGCGTGGCCCGCGTCGTCGTGGTCGGTGGGTTCACGCTGGCTGTCGCCCTGTTCGTGGCGGTGGAGGTGCTCGCCCGCCGGCCGGGTTCGCGCATTCCGTCCTTTGGTGACGTCTGCGCCTACGTGATGCAGTACGAGGTGGGCAAGGTGCCGGTCGGGCGCCTCGGAGTGCTGGGTTTCTGGTGGTGGGTCGGGTGGCACTTCTTCGCCAGGTGATCGACCGACGACGATGTAAATCTCCCACAACGTGGGAACGGTGGGCAGGATGTGGACCTGAACGATAACTTGGGTGTGGTGCGGGCCACACCTGCCCGCGTTCTGCTCGCCTGGTCGCGACCCGGAGATCCCGGCTCTGTCGCCGTCGGCAGCCGGTGTCCACTATGCGAGAAGGTCGTGTCGCCATGCCCAGCAAGCCCAAGCCCGAGACCACCGACGATGCCCGCGAGCAGGCCCGCCGGGCGCTGCAGATGTCGATGGACACCCGCCAGTAACCGGCTGCTCGCGTCAAAGGTGACGTAGGCGGTAGTAAGTGACATAGGCAATAGCGGTCCTTACGGATCGGCTGCGATGCTCTGCGTCGATGACCAGTGCCAGCAGGCCGGGGACCGCCCCGCGCCAGGTGTCCCACCGGCGGATCGCGCGCCTCGCGCTTCCCGCCCTGGTGGTGCTCGCCGCCGAGCCGTTGTACGTCCTGGTCGACACGGCCGTGGTCGGCCGCCTCGGGGCCACCGCGCTCGCCGCGGTCGCCGTCGGTGGCACCGTCATGTCCGTCGCCGCCTGGCTCGGTACGGTCGCGGCCTACGGCACCACGAGCCGGGCCGCCCGCCGGTTCGGAGCTGGCGACGCCTCGGCCGCCCAGGCCGAAGGTGTCCAGGCCTCCTGGCTGGCGTTCGCCGTCGGGGTGGCGCTCGCCGTCGCCGCGCAGTTCGCCGCCGGACCGGTCGCCGCCGGACTCGCCGGCCCGGGCAGCTCGGTCGCCGACGCCGCCGCCCAGTGGCTGCGGATCGCGGCCTGGGGAGCGCCCGGTCTGCTGCTGGCCGCCGCCGGCAACGGGTGGATGCGCGGCGTCCAGGACACCGGCCGCCCCCTGCGGTACGTCCTGGCGGCCAACGGGATCTCCGCCGTACTCTGTCCGCTCCTGGTCTACCCGGCCGGCCTCGGCCTGGTCGGCTCGGCGGTCGCGAACGTGGTCGCGCAGACCCTCGGTGGCGCGCTGTTCGTGCGTGCGTTGGTCCGGGCCGGCGTACCGCTGCGCCCCCGGCCCCGGCACCTGCTGACGCACCTGGCCGTCGGCCGCGACCTGCTGATCCGGGGCGCGGCGTTCCAGGCGAGCTTCCTGTCCGCGACCGCCGTGGCGGCCCGGTACGGCACCGCCCCGGTCGCCGCCCACCAGATCGCCATCCAGCTCTGGTTCTTCACCGCGCTGGCGATGGACGCCCTCGCGATCGCCGGGCAGTCGCTGATCGGTGCCGCGCTCGGTGCCGGTGACGCTGCGGGTGCCCGGCTGCTCGCCCGCCGCCTGGTCTGGCTCGGTGCCGGCGCCGGGGTCGCGTTCGCGGTGGTGTTCGCCCTCGGCGCTCCGGTGGTCCCCGGCTGGTTCAGCCCGGATCCGGCCGTGCACGACCAGGCCATGCTGGTCTGGCCGTGGTTCGTGGCCCTGCAACCGGTCGCCGGTGTGGTCTTCGCCCTCGACGGGGTGTTCATCGGCGCCGGCGATCTGCGGTATCTGCGGAACCTGACGATCGGGGCGGCCCTCGGCGGCTTCCTGCCGGCGATCTGGGCCAGCTACGCGCTGCAGCTGGGCCTGGCCGGCATCTGGGCCGGGCTCGGTCTGTTCATGCTCGTGCGGCTGGTCGGGCTGGTCGCCCGGCTGCGGTCACCACGCTGGGCGGTGCTCGGCGTGCCGGTGGACCGGACCTGATCGCCGTGGCGCGGCGGGATCTGGCAGGCTTGGCAGTCGTGAGTACGCACGGACTGATCGTGGTCGACAAGCCGGCCGGGATGACCTCGCACGACGTCGTCGCCCGGATTCGGCGGCTGGCCGGGACCCGACGGGTCGGCCACGGCGGCACCCTGGACCCGATGGCGACCGGAGTGCTGATCGTGGCGGTGAACCGGGCCACCCGGCTGTTGACCTACGTGATCGGCGCGGGGAAGAGCTACACCGCCACGATCCGGCTGGGCGTGTCGACGACGACCGACGACGCCGAGGGAGAGGTGACCGCCCGTACGGCGGTGACCGACGTCACCCCGGAGCGGATTCAGGCCGGCCTCGCCGCGCTGACCGGCGAGATCGACCAGGTCCCGAGCGCGGTCAGCGCCATCAAGATCAACGGGCAGCGTGCCTACCAGCGGGTCCGCGCCGGCGAGGACGTGGCGCTGGCCGCCCGTCGGGTGACCATCTCCCGGCTGGACCCGCTGGCCGTACACCCCGGCGACGACCGCCACGTCGACGTCGACGTGGCGGTGGACTGCTCGTCCGGCACCTACATCCGGGCGATCGCCCGCGACCTCGGCGCGGCGCTGGGGGTCGGTGGACACCTCACCGCGCTGCGCCGGACCGCCGTCGGCGGCTTCACTCTCGCCGAGGCGGCGACCCTGGCCGAGCTGGAGCAGCAGGCCCCGGACGTGGTGCGGCTGCCGTTGGCCGCCGCCGCCGACCGGATCCTGCCCCGGCGGGAGGTGGGCGCCGACGAGGCACGGGTGCTCGGGCACGGTGGCCCGATCCGGCCGGTCGGTCAGCCGGGCCCGTACGCGGTCTTCGACCCGGCCGGTGAGCTGCTGGCGGTGGTCTCCGAACGGGGCGGTCGGGCCCGCGCGGAGATCGTGCTGGCTCCGGCGTGACAGCATCGGTCCGGCCGGTGGCCCCGGTCGGCACACATCCGGCGGGACGGAACCTACAGGGACGGGAACGTACGGGGACGCCCCCGATGGGGACGGGAATCTACGGGATCCCCGACGGGCACAGACTCGACGGCACAAAGTGGCACCACAGGCGGGAGGCGCAATGCAGCGGTGGCGGGGCGTGACGGCGGCCAGTGGCGGCTTGGGCCGGTCGGTGGTCACCATCGGCGTGTTCGACGGCATCCACCAGGGGCATCAGGCGATCATCGGGCACACCGTCAAACGCGCCCGGGACCTCGGCATCCAGTCCGTGGTGGTCACCTTCGATCCGCATCCGGCCGAGGTCGTCCGGCCGGGCAGCCACCCGGCGGTGCTGACCGGCCCGGCGCGCAAGGCCGAGTTGATCGAGGCGCTCGGCGTCGACGTTCTCTGCGTGCTGCCGTTCACCATGGAGTTCTCCCGGCTGACCGCCGAACAGTTCGTCCACGACCTGCTGGTCGAGCAGTTGCACGCGGCGGTGGTCGTGGTGGGGGAGAACTTTCGGTTCGGCCACCGGGCGACCGGTGACGTGGCGCTGCTGGAGCAGCTCGGCCGGACCTTCGGCTTCGCGGTCGAGGGCGCGGGTCTGGTCAGTGACAACGGGACGATCTTCTCGTCGACGTACATCCGGGCCTGTATCGACGCGGGTGACGTGACCGCGGCGGCCGCCGCGCTGGGACGCCCGCACCGGCTCGAAGGCGTGGTGGTGCGCGGCGACCGACGGGGTCGTGAGATCGGTTTCCCCACCGCGAACCTGCTCACCCCGCAACACGTGGCGGTGCCGGCCGACGGTATCTACGCGGCCCGCCTGGTCCGCTCGGACGGCCCGGTACGCCCCGACGGGCTCAGCGGGGGAGGGCCCGGGCTACCGGCGGCGGCCTCGATCGGCACCAACCCCACCTTCGCCGGGCGCGACCGACGGGTCGAAGCCTTCATCCTCGACTTCGACGGCGACATCTACGGCGAGCAGGTGGCGATCGACTTCGTGGCCCGGCTGCGGGAGACCCGCCGCTACGACGGCGTCGGCCCGCTGGTCGCCCAGATGAACACCGACGTCGCCCAGGTACGGGCGGTCCTCGGCGTCTGAACCCGACACCTGACGACTCGGTGGGGGGCGACCCACCGTGGCCTTGCGATCCCGCGCGGCGACCTGCTGGTAGCCTGAACCTGGCGTCGGAACACCGACGTGTCGTCTCGCGTGCCTGCACGACGCCGCGGGTGCGAGGCGAGGGACACCCCCACACAGATCAGGGAGACCATGGCGCTCGATCAGGAAGCCAAGCGCAAGATCCGCGAAGAGTACGCCACCGCCGATGCGGACACCGGCTCGCCGGAGGTCCAGGTCGCGGTGCTGACCAAGCGGATCGCCGACCTCACCGGGCACCTCAAGGTGCACAAGCACGACCACCACAGCCGTCGTGGTCTGCTGCTGCTGGTCGGTCGGCGTCGTCGGCTGCTCAACTACCTGCAGAAGAAGGACATCAACCGCTACCGGTCGCTGATCGAGCGACTCGGCCTGCGGCGGTGACGTGACGGCCGGCGGCACCGTCAGCGGTGCCGCCGCGCCGTACCACCACCCGACACCGGGCCACCACGACCCACCCGTCGACGGGAGCCGGTCAACGTACCGGTCCTCGGTAGTGGCCCCCGGGCCAGCCGGCACCGCCGGCTCCCCCGGGCGCTTCGATCGAAGACCGGCCGGTTGAGCAGCTCCCCGAGGTCGTGGCCCACGACGCGTAAAGGAGCGCGACATCACCATGACCGAGCAGAACACTCTCGGCACCCAGAGCAGTACCGCAGTGATCGACAACGGGTCCTTCGGCACCCGTGAGGTCACCTTCTCCACCGGCCGGCTGGCCCGTCAGGCCGCCGGCTCGGTGATCGCCCAGCTGGGCGACACCGTGGTGCTCTCGGCCACCACGGCGAGCAAGCAGCCGCGTGAGCACCTCGACTTCTTCCCGCTCACCGTCGACGTCGAGGAGCGGATGTACGCCGCGGGCCGGATCCCCGGCTCGTTCTTCCGCCGCGAAGGCCGGCCCAGCGAGGAGGCGATCCTCACCTGCCGGCTGATCGACCGGCCGCTGCGGCCGACCTTCGCCAAGGGCCTGCGCAACGAGGTCCAGGTCGTCGAGACCGTGCTCGCCCTCGACCCGGCCCACCCGTACGACGTCGTCGCGATCAACGCGGCGTCGATGTCCACCAAGCTCTCCGGCCTGCCGTTCTCCGGGCCGATCGGGGCGACCCGGATCGCCCACGTGGACGGTCAGTGGGTGTCCTTCCCGACCCTGGAGGAGCTGGCCCGGGCCACCTTCGACATGGTCGTCGCCGGCCGGGCCCTGCCCGACGGCGACGTCGCGATCATGATGGTCGAGGCGGAGGCCACGCCGCAGGCGGTCGGCCTGATCGCCGGTGGCGCCACCGCGCCGACCGAGGAGGTCGTCGCCAGCGGGCTGGAGGCGGCCAAGCCGACCATCCGGGAGCTGTGCCGGGCGCAGAGCGAGCTGGCCGAGGTCGCGGCGAAGCCGATCGCCGAGTTCCCGGTCTTCCTGGACTACGCCGACGACGTCTACGAGGCGGTCGTGACCGCCGGACGCGACGAGGTCGCCGAGGCGCTGAAGATCGCCTCCAAGGCCGAGCGCGAGGACGCCCTCGACCGGATCAAGGAGAAGGTCGCCGGCGAGCTCGCCGAGCGGTTCGAGGGACGCGAGAAGGAGCTCGGCGCGGCCTTCCGGTCGCTGACCAAGTCCGAGGTGCGCGCCCGGGTGCTCCGCGAGCAGGTCCGCATCGACGGCCGGGGTCCGCGCGACATCCGGCCGCTGACCGCCGAGGTCGGAGTGTTGCCCCGGGTGCACGGCTCGGCGCTGTTCGAGCGCGGCGAGACCCAGATCCTCGGCGTCAGCACACTCAACATGCTGCGGTTGGAGCAGACGCTGGACACCCTCTCCCCGGAGAAGTCCAAGCGCTACATGCACAACTACAACTTCCCGCCGTACTCCACCGGGGAGACCGGCCGGGTCGGTTCGCCGAAGCGGCGCGAGATCGGCCACGGCGCGCTCGCCGAGCGGGCCCTGGTGCCGGTGCTGCCGACCCGGGAGGAGTTCCCGTACGCGATCCGTCAGGTCTCCGAGGCGCTCGGCTCCAACGGCTCGACCAGCATGGGCTCGGTCTGTGCCTCCACGCTGGCGCTGCTGTCGGCCGGCGTGCCGCTGAAGGCACCGGTGGCCGGCATCGCGATGGGGCTCATCTCCGACGAGGTCGACGGGCAGACCCGCTACGTCACGCTGACCGACATCCTCGGGGCCGAGGACGCCTTCGGTGACATGGACTTCAAGGTCGCCGGCACTCCCGAGTTCGTCACCGCGTTGCAGCTCGACACCAAGCTCGACGGCATCCCGTCGGACGTGCTGGCCGGTGCGCTGCAGCAGGCCCGCGAGGCCCGACTGGCCATCCTCGAGGTGATGCGCCAGGCGATCGAGGGCCCGGCCGCGATGAGCGAGCACGCGCCCCGGGTCACCACGGTGAAGATCCCGGTCGACAAGATCGGCATGGTGATCGGCCCGAAGGGCCAGACCATCAACGCGATCCAGGACGAGACCGGCGCGGACATCTCCATCGAGGACGACGGCACCATCTACGTCGGCGCCACCAACGGGCCGGCGGCCGAGGCCGCCGTCGAGCGGATCAACGCGATCGCCAATCCGACGCTGCCGAAGGTCGGTGACAAGTTCCTCGGTACGGTCGTCAAGACCGCCGCGTTCGGTGCGTTCATCTCGCTGCTGCCCGGCCGCGACGGCCTGCTGCACATCTCCAAGGTGGGCGACGGCAAGCGGGTCGAGCGGGTGGAGGACCACCTCAACGTCGGCGACAAGGTCGAGGTGTCCATCGCCGACATCGACGCCCGGGGCAAGATCTACCTGGACAAGGTCCGCCCGGAGGGTGCCGAGGCGCCGGCCGCCGAGGGTGCCGAGGCCGCCGACGGCGGCGACCGGCCCGGCGGTCGGGACCGGGGCGACCGGGGGCCCCGCGACCGTGGTGACCGCGAGCGTGGCGACCGCGGCCCGAGCCGGGGCGACGGTGACGGCGGGGAGCCGCGTCGCCGCCGCAACCGGCACAGCTGACGCCGGCTGACATGGCCCGGACCGAACCGGTCACCGGCCGGGGCAGGTCCCGGCCGGTCACCCGGACACTCACCACCGACCCGTTGGGCGGCACGGTACGACGTACCGTGCTGCCCAACGGGCTGCGGGTGGTCACCGAAGCGATCCCGGCGATGCGCAGCGTCTCCTTCGGAGTGTGGGTCGGCGTCGGCTCCCGCGACGAGACGCCCGCCCGCTCCGGTGCCTCGCACTTCCTGGAACACCTGCTGTTCAAGGGCACGCGACGGCGTACCGCCTGGGAGATCTCCGCGGCGATCGAGGCGGTCGGCGGCGAGACCAACGCCTTCACCGCCAAGGAGTACACCTGCTACTACGCCCGGGTGCTCGACGAGGACCTGCCGCTGGCCATCGACGTCGTCTGCGACCTGGTCGCCAACTCGGTGATCGATCCGGCCGACGTGGAGACCGAACGCGGCGTGATCCTCGAAGAGATCGCGATGCACGACGACGAACCCGACGACGAGGTCCATGACCTGCACGCGGAGGCGGTCTTCGGGCCGCACCCGCTGGGCCGGCTGATCTCCGGCACCGAGGCGACCATCTCGGCGTTGACCCGTCGGCAGATCCACGACTTCTACCGTCGCCGCTACACCCCGGGGGCGATGGTCGTCGCCGCCGCCGGGAACCTCGACCACCGTTCGGTGGTCCGCCAGGTCCGGGCCGCGTTGCGGGGCAGCCCGCTCGACGCCGAACGGCCCGGCCAGCCGGACCCGCCCCGCGCGGCCACCCCGGCGGTACGGGTCCGCCCGCCCCGGGTGGTCCTGCGACACAAGGAGACCGAGCAGGCCCACCTGGTGCTCGGCGGGTCAGGGATCCACCGCACCGACGAGCGGCGGTTCGCGCTCGGCGTACTGAACAACGTGCTCGGCGGCGGCATGTCGAGTCGGCTGTTCCAGGAGATCCGGGAGCGGCGAGGGCTGGCGTACTCGGTCTACTCCTACGCCAGCCAGTACGCCGACGCCGGCACGTTCGCCGTCTACGCCGGTTGCGCGCCGAACCGCCTCGACGAGGTGCTGGCCCTGGTCCGCGCCGAGTTGGCGGCCCTGGCCACGCACGGGGTGACCCCGGACGAACTCGCCCGGGGCAAGGGCATGAGCCGGGGCGGCTACGTGCTGGGGCTGGAGGACACCGGTTCCCGGATGGGTCGGCTGGCAAAGGGCGAACTGCTCTACGGCGAGCAGTTGCCGGTGGACCATCTGCTCCAGCGGGTCGCGGCGGTGACCGTCGAGCAGGTCGCCGCGGTCGCTGCGGACCTGCTCAACCGGCCGATGTCGCTGGCGGTCATCGGGCCGGTGGAGTCGGCGACGCTGTCCGGACCGTGACGCGCCGGTGGGATAGGTTGTGCCGGTGAGCGAAGATGGTGCGAATGTGACGATGGTGCCGGCCGCCGCCGCCGCCGGCGCGGTCCGGGCGGTCGGGGCGCCGGTCCGGGTCGGTGTGCTCGGTGCCCGGGGCCGGATGGGCGTGGAAGTCTGCCGGGCGGTCGACGCCGCCGACGGACTCGAGCTCGTCGCCACGATCGACCAGGGTGACCCGCTCGCCGCCGCCGCTGACGCCGAGGTCGTCGTCGACTTCACCAACCCCGACGCGGTGCTGGACAACCTGCGCTGGTGCATCGACCGGGGCATCCACGTGGTCGTCGGGACCAGCGGGTTCACCGATTCCCGGCTCGACCAGGTCCGGTCGTGGCTGACCGGGGCTCCCGAGGTCGGCGTGGTGATCGCCCCCAACTTCGGCATCGGCGCGGTGCTGATGATGCAGTTCGCCGCCAAGGCCGCCCGGTACTTCGAGTCGGTCGAGATCATCGAGCAGCACCACCCGGCGAAGGTCGACGCACCCAGCGGCACCGCCGGGCACACCGCCCGGGTGATCGCGGCCGCGCGCGCCGCCGCCGGGTCGGCGGCGATGCCGGACGCGACCACCTCCGAGGTGCCGGGTGCCCGGGGCGCGTCGATCGACGGGGTCCGGGTCCATTCGGTACGGGCCGCCGGCCTGGTCGCGCACCAGGAGGTGCTGTTCGGTACGGCCGGTGAGACGCTGACCATCCGGCACGACTCCTACGACCGGGCGTCGTTCATGCCAGGGGTGCTGCTGGCGGTACGGGAAGCGCCGCGACGCCCCGGGCTGACGGTCGGCCTGGACAGCCTGCTCGACTGAGATCCGCCGGCGGTCAGCTCACTCGTCGGTCGGCGGGGCCGGCGGGTCGGCCTGCTCCGGCGCTTCCGGTGGGATCGCCACGTGCAGCCGCAGCTGCGGCACCAGCATGTCGGCGACGTCCAGCGCCCGGGTCGCCCCGTCGGGCTCCCAGCCGGCCGAGCCGAGGAACGCGCGGGTCGCCGGGTCCTGCTCGTACGCCCAGGCCACGGCGGTGTCGAAACCGTCGCCGCGCCACAGGTCGACGGCGGCGGCGAGCAGCCGGCTGCCGTGCCCGCGTCGCCCCCAGCGCGGTTCGACGAGCAGGTCGGTGACGGCGGCCACCCGGTCGCCGAGCGCCTCGGCCGGCTCCTGCGGGGCCAGCGCCTGCTCGTCGACCGGGCCGGAGGCGGCGAAGCCCACCAGATACGATTGCTCGGCCTGCTCGACGGCGACCAGCACCCGGTGTCGCGGCGACGGCGGGCTGGTGATCGCGGCGTCCCACTGCTGCGCCAGCCAGCCCTCGTCCACCTCGTCGAGCACCTGCCGGGGCAGTAGCCGACGGTAGGCGACCCGCCAGGTGGCCAACTGGAGGCGGGCGATCTCACCAGCGTCGCCCGGTCGGGCAGGACGGACATATCCGAGCGCCATGACTGGTCAGCGTACGGACAGGGGGACGGCCATGCCGCAGCGGGCCACCGGGGGTACCGGCCGGCAGGTGGCGATCGTCGTCGCCTGCGTGGTCGTCGTCGCCGGCTTCCTCGCCGTCGCCGCCGAGCGGCACGGCTTCTTCGACCTGAAGGTCTACTACGGCGCGATGCACCACTGGTTGCGCGACGGCGGCGAACTCTACGACCACATGAAGCCGTTCAGCCAGTACGGGTTCACCTACCCGCCGTTCGCCGCCTTCGTGATGTCGCCGATGGCCCTGCTGCCGTGGCATCTGGCGATCGTGGTCAGCGTGAAGCTCGCCGTGGTGACCAGCGCGCTGCTGCTGTGGTGGCTGGTGGACCCGGTGTCGCGTCGCGAGGGCTGGACCCGCTGGTTCGCCTTCGCGCTCGCCGTCTGCCTGGTGGCGGCGTACGAGCCGATGCGGGAGACGGTCAACTTCGGCCAGGTCAACACCGTACTGCTGTTCCTGGTCGCGGCCGATCTGCTCTGGTTGGTGGCGGCCGGGTCGCCGGTGCCGCAACGGTGGCGCCGGTTCGCCGGTGTCGGGATCGGGCTGGCGACGGCGATCAAACTGACGCCCGGCATCTTCATCGTCTACCTGCTGGTCACTCGACGGTTCCGGGCTGCGTTCACCGCCGCCGCCACGGCGACCGTGGCGACCCTGTTCGCGGCGGCGTTCGCCCCGGACGCCTCCCGGGAGTTCTGGACGCAGGCGCTGTGGAACACCGACCGGGTCGGCGCGTTGGACTTCGTCTCCAACCAGTCGCTGCGGGGGGTCGTCGCCCGGATCGACCCGCTGCACCCGAGTACGGTCGCCTGGCTGGCGTTGGTGCTGGTCACGGTGCTCTGGTGGGCGTGGCGCTGCCGCCGCGCGGTCGCCGCCGGAGACGAGGCGACCGGGCTGGCGCTGACCGGTGTGGTCGGCTGCCTGGTCAGTCCGGTCACCTGGGTGCACCACCTGGTGTGGCTGCTGCCGGCGCTGATCCTGCTGGTGGACAACGGGCTGGCGGCACCGGCGCGGTCCCGGCGGCGGCGGGCGCTGCTCGGCTTCGCCGTGGTCGGCTACCTGGTGCTGATCAGCCGGTTCGTCTGGATCTGGCGCAACGAAGACGCCGCGAATCTGCCGGGCTTCCTGGGCAGCAACGCCTACGTCTGGATCAGCATCGGGCTGCTGCTGGTGCTGCCGGTGCGGCAGTTGGACCGCTCCGCGGCCTGGCCGGCACCGGCCGCCGGTCGAGCGATCACATCGAGGTGACGCTGACGCACGTCAAGACGCAAAGATGACGTGCGTCAGCGTCACCTCGATGTCGCGGGCGGGTCATCGTGCGGCAGTGTCGGTGCTTGGGCTGGTCGCGATCAGGTATGGGCTGCGCTGGAACGCCACGGCGTGGTCGAGCCGAGACCGCGTCCGATCCAGGCGTACCCAGCAGTCGGATCGGGCCGGAGCCGGTGCTGCCCCTGACTGGATTGTCTGACGTTGATCGCCGCCACAAGCTGCCGTGGACCCGACTCCGCAAGTGTTCACGAGATTCACGGACAGGGCTGTACTCGGACCGGCCCGGTCGACCGTTTGCGGGCTCTCGCGGTCCCTCCGCAGGGCGGATGGCAGGTCTCCGATCGTGCCGGTCAGCCGGCCAGGGCGAGGATCCGGTCGCCGGTGATCCGGGCCAGGTAGCGCAGCTCGTCGAGCCCGACCGGGGTCTGCCCCGGTGACCGGGGCACCTGGTAGACGCTGCGGTGCCCGTCGGGGCGCAGCCCGGCCGACTCGTAGAAGCGCCGGCCCCGCTGGTTGCCGTCGAGCACCCACAGCCGCATGGCCCGCCAGCCCTGGCCGGTCAGCCCGGCGATCGAGGCGGCGAGCAGGGTGCGGCCGATCCCGGTGCCCCAGCGGGTCGGGTCGACGTACATGCTGACGATCTCGCCGTACGTCGGGTCGAGGTTGTCCCGGTCCTGGTCGATGCGGTAAGGGCCGTAGGTGCTGAACCCGACGATCTGCCCGCCGTCGGTGGCGACCAGGGTGCGGAACGGCTGCTCCGGGTCGGCGGTGCCGACGTCGCGGCGGCGTTGTGCCCAGGCGGCGACGTTGAGCCGGTCGAGGACGTCGGCGGGGACCAGACCGGCGTAGCCGGCCTGCCACGCGCGGACGTGGACGGCGGCGATGGCCTCGGCGTCGTCCGGAGTCTCCTGCCTGACTTCTGGCATATGGGCTTTCTATCCTGATTAGCCCCGAACGTCCAGCAGCGCTCTCGGGTGTCGCCACCGGGTGGCCGGTGCCGTCGGCCGTACGAACCAGGCCGTGGCGGGTGCCGGTCGGGTCACGGCAGCACCGCCCGGATGATCACGATGGCGACGAAGACCACGATGAAGGAGAGGTCGATGGCGGCCCCGCCGACCCGTACCGGCGGCAGCACCCGGCGGACCGGGGCCAGGACCGGCTCGGTCAGCGTGTGCAACGCGACGGTCGCCCGGGAGCGCAACGAGTCGCGGGCGCTCGGCCCGGCCAGCACCGTGCTCCAGTCGAGGATCGCGCGGCCGATGAGCAGCAGTTGGAAGATCAGCAGCAGCAGGCTCAGCAGAGCGAACAGGGGACCCATCGGGGCAGACCTCCAGTGCCAGGCGGTGAGCGTTCCACTATGCCTGGCGATCGTGTGTGGCCGCTGGGAATCGCCGACGGGCGCGCCCGACGAGGGGCATCCGGTCGACAGCGCCGGCGTGGTGCGACTCTGTCGTACCGGGGCGGTAGCTTGCGTGACGATGCCCGCACCAGACAGTCTCTCGCTCGCCCAGGCCCGCCGGATCGCGTTGGCCGCCCAGGGCTTCGCCGACCCCGCGCCGACCGGCGTTCCGACCCGTCGGCACCTGCGTCGGGTGCTCGACCGGGTCGGGCTGATCCAGATCGACTCGGTCAACGTCCTGCAACGCGCCCACTACCTGCCGCTGTACAGCCGGCTCGGCCCGTACCCGACCGACCTGCTGGACCGGGCGGCCGGGCACGCGCCCCGGGAGCTGTTCGAGTACTGGGGCCATGAGGCGTCGTTGATCCCGGTCGACCTGCAGCCGGCGCTGCGCTGGCGGATGGCCCGCGCCCGCGACGACGCCTGGGGCGGGGTCCGACGGATCGCCGTCGAGCAGCCCGAGCTGGTCGCCCGCGTCCTCGAAGAGGTACGCACCCGAGGCCCGGTCACCGCCGCGCAACTGGAGCAGGACACCGTCCGTCCCACCGGCAACTGGGGGTGGAACTGGTCGGCGGTCAAGACCGCCCTCGAGTACCTCTTCTGGGCCGGCGAGATCACCTCCGCCGGGCGGACCAGCACCTTCGCGCGGCGCTACGACGTACCGCAGCGGGTGCTGCCGCCCCGGGTCCTCGCCGCGCCGACGCCGACGACGGCCGAGGCGCACCGGCAGCTGGTCGAGATCGCCGCCCGCTGCCTCGGCGTGGCCGCCGAGCCGGAGCTGCGGGACTACTTCCGGCTGTCGGCGGCCGCGGTCCGGCCGGTCGTGGCCGACCTCGTCGCCGACGGCATCCTGCGCCCGGTCCGGGTGCAGGGCTGGTCGCAGACAGCCTACCTGCACCATCAGACCCGACTACCGCGCTGGATCCGGGCCGCCACGCTGCTCAGCCCGTTCGACCCGGTGGTCTGGGAGCGGGCCCGCACCGAGCGGCTGTTCGGGCTGCGGTACCGCATCGAGATCTACGTACCGGCCGCACAGCGGGTGCACGGCTACTACGTACTGCCGTTTCTCGACGGCGACCGGCTCACCGCGTTGGTCGACCTCAAGGCGGACCGGCCGGCCGGGGTGCTGCGGGTGCCGGCGGCCTGGCCGGTGCCCGGTGTCACCACCGACCCGCAGCAGACCGCGGTGGCCCTCGCCGACGAGCTGGTCCGGCTGGCCGGCTGGCTCGGCCTGTCGCAGGTCGCCGCACCGGTCGCCGGCGACCTGGCCGGCCCGTTGACCCGGGCACTGACTGCCGCCGGTGCACGTGGCGCGGTCGGTGTACCGTGAAACCTTCCAGTGCTGCAGGAGGAGGGGCGATGGCGGGTCAGGACGGCACGGCCGCGAGCGCAGCCGCCGTCGACGCGCAGCCGCCGTCGACCGGCCCGACCCCGACCGGGTACGCCGACCCGCACACGCACCACCCACCACCATCTGACGCCGCCGCGTACGCCTACCCGTACCCGGGCGGCCACCACGGCGGCCCGCCGCAGCCGCAGCCGGACCGGCTGACCCGGCTGGTCAACCACGCGTGGGCGCGGTCGCCGCGCTGGCTGGCCCCGCTGGCGGTGCTCGGCTGCATCGGTGCCGCCGCCGGCTACACGGTGCTCACCGACCCGGCCACCAGCACCGCCGACGCCGCCCCGACCTGCCTGCTGAAGCTGACCACCGGGCTGGACTGCCCCGGCTGCGGCGGCACCCGGGCGGTCTGGTACCTGCTCAACGGCGACCTCGGTGCCGCCGCCCGGCACCACGTGCTGCTGGTCTTCGCGATCCCGTTCCTGCTCTACGTCTACGTCGCCTGGGCCGGCCAGCACATGGGCCGGTGGCGGCTGCCGCAGCTGGCGATGACCCCGAAGGTGATCGGCTGGTTCCTCGGCGCCTGGCTGGCCTTCTCGGTGCTGCGCAACCTGCCGTGGCCGCCGTTCACCTGGTTCTACGTCTGATTGCCCGTGTTGCTCGTGGTGCGGGCCGACAACTAGAGTCCGAGAAATGCCGGAAATCGTGTCGCCGCAGGTCACGCTGATCGCCTGGACCCACTTCGAGCCGCCCGCCGATGTCGACTGGTCCACCGACGCCGACGGCGGTCAGGCGTTGGCCGAGTTCGCCGGCCGGGCCTGCTACCAGTCGTGGCGCAAGCCCAACCCGGCGACCGCCACCAACGCCGGCTACCTGCGGCACATCCTGGACAGCGGCCACCTGTCGGTGCTGGAGCACGGCAGCGTCACCTTCTACCTGACCGGGATCTCCCGTTCGTTGACCCACGAGCTGATCCGGCACCGGCACTTCTCCTACTCCCAGCTGTCCCAGCGGTACGTGCCCGAACGCGACGCCGCCATGGTCGAGCCGGCGGTCATCGCCGAGGACCCGCAGCTGCATCAGCAGTTCGTCGCCGCCGCCGAGGCGAGTGTGCGGGCCTACACCGAGCTGCTGGAAGGCCTGGAGAAGCGGTTCGCCGACGAGCCCAACCCGACGCTGCGCCGCAAGCAGGCCCGGCAGGCGGCGCGGGCGGTGCTGCCGAACGCCACCGAGACCCGGATCGTGGTCACCGGCAACTACCGGGCCTGGCGGCACTTCATCGGCATGCGGGCCACCGAGCACGCCGACGTGGAGATCCGCGAGCTGGCGGTGGAGTGCCTGCGGCAGTTGCAGCGGGTCGCGCCGAGTGTCTTCGCCGACTTCGAGATCAGCCAGCTGCCGGACGGCAGCGAGGTCGCCGCCAGCCCGTACACCCGGCAGGGGGAGTAGGCCGTCCGCCCGTACCGCCAGCGCTGAAATCGCGGTGCGCCCGTCCGATAGGTTGTCCGTATGACGCAGCACCACCTAGCCGGTTCCGGGGCGGGGAGACCGACCCCGTTCGGGCGGCTCCTGACCGCCATGGTCACCCCGATGCACGACGACGGCTCGCTCGACTTCGACGGCGCGGCGCGGCTGGCCAGCTACCTGGTCGACGAGCAGGCCAACGACGCGTTGGTGATCAGCGGCACCACGGGCGAGTCGCCGACCACCAGCGACGCGGAGAAGGAGCAACTGCTCCGGGTCGTCGTCGACGCCGTCGGGGACCGGGCCAAGGTGGTGGCCGGCGTCGGCACCAACGACACCCGGCACACCGTCGAGCTGGCGGTCGCCGCCGAGAAGGCCGGCGCGCACGGGCTGCTGGTGGTCACGCCGTACTACAACAAGCCGCCGCAGGCCGGGGTGGTCCGGCACTTCACCGAGGTCGCCGACGCGACCGGGCTGCCGGTGATGGCGTACGACATCCCGCACCGCGCCGGGATCGCGATCGCCACCGAGACCCTGGTGCGCCTGGCCGAGCACGAGCGGATCGTCGCGGTCAAGGACGCCAAGGGTGACCTGGTCGCCACCTCCTGGGCGACCAGCCGCACCGATCTGGCGTTCTACTGTGGTGACGACGCGCTCACCCTGCCGACGCTGGCGATCGGCGGGGTCGGGCTGGTCGGCACCTCGACCCACCTGACCGGCGCGTTGACCAAGCAGATGATCGAGGCGTACGTCGCCGGTGACCAGGCCACCGCGCTGGCGCTGCACCACCGGCTGCTGCCGCTGTTCACCGGGATCTTCCGTAGCCCCGGCACCATCCTGGTCAAGGCGGCGTTGGCGACACTGGACCTGCCCGCCGGCCCGGTCCGTTCGCCACTGGTCGAGGCCACCGACACCGAGCTGGACCAGTTGCGCGCCGACTGCGCCGCGGCCGGACTGGAGCTGCCGTGAGCCAGGCACACGTCGACATGGATCTGCCGCCGCAGCTGCCGCCGGGCGGGTTGCGGGTCATCCCGTTGGGTGGGCTCGGAGCCATCGGGCGCAACATGACGGTCTTCGAGTTCGACGGCAAACTGCTGATCGTCGACTGCGGGGTGCTCTTCCCGGACGTCGAGCAGCCCGGTGTCGACCTGATCCTGCCGGATTTCGCCCCGATCCTGGACCGGCTCGCCGACGTGCAGGCGATCGTGCTGACCCACGGTCACGAGGACCACATCGGCGCGGTGCCGTACCTGCTCGCCCACAAGCCGGACATCCCCTTGGTCGGGTCGCAGTTCACCCTGGCGCTGGTCGAGGCGAAGCTGGCCGAGCGGCGGATCGACCCGTACACGCTGACTGTCCGGGAGGGCCAACGGGAGCGGATCGGGCCGTTCGAGTGCGAGTTCTTCGCGGTGAACCACTCCATCCCGGACGCACTGGCGGTGGCCATCCGGACCCCGGCCGGACTGGTGCTGCACACCGGTGACTTCAAGATGGACCAGTTGCCGCTGGACGGGCGGATCACCGACCTGGCCGGATTCGCCCGGCTCGGGGCCGAAGGCGTCGACCTGCTGCTGTCGGACTCCACCAACGCCGAGATTCCCGGCTTCGTCACCCCGGAACGCGACATCGGGCCGGTGCTGGACTCGATCTTCGGCAAGGCCAAGGGCCGGATCATCGTGGCGAGCTTCGCCTCCCACGTGCACCGGGTGCAGCAGGTGCTGGACTCGGCGTACGAGTACGACCGCAAGGTCGCGCTGATCGGCCGGTCGATGGTGCGCAACATGGGCATCGCCCGCGATCTCGGCCTGCTGCGGATTCCGCCCGGTCTGGTGGTGGGGCTGGACGAGGCGACGGCGTTGCCGCCGGACCGGATCGTGCTGATGTCCACCGGTTCGCAGGGTGAGCCGATGAGCGCGCTGGGCCGGATGGCCACCGGCGACCACCGGCACATCACCGTCGCCCCGGGCGACACCGTGGTGCTGGCCAGTTCGCTGGTGCCGGGCAACGAAACGTCGGTCTACCGGGTGATCAACCAGCTGTCCCGGGCCGGGGCGACCGTGATCCACAAGGACGTGGCGAAGGTGCACGTCTCCGGGCACGCGCCGGCGGGGGAGCTGCTGTACCTGCTCAACGTGGTGCGGCCGAGCAACCTGCTGCCGGTGCACGGTGAGTGGCGGCACCTGCGGGCGCACGCCCGACTGGGCATCGAATCCGGTCTGGACCCGCAGCGGGTGGTGCTCTGCGAGGACGGCGACGTGGTCGACCTGGTCGACGGGCACGCCACTCTGGTCGGCCACGTCAAGAGCCGGTACGTCTATGTGGACGGTCTCGCCGTCGGCGACGTCGGTGAGTCGTTGCTGACCGAGCGTCGAATCCTCGGCGACGGCGGATTCATCGCCGCGACCGTGGTGGTCGACTCGGTCACCGGCAAGGTCGTCGGCGGCCCCACCGTGTCGGCGAAGGGGTTCTCCGAGGACCCGGAGGCGTTCAACGCGGTGGTTCCGCTGATCACCGAGGCACTGGGGCGGGCCGCCGCCGACGGCATCACCGACCCGCACCAGTTGCAGCAGGTGGTCCGCCGGATCGTCGGGCGCTGGGTCAACGACGCGTACCGCCGTCGGCCGATGATCGTGCCGACCGTGGTGGAGGTCTGAGGACGCGCATCGGGTGGCACAGGTCTGAAGACGCGCTGACGGGTCGCCGGGGCTGACCCGGCGACCAGTTGGCGGCATACTGGACCGACAGTTACCTACCGTGGTCCGGAAGGCCTGGCGTGCGTGACGATCCCGGTCCCGGCGAGTCCCCGGCGGCGGCGCGGCGTCGGCTCCGGTTGGCGCTGCGCCGCGCGCGGGAGGCAGCCGGCTTCACCCAGGGCAAGGTGGCCGACACTCTGGACTGGTCGGTGTCCAAGGTCAACCGGATCGAGAAGGGCGACGTCACGGTCTCGTCGACGGACCTGCGGGCGTTGCTGGCGCTCTACGGAGTCGCCGACCCCGACCGGGCCGAGCGGATGCTGCACGACGCCCGCACCTCACGGCGGCGCGGTTGGTGGGACGAGCCCCGCTACCGCGAGCACCTGACCCCGGCAATGTTGCAGTTGTTGCAGCTGGAGAGCGAGGCCAGCGCCATCCGGGTGTTCCAGCCGACGCTCATCCCGGGCATGTTGCAGACCCGGGAGTACGGCGAGTTCGTGCTCAACTTCTGGCGCAGCGAGCTGCCGGAGGCGGACCGGGTGCTGCGACTGGAGGCCCGGCTGCGTCGTCGTGAGCATGTGTTGGACCGCCCCGACCCGCCGGAGTTCCACCTGGTGCTCGACGAGTCGGTGCTGTGGCGCACCATCGGCGGCCCGCAGGTGATGTCCCGGCAGTTCGCCCACCTGTTGCAGCAGATGCGGTCACCACACGTCCGGGTGCGGATCGCGCCGTTCGCCGACGCCGCGATCATGGCGATGCTGGCCCCGTTCACCTTGCTGGACTTCGGCGACGAGGACAACGCGCTGCTCTACCGCGAAGGGATTCTGATCGACGAGATCGTCCACGCGGCGCAGCGGATTCACCGCCACCGGGGCTACTTCGCCCATCTGTGGGCCGCGGCCCACGACGAGGCGACCTCGGCCCGGTTGATCGCCGAACGGTCGGCGGCGCTCGGTGGCGGCGAGCAGGCGGTACGCGACTGACGCCCAGCCGTGCGGCCCGGACGGTTGAGGCGCCAGGCCAGCCGACTGGACCGACTCTGGGTGGATCAGGCATCGGGCGGGTGAGCTGGCCGGCATAATGCCCGAAAAATAGGTGTAAATCATGAAAGGGGAATGTGATGTTGCGTGCCGACCAGGGCTGGCGGCGAAGCAGCCGGTGTGACACCAACGCCTGCGTGGAGGTGGCGGCGACGGCGGCCGGTGGCGCGGCGCTGCGGGATTCGGCCGACCCGGCCAGCCCGGAACTGGACTTCGGGCCGCACCAGTGGCGATCGTTCCTGCGGGGGATCTCCCAGGGGCAGCTCACCGGCCGGTGACAGCGCCGACCGGTAGGGATCGGGTGGAGGCCGATCCCTACCGGTGCGGCCGTCACGGTCAACGCGGCACCGGCCTGCCCGGTTCACCCGACCCGCTGTGAAATTCCGCATCGTCGAGGATTGATCCATCGACGGTTGTGCTCCGTACCACCGCGCGGCGCCAGAAAAAGGTCCGGCGCCCGCGGCGGAAGGAGACAGCGATGCGACGCCGACGGGTGATCACCGCAGGAGTCACCGTGGCCGCGGTGGGTCTGCTCGCCGCGGTGACGTTGCCGGCGGTGGCCGGCGACGACCGTACCGACCAGCCGGCCACCGACCGGGCCGGCGCCGAGCCGCCGGCCGCCACCGAGATCGTCACCGCCCTCGGCCGCGACCTCGGCGTCAGCGCGGCCGACGCCCGGACCCGGCTGGCCACCGAGCGGTGGGCCGGTCGCACCGTGGCCACGCTGCGCGCCGACCTCGGCGACGCGTACGGCGGAGCCTGGATCACCGCCGACGGCACCGACCTCGTCGTCGCCGTCACCGACCCCGACCTGGTCGCCCAGGTCGACGCCAGCGGTGCGAAGGCGCGGCTCGTACAGCGCAGCCAGCGCCAGCTCGACGCCGTCAAACGACAGCTCGACGGCGACGCCGAGACAGCCAACCCGGATCTGGCCGGCTGGTACGTCGACGTCGCCGACAACACCGTCGTGCTGCTCGCCCGCCCCGGTGCGCAGGCCGCCGCCCGTGACTTCGCCGCCGTCGCCGCGGTGCCCGCCGACGCGCTGCGCGTCGAGGTGTCCGACGAGGCCCCAGTGCCGCTGTTCGACGTACGCGGTGGCGACCCGTACTTCATCGGCGCCGGCGGACGCTGCTCGGTCGGCTTCTCCGTCGTCGGCGGCTTCGTCACCGCCGGCCACTGCGGCCGACCCGGCGACACCACCACCGGGTTCAACCAGCAGGCGCAGGGGGTGTTCCAGGCGTCGTCGTTCCCCGGCGACGACTGGGCCTTCGTCGCGGTCAACGGAGACTGGACCCCGCAGCCGGTGGTCAACGACTTCAACGGCGGCACCCTGCCGGTCGCCGGTGCCACCGAAGCGCCGGTCGGTGCCAGCATCTGCCGGTCCGGATCGACCACCGGCACCCGCTGCGGCGTGATCCAGGCCCGCAACGTGACGGTCAACTACCCGGAAGGCGCCGTCACCGGGCTGACCCGTACCGACGTCTGCGCCGAGCCGGGCGACTCCGGCGGTGCCTGGCTCTCCGGCGACCAGGCACAGGGCGTCACCTCCGGCGGGTCCGGCAACTGCCGGGTCGGTGGCGTGACCTTCTTCCAGCCGCTGGCCGAGATCCTCGAGGCCAACAACCTGACCCTGGTCACCACCGGGGCCGGTACCCCGCCGGGCGGCGGACCCGCCGTCCCGACGGTGGCACCGACCCCGCCCGGCGACGGCTCGTCGGAGGGGTGTGCCGGGCACGAGGTCGTCCGCCGGGGCGAGCTCGACGCCGTCGGTGACCGGCAGGTACAGCCCGACGGCCGGTTCTTCCGGGCCGGTGCCGGGCGGCACAGCGCCTGCCTGCAGGCACCGGACGGGGCCCGGTACGACCTCGCCCTGCAGCGGTTCACCGCAGCGGGCTGGCGCACCGTCGCCCGGGGCGACGCCGACGGCAGCGTGACCGAGCTGAGTTTCTCCGGACCCGCCGGGTCGTACCGCTACCGGATCGGGTCCGAGCAAGGCGTGGGTGGCTACCTCCTCGGGTTTTCGGTGAACTGACCGCCACCCGCCGCGCCGTCCCCGGGGACCGCCCTCCCCGGGGACGGCGCACACCCGGAACACCTGAGTACGCGTACCCTCCCGGCCGCCCGGTGCCGTTCGTAGCCTGGCAGTCGGGGAGGTTCCACCATGGGCTACCAGTTGTTGACCACCGTCATCCTGATCCTGCACTTCGGCTTCCTGGCCTACCTGGCCGTCGGCGGTTTCCTGGCCTGGCGGTGGCCGCGCACGATCTGGCTGCACCTGAGCGCCGCCACCTGGGGTGTCCTGGTGGTCGCCGCCAACCTGAGCTGCCCGCTGACCGTGGCCGAGCACTGGTCGCGCCGCCGGGCCGGACAGGTCGGCTTCGACGACGGATTCGTCGACCGCTACCTGTCCGGCGTGATCTACCCCGAGCGGTACGCCTGGCTGGCCCAACTGGCGCTGGCCGCCGTCGTGGCGGTCAGCTGGGCCGGGGTGGTCAGGGCAGCTCGGCGACGGCGTCGGCGAAGCCCGCTCCGGTGAGGATCGCCGCGTTGACCAGTACGGCGAGCTGCGCCCCGCTCACGCCGTGCTCCAGGTCGGTGCTGACGTCGCCGGCCAGGATCAACTCACCCTCGCCGGTGTCGTGTACGTAGACCTTCGGCAGCAGCCGGTCGTGGTTCCAGGCGTTGCAGAACTGGTACGCCTCGGTCAACCGGCCGGCCGGCAGCCGCCGTTCCGCGATGATCCGGGTGTGCAGGATCTCCCGCTGCTCACCGAGGCGTTCGAAGTGGATCACCGCCCGGCCCCACTTGCCGCCGACCACACCGTCGTCGTCGACGAAGTACCGGTCGCCACGCTCGTTGAGGGCCGCGGTGATGCCCTCCAACGTCAACGGTGCGACCACGTCCGGGATGCCCTCGGCGGGTAGCGCCTCGGCGACGTACCCGGGTCCGGCCGGCTGGTCGGCGGGCAGCTCGACGCCGTCGGTGAGCGGCTCGGCGGCCAGCCATTCGGCTATCCGTCGGGACTGGTGGTCGGTGCCGTTGCGGGCGTCGAACCGGCCGGCCAGCTCGGTGGCGGCCTCGGCCAGCAGCGCGCCGAGCGCGTCGACGGTCAGTTCCGCGGCCGGCCGTTCGCCGTGCTCGGGCCGGTGCATCGTCCGGTCGCCGGACCCGGCGGTGCCGGCGAGCCGGCAGACCAGGGCACCGGCGGCGGCGAACTCCATCGCCGACGCGTCGTCGTAGGGCCGGTCGAACCAGTCCAGGTGCTCGGCGAGGATCGTCAGGCCCCGCTCGTGGTGCCCGGTCAACGCGCAGAACCGCAGATGGTCGGCGAGGTACGGGAAGGCGTCCCGCTCGTGGCGGTGCCGCCGGTAGGCGCGCACGTGCGCCTGGGCCGCCTCGGCGTACCGACCCAGCCGCAGATAGGGCATGATCACCGCGACCAGGGCCTTCTCCGGCTGCTCGGTGCAGCCCAGCGCACCGCTGAGCACCGGTTCGGCCACTGCGATCGCCTGCTCCCATTCGCCCCAGTCGGCCAGCAGCTCGGCCTGCCGGGACGGGTCGCAGCCGGCGCAGTCACTGTTGACGTCGCGGGGCGCGGTGCGCCACCGGTCCAGCCACTGCCGTGCCTGCTCCTGGTCACCGACGTGGTCGGCGATCCGGCAGCGCAGGTTGTAGACCGCCTGCAGGCTCTGCCCGTCGCGGGTGAACCGGCGCTCCAGATCGTCCAGCGCCGCCTGGGTCTGCGCCAGGCCGACCCGTGGGGTGCTGCGCAACGTGGCGACCGCCCACTTGTGGTACCAGCGCAGCAGTTCGGCGTCCCACGCCTCGAACAGCTCCGGGTGCTCGTCGAAGGTGCGCAGGCACCAGCCGAACGCCGGCAGCATCCGCCACCGTTCGGTGTGGTTGTTGTACGTGTCGATCAACGCCATCCGGGTGTCGAATCCGATCCGGGTCTGCCCGGCCGCGTCGGCGTGCGCGGCGATGCGTTCCAGCTCGGCGATCTTGCCGTCGCCGTCGGGCAGGTCGGTCGCCTCGTCCAGTGCCTGGATCAGCTCCTCGGGGCTCACGGGGTCTCCTCGGCGGGGGTGCCCGGCCCGGTCGCCGGGTCGGTGAAGGCCCGGTCCAGCAGGGCCAGGAAGGAACGGTTCAGCGCGGCGCTGTCGACGGCGCGCAACGGATGATGCCCGGCCAGCAGCGCCTGGCCGTAGAGCGCTTCGACGGCGTGCCGCAGGGCGGGGGACGGCGGCACGGCGGCCAGCCGGCGGATCAGCGGGTGCCGCCAGTTGAACACCAGCTCCGGGCGGTGGTCGACGTCGACGTCGGCGAACGCCGACAGTACCTCGGACCAGAGTTCGTCGGAGCCTTCCCGGCCACGTCGGATGCTGTCCTGCTCCTGGGCGGCCCGGCCGACGATGTAGAGGGCGGGCACGGTCACCGGGTCGAACTGCCGCAGCTGCGGTACGCAGTCCAGGTCGGCCAGTACGGCGCGGGCGGTCGCCAGGAAGTCGGCGGCGGCGGCCAACTGCCCGGGGGAGAGGGTCTCCAGTCGGGCGGCGAGCTCACCTGGGTCGAGCCGGCGGGTGCGCACGGCCGGGTCCAGGCGGGGCAGCCGGTGCAGGATCTCGGCGTCGTAGGCGTAGCCGGCGTTGACGATCGGCGTACCGGCGGCGGAGGCGATGGCGGCGAGCGAGCGGAACTCGTCGACCGTCTCCACGTACCGGATCATCGCCAGGTGCTGGCGGAAGGCCCGCAGCGGCATCAGGCCCCGGCTGGTCTCGAACGGCAGCCAGGAGTCGACCAGCCGCAGCATCTCGTCGTCGCGGACGGCGAGCGCCTTGACACCGAGGTGGTGCACCCGCAGGAACGCGGCCAGGCGTTGCGGGTGGTGCACCGGTAGTTGCAGCAACCAGTCGCGCACCTGCTCGCCGAGGCTGTGTCGGACGGTGCTCAGCAGGTCGTCCTCGTAGAGCGCCTCGCGGCTGGCGGTCGGTCGCAGGACGGCGGTGTCGACTACGCAGCGGATGAAGAACGCCCATTCCGGCAGGAGCTTTCCGGCGTTGTCGCTGAGCAGCATGCGTTTCAGGTAGACCCGGTGCCCGCCGGAGCCGACGGCGGCCGCCGACGGCAGGACGAACCCGACGCCGACCAGGCCGGCCTCCGGTACCCGCAGGTCGATCACGTCCATCGGCCGCGCGCCGAGCAGTGTGGCACCGTAGTCGAGCAGCGCGTCGCGGCGGGCCTGCGGGTCGGCGTAGGGCTGCTCCCATGGTGCCTGCGGCTCGGTCAGCCGCACCGGTCCGTCGCCGGGCGCGGCTCCGTCGCCGGGCGCGGCGAACCATACCGGTACGTCGAGCAGGTGCGCGTAGCTGCTGACCAGCTCGCGGACCTGGTCGGCGGCGAGCCAGTGCTCGGCGCCGGCACGCGGGCGCAGCGTGACGGTGGTGCCGACCTCGGCGCGCGTGTCGGGGTCGACCTCGGTGGTGTAGCGCCCGTCGGCGTACCCGGTCCACCGCACCGCCGCCGCGCCCCGAGCCGACCGGGTGACCACTTCGACGGCGTCGGCGACCATGAAGCAGGAGAGCAGCCCGATGCCGAACTGGCCGAGGAAGTCCTGCCGGGCGAAGCCCAGCTCGTCGCGTTTGGAGGTCCGTCCGACACTGGCCAGGAAGGAGTGCACCTCGGGTTCGGTCAGGCCGATGCCGTCGTCGTGCACCCGCAGCCCGCCGTCGGCGGTCGGCTCGATGCGCACCGACCCACCGGACCAGTTCGGGTCGACGTCCCGGCGGGCGGTGATCGCGTCGGTGGCGTTCTGCACCAGTTCCCGGGCGAAGACCCGGGGGCTGGCGTACAGGTGGTGGCTGAGCAGGTCGACGATGCCACGCAGGTCGACCTGGAATCTGTTCTCCATGCCGGTCAGGTCGCCAGCTCGGCGGCGGCGTCGGCGACCTGGCATCCGGTGGAGATCCCGCAGCTGACCAGGTGGTCCAGTTGGGCCGGGGTGACGCCGCGCTCCAGGTCGGTGATCAGCTCACCGCAGACCCGCGCGGTGCCGTCGTCGTCGACGTGGACGAAGGTCTTCGGCCACAGCCGGTCGTGGTTCCACTCGTTGCAGAACGCGTACAGCGTCGGTACGTCGTCCACGGAGAACGCCGTCGCCGCGATGGTCCGCACCCGTAGCACCTCGCCGTGCGGGCCGAGGCGGGAGAAGTAGATGACGTTGTCGTTCCATCGGCCGACCAGGTCACCGTCGGGGTCGGTCTGGAACCGGTACTCCCGGGCCTGCAGCGTCTCGGCGATGAACTCGGTGGTCAGTGGCCGCAGTACCTGCATCTCGCCGCCACCGACGGGCGCGTCCGGCAGGTCGTCTCGGTCCGGCGGGGACATGGGGGATTCCTCTCGGTACGGCAGGGTCGTCGCGGTGGCGGGGTCGTCGCGGTGGCGGGGGCCGTCGCGATCGCGGGGGTCGTCGCGGGGCCACCGACGGCATCGGGCGGGCACCCGATGGACGGCGGCACCGACCGGCAATGGTGGCACAGCCGCGCAGCAGCGTGTGCCCGGGACACGGCCCGGAAAAGCGAGGATCGGTGCGCGGCCGGGTTACGGTGTGACTCTATGGCGGGCCGTTCCTCTCAGCCGAGTCGACGCCGTGGTGGGTCGACGACCCGTGGCGCCTCGACTTCGCGCGCCCGCACTCCGGCGCGCAAGCGCCCGGTAGCGCGTAAGCGGCCGACCCGGACGTCGCCGGCGGTGCTGGTCGGTCGGGCGGTCGGCACCACCTGGATGGGGCTCGCGCATGGCGTGGGGTGGGCGGTGCGGGCCGCCGGTCGACGGGCGGCCACCGCCCGTGACCTGGGGCCGGAGCATCGTCGCGACGGTGCCGGGCTGTTCCTGCTGGGCCTGGCCATCCTCACCTCGATGGCGGTCTGGTTCGGCGCGGCCGGGCCGTTCGGTACGCGGATCGCCGACTCGCTGCGGCTGTTCGTCGGCGCGATCGCGGTCGCGGTGCCGCTGCTGCTGCTGATCGGCGCGGTCCGGCTGATGCGCGACCCGCCGGAGGAGCCGGAGCCCCGGGGCCGGGGGTTCGTCGGCTGGACGGCGATGCTCGTCGGTACGGCGGGTCTGCTGCACATCGGCCAGAACCCCGACGGTGACCTGCAGCGCGACTACGCCGGCGGGCTGATCGGGCTCGGGGTCGGCGAGGTGCTGGCGCGGACGGTCAGCTACTGGGTGGGCGTACCGCTGCTGATCCTGCTGTTGATCTTCGGGCTGCTGGTGGTCACCGCCACCCCGATCAACAAGATCCCCGAACGGCTGGGGCTGCTCGCCGGAGTGGTCGCCGGCCGGGAGCCACCGGCCGGGCCGGATGCCGACGACGACGCCGACGAGCCGGGGCCGGCCCGCAGCCGGCAGCGCCCGCCGCGCCGCCGGCCGGCCGGCCCGCCCACCGACGCGACTGCGGCCGCCACCGCCGGTGACGATCCGGCCGACCTGCTGGATCTGCAGGAGACGGTGGAGCTGCCGCGCCGGGCACCGGCCAAGGTGCCGACCACCCGTAAGCCTGCCGAGCCGCCCGAGCATTCGCCGCTGCCGACCCGGGCCGAGCAGTTGGCGATCACCGGGTTGTCCGGCGACTACACGCTGCCACCGCCGAAGCTGCTGCGTACCGGCTCGCCAGCGAAGACCCGTAGCAAGGCCAACGACGAGGTGATCGCGGCGCTGCAGGGCGTCTTCGAACAGTTCGACGTCGACGCCGCGGTGACCGGGTTCACCCGTGGTCCGACGGTCACCCGTTACGAGGTCGAACTCGGCCACGGCGTGAAGGTCGAGCGGATCACCCAGCTGTCGCGCAACATCGCGTACGCGGTGAAGTCGCCGGACGTGCGGATCCTCAGCCCGATCCCGGGCAAGAGCGCGGTCGGCGTGGAGATCCCCAACACCGACCGGGAGGATGTCGCGCTCGGTGACGTGCTGCGCTCGCGGGCCGCCGGTGCCGACCATCACCCGATGCTGGTCGCGCTCGGCAAGGACATCGAGGGTGGCTACGTCGTGGCCAACTTGGCGAAGATGCCGCACATCCTGATCGCCGGCGCGACGGGTGCCGGCAAGTCGTCGTGCCTGAACTCGCTGCTGATCTCGATCCTGACCCGGGCCACCCCGGATGAGGTTCGGCTGCTGCTGATCGACCCGAAGCGGGTCGAGATGACCGGCTACGAGGGGATCCCGCACCTGGTCACACCGATCGTCACCAACCCGAAGAAGGCGGCCGAGTCGCTGGAGTGGGTGGTGCGCGAGATGGACATGCGCTACGACGACCTGGCGGCCAACGGCGTACGGCACATCGACGACTACAACCGCAAGGTGCGCGCCGGGGAGATCACCGCCCCGCCGGGCAGCGAGCGTGAGATCCGGCCGTACCCGTACCTGCTGGTGATCGTCGACGAGCTGGCGGACCTGATGATGGTCGCGCCGCGCGACGTGGAGGACTCGGTCGTACGGATCACCCAGCTGGCCCGGGCCGCCGGGATCCACCTGGTGCTGGCCACCCAACGGCCGTCGGTGGACGTGGTGACCGGTCTGATCAAGGCGAACGTGCCGTCCCGGCTGGCATTCGCCACGTCGTCGTTGTCCGACTCGCGGGTCATCCTGGACCAGCCGGGTGCGGAGAAGCTGATCGGCCGGGGTGACGGATTGTTCCTGCCGATGGGTGCGTCGAAGCCGCTGCGGATCCAGGGCGCCTGGGTCAGCGAGAAGGAGATCGACGACGTCGTCACCTTCTGCAAGAAGCAGCGGGAGCCGGAGTTCCGCCCGGACGTGCTCACCGCCGCCCAGGAGAGCAAGAAGAAGATCGACGAGGACATCGGTGACGATCTCGACCTGCTGGTGCAGGCCGTCGAGCTGGTGGTGACCTCGCAGTTCGGCTCGACCTCGATGCTGCAGCGCAAGCTGCGGGTCGGCTTCGCCAAGGCGGGCCGGCTGATGGACCTGATGGAGACCCGGGGCATCGTCGGCCCGTCCGAGGGCTCCAAGGCCCGCGACGTGCTGGTCAAACCGGACGAGCTGGAGGAGGCGCTGGCCGGATTGCGCGGTGTCGGGGCGAGCTGACGACAATCTGGTACGGTCGTACAAGTTGGTACGCCCGTACCAGATGTGGGGTTGTCATGGCTTGGCTCATGCTCGTCATCGCCGGCCTGCTGGAGACCGGGTTCGCCCTGGCACTCAAGCAGAGCGCCGGATTCACCCGGCTGGTGCCGTCGGTGACCTTTATCGTCTTCGCCGCCGCCAGCTTCGGCCTGCTCTCGCTGGCCATCCGCGAGCTACCGGTCGGCACCGCGTACGCCGTCTGGACCGGTATCGGTGCCGCCGGCACCGCGATCGCCGGGATCGTCTGGTACGGCGAACCGAGCCACGTCGCGCGGTTGGTCTCGATCGCGCTGATCGTGGCCGGTGTCGTCGGCCTACGGCTGTTCCACGCCTGACATGGCCGCGACCAGCCGGGGTGCCACCAGCCGGGGTGCCACCCACCGGGGCGCCGCCCGCAGGGACGCGCTGCTCGCCGCCGCCTGCGAACTGATCCGCGAGGTCGGCTTCGACCAGACCAGCCACCGTGCGGTGGCCACCCGTGCCGGCCTGCCACTGGCCGCGACCACGTACTACTTCACCACGCTGGACGCGTTGCTCGCCGCCGCCGCCGAGGAGCTGATGCGCCAGCACCTGGCGGCCGGTCGCGCCGTCGTCGACGCCTTCGCCGTCGGTGCCCACGGCGGCCCGACACCGCAGCGGCTGGCGGCGGCCGTGGTCAGCGTCCTGGTCGGTGCCGCCGCCGACCCGCCACCGGCCCAGGTGGCCGCGCTCTACGAGCGGTTCCTGCAGGCCGGGCGTCGACCGGCGGTGCGGGAGATGGTCCGGGACTGGAACGCCGCCCTGGCCGGGCTGATCGACGACCTGCTGCGCCGCGCCGAGGCGCTGCCGGCCCCGCCCACCGACGTCGGCGGGGCGCCGTCTGAACTCGATGGGGACGTCGGCGGGGCGCCGTCGGTGACCGCCCGGACGGTGCTCGCCCTCGCCGACGGGATGCTGCTAGCCGAACTCGCCGAAGGCAACGCCACCGCCCTGCATCAGGCCCGCCACCGGCTGGCGGCGGTCCTGCCAACGGTGACCGCGCTACCGGCGGCGGGATAGCTGGCACCGCGCGTAGCGGCCCGCCGACCGACCGGCCGTCCGGGCAGCGGAATCGTCGTCGACCCGGTGCCGCCGCCAGGAGACCGCGTGCCCGTGGCCCGGTACCCTCGTCAGGTGTCTGCGTTTGCCCCGACCCCCGCCCCATCGCCCGGCCGGCGAGTCGCCCTGCTCACCCTGGGCTGCGCCCGCAACGAGGTCGACTCGGAGGAGCTGGCGGCACGTTTGGACGCCGACGGCTGGCAGGTGACCACCGACGCCGACGGTGCCGACGTCGTGCTCGTCAACACCTGCGGCTTCGTCGAGAAGGCCAAGCAGGATTCCGTACAGACCCTGCTCGACGCCGCCGACACCGGGGCCCGGGTGGTGGCGGCCGGCTGCATGGCCGAGCGGTACGGCCGGGAGCTGGCCGAGCACCTGCCGGAGGCGCAGGCGGTCCTCAGCTTCGACGACTATCCCGACATCTCCCGGCGGCTCGACGCGGTGCTGGCCGGAGAGCAGTTGTCCGCGCACACCCCACGGGACCGCCGCAAACTGCTGCCGTTGACCCCGGTGGCCCGACAACAGTCCGCCGTCGTCGTGCCCGGCCACTCCGTGGTCGACGAGCGGACCCCGGCGCATCTGCGGGCGGTGCTGCGCCGCCGGCTCGACACCGGCCCGGTCGCCTCGCTGAAGCTCGCCAGCGGCTGTGACCGCCGCTGCGCGTTCTGCGCCATTCCGGCGTTCCGGGGGGCGTTCGTCTCGCGGACCCCCGACGAGCTGCTCGCCGAGGCGCACTGGCTGGCCGGCACCGGCGTCCGGGAACTGGTCCTGGTCAGTGAGAACTCCACCTCGTACGGCAAGGACCTGGGCGACCCGCGGCTGCTGGAGAAACTACTGCCCCAGCTGGCCGCGATCGACGGCATCGTCCGGGTCCGGGTCAGCTATCTGCAGCCGGCGGAGACCCGGCCGGGCCTGATCGAGGCCATCGCCACCACCCCGGGCGTCGCGCCGTACTTCGACCTGTCCTTCCAGCACGCCGCTGAGCCCGTTCTGCGCCGGATGCGCCGGTTCGGCTCGACCGGGCGGTTCCTGGACCTGCTGGACTCCGCCCGGGCGCTGGCCCCGCAGGCCGGTGCCCGGAGCAACTTCATCGTCGGTTTCCCGGGGGAGACCCGGGCCGACGTCGAGGAGCTGGTCCGGTTCCTCTCGGCTGCCCGGCTGGACGCGATCGGCGTCTTCGACTACAGCGACGAGGACGGCACCGAGGCCGCCGGTCTGCCTGGCAAGGTCCGCGCGGCGACGGTCAAGCGCCGGTACGACCGGATCAGCGCGTTGGCCGACGAGCTGTGCGCCCAGCGGGCCGAGGACCGGCTGGGCAGCACCGTGGAGGTGCTGGTGGACTCCGTCGACGACGGAGTCGTCGAGGGCCGCGCCGCCCACCAGGCACCCGAGGTGGACGGCTGCACGACTCTCGTCGCGGCGCCGCCCGGCACCACCCCGTCGGTGGAGCTGGCCCGGCTGTGCGCCGGCGACCTGGTGCGGGCCACGGTCACCGGTACGGAAGGGGTGGACCTTACCGCGGTGCCGGTCACGGTGATCTCGTCGACGGCGGGCAGCCGGCCGTTGTCGGCCGTGGCCGGGTGAGTCGGTGACCGAGCCGAGCGCCTCCGCCGGGGCCCGCCCGACCGTGCCGGCGGTACCGGTGGTCAACGCGGCGAACGCCCTCACCGGGCTGCGGATGGTGCTGGTCCCGGTGTTCGTGCTGTTCGTGGTCGTCTCCGGGATGACCCATCCGGGCTGGCGGGTCGCCGCGTGCCTGACCTTTCTGGTCGCGTCGGCGACCGACCTGGTCGACGGCTGGATCGCCCGCCGGTACGGCCTGGTTACCTCGTTCGGCAAGGTCGCCGACCCGATCGCGGACAAGGCGCTGACCGGCACCGCGCTGGTACTGCTCTCCTGGTACGACCTGCTGCCGTGGTGGGTGACGGCGCTGATCCTCATCCGTGAGCTGGGCATCACCCTGATGCGCTTCTGGGTGCTGCGGCACGGGGTGATCGCGGCGAGCCGGGGCGGCAAGGCGAAGACCGCGCTGCAGATCACGGCGATCGCGTGGTACCTGCTGC
The DNA here is from genome assembly GCF_029581195.1 of Solwaraspora sp. WMMD791. Taxonomy (NCBI): domain Bacteria; kingdom Bacillati; phylum Actinomycetota; class Actinomycetes; order Micromonosporales; family Micromonosporaceae; genus Solwaraspora; species Solwaraspora sp. WMMD791. The sequence goes on from NZ_CP120737.1 coordinate 6,687,367, forward strand.
CGCTGCCGGGGCTGCTCGCCGCCGTCGGCCCATGGATCATGGGTGCGGCGCTGCTGGTCACCGTGGCGACCGGCCTGGACTACGTGGTACGGGCGGTGCGCCTGCGGCGACCGACGCCCCTCGGGGGCGGCGGATGAGCCCGCCGGGCGACGACGCCCCGGCCGGCACGGATCTCGGCGTCGGTCGGCCGGCGACCGGGAGCCCCGCGGCGGCGGTGGTACACGCGCTGGCGGAGCGGGCGCAGACCCTTGCGGTGGTCGAGTCGTTGACCGGTGGGCTGCTGGCCGCTGCTCTGGTCGACGTCGCGGGGGCCAGTACGGTCTTCCGCGGTGCTCTGATCGTCTACGCCACCGAGCTGAAGGCGACCCTGGCCGGGGTGTCGGCGGAGCTGCTCGCGCAGCGCGGGCCGGTCGACCCGGACGTCGCGGTGGCGCTGGCCGAGGGCGGCCGGGCCCGCTGCGGCGCGGACTGGGCGCTGGCCACCACCGGCGTGGCGGGGCCGCAGCCGCAGGGCGGCAAGCCGGTCGGGCGGGTCTACGTCGCCCTGGCCGGGCCGACCGGACCGCAGGTCCGTCGGCTGGACCTCGGTGGCGGGCGCGAGGCCGTACGGGCCGCGACGGTCACCGCCGCGCTGCGGTTGCTGGCCAACCAGCTCACCGACCCGTCGGCGGGCTGACGCAGGGACCCGTCGGCGGGCTGACGCAGGCCGACAGGGGCGGCCTGCAGCAGGTCACCGTGGTCACCGACGTGGTGACCCGGCGAGGCGGACATAGTGCGCAACACGCGACCTTTTTCGGCCATGGACGTCATTCGTGGCCCGGGGTGGGGTGTCGATCGGTGGCCCACCGGATAAGGTTGCGGGAAGCCTCCGGCACTCGCCGGCCGGTCCCGATCAGGGGGAGGTGCGATGGTCCTGCTACGCCGCGTCATCGGTGACGCGCTGCGCGCCCGCCGGCAGGGTCAACGCCGGACCCTGCGGGAGGTCTCCACCGCGGCCAACGTCAGTCTCGGCTATCTCTCCGAGATCGAGCGCGGTCAGAAGGAAGCGTCCAGCGAACTGCTAGCCGCCATCTGTGACGCCCTGGGTGCCAGACTCTCCGAGGTCCTGCGCGACGTCAGCCACACCGTCGCCGACGCCGAGCAGCGCCATGGCGTCCTGGTGGCCGTTCCCGAGCAGTCCGGTCAGCCGCTGCGGTCGCATCCGGAGCACCCGGCCGGCGAGGTCGCTGTCGAGGACGGCGTGACCGTCTCGGTGCACAGCGACTCGCCGCTGAAGGCCACCCTGCGCACGACCCGGCGGGTGCCGGCCAGCGGCGGCCGGGACCGCGACGTCGTCTGCGCGGCGTGACCAGGCGGGTCTGGTCGACGCCGACCCGTCGGCGACGGGTCACGGCAGCCGTCGGTCGGCCCGCGCACCGTACCCGCACGATCCCTTTGGTTGGCCAGGACTGGATCCGGCGCACTAGGGTTGATCCTCTACCGGCGTACCCTGCGGAATTCCCACTGACGCCCCATGACGCGGTGGCGTCGGCCTGGGACGATGGTGAGGGTGCGTCGCACCACTGCCCGGGTCGGGCCCGCCTGAGGTCACCCGACCGTACGCGCCGATATTGAGGGGATACCGCGGAGATGGCGAACCCGTTCGTCAAGGGTTGGCGCTACTTGATGGCGCTGTTCGGCGCCAAGATAGACGAGCATGCCGATCCGAAGGTGCAGATCCAGCAGGCGATCGAGGACGCCCAGCGACAGCATCAGGCGCTGGTCCAGCAGGCCGCAGCCGTGATCGGCAACCAGCGCCAGCTGGAGATGAAGCTCTCCCGGCAGATGAGCGAGGTCGAGCGGCTGCAGGGGATGGCCCGCCAGGCACTGGTGCTGGCCGACAAGGCCCGCGCCGAGGGCAACGAGGCCGAGGCCGCCAAATACGAGCAGACCGCGCAGACGCTCGCCACCCAACTGGTCTCCGGCGAGCAGTCGATGGAGGATCTCAAGACCCTGCACGACCAGTCGCTGGCCGCGGCGGCCCAGGCACGCCAGGCGGTGGAGAACAACCAGATGATCCTGCAGCAGAAGCTCGCCGAGCGCACCAAGCTGCTCAGCCAGCTGGAGCAGGCCAAGATGCAGGAGACGGTGGCGGCCTCGCTGGAGTCGATGTCGGCGCTCGCGGCACCGAAGAACACCCCGTCGCTGGACGAGGTGCGCGACAAGATCGAGCAGCGGTACGCCACCGCGATGGGCCGGGCCGAGCTGGCCGGCAACTCGGTCGAGGGACGCATGCTGGAAGTGCAGAAATCCACCCTGGATCTGGCCGGCTCGTCGCGACTGGAGCAGATCCGGGCGAGCATGGCCGGCGAGCAGCTCGCCGGGGCCCAGCCGTCCCCGGCGGTCGAGTCCGGCCAGGCACAGGCTGCGGCCGCGGACAGCGCCGGCGTCGCCCGCCTCGACCAGTTGCGTGCCTCGATGGCCAAGGACAAGGACAAGAACGCCGGTGACGCCAGCGCCGCCAGCTGAGCACCGGCGAGGCTGACCGGCCGGCCGGCGGGAGGAGCAACCGGTGGCAGATCCACGTACCCGCTACTTTCGCAACCTGCGCCGGTTCCGTCGGTCCGCCCGACGGTGGAGCGTGCTCGCCGGTGGCTTCGGCGGCGCGACGGCGGTTCTCCTGCCGCTCGGTGGCGTGAGCGCGGTCGACGCCATCTGGGCGGCAGCGGCCGGTGCGAGCACTGCATTGGCCGCGTGGCGGTGGTCGGATCTGCGGGCGCTCACCGCGCAGCCACCGCCGCCGGAGGCCGACCCGGCCATCGCCGGGCGGCAGGCCCGGCAGCGGCTGGTCGCCGCCGTGGAGCGCAACCCGCTCGGGCGGGCCGCTATCGGCGAGGTACGCCGCCAACAGGCGATGCTGGCCCTGCGCGGCACCGCCGCCGCCGAACCCTGGTCCCGGCTGGACCGCGCGGCCGGAACCCTTGGCGAGCTGACGCCACGGCTGACCGGCCCGGCCGAGTCGGTCCAGTTGGAGGCGGCAGTGGCCGAGCAGTCCCTGCGCGACCTCGCCTACCGGGTGGCGAGCGTGGAGAAAGCGTTGCGGCTGGCCCCTACCGACGCCACGCTCGTCAACTCGCACCGGGTGCTGGTCGAGCAGATGCAGGCCGGGATCGTCGCCTACGAGGGCATGGTCGCGGCAGCTGCCGGCTACGTCGCCGAGGACGGCCGGGCGATCGGCGAGCATCCGTCGGTGCACCGGCTCACCGAGGCGAGTGATCTGCTCCGGGGGGTCGCCGCCGGTCTGGCGGAGTTGCGGCGGCACGCCGGTCCGGTTGACAGTTCGGGCACCAGTAGCTGACCCGACCGGCGAGCTCGGTCCGTCGTACCGCCGTGCCGCAGCGGCGGCACGGCTGATGGGCGCGCCCGTACACGTAGGTGGCCGCCGCAGGTAGGCCGGTGATGCTGCGACGGGGCCGACCCCGGTTCGCCCGCAGCAGCCGGTGTGCGAGGTCGACCAGCGCCGGCAGGTCAGGCACCGCACCCACCGGTGTCCACGGCGCGACGCCGCGCAGGAACAGCACCTCACCGGCGTACACGTTGCCGATGCCCGCGAGATTGCGCTGGTCGAGCAGGGCCTCGGCGACGGCGACGTCGGGGCGGGCGGCCAGTCGCCGTACCGCCTCCGCCGGGTCCCAGTCCGCGCCGAGCAGGTCCGGGCCGAGCGTGTCGGTCAGCCCCGCTTCCTGCCGCGTCGGTACGATCGTCAGCTCGTGCAGGTGGTATCCGACCGCGACCACCGTCGCGGTCCGCAGCACCACCCGGATCAGGTGGGCGGGGCCGCCGGTCCAGCGCGCGCCGGTCCGGTAGATCCGCCAGCTGCCGTCCATCCGCAGGTGGGAGTGCAGTGTGTAATGCCGGTCGTCCGGTGCGGCGAGGCGCAGCAGCAGGTGCTTGCCGCGGCTGGCGCAGTCGTGCACCAGCCAGCCGGACAGGTCGGTCGTCGCCAGCTGCGGGACCCGCAGGTCGCTGCCGGTGAGCCGCTGCCCGGCCAGCGCTCGCCGTAACCGCTCGGCGGTGTTCCAGACCGTGTCGCCTTCGGGCACGATCCCATCCTGCCCGATCCGGGCGTGACGCGACGCGGGGGTGGCGGACAGTATCCGCCACCCCCGCGTCGCGTCACGCGTCAGTATCGTCGTCGGAAGACCGCCCAGGTGGCACCGGTGCCGAGCACCAGCGCGGCACCCAGGATCACCCAGACCGCTGTGGAGTTGATTCCGGTGCCCAGCTCGGCGTTTGCCGCCACCGCCGCGAACAGGCTGTCGTCCGGCGGGGCGGGCATCGCCACCGGCGGCAGCTCGCCGTAGCGGACCAGGCCGGTGCTCTCCAGCAGCGTCATGTGGGTCATGACGAAGCCGTTGGCGTCCTGGGCCAACTGCCGGACCACGTCGTTACGGGTGCTGGCCCGTACCGCGCCGATCACCGGGAAGATGTTGCCGTGCGCGGCCCGCAGCCGGTCGACGAAGATCCGGTCGAACCGTGCCCCGGTCGACGTCTTCATCTCGTCCACCCAGCCCTGCTGGGTCGGGGTGGGGTCGGTGGGTAGCTCCACGCCGAGCTGGTTGGCCGCCTCGACGACCAGGAGATCGAGCTCGATGTGCTGCTGGGCGATCTCGGCGCCCACCTCACGGACCCGCTGCGTGCTGCCCTTCTCAGCCGCCAACTGCCCGGCGGGGATCTCCCACAACCCGGCCAGCCGGACGCCGTTGAGCAGCGCGATGTCGGCGGCGCCGAGCTGGGTCGCCCCGGACTGTTGGGCAACCGCGACGCCCGGCAGCGCGAGCAGTCCGGCGACCAGGCCCACCAGGACTGCTGTCAGTCGGCGTGGAGTGGATGCCGCAGATCGTGCCCGGGCCATAGTTTCTCAACCTCCGAGTGGGGCCATAGAGGAGTCTGTGATCGATCAGAACCGTATGTCGAATGCCTCTTGCCCGTCAATGCTCCCAGCATGAAAATTGCTGGATCTGTGCCACATTTAATCGCTTCCTGTGGCTAATCTGACTCAACTCGCAGGCATCATCCGTTCGGATGATCCCGGCGGTTCAAGCGGCAGGTCAGGGAGTTGCTCACAGAGTGCAAATTCTGGCGTGAACCGCGTCGTGGCGAGCAGCGTGTGTTGCGCCGGGGTAACGATGTGCCGACGGTAGCAGAATGTCGGCCCATTGTTGACCCTGCGAAAACGTCGAAATCCGCTACGGGTACTCGTCGGGGCGGGGGGAACGGACGATGTCGGCGTAGCGCTGGTGGCTCGCGCCGTAGATCGCGAAGTTGAGCCGTGCCAGGGACAGGCTCAGATCGCCGTTCGGTCCGCCACGCACCACCTCTGCGTCCTGGTCGCCCTGGCCGTCGTCGGTCCAGAAGCAGACGGGGCAGGTGGTGCATCCGGTCCGGTAACCACAGCAGGGACATCTGTCGACGGAGTGCGGGCCCACCCGGTAAGCCTTCCACAGGAGCGTTTCAGACATGTGCCTGCGGTCGGTTCACTCCGTTGTGGTCGATCCGCACCCCCCGGACGCTGCCCAAACTCGGACGAGGTCGAGAGGTCACCCTTCAGCCGCGCAGACGCAGGCCACGCGGGGTGACCCGGAATCCGGCGGCGGCCAGCGCGGGATGCAGCGGAGAATCCCGGACCGGTTCACCGTCGGCGCGTTCGACCGAGATGGCACCGAGCGCGCCGGAGGTCACCGTGGCGGCCAGCGCCCGGGCCGCCACGGCGAGTCGCTGCCCGTCGTCGGTGAAGCGCAGCAGGCTACGGCCGCCGCGCTCGACGTAGAGCACCAGCTCGCCACCGACGAGCACCACCACGGCACCGGCCTTGCGCCCCGGCCGGTGCCCGTCCGGCTCGGCCGACCGCTCCGGCCAGGACAGTGCGGCACCGTACGGGTTCGCCGGATCGGTCGCCGCGAGCACCAGCGGGTCGCCGTCCGGGCGGTCCGCTGCCGGTCCGGCCAGTTCCCGCAGCCGCTCGACCGCACCGGGCAGGGCGAACTGGGCGGCACCGAGCCCGTCGACGAAGTAGCCCCGGCGGGCCGCCCCGCGTTCCTCCAGAGCGGACAGCACCGGATACACGGCGGCGAAGCCGCCCGGGGTGCCTTCGCCGGCCACCGCACCACGGGTCAGCACGCCGTACCGCTCCAGGAGGACGTCGGCGAGCGCCGCCGCCCGCCGGGTCGGCTCCGGGTCCCGGTCCGGCAGACGTGACCACCGGCCGGCGAGTGTCGGCGTTGCCGGGTGCACCGCGAATCCCCGGCCGGGCCGGCGGGACCTGGCCCGGGGTGGCTGACCGGCGCGGGACCGGTGCGTCCCGCCGGGGCCCAGCACGGCGCGCAGTGCCGCCAAGGTGTCGTTGGTCAGCCAGCCCGCCCAGACCAGGTCCCACAGCGCCGATTCGATCGCGCCCGGGTCGTGTCGGTGTCCGGCCACACCCCCGGCCACACCCCCGGGCGCACCCCCGGCCGCCGCGTCGGTGGCCGGCCCGTCGTCGAGGGCGTCGGTGGCCGCCGGTCCGTCGGCAGCGGCGACCGCGGCGACCCGATCGGCGAGCTGGCGGAAGAACAGCGCCTGCCCGTCTGCGAGGGCATCGAGCAGGGCCGTGTGGACCGGGGTCAAGGTCAGTGCCGTATCCGGCGGCGGCAGCAACAGCGCGGCGGTCTCGGCGAAGACGAGCCGGATCCAACCGTCGGTGGTGCCGATCGCGCCCGCACCGGCCCACTGGACCTCGCCGCTGGCGCAGAGCTCGTCCAGGTACGACGGCGAGTAGTCGGGCACCCGGGCCGGCAGCACCAGGCGTTCCAACGCCGAGGCCGGTACGGCGACCGCCTGCAACTGTTCGATCACCGCCGCGACGGCGTCGACCCCCCGCCCGGTGCCGCCGACCTGCTGCCACCGGGGCAGGAACCGGGCCAGCGTCGCTGCCGGAACCGGCTCGATCTCGCGGCGCAGTGCCGCCAGCGACCGGCGCCGCAGCATCCGCAGGACGTCGGCGTCGCACCACTGCGGTCCCGACTGGTCCATCGTGAACTCACCGGCGACGACCCGGCCAGCCGCGGCCAGTCGGCGCAGTGTCTGCTCGACTACCGAGCGGCCCAGGCCGAACCGCTGCGCGCACTGTGTCGCGTCGAACGGACCCCGGGTCCGCGCGTAGCGCCAGACGAGGTCAGCGAGTGGGTCGTCGACCGGGGTGAGGTGGGCCTCGGCGAGGCCGACCGGCAATGCGACGCCGAGGGCGTCGCGCAGCCGTGCCGCGTCCTCGACGAGAATCCAGCGTTGCTCTCCGGCGACCCGTACCTCGATCGCCCGTCGGCCGCGGGTCAGCTCCGCCAGCCAGGCCGGATCCACCTGCCGCTCGCGCAGCTGCGCCTCGGAAAGGTCGCCCAGTACACGCAGCATCTCCGCCAGGTCCTCGGCGTCGCGGACCCGCCGGTGCCCGTCGAGCCACCGCAGCTGACGGTGTGTTTCGGCGACCACCGCAGGGTCGAGCAGTTCCCGCAGCTCGACCCGGCCGAGCAGTTCGCCGAGCAGCGTCGCGTCGAGGCTCAACGCGGCGACCCGACGTTCGGCCAACGGCAGATCGCCTTCGTAGAGGAACGCACCGACGTACCCGAACAGCAGCGACCGGGCGAAGGGTGAGGGCCGGGCCGTCTCGACCTCGACGAGTCGCAGCCGGCGTGCGGTCAGATCAGTCATCAGCCCGGTCATGGCGGACATGTCGAACACGTCCTGCAGACATTCCCGGGCGGCTTCGAGGGTGACCGGGAAATCGGGGAACTCCCGGGCGACGTCGAGCAGCTGAGCGGCGCGTTGCCGCTGCTGCCACAGCGGTTGCCGGCGACGTGGATCCCGGCGGGGCAACAGCAGTGACCGGGCGGCGCATTCCCGGAACCGTGCCGCGAACAGCGCGGATCCGCCGACGGACTCCTCGACGAGCGGGCCGATCTCGTCGGCGTCGAAGACGACGAGATCGGCGCCGGGCGGCGTGTCGACCATGTCGGGCAGCCGGACGACGATGCCGTCGTCGGCGGGCAGCACCTGGGCGTCGACACCGTACCGTTGGCTGATCCGCCGACCGATCGCCATCGCCCAGGGGCCGTTGACCTGGGCGCCGAAGATGCTGTGCACCACCAGCCGCCAGTCGCCGAGCTCGTCGCGGAACCGCTCGACGAGGATGGTCCGGTCGTCCGGCAACACCCGGGTGGCGTCACGTTGCTCGTCGAGGTAGCGCAGCAGGTTGTCGGTGGCCCAGTCGTCCAGCCCGGTGGCGCCCAGTGCGGCCCGCGCGGTCGGGGCGTCCTGCCGACCCAGCTCGCGCAGCCGGGCACCGAGCGCGCGGCCCAGCTCCACCGGCCGCCCCGGCTGGTCGCCCTTCCAGAACGGCATCCGGGCTGCTTGGCCCGGTGCTGGGGTGACCAGCACCCGGTCGGGAGTGATCTCCTCGATCCGCCAGGAGGTGGCGCCGAGCAGGAACACGTCACCGACCCGTGACTCGTAGACCATCTCCTCGTCGAGCTCACCGACCCGGGTGGTCTGGGCGGCGCCGGCCAGGAAGACGCCGAACAGTCCCCGGTCGGGGATGGTGCCGCCGCTGGTCACCGCCAGCCGCTGGGCACCCGGTCGACCGGTCAGCAGGTCACTGTGGCGGTCCCAGACGAGCCGGGGCCGCAGCTCGGCGAAGGCGGTCGACGGGTACCGGCCGGAGAGCATGTCGAGCACCGCGTGCAGCGCGGAGTCGGGCAGTTCGGCGTACGGGGCCGCCCGGCGGACCAGCGTGGCGAGTTCGTCGAGCCGCCACGGGTCGACCGCCACCATGGCGACGACGTGCTGGGCGAGCACGTCCAGTGGGTTGCGGGGGAAGCGCAGCTGCTCGATCTCACCGTTGGCCATCCGCTGTGTGACCACCGCGCAGGCCAGCAGGTCACCCCGATGTTTCGGCAGCACCACCCCCTCCGACAACGCGCCGACCTGGTGCCCTGCCCGGCCGACCCGTTGCAGACCGGCGGCGACGCTCGGCGGTGCCTCGATCTGCACGACCAGGTCGACCGCGCCCATGTCGATGCCCAGTTCGAGGCTGGAGGTGGCGATCACCGCCGGGAGCCGGCCGGACTTGAGCGCCTCCTCGATCTGCAGCCGCTCCGAGCGCGAGACGCTGCCGTGGTGGGCGCGGGCGATCACCGGCGGGACGCCACGGGCAGCGTCGGACTGGGCCATGATCTCCGCCGGCATCCGGGTGCTCCGCTGCGCCGATGCGGGCTCGGCGGGTGGCGGGTCGGTGGCGGCCTGCGCCGCCGCGCGGTCGGCGGCGAGTTCGTTGAGGCGGGCGCAGAGCCGCTCCGATGAGCGCCGCGAGTTGGTGAACACGATGGTGGAGCGGTGCCGCAGGATCAGGTCGAGGACCCGCTCCTCGACGGCGGGCCAGATGGAGCGGCTGGTGCGGGCCGGTGCGTCGTCGTCACCGTCGGGCTGCTCGTCGAGGTGGGCCAGGTCGGGCACCGGGACCTGGACGCTGACGTCGATGAGTTTCGTGGTGGGCGGGGCGACCACCCGGACCGGATGCCGACCGCCGAGGAACTGGGCGGTCTCCTCGACCGGCCGTACGGTGGCCGACAGCCCGATCCGTTGGGCCGGTGCGGCGAGCAACGCGTCCAGCCGTTCCAGCGACAGCGCCAGATGCGCGCCGCGTTTCGTGCCGACGACGGCGTGCACCTCGTCGACGATGACCGTCTGCACGCCGCGCAACGACTCCCGGGCGGCCGAGGTCAGCAGCAGGAACAGCGACTCGGGCGTGGTGATGAGGATGTCCGGCGGCTGTTTGCCGAAGGCGCGACGCTGGTCCGCCGGGGTGTCGCCGGTGCGTACCCCCACGGTGACCGCCGGCGCGGGCAGCCCGAGTCGGGCCGCGGCCTGTGTGATGCCGACCAGCGGGGTACGCAGGTTGCGGTCGACGTCGACGGCGAGGGCCTTGAGCGGGCTGAGGTAGAGCACCCGGCAGCGGCGCCGGGGGTCGGCCGGCGGGGGCGTCCGCAGCAGTTGGTCCAACGACCAGAGAAAGGCGGCGAGGGTCTTGCCGGAACCGGTCGGCGCGACGACGAGGGCGTGCTGGCCGTCGCTGATCGCCTCCCAGGCGCCCTGCTGGGCGGCGGTCGGCGCTGCGAAGGCGCTGCCGAACCACTCCCGGGTGGCGGCACCGAACCGCTGCAGGACCGCCGAGGCCGATCGACCCTGCCCACTGGGCACGGCTTCATCCTGCCTGCTGGAGATCGCTTCATCCTGCCCGCTGGACATCGCCTCATCCTGCCCGCTGGATCTGACAGTTCCGCACCCCCAGCCACCATAGGGCGAAAAAACATGGTGAAGCTGGCACGCCGGACTTGCCCGACTTAGTAGTTATGCAGTAACTTTCGGTCATCATCCGGTCTGCCGAGGAGTACCCCCATGCCCGTCGTCGAGCGCGGCCTGCACCACGACACCGAGGTGCTGCTCCGTCGGGTGGACGGGCTCGCCGCCCTGCTGCGGTTGCGCCATCCCGGCCCGGACGCCGCGATGGTGGAGCCCGTCGTGGAGGCGCTTCGTGCGTTGGTGGTGAACAGCGCCTCGGCGAGTGCCGCGGACCGGGCCCGGGTCCGGGCGACGGTGCACTACTACATGGTGCTGGCTGGTCGCGGTGGTCTTCTGCAGATCCCGGCCGTCGCCGCCGTACGTCCCACTCCGCCGGCCGTGCCCGAACCGGCCACCATGGACTGAGTGCTGGTCGGCCCGGCACCCGCCATGCGTCGGTAACCGCGATGTAACTGCCCAACCACGTAGGATGGCTTACCATCCAGGTCCCGACGATCGTGGACCGGTGACCGTGGGCCGGTAGGGTAGCGGGGACGACAACTGCGTGGAGGGGGGCGACGATGGCGCGACTTCGCCACCCGCCATGCCCCCGCTGGGTCGCCATCGCGCTGCTTCTCCTGCTGACCGCTACCGCTGTGCACGGCGCCGGTTCGGTGGCCGTACCCGCCGTTGCCATCGCCGCCGGTCCGGCCTCCATCGGTGCCGCCCTGCTGCACCAGACGATCTCGCCCGGCGGGCGCAGTGGCGCAGACGACGCCGCCACCCAGCGCGACGACCGGCAGTACGCCGACGACCGCCCCCGGTCCGCCGGCGGTGACCGGGCCGGGCTGCCCCCGGTGCTCGCCGCGAACTGGCCGTCCGGGCCGGACACCGGCACCGGGTGTGTCCATCGCCGCCCCGGCGACCACGTCACCGGGGGCACCCAGCGGTGCCACGGCAGTCGGGCACCGCCGGCCAACCCCAGCCTGACCTGACCACCTCGAGCTGACCGGCCCGTCCCGGCGCGGTGCCCGGCTGACCGACACCGCATCCCGCAGGGCCGGCCGGCGTTGCGCGTCGTCCGGTGGCGACACGCCGTCCGACGCCTTCCTCCGCGCCAACCGTGCGAATCTGTCAACGGACCCGGGTCGACGGCCCGCGACGACATCTACCTGGAGCCCCGTGTGCTGGTCCTGCTGATCGTCCACCTCGTGACCGCGCTGATCGCGCCGCTTCTGGTCCGCTGGTGGGGTCCGCGTGCCTGCTACCTGGTCGCCGCCGCGCCCGGTGCGGCGTTCGTCTGGGCACTGGTCAACACCTCGGCGGTACGCGACGACGGCCCGATCGAGGAAACCTACCCCTGGGTCCCGCAGTTGGGGCTCGACGTGGCCCTGCGTACCGGCACCCTGTCCTGGCTGATGGTGCTGCTCGTCGGCGGGGTCGGCGCCTTGGTGCTGATCTACTGCGCCCGCTACTTCACCGCCGACGAGCCTGGGCTGGGCCGCTTCACCGCGGTCTTCGTCGGCTTCGCCGGAGCCATGCTCGGCCTGGTCATCGCCGACGATCTGATCCTGCTCTACATCTTCTGGGAACTGACCACGGTCCTCTCCTACCTGCTCATCGGCCATCACCCGGAGAAGCGGGCCAGCCGCCGGGCGGCCGCCCAGGCGCTGATCGTGACCACCCTCGGCGGACTCGCCATGCTGATCGGGTTCATCATGCTCGGGGAGCAGGCCGGGACGTACCGCTGGTCGCAGATCGCCGAGAGCACGCCGCCGTCCGGCGGCTACCTGGCGGCCGCGTTGGTGCTGATCCTGGTCGGCGCGTTGTCCAAGTCGGCCATCTTCCCGTTCAGCTTCTGGCTGCCCGCCGCCATGGCCGCCCCGACGCCGGTCAGTGCCTACCTGCACGCCGCCGCCATGGTCAAGGCCGGCGTCTACCTGGTCGCGCTGCTGTCCCCGGTGTACGCGGCGAACCCGTGGTGGTACTGGTTGATCGTCGTCACCGGCACCGCGACGATGCTGGTGGGTGGCTGGGCGGCGCTGCGCCAGACCGACCTGAAACTGCTCCTGGCCTACGGCACAGTGAGCCAGCTCGGCCTGCTGATGGTGGTCGCCGGTGCCGGCGACCGCGATCCGGCACTGGCCGGGATCACCATGCTGCTCGCACACGCCCTGTTCAAGGCCACGCTGTTCCTGGTCGTCGGGATCGTCGACAAGTGTGCCGGTACCCGGGACCTGACCGAGTTGAGCGGGCTGGGTCGGCGGATGCCGCTCGTCGCCGGTGCCGCCGTGCTGGCCGCCGCCTCGATGGCCGGGGTGCCACCACTGCTCGGCTTCGTCGGCAAGGAGGCGGTGCTGGCGGCGTTCGCCCCGGATCCACTGGTCCTCACGTTGATCGTTCTCGGCGCGGTGCTCACCACCGCGTACAGCGCACGGTTCGTCTGGGGCGCGTTCGCCAGCAAACCCGGCCGGGCACCGACAGCGAGTACGCCGGTCGGGGCGGCCTTCGTCGTCCCGGTCGGCGTACTCGCCCTGACCGGGCTGGCCCTCGGGCCGCTGGCCGCCACCGTCGACGAGATCCTCGCGCCGTACGCCGGTCTGTTCGGACCAGGCGACTACCACCTGGCGTTGTGGCACGGGTTCACCCCCGCGTTGGGGCTGTCCCTGGTCGCGCTCGCCGCCGGCGCGGTGCTGTTCGTGCTGCGCGACCGGGTCGCGACCGTCCAGCGACGGCTGCGTGCCCCCACCGACGGGTCCACCGTGTACGCCCAGTCCACCCACGGACTGGACCGGCTCTCGGTCGAGGTCACCGGTGCCACCCAGCGGGGTTCGCTGCCGCAGTACCTCAGCATCATCCTGCTGGTCCTGGTCGCCGTGCCCGGTGGTGCGCTGCTGGTCAACCGGCCGTGGCTGGAGCAGTGGCGGTGGTACGACACCCCGGTGCAGGTCGTGGTCGCGGCCGTGATGGTCGTCGCCGCGATCGCGACGGTACGCGCGCAGCGTCGACTCAAGGCGGTGATCCTCGCCGGCGTCACCGGCTATGGCACCGCGCTGATGTTCGTCCTGCACGGCGCGCCGGATCTGGCGCTGACCCAGTTCCTGGTGGAGACCATCACCATCGTCGTGTTCGTGCTGGTGCTGCGTCGGCTGCCGATCTACTTCTCGGAACGACCGCTGCGGTCGAGCCGCTACGCCCGGATCGCGCTCGGGGTGGCCGTCGGCACGGTGATGGCCGGGATGGCGGCGGCAGCGGTCAGCGGCCGGGATGCCGCACCGATCTCGGACGCCTTCCCCGAGCAGGCCGTCGAGTACGGCGGTGGGCGCAACGTCGTCAACGTGACGCTGGTCGACATCCGCGCCTGGGACACCATGGGCGAGATCTCCGTACTCGTCGTGGCCGCCACCGGCGTGGCGAGCCTGGTCTTCCTGCGGCCCCGCACCGGGCCGGGCCCGCGGCGGGCCAGTGTCGAGGCGCCGGCCGGCGGGCCGGGCCGCCGCCCGGCCAGCTCAGCCGAGCCACCGGCGGGCGGCTCGCCGGTGCGGTCCCGGCGTCAGCGCATCTGGTTGCGCGGCGGCGCCACCCAGGCACCCCGAGGCCGGTCGATCATCTTCGAGGTGATCACCAGGTTGTTGTTCCACGCGGTCCTGGTCTACTCGATCTTCCTGCTCTTCTCCGGGCACAACGCGCCCGGCGGCGGATTCGCCGGCGGCCTGGTGGCCGGCCTCGCCCTCGCTGTGCGGTACCTGGCCGGCGGGCGGTACGAACTGAACGAGGCCGCCCCGGTCGACGCCGGTCTGGTGCTCGGGGTCGGGCTGTTCCTGGCCGTCGGCGCCGGGCTCAGCCCGATCCTGGTCGGCGGCGACGTCCTGCAGAGCGCCATCGTCGACCTGTACGTGCCGGTCATCGGCAAGGTGCACCTGGTGACGTCGCTCTTCTTCGACGTCGGCGTGTACCTGATCGTGGTGGGCCTGGTCCTGGACATCCTGCGCAGCCTGGGTGCCGAGGTCGACCGCCAGATCGCCCGCTCGGCCGAACCGGACGTCGACGTCGACGACACGCCCACCAACGAGATCACCGACGGTGTCGGCGACCCCGAACCGGTCGGATCCAGGAGCTGACGTGACACCCAATCTCGTGCTCGTCCTCGTCGTCGGGGTGCTCTTCGCCGCCGGGGTCACGTTGCTGCTGGAACGCAGCCTCACCCGGGTGGTGCTCGGGGTGATCCTGCTCGGCAACGGCGCCAACCTGCTGATCCTGCTCGGCGGGCGGGCCGGTGGCGCACCGATCGCCGAGGTCACCCCGCAGGAGGAGATGAGCGATCCGCTGCCCCAGGCGCTCATCCTCACCGCGATCGTGATCACCCTCGGACTGACCGCCTTCCTGCTCGCGATGGCGTACCGCAGTTGGCTGCTCTTCGGCCACGACGAGGTCCAAGACGACCTGGAGGACCGCCAGATCATGCAGCGGGCCGTCGCCGACCAGGGCCCCAACGCCGACGACGACGCCGAGGACGACGAGGACGACGACACCGACCCGATCGACGCCATCGGCGCGCCACGCCAGTCCCCGGCCCGCGCCGGCGACCTCGAAGGGAGCGGCAAGTGACGTTTCTGGTGCCCCTGCCGGTGATCCTGCCGCTGCTCGGTGCGGGAATCACCCTGGTGCTGGCCCGTCACCCGCGGGCACAGCGGACCACCAGCGTCGCCGTCCTCACCGTCACCTTCGGGGTGGCGCTGGCCCTGCTGGTCACCGCGCATCTGAACGGGCCGCAGGTGGTCCTGGTGGGCGGCTGGCCGGCACCCCTGGGCATCGCGTTGGTCGCCGACCAGCTCGCCGCGCTGATGCTGGTCGTCTCCACCGCCGTGACGCTGTGCGTGCTGCTCTACTCGATCGGCGAAGGCCGGGCCGATGGCAGGGAGAGCACACCGGTGGCCATCTACCACCCCACGTACCTGATCCTGACCGCCGGGGTGACCAACGCATTCCTCTCCGGCGACCTGTTCAACCTGTACGTCGGTTTCGAGATTCTGCTCGGGGCCAGCTACGTGCTGCTGACCCTCGGCGGCACGGAGGTACGGATCCGAGCCGGTACGACGTACGTGGTGGTCAGCATCCTGTCGTCGGTGATCTTCCTGACCGCGATCGGGCTGATCTACGCCGCCACCGGCACGGTGAACCTCGCCCAGCTGGCCGCGCGGCTCGACGGTCTGCCCGACGATCTGCGGCTTGTGCTGCAGCTGATGCTGCTGCTGGCGTTCGGAATCAAGGCTGCGGTGTTCCCGCTGTCGGCCTGGCTGCCGGACAGCTATCCGACCGCGCCGGCCCCGGTCACCGCCGTCTTCGCCGGTCTGTTGACCAAGGTCGGTGTGTACGCGATCATCCGTACCGAGACCCTGCTGTTCCCCGGCGGACGCACCCGGGACATGCTGCTGGTGGTCGCCCTGCTGACGATGGTGGTCGGCATCCTGGGTGCGGTCGCCCAGTCCGACATCAAACGGCTGCTGTCGTTCACCCTGGTCAGCCACATCGGCTACATGCTGTTCGGAGTGGCGCTCGGCACCGCCGCCGGGCTGGCCGCGGCGATCTTCTACGTGGTGCACCACATCACTATCCAGACCACCCTGTTCCTGGCGACGGGACTGGTGGAACGCCGGGGCGGCAGCACCAACCTGGAACGCCTCGGCGGGCTGGCCCGCGCGGCACCGTTGCTCGCCGTACTGTTCTTCCTGCCGGCGTTGAACCTGGCCGGGATTCCCCCTTTCTCCGGGTTCCTCGGCAAGCTCGGCCTGCTGCAGGCCGGCGTCGCCGACGGTGGCCCGCTGGCCTGGGCGCTGGTCGCCGGCGGCACGGTGACCAGCCTGCTCACCCTGTACGCGGTGACCCGGGTGTGGAACCTGGCGTTCTGGCGCAAGCCGGCGCCGGACGCCGTACCCGGTGACGCCCAGTCCGAGGCCGAACCGCTGGCGGGCAGCGCCCGGCAGGACACATCGGCGGGCGGCCCGACCGCCACACCGTCGGGTACGTCGACCGCCACGTCGCCAGGTACGTCGACCGCCACGTCGGTCGCGGTCCGGGTGCCATCGACCGATTCGGACTCCACGCCACTCGCGGCGGGCGGTCCCGGGGCGGTCGAGCCGATGCCTCCGTTGCTGGTCGGCGCGACGACCGCCCTGGTCGTCCTCGGTCTGGCGTTGACGGTGCTGGCCGGGCCGCTGTTCCAGATCAGCACCGAAGCGGCGGCGAACCTGGTCGACCGGACCCCGTACGTCGAAGCCGTCTTCCCGCAGGGAGCCCCATGAGTCCCGTCACCAAGGCCGCCCGGTGGCGTAGCCAACTGATCGCCGTCGCCGCGTTGGTCGCGCTCTGGAACCTGTTCTACGGTGACCTGTCGGTCGGCAACCTGATCGGTGGCACCCTGGTCGCGCTGGTGGTGATCACGGTGTTCCCGTTGCCGCCGGTGGCTTTCGAAGGGCGGATCCGGCCGCTGGCCGTACTGCGCTTCCTCGGTCGGTTCCTCGTCGACCTCTTCGTGGCCAGCGCCCAGGTGGCCTGGACCGCCGTCCGCTTCGGCCACGTGCCGCGCAGCGCGGTGATCGCGGTCCGGTTGCGGGTCCGGACGGATCTGAATCTGACCCTGACGGCGGAGGCGCTGTCGCTCGTGCCCGGCAGCCTGGTCGCCGAGGCCGACCCGGCCAGCGGCACGCTCTACGTCCACGTGCTCGACGTACGCGACGCGCGCGACGTCGAACGGGCCCGGGAGAAGGTGCTCGCGTTGGAGGCCCGGATCGTGCGCGCGGTCGGCTCGGCCGACGAGGTCCGCCAACTCGACCTGCCGGCACCGGCGAGAGGAGAGGTCGCATGAGCGCGGTCGCCGTCATGGTCGCCGTCGCGTTGGGTACGGCGGCCCTGTTGGCCGTCGGCCGGATCATCCGTGGCCCGTCCCTGCTGGACCGGGTCGTGGCCGCCGAGGTACTGATCGCGATCATCGTCGGCGGGATCGCCGCCGAGGCCGCCATCAACCAGCACGCCACCACCCTGCCGGTGCTGGTGGTGTTGTCGCTGCTCGGCTTCGTCGGCACGGTGAGCATCGTCCGGTTCGTGGCGGCCCGCTCGGCGGCGGTCGCGGCGGCCGAGCGTCGGGAGGAACAGTGACCGCTGTCATGACCGTCCTGTCCGGGGTGTTCCTGATCGGGGGTGCGCTGCTCAGCGTGGCGGCCGCCATCGGTCTGCTGCGGTTTCCCGACGTCGCCTCGCGGATGCACGCCGCGACCAAGCCTCAGGTGCTGGGTCTGCTGCTGATGCTCTCCGGCCTGGCGCTGCGGTTGTCCAGCGGTACGGAACTGGCCACCCTGGTGCTGGTGGCGGTCTTCCAGATGATGACCGCGCCGGTCGCGGCCCACATCATCTGCCGGGCCGCCTACCGGGCCGACCTGATGCGGCGGGACCTGCTGATCGTCGATGAGGCGGCCGGGATCCACGACGAGACGCCGGGCCGTCAGCCCAGCTGAACCGGGTCGATTCAGCTATATAATCCCGCCATGACCGACGCTCCTGCCCAGGAGGGCAGCAGTAGCGAGCCGGGTGAGACCCGGCTGCCGTTGTCCCCGTCGCCGGTCGGCGGAGCGCTGAGTCGCCTGTGCTGATCGCCTTCGGTCTGTTGCTGATCGTCGTTCTGACCGTGGCGACGGGCTACTTCGTCGCTCAGGAGTTCGGGTACGTCGCCGTCGACCGGGGCCGGCTTCGGACTCTGGCCGACCAGGGCGACCAGGCGGCGGCCCGGGCGCTGCGGGTGACCAGCCGGCTGTCGTTCATGCTCTCCGGTGCCCAACTGGGCATCACGGTGACCGCCCTGCTGGTCGGCTACGTGGCCGAGCCGTACCTCGGCGCCGGCCTGTCCGAGCTGCTCGGCGGGGTCGGCGTACCGGCGGCCGCCAGCCTGACCCTGTCCGTCGCCCTCGCGTTGGTCATCTCCACGGTGGTGCAGATGGTCCTCGGCGAGCTGGCGCCGAAGAATCTCGCCCTGGCCCGCGCCGAATCGCTGGCCCGGGCACTGAGCCGGTCGACGTTGATCTACCTCGCGGTCGCCGGGCCGCTCATCCGGATGTTCGACATCGCCGCCAACCGGCTGCTGCGCCGGGTCGGCATCGACCCGATCGAGGAGCTGCCCAGCGGCGCCACCGCCGAGGACCTCGGCCAGATCATCGCCGAGTCACGCCAGGAGGGGCACCTCGACTCGGCGATGTCGACACTGCTCGACCGGGGGCTGCACTTCCGGCAGCTCACCGCCGGGGAGGCGATGGTGCCCCGGGTCGACGTGCACACCGTACGGGTCGACGCCCCGGTCACCGATCTGGTCGAGCTGCTGGCCACCGGCCATTCCCGGTTCCCCGTCCACGGCTCCGACGGCGTCGACGACGTCGTCGGGATCGCCAGCATCGCCGACGTGCTCACCGTCGCGCCGCCCGAGCGCGCGAGCACCACGGTCGCCGCCGTGATGGTCCCGCCGCTGCTGGTGCCGGAGACCCTGCCGCTGCCCGCCGTGCTGGACCGGCTGCGCAAGGGCCACCGGCAGCTGGCCTGCGTGGTCGACGAGTACGGCGGGTTCGCCGGGGTGATCAGCCTGGAGGACATCGCCGAGGAACTGGTCGGGCCGATCCGCGACGAGGACGACCCGGAGGAGCCCACGCCGACCCGGCAGGCCGACGGGTCCTGGCTGGTGCCCGCCCGGTGGCGCATCGACGAGGTCGCCGACACCACCGGCATCGGCCTGCCGACCGCCCCGGAGTACGACACCCTCTCCGGCCTGGTGATGCGGGAGCTGGGCCGGGTGCCCGAGGTCGGTGACCGGATCTCGATCGATCTCGACGAGGCGACCACCGGCAACGGCCACCGGGCCGGCCAGCGGGCGGTGCTGCACGTGCTGACCGTGGACCGGCACGTCCCGGACTCGGTGCGGGTGGAGGTGATCGGATGAGCACCGGCTGGGCGCTGCTGACCTCCGTACTGCTGTTGGCGCTGAACGGGTTCTTCGTGGCCGCCGAGTTCGCGTTGGTGGCGAGCAAGCGGTACCGGCTGGAGCAGGCGGCGGCGACCGGGTCGCGGGCCGCGCGGGCCGCCGTCGACGGCTCACGGGAGTTGTCGCTGATGCTCGCCGGGGCCCAGTTGGGCATCACGGTCTGCACCCTGGGCCTGGGGGCGCTGGCCGAGCCGGCGGTGGAGCGGCTGGTCGCGCCCTGGCTGGAAGCGGCCGGTCTGCCGTACGCCGCCAGTCACCTGATCGCGTTCCTGTTCGCTCTGGCGCTGGTGGTCTTCCTGCACCTGGTGGTGGGGGAGATGGCACCGAAGTCGTGGGCGATCACCCATCCCGAGCGGTCCGCGCTGCTGCTGGCCCTGCCGTTCCGGGCCTTTGCCCGGGTCTCCCGGCCGATCCTGTTCGGACTGAACGCGATCGCCAACGCCGTACTGCGGGTGTTCCGGGTCGAGCCGCAGGACCAGCTGGCCCAGGTGCACGGCCCGGAGGAACTGCGGATCCTGCTGGAGCAGTCCCGTGAGCACGGACTGCTCCCGCCGGACCAGCATGAACTGCTGGCCAAGATGCTCCAGCTGGAGCGGATCACGGTGCGCGACGTGATGCAGCCGGTGGACCAGGTCGTCGCCGTGTCCCGCACGGACACCGCCGAGCAGGTCGAGTCGGCGTCGCGGGGCAGCGGTCGGTCCCGGCTGGTCGTCGCCGGCGACGCCGGGGACCTGATCGGCATCGTGCACGTACGGGACGCGGTGCTGGCCAACGCCAGCGGTGGGGCCGCGACGGCGGAGGCGCTGATGAGCCGGCCGTTCACCCTGCCGGCGACCGCCACGGTGACCGAGGCGGTCGCCGCGATGCGCGCCGACCAGGTGCAGCTGGCACTGGTCACCAACGGCGCGGGCACCGACCGGCCGGTCGGGTTCGTGGCGTTGGAGGATCTGCTGGAGGAGGTCATCGGCGAGTTCGACGACGAGACGGACACCGCTGCCCGGGGGCGCCGGCTGCGCTGACCCCGCCAGCGCAGGCGGGTCAGGCCGCGCCGGCGCTGGCCGGGTGCCGGTCGGTGGACGAGGCGTCAGGCCGCGCCGGCGCTGGCGGTGGCGAGTTTGACGCCGAAGCCGAGAAAGAGCGCGCCGATGCCGCTGGTGACGGCGGCGGCGAGCCGGCGTCGTTGGCGGAACTGCATCGCCAGGTACGTGCCGGTGAAGATCAGCACGGTCAGGTAGATCACGCTGAACAGCTGCGCGATCAGACCGAGCAGCAGGAACGACAGCGCCGGGTACGGGTAGGCCGGGTCGACGAACTGGATGAAGAACGACACGAAGAACAGGATCGCCTTCGGATTGAGCAGGCTGATCACGGTCGCCCGGCGGAACGGGTGCCGGACCGCTGCCGGCTCGGCGGCGTCCACCAGCCGGGGTGCCTGCGGGTCGTCGCGTCGACGCCACCGTCGCCAGGCACCCCGCAGCATGGTGAACCCGACGTACGCGAGGTATCCCGCCCCCGCGTACTTGATCACCGTGAAGAGTGTCGGGTGGGTCCTGAGCAGCGAGGCGACACCGGCGGCGGAGAGCACCATCAGCACCGTGTCGCCGAGGAAGACGCCGCCGGCGGCCCGGTAGCCGTAGCGCACGCCCCGACGTGCGGCGGTGGAGAGGACGAACAGCGAGTTCGGCCCCGGCAGCAGGATGATCGCCACGGTACCGAGGACGTAGGTCCAGATGTCGGTGATGCCCAGCACGCCGGTCATCTTCGTCTACCGTCGGGCCGTGGGGCGAGCGGTTTTGTCGCTGGTCACGGTGTGTCCTGCGGCACGGCGGGCAGGGCAGCGGCCGGTGCGGCCGCCGGCGCGGCGCCGGGCAGGTACGCCGGGGCCGGGCCGGTGACCCCGGGTGCCGGCTGTGCCGGGTCGGCGACGGTACGCAGCGGCACGACTCCGGCCCAGTAGGGCAGCGCCAGGTCGGCCGGGTCGTCGATCGGCGCGCCGCTGCGCGACTTCACCGACACCTCGTCGAGGCCGACGGCGAGGACCGCGGTTTCGGCGAGTTCCTTGCGGCTCGGCGGTCGGGCGTCGGCGCTGCGACCGGGACCGACCTTGTCGACCAGGGCGTCGAGTGCCCGGCGCTTGTCGTCGGGGTCGGTGACCAGCCGGGCGCTGCCGTGCACCACCACGGACCGGTAGTTGGCGCTGTGGTGGAACTGGGACCGGGCGTAGACCAGCCCGTCGAGCAGGGTGACCGCGACGCAGACCGCCAGCCCGGCGGGCCCCCGGGCGGCGAGCAGCGGCGTGCTGCCGGTGGATCCGTGCAGGTAGAGCGTTTCGTCGACGCGGACGTGCAGGGTGGGCAGGGCGCGCGGCGCGCCGTCGACGACGAACGTCAGGCAGCAGTGGTACGCCTCGTCCAGGATGCGGTGGGCGGCTGCCCGTTCGTAGCTGATCCGGTCGCGGTCGCGGGCTGCCGTGGTGCGGGCGGTACGGGGGTACATCGGCGGCTCCGATTTCGTACTAGTACAATCTGATGACTGTGGCAGCACATTATCAGCCGAGCGGATCCACCGCCATCGAGATCGCCGCCAGCGTCGAAGCGGGCGTGCGTACCGGTGACCTGACCGCCGGCGACCCGCTGCCGGCCGTCCGGAGCCTGGCCGCCGCGCTCGGGGTCAGCCCCGCCACGGTCGCCCGGGCGTACCAGACGCTGCGGCACCGCGGCATCGTGGACACCGCCGGCCGCCGGGGCACCCGGATCCGGCCCCGGCCGCCGGTCGCCGGACCCCGATCCGCCCCCCGACCCGGCCCACCACCCGGCGGGCTCGACCTGTCCACCGGCGAACCCGACCGCCGACTGCTGCCCGGCCTCGCCGGGCCGCTGGCCGAGGTGTCCCGGAGACTGGCCGCCGACGGCACCACCGCCGGCTACGCCGACGCCGGCGTACTGCCCGAGATCACCGCGTTGGCCACCGACCGCCTCGCCGAGGTCGGCCTGCCACCCGGCGCCATGACTCTCACCAGCGGTGCCCTCGACGGCATGGAGCGCCTGCTGACCAGTCATCTGCGGCCGGGCGACCGGGTGGCGGTGGAGGACCCCGGCTGGGCGGACCTGCTCGACCTGGTCGCCGCCCTCGGTCTCACCGCGGTGCCGATGCCGGTCGACGACGACGGCCCGACCGATGCCGGTCTGCGCCAGGCGCTGACCGCCGGCGCGGCCGCCGTCGTCGTCACCACCCGCGCCCAGAACCCGACCGGGGCGGTCCTCGGCCCGCACCGGGCGGCGGCCCTGCGCGCCACCCTGCGGTCCGGGCCGGACGTCCTGCTCATCGAG
This sequence comes from Solwaraspora sp. WMMD791, assembly GCF_029581195.1. Classification (NCBI taxonomy): domain Bacteria; kingdom Bacillati; phylum Actinomycetota; class Actinomycetes; order Micromonosporales; family Micromonosporaceae; genus Solwaraspora; species Solwaraspora sp. WMMD791. The sequence continues at coordinate 6,710,062 of NZ_CP120737.1, forward strand.
GACGACCACGCCGCCGAGCTGTCCGACGCCGCGCCGCAGGTGCTGGCCGGAGCCAGCCGACGGTGGGCCTTCCTCCGCTCGGCCAGCAAACCGTACGGGCCCGACCTGCGGGTGGCGGTGCTCGCCGGCGACGAGGCCACCGTCGGCCGGGTCGTCGGCCGGGCACGCATCGGCGCAGGCTGGGTCTCCACCGTGCTGCAGCGGCTGCTCGCCGAGCTGTGGCGCGACCGCGAGGTCGCGGCGACGGTGGCGGCGGCCGGTACGGCGTACCGGCACCGCCGGCAGACGCTGCGCACCGCGCTGGCCAGGCTCGGCGTCGCCAGCCACGGCGACAGCGGGCTGAACGTGTGGATCCCCGTCCCCGACGAGCTGCACGCCGTCACCACTCTGCACGCCGCCGGCTACTGCGTCTCCCCGGGCTCCCGGCACCGGCTGCGCAGCGCGCCCGGTATCCGGGTCACGGTCAGCGGCCTCGACGACGCGGCCGTCCCCGCACTGGCGGCCGCGATCGGGCAGGCGGCCGCGACAGGGCAGGCCGGTACGCCGGCGCACAGGCCGGGTGTCGGCCGGTGAGGCCGGAGCGGTATGAAGGTCCGGTGACCACACAGCAGACCGCAGCGGGCGCGGACCGCTACGTTCCCACGGACGCCGCCGACCTCGCCGCCCTACGGGAAGCCGCCGCCGGTTGCCGGGGCTGCGAACTGCACCGGGACGCCAGCCAGGTGGTCTTCGGCCGAGGTGCGCCCGACGCCCGGGTGGTCATGGTCGGCGAACAGCCCGGCGACGTCGAGGACCAGCAGGGTCTGCCGTTCGTCGGCCCGGCCGGCCGGTTGCTGCGCCGCGCGGTCGACGACGCGGCGATCCCCGTCGACCAGATCTACCTGACCAACGCGGTCAAACACTTCCGGTTCGAGCTGCGCGGGCGACGGCGGATCCATCAGACGCCGGACCGGGTGCACATCGCCGCCTGCCGACCCTGGCTGGTCGCGGAGTTCGGGAAGCTGCGTCCGCGCGTGATCGTGGTGCTCGGCGCGACCGCCGGGCAGGCGCTGCTCGGTCCGTCGTTCCGGGTCACCCGTTCGCGTGGGGTGCCGATGCCCTGGCCGGACTCGGCCCAGCGGGCGGTGGACTTCCCGGTCGCGCCGGCCGTGCTGGTGGCCACCATCCACCCCTCCGCCGTGTTGCGGGCCGACGACCGCGACGTCGCCTACCGGGGACTGGTCGCCGACCTGACCATCGCCGGGCGGCTGCTGACCGAAGGACGTTCGTGATGATCTCCTCGACCACGGCACCCGTGGTGGCCGACCCACCGCCGGTCGACACCGCCCGGGTGCAGCGGCGCACCCTGCGACTACTCGCCGGCACCCAGGTGATCGGCGGTATCGGGATCACCATCGGCATCGCGGTGGGCGGTCTGCTCGCGGCCCGCCTCGGTGGCGTGACCGTTTCCGGGTTGGCGCAGAGCGCCGCCGTTGTCGGCGGGGCGCTGCTCGCCGTACCCGTGGTGGGCATCATGAACCGGTACGGGCGTCGCCCCGGCCTGGCGCTGGCCTACCTGGTCGGCGCCGCCGGCGGCGTGCTGGTCGTGGTCGCCGCCGCGCGCGGTTGGGTGCCGTTGCTCTTCGCCGGGATGCTGCTGTTCGGTGGCGCGAGCACGGCCGGACTGCAGGCCCGGTACGCCGCCGTCGACCTCGCCGAACCGCACCGCAGGGGCCGGCAGCTCTCCCTGGTGGTGTGGGCGACGACGATCGGCGCGGTCACCGCGCCCAACCTCGCGGGGCTGGCCAACCAGGCGGGCATCGGCATCGGACTGACCCCGTTGTCCGGCCCGTTCGCCTTCAGCACGCTGGCGTTCCTGCTCGCCGCCGGACTCGTCTGGCTGGTGCTGCGTCCGGATCCGCTGCTGCTCGCCCGCCGGCTCGCCGCCGGGTCACCGGCTGCCGTACCCGGCCCTGCCGGAGCATCCACCGCCGCGCCCGGTCCTGACGCCGCGCCCGGTCCTGACGCGGCGCCCGGGCGGGGGCTGCGGGCGGCGTTCGCGGTCATCGCCGACCGGCCCGCCGCCCGGCTCGGCATCGCCGCCGTGGCGGTCGGGCACCTGGTCATGGTCGGCGTGATGGCGATGACACCGGTGCATCTGGGCTACGCACACGTCGGCGACGAACTGCTGCAGGTGGTCGGCCTGGTGCTGAGCCTGCACATCGCCGGGATGTACGCGTTCGCGCCGGTGGTGGGCTGGCTGACCGACCGGGCCGGCCGTCGGCCCGTCATCCTGGGTGGGGTCGGGTTGTTGCTGGCCGCGTGCGCGGTCGCCGGGACGGCCGGTCACGACACCCTGCGGCTGGTGATCGGGCTGGTGCTGCTCGGCCTGGGCTGGTCAGGCACGATGGTGGCCGGTTCGACGTTGCTGTCGGAGTCGGTCCCGGTCGACGTGCGACCGTCGGTGCAGGGCCTGTCCGATCTGGTGATGGGGCTGGCCGGCGCGGCGGCCGGCGCGGTCAGCGGTGTCATCGTGGGGCTGGTCAGTTTCGGTGTGCTGACCATTCTGGCCGCAGTGGCCACCGTGCCGCTGCTGGCTCTGGCGCTGCGCCCGGTCCCGGCGGCACGGCCCGCAGGGCGGCCGGGCTGACCGGGAGTCGGGGCACGACGTGCGGGTCAGCGGTACGACGATCGGGGAGGGGCGCGGGATGCGGCTGACGGACTTCTGGGGACGGCTGGACGAGGTCTTCGGGCCGGCGTACGCCCGCAGTATCGCTGCGGATCAGGTGCTGGCCCAGTTGGGTGGGCGTACCATCGCGCAGGCGCTCGCGGCCGGTGAGGAGACGGCGGCGGTCTGGCGGGCGGTCTGTGCCGCCTATCCGGACCGGGTGCCCGCCCGGTTGCGGTGAGCGGGCCGATGCAGGGATCCGGTCGGGGCAACCGGGCAACCGTTTCGGTCACCTGTCGTCGTCCATTGATGCGCTCTCGGTAAACAATTACTTTGCGTGCTTGGGTGACTGCATTCTGGTGTGAAATTCGTCGGCGTGTCCGCTGGCCCAGTCGTACACCTGTTCGGCTATTGTCCACAGCGAGGTGCTCGTCCACAGGCTGCGGCCAGTCGGCTGTTTTCTGTCGGACCCAGCGCCTAGCGTGACCCGTGTGACGAGAAGCTCGGCCAGGACGCCTGGGAAGTCGGCGAACGTAGGGGTGGCAGCAATGGCGGCATTGCCAGACAAGGAAAAGGCGCTCGATCTGGCGCTGGCCCAGATCGACAAGCAGTTCGGCAAGGGTTCGGTGATGCGGCTGGGCGAGCGGCCGGTGATCCAGACCGCGGTGATCCCGACCGGGTCCATCGCCCTCGACGTGGCCCTCGGTGTCGGCGGCCTGCCGCGCGGCCGGGTGGTGGAGATCTACGGGCCGGAGAGCAGCGGTAAGACCACGGTCGCCCTGCACGCGGTGGCCAACGCCCAGCGTGCCGGTGGCATCGCGGCGTTCATCGACGCCGAGCACGCCCTCGACCCGGAGTACGCCAAGGCGCTCGGCGTGGACACCGATGCGATGCTGGTCTCCCAGCCGGACACCGGTGAGCAGGCGTTGGAGATCGCCGACATGCTGATCCGCTCCGGCGCGTTGGACATCGTCGTCATCGACTCGGTCGCGGCCCTGGTGCCGCGCGCCGAGATCGAGGGGGAGATGGGCGACAGCCACGTCGGCCTGCAGGCCCGGCTGATGAGCCAGGCGTTGCGCAAGATCACCGGTGTGTTGAACAGCACCGGGACCACCGCGATCTTCATCAACCAGCTTCGGGAGAAGATCGGTGTGATGTTCGGCTCCCCGGAGACCACCACCGGTGGCCGGGCACTGAAGTTCTACGCCTCGGTGCGGCTGGACGTGCGCCGGATCGAAAGCCTCAAGGACGGCACCGACATCGTCGGTAACCGGACCCGGGTCAAGGTCGTGAAGAACAAGGTCTCCGCACCGTTCAAGCAGGCCGAGTTCGACATCATGTACGGCAAGGGCATCTCCCGGGAAGGCTCGCTGATCGACGTCGGGGTGGAGCAGTCGATCATTCGTAAGTCCGGCGCCTGGTACACCTACGACGGCGACCAGCTCGGCCAGGGCAAGGAGAAGGCCCGCGAGTTCCTTCGGGAGAACCCGGACGTGGCAGCCGAGATCGAGAAGAAGATCCTGGAGAAGCTGGGCGTCGGGGTGCTCGGTGCCGACGAAGCCGGCGGGCCTGAGCTGCCGCCGGTCGACTTCTGACCCACATGGCGGGGCGGCGCCGAGGCGCACGGACGGGGCGGGGCTGGGACGCGGCTCCACCCCGTCCCCGCCGTGCCTCCGGACGGCCGCCGGCCGACGGTTCCGACGACGATCCGATCGGCCCGGGCAGCGGCCCGGACCGTCCGGGCGCCGGCCGGGGCGCCTCCGGCAACGTCCGGGCCGGGGCCAGCGCCGGTGCCGGAGGCGAGCCGCAGGATGAAGCTCAGCAGGCCCGGGACATCTGCCTGCGCCAGCTCGCCGTGCGACCGCGTACCCGGGCCGAGCTCGCGGCGGCGCTGCGACGTCGGGGCATCTCCGACGAGACGGCCGGGGCGGTCCTGGATCGCTACGACGAGGTCGGGATGATCGACGACGCCGCGTTCGCCCGCGCCTGGGTGAGCAGCCGGCACCACGGCCGAGGCCTGGCCCGGCGCAATCTCGCTGTCGAGCTGCGCCAGCGCGGTGTGGATCCGCAGGTGGCCCGGGACGCGCTCGACGGGCTCGACGAGCAGACCGAGCGGGCGACCGCCGAGGAGCTGGTCGCCCGCAAGTTGCGGACCGCCCGAGGTGCGCCCGACGTGCTGTTCCGGCGGCTCGTCGCCATGCTCGCCCGCAAGGGCTACCCGGCGGGTGTGGCGGTGCCGGTGGTGCGCGACGCGCTCGCCGCGCAGTCCGCCGAAGCGGCAGAGTTCACCGACACGGTGGCGGAGGATGCGCTGATCGGTGACCTTCCCGACCCGGATGCCGGGCAGTCCTGGTCCACGTGACGAGACGTCGTCCTCCGCAGGATGTGCCAAATTTCCGACTCATCCCGCCGCATCCTGAGTGCGATCAGCTGCGAGTGAGCGCGCCGATGCCCTACGTTCTGCTGCCGCTCGGATCATGAGTTCTTGACCGAACGGCCCCTCGCGACCTAGCCTCGCGTTACAGACGAACAACCGATCCGTCGCAGGCTAACCGCACAACATAGATCGCATAACGGTACGGCATCACTTCGCAACAGCTCAGTAGCCAGATACGTCGTTACCGGACAGGCCGGTCCGGTGGCCATGGCTCGTCGCAGCGGCTCTCGCCTGCCGTGACGAGGCACCGCGAGGTGCCGTCTGGTCGATGGTCAGCCGCCACGGTCGGGTGTTCCCATAGCCGTGGCCGGGCCGGAGCGACATACCTCCGGGTGGCCGACGGCGGACTGGAGGCGGGCGTGGCGCAGCGTAGGGCAGCGGAAGACATGGGTGTCAGCGTGCCCGGAGGTCCGGCATGACCGGGCTGGAGTGGGCGCTGTTCGCCATCGTCGTCCTGCTCGTCGGTGTCGTCTTCGTCGGCCTCGCCATCGGGGTGCGCACCCTGCGCCGACTCACTCTCACGGCACCGCCAGCGCCCCCGGCCGAGGACGATCCGGCCTTCGTCGCCGCCCGGGACCGGCAGGAGCAGTCGTTGGCCGCGCTGCGCACCGCCGCCGACGAAGCCTCCGCCGCCGTCGAGCAGGCCAAGTCCGCCGCTGCGGCGGCCCGGACGGACGCCGCAGCCGCCAAGGCCGAGGCGATCGCCGCCCGCGCCGAAGCCCGGCGGGTGCTCGACGCGGCCCGCGCCGAAGCCGACACCATCCTCGAACGGGCACACCGGCAGGCCGAGTCCGAGGCCGAGCAGGTCCGGGCGGCCGCCCGCCGCAGCGGCGAACGGGAGATCGCCATGCTCTCCCGTACCGTGAAGGAACAGTCGGTCGAGCTGGACCGCCGCACGCAACGGATGGACGAGCGGGAACGGCTGCACGCCGAGGAGGCCGACCGGGTCGCCGAGCGGGACCGCAGGCTCAGTGCCACCGCCGCCGAGTTGGCGCAGCGCAAGGCCGCCCTGGCCGCCCGCGAGGCCGACCTGGCCGCCGCCGAGGAGCGGTGGCAGCGCGAGTTGGAACGGGTGGCCGGGCTGACCGCTGAGGCGGCCCGTGGCGAGCTCGTCGAGGCGATCGAGAGCCAGGCCAAGCGGGAAGCGGCGATCCTGGTCCGCGACATCGAATCCGATGCCCGCGCCACCGCCGACCAGCGGGCGCGGCACATCGTGGTCGACGCCATCCAGCGGGTGGCCAGCGAGCAGACCGCCGAGAGCGTGGTCAGCGTGCTGCACCTGCCCGGCGACGAGATGAAGGGCCGCATCATCGGCCGCGAGGGGCGCAACATCCGGGCGTTCGAGTCCGTCACCGGGGTCAACCTCATCATCGACGACACCCCCGAAGCCGTCCTGCTGTCCTGCTTCGACCCGGTACGCCGGGAGATCGGCCGACTCACCCTGGAGAAGCTGGTCCTCGACGGCCGGATCCACCCGCACCGGATCGAGGAGGTCTTCGACACCGCCCGCAGCGAGGTCGAGCAGTTGTGCCACCGGGCCGCCGAGGACGCCCTCGTCGACGTGGGCATCACCGAGATCCACCCCGAGCTGGTGACCCTGCTCGGTCGCCTGCGCTACCGCACCTCGTACGGTCAGAACGTCCTCAAACACCTGGTCGAGACCGCCCACATCGCCGGGGTGATGGCCGCCGAACTGCGGCTGGACGTGCCGCTGATCAAGCGCTGCGCGTTCCTGCACGACATCGGCAAGGCGCTGACCCACGAGGTCGAGGGCAGCCACGCGCTGATCGGCGCCGACGTCGCCCGCAAGTACGGGGAGACCGAGGACGTCGTCCACGCGATCGAGGCCCACCACAACGAGGTGCTGCCGCAGACCATCGAAGCGGTCCTCACCCAGGCCTCCGACGCCTGCTCCGGTGGGCGCCCCGGTGCGCGGCGGGAAAGCCTCGAGGCGTACGTCAAGCGGCTCGAGCGGATCGAGGAGATCGCCGCCGGCAAGGTCGGCGTCGAGAAGGTCTTCGCCATGCAGGCCGGCCGGGAGATCCGGGTGATGGTCAAGCCCGACGACGTCGACGACATCGGGGCGGCGGTGCTCGCCCGCGACGTGGCCAAGCAGGTCGAGGAGGAGCTCACCTACCCGGGGCAGATCCGGGTCACCGTCGTCCGGGAGTCACGGGTCACCGAGATCGCCCGCTGACGTCGCCCACCACTCCACCCCACCCCTGACCCCGCGATCTTGCAGTTATCGAGAGCAAATGTCGCGTTTGTCCGTCGATAAGTGCAAGATCGTCGGGGTCAGGGGTCAGGGGTCAGGGGCGGGGGCGAGCGGGATGGATCGGGGCGGTCAGGTCAGGTCAGGTCAGGGCGTAGGGGTGGCCGCCGCCGTCGCGCCACCGGCGGGGGTGCCTGGTTGCTGCTGCTGGCCGGCCGCCGTCGTCGACGGTGGCGGTGCCGCTGGCGGAATCGCGGCGGTACGCCGCCCCTTGGCCAGCGTTCGCTGGACGAACTCGGCCAGCTTGGACAGCGCGTAGTTGACCGCGATGAACAGCACTCCGATCACGATGTACACCTGGATCGGGTTACGCAGGTTCTGGATGATCGTCCGGCCCACCAGCAGCGTTTCCTGGTAGCCGATGATGAAGCCCAGCGAGGTGTCCTTGAGCACCACGATCAGCTGGCTGATCAGTGCCGGCAGCATGATCCGGAACGCCTGCGGCAGCAGGATCATCCTGGTCGTCTGGAACGAGGTCAGCCCGATCGCGGCGGCGGCCTCCCGCTGCCCCGAGGGCAGCCCCTCCATCCCGGAGCGCACGATCTCACCGATCACCACGCCGTTGTAGATGGTCAGGCCCAGCACCAGGTACGGCAGCATCTCGTGGCCGAACGGCAGGGTGATCTCCAGCCCCAGCTCCGGCAGACCCCGGGCCACGAAGAAGATCGTGATGACCACCGGCAGCCCGCGGAACACCTCGACGCAGAAGCGGGTCACCGCGTTGAGTACCCAGCTCAGCGTGCGCACCGCGATCGCCAGTGGGGTGGCGAGACCGACGAAGCGGCGCCGCATCAACGCCTTGAGCTGGATCCGCAGCACCGCCAGCGCGGTGCCGAACAGCAGCGACAGCACGATCGCCAGCCCGGCGGCGGTCAACGTGGCCCGGATTCCCTGCCCGAGTAGCGACCAGACCTGGCTGAACACCTCGTTGCCGGGGTCGACCAGCGGGCCCCACTTGTCCATGGTGAACTGGTCCCGGGCCGCCAGCGGCCGGTAGATCAGGAAGTAGGCCGCGATGGCGGCCGCGACCGCCGACAGCACACTGACGATCAGGGTGACCAACCGGGCGCGTGGCCCGGGGGCGTCGTACAGCACGCTCTGCTGGCTCACGCTGCCCATCCTTCGTTCGTGGTGCCCGGTCCCTGGGGTCCGGCCGTCGGTCGGTCGCCGTGGACGGTCCTCACCGGGCCACCGCCCGACGCGCCTCGACCCGGTCGAGCAGCATCCCCAACGGCACTGTCATGATCAGGAAGCCGATCGAGATGCCCACGAAGACCGGGATGATCGGCTCCCCGAGCGCGCTGGTCAGGTTCTGGGCCGAGTTCGACAGATCGCCGACGACGCCGAAGAAACCGGCCAGCGCCGAGTTCTTGATCATCGCGATGATCACGCTGCCGAGCGGGACGATCGCCGCCTTCCACGCCTGCGGCAGCACGACGTGCCGCAGGTTCTGGGTGAAGGTCAACCCGATGGCCCGGGCGGCCTCGGCCTGCCCCGGCGGCACCGCGTTGATCCCGCTGCGCAGCGCCTCGCAGACGAACGCCCCGGTGTAGACGCTGAGCGCGATCACCGCGAACCGGAAGTACGGCAGGTCGATACCGAGCCGGCTGAAGATCGTGCTCAGCCCCGGGATCCGCAGGAAGTCCGCGTTGGAGCCGAGCGCCGGCAGGCCGAAGGCCGAGAAGAACATCACGATGGTCAGCGGCACGTTGCGGAAGACCGTGACGTACGCCCCGCCGAGCCAGCGCAGTGGCGGCACCGGCGAGATCCGCAGGACCGCGATGAACGTACCGATCAGCAGCGCGCCGGTCGCGGAGAGCACGCACAGCTGAAGGGTGAGCCAGAAACCTCCGACGAACACGTCGAAGTGGTCGACGAGCACTCTCACGCGGTGGACCCTTCCTGCGAAGCGTGCGCCGGGACTGCCGGCCGGTGCCTGGCGGCCGACCGGGGCAGAGTAGACCCGGGCCGGCCGGTGCCGAGCGGCCGACCCGGGCCGAGGTTCACCCGGGCCGGCCGTGCTCGGTCAGGTGTGACCGGGACGGTCGTCAGTAGCGGTCGACGGCCGGGCCGGTCGGGGTGTTGTCGTCGAACGCGCCGGCGGTGGACTCCCACGCCTGGGCGTACGAGCCGTCCTCGTAGATCTTCTCCAGGGTGTCGTTGATGAAGTCGCGGAACGCGTCGTCACCCTTCTTCACCCCGATGCCGTACGGCTCCTCGGTGAACTGCTCACCTGCCAGCTTGAACTCGCCCTCGTTCTCGGCGATGAAGCCGAGCAGGATCACGTTGTCCGTGGTGACCGCGTCGACCTGACCGCCGCGCAGCGCCTCGACGCACTTGTCGTAGACGTCGAAGAGCACCAGCTGCTCGCCGGCGTTGGCCAGGTACTCCTGGATGTTCTCCGCCGGGGTGGAGCCCTGCGCCGAGCAGACCTTCTTGTCGCCGGCCTCGAACGACTCCGGCCCGGTGATCGAGTCGTCGTCGGCGCGGACCATGATGTGCTGGCCGGCGACGTAGTACGGGCCGGCGAAGTCGATCCGCTCCTTGCGGGCGGGGTTGATCGTGTAGGTGGCGACCACGATGTCGACCCGGCCCTGCTCGATGACCTCCTCGCGTACGGCGGAGGGAGCCTCCACGTACTCGATGTCGTCGGCCTCGATGCCCAGCTCGGCCGCGATCAGCTTGGCGATCTCGACGTCGAAACCGGCCGGCTTGCCGTCAAGGCCGAGCAGGCCGAAGCCGGGCTGGTCGAACTTGGTGCCGACGGTGATCTTCCCGGCTTCGCTGAGCCGGGCCATGGTGGTGCCGGCCTCGAACGTCGGCGTCGCCACCTCAGGGTTCTCGCTGCCCGTACCCTCGTTGCTGTCGCCGCAGGCGGCCACGGACAGCGCCAGGGCGGCTGCGGCGGCTACCGCCGCTACGCGTGACATACGCATTGCTCGGTGATCTCCTTTTCGATGGGAAGCCCGCCGGATCGCGGCCGACTCCACGATGGATGAAACATGTCCGGAAGCGGTGTCAGTGCGTGAGGATCTTCGACAGGAAGTCTTTGGCGCGGTCACTGCTCGGGTTGGCGAAGAACTCCGTCGGCGGGGCGTCCTCGACCAGTTGGCCGTCGGCCATGAAGATCACCCGGTTCGCGGCGTGCCGGGCGAAGCCCATCTCGTGGGTGACGACGACCATCGTCATCCCCTCTGCCGCCAGTGACGTCATCACGTCCAGCACCTCGCCGACCATCTCCGGGTCGAGGGCACTGGTCGGCTCGTCGAACAGCATCGCCTTCGGCTGCATCGCCAACGCCCGGGCGATCGCCGCCCGCTGCTGCTGGCCGCCGGAGAGCTGCGCCGGGTACTTGTCGGCCTGGTTGGCGATCCCGACCCGGTCGAGCAGTTGCAGGGCACGTTCCCGGACCGCCGCCGGCTTCTCCCGGCGCACCTTCACCGGACCGAGTGTGACGTTCTCCAGGATCGTCTTGTGCGCGAAGAGGTTGAACGACTGGAACACCATGCCGACCTCGCTGCGCAGCCGGGCAAGCGCGCGGCCCTCGGCCGGCAGCGGTCGACCATCGAACAGGATCGTGCCGGAGTTGATCGGCTCCAGCCGGTTGATCGCGCGGCACAGCGTGGACTTGCCGGAACCCGAAGGGCCGATCACCACCACGACCTCGCCCCGGTGGACCGACAGGTCGACATCGTCGAGGACGTGCAGCGGGCCGAACCACTTGTTGACCCCACTGAGCACGATGAGTGGTTCACTGGTCGTCACCGTCGAGCTCCGTCCTGTCATGCACCGTCCCCTGTGCCGGCGATCGGCGAGGCCACCTCACGACCGTCCCGCCACTTTAGGCGGGGCTGTGTGTCGGAAGGCAACTCGAATGGTCACGGAGCGGTAACACACGCCGCGTAGTCGCGGCCGCCCCGGCAACATGATCCTATGGCGATTGCACCGTTTCGCGCCGCGTTGTGGAACTGGTCCATCGACGGGCCACTCGCCCCCGGCCAGATTCGAGCCGGCCTCACGGCCGTACTGGGTCGACCGGTGGTCGCGCTCAGTGACGCCGTCGCGGACCAGTTCCCCGACGACGCGGTGCTCTGCGACATCTGGCAGGGCGCCGGGGACTTTCCGGTGACGGTCGACTGCTACGCCGCCCCACCGGAGCTGTCGGAGACCCGGGTGCTCGCCGCGTTCGCCCGCCGGGTACGGCGCCGCTGCGTCCTGCCCGACGACACCCTCGACCCCGGTCGGCATCTGCTGATCTCGCCGGACGGCACCATGCGCCCGGTGCACCTGGACATCGAGCCGACCAGCTACGGCGACCGGCGCAGCAACCTGCGCCCGTGCAGCCTCGTCGACCCCGGCTGTCACAACGGCGTGTCCTGCGGCGCCTCCCGCTGGGGCCCGGACTCGGTGGTGCCGGCCCGGGCGGCCGCCTGAGCGTGACACCGGCGTCGCGCCGGCGGCTACGCTGTCCCCTGTCATGACTACCAGCGCAGCACACGCCCGCCACCCGCGTACCTACCAGGTGCGCACCTACGGTTGCCAGATGAACGTGCACGACTCCGAACGGATCTCCGGCCTGCTGGAAGCAGCCGGCTACGTCCGGGCGGGGGAGTCCGACGATCCCGACGTCGTCGTCTTCAACACCTGCGCGGTGCGGGAGAACGCCGACAACCGGCTGTACGGCAACCTCGGCCATCTGCGGCCGGTCAAGGACGCGCACCCGCAGATGCAGATCGCCGTCGGCGGCTGCCTGGCGCAGAAGGACCGCAGCGAGATCGTCCGCCGCGCCCCCTGGGTCGACGTCGTCTTCGGCACCCACAACATCGGCGCCCTCCCGGCGCTGCTCGACCGGGCCCGGCACAACGCCACCGCCGAGGTGGAGATCCTCGAATCCCTGGAGGTCTTCCCCTCCACGCTGCCGGCGCGCCGGGAGTCGACCTACGCCGGCTGGGTGTCCATCTCGGTCGGCTGCAACAACACCTGCACCTTCTGCATCGTGCCGTCGCTGCGTGGCCGGGAGAAGGACCGCCGCCCCGGCGACGTCCTCGCCGAGGTGCGGGCGCTGGTCGCCGAGGGCGTGCTGGAGGTGACGCTGCTCGGGCAGAACGTCAACTCCTACGGTGTGGAGTTCGGTGACCGGTTCGCGTTCGGCAAACTGCTGCGCGCCTGCGGCGAGGTCGACGGGTTGGAACGGGTCCGGTTCATCAGCCCGCACCCGAAGGACTTCACCGACGACGTGATCGCCGCGATGGCCGAGACCGACAACGTCTGTCATTCGCTGCACATGCCGCTGCAGTCGGGATCCGACGCGGTGCTGCGGGCGATGCGCCGGTCGTACCGCGCCGACCGCTATCTCGGCATCATCGACAAGGTCCGCGCCGCGATGCCGGACGCGGCGATCACCACGGACATCATCGTCGGGTTCCCCGGAGAGACCGAGGAGGACTTCGAGCGCACCCTCGAGGTGGTCCGGGCCGCCCGGTTCGCCTCGGCGTTCACCTTCCAGTACTCGAAACGCCCCGGTACGCCGGCGGCGGCGCTGCCCGACCAGCTGCCGAAGGCGGTGGTGCAGCAGCGGTACGAGCGGCTGATCGCCTGCCTGGAGGAGATCACCTGGGCGGAGAACCGGCGACTGGTCGGCCAGCCGGTGGAGGTCCTCGTCGCGGTCGGCGAGGGACGCAAGGACGAGCGCACCGGCCGGCTCTCCGGCCGGGCCCGGGACGGTCGGCTGGTGCACTTCGACGCCGGTACGCTCGCCGGGCGTGTCCGCCCCGGCGACATCGTCGAGACCGTGGTCAGCTACGCCGCGCCGCACCACCTCAACGCCGACGGCGAGCCGATCGCGCACCGCCGTACCCGGGCCGGCGACGCGTACGAGGCGGGCCGTACGCCGCGTACCGCCGGTGGCGTGCTGCTGGGTCTGCCGACGATCGGCGCGCCGCCACCGGCCCCGGCCACCGCTTCGGCCTGCGAGCGCTGACGGCCCGGCCACTGCTTTGACCGGCGAGCGCTGACGGCACCGGCCGGTGCCGTCAGCGCTCGCCGAACGCGGATGACTCAGCCGGCCTTCTCGGCCAGCTCCAGGAACTGTCGCTTGCCGGCGAGGGCCTTCTCCGCCTCGCGGATCCGCTTCGCGTCACCGGCGGCCCGGGCGCGGGCCAGCCGCTGCTCGGCCTCGGCGACCTGCTCGCGCATCTGGGTCAGCAGCGGGTTGGCCGACGGCTCGGTCCGTCGCCAGGCCGAGTCCATCGCCTCGCGTACCCGCTCCTCGACGGCCCGCAGCCGACGGTCCAGGCCGGCCTGCGACTCGCGTGGCACCCGACCGATGTCGTGCCACTGGCCCTGTGCCTCGCGCAGCTTCGCCTGTGCGGTTCGCGGATCCGTGTCGACGTCGATGGCTTCCAGCTCGGTCAGCAGCGCCTGCTTGCGCTCCAGGTTGGCGCGCTGCTCGGCGTCGCGGGCCGAAAAGACCTCGCTGCGGCGGGTGAAGAAGGCGTCCTGGGCGGCCCGGAACCGTTCCCACAGCTTCTGTTCGGCCTCCTTCGACGCGCGGGGGGCCGCCTTCCACTGGGTCATCAGCTCCTTGAGCCGGTTCGCGGTGGCCGCCCAGTCGGTCGACTCGGCCAGCGACTCCGCCTCGGCGACCAGCTCGCTCTTGGCGGTCTGGGCCTGCTTACGCTGGGAGTCGAGGGTCGCGAAGTGGGCACCCCGGCGGCGGGTGAACCCGTCCCGGGCGGCGGCGAACCGTTTCCACAACTCGCCGTCGGCCTTCTTGTCGACGCCCCGGATGGTCTTCCACTCGTCGAGGATCTCCTTGAGCCGGTCCCCGGCGGTCTTCCAGCCGGTCGACTCGGCGGCCAGCTTCTCCGCCTCCTCGACCAGCGCGGTCTTGCGGGCCAACGCCTCGGCGCGGGCCGCGTCGCGGGCCACCTTGGCCTGCGCCGCCTTCTCCTCGGCGAGCGCGGTGAGCTTGTCCAGCCGCTCCGCGAGCGCATCGAGGTCGCCGACCACGTGGGCCTCGGCGAGTGAGCCCCGCAATCGCCGGATCGTGGTGAGCGAATGCGTCGCGTCTGCGGCGCCGGACTGTAGCCGGGCCTCCGTCAGATCGACCTCGGTCACCAGATCGGCGAACCGGCGGGCGAAGTGCGCCAGCCCTTCCTCGGGCGCTCCCGCTTGCCAGGAACCGACCGCGCGCTCTCCTTCGGAGGTCTTGACGTAGACCGTGCCGTCCGCATCAACCCGTCCGAAGGAAGTCCAGTCGCTCATGTGCCCATCCTCGTTCTCCCGGCGCCACAAGATCGAGATCCCTCGATAGACGCCGCCACGGCGCAGTTAGATTGCGGGTAAGTTTCCCCCGCGCATTGTCACAGGTCCAACCCTGTCCGCGTCGAGCGCCTGTCGCCGACCGTGACCATACGGTGTCCTTGTCCGGGGTCGACCCGGCAGCCGTACCCGAACGGGCCGAATCGCAGCACCGACAGTCACTGTCCGATTGCGCAATGCCATGCCGGATCCCGGCTACCGTAGGCCGGTGCCCATGATCCACGCCGCCTTCTGCCCACAGCCGCCGGTGATCGTCCCCGAGGGCGCGGGGCGGGCGGCCGTCGAACTCGATGCGTTGCGCACCGCCGCCGACACCGCCGTACGCGAACTGCTCGCCAGCCCGGTCGACCGGATCGTGGTGATCGGCGGTCAGGATCCCGGTCCCGCCCGGGTCACGGCGGCTCCGGCGGTGCCGGCCCCGCCGGCTGCAGCGGCCCCGGCGGTGCCGGCCTGGCCGGTGTACCGACCGCCGGTGCGGGCCAGCTTCCGGCCCTACGGCATACCGGTCGACGTGGACCTGCCCACCCGGTCGACGCGGGCCCCCGTCGGGTCCGCCGCGCCGACCCGGTCCGCCGCGCCGACCCGGTCCGCCGCAGCGCGATCCGGTGGCCGGATGCCGCTGAGCCTCACCGTCGCCGCCTGGCTGTTGGCCCGCAATGGCTTCGACGGCGGCCGGCACACCGTCGAGCTGGTCGCGGTGCCGGACACGGCGCCGGCAACCGACTGCCGCCGGTTCGGCCAGCACCTCGCCGCCGACACCGCTGCCTGGGGGGCGCTGGTGATGGGGGACGGGTCGGCGTGCCGGGGGGCCGCCGCCCCCGGATACCACGACGAGCGCGCCGAACCCTTCGACGACCGGGTGGCCACGGCGCTGGCCGGCGCCGACCACCCCGCAATGGCGGCGCTCGACCCACAGGTCGCCGCCGAGCTGCGGGTCGCCGGCCGCGCGGCCTGGCAGGTGGCCGCCGGCGCGGCCGACCAGGTCGCCGGGTGGGCCGGCCGACTGCACTGGTACGCCGCCCCCTACGGGGTGGCGTACTTTGTGGCCTCGTGGCAGCACACATGACCGACCAGGACCGCACCGGCCGTCGCCCGGAGCCGACCGCGGACCGCCGTACGGTCCCGACGGTGCAGCCGGTCCCGACGGCGACGACGCGGCCGGGTCGCGTCGTCGCGATCGTCGGCCCGACCGCGGCCGGCAAGTCCGCGCTGAGCATCGCGCTCGCCCAGGCACTGAACGCCGAAGTGGTCAACGCCGACTCGATGCAGCTCTACCAGGGCCTGGACATCGGCACCGCAAAACTCACCCCGGAGGAACGGGCCGGCGTGCCCCACCACCTGCTGGACATCTGGCCGGTCACCGCCGCCGCCAGCGTCGCCGAGTACCAGCGCCTGGCCAGAGCGGCGATCGACGACATCCACCGCCGTGGGCGACTACCGATGCTGGTCGGCGGCTCCGGCCTGTACGTCCGGGCGGTCCTGGAGAAGTTCGACTTCCCCGGCACCGACCCGGCGCTGCGCGACCAGCTCGAAACCGAACTGGCGACACAGGGCCCGGCGTCGCTGCACGCCCGACTCGCCGCCGCCGACCCGGCCGCCGCCGCTGCCATCGCGCCGAGCAACGGTCGGCGGATCGTCCGCGCGCTCGAGGTGGTCGAGCTGACCGGCCGCCCGTTCACCGCCGCCCTGCCGGACCCGGTGCCCTACTACGACGCGGTGCAGCTCGGGGTGGACC
Organism: Solwaraspora sp. WMMD791; assembly: GCF_029581195.1. Taxonomy (NCBI): domain Bacteria; kingdom Bacillati; phylum Actinomycetota; class Actinomycetes; order Micromonosporales; family Micromonosporaceae; genus Solwaraspora; species Solwaraspora sp. WMMD791. The sequence continues at coordinate 6,726,476 of NZ_CP120737.1, forward strand.
TGCCCACCGACGAGCTCGACGAGCGGATCGCCCGACGGGTCGACCGGATGTGGGCCGACGGCCTGGTCGCCGAAACCGAGGAGCTGGTCCGGCAGGGCCTGCGGCAGGGCCGTACGGCCAGCCGGGCGCTCGGCTACCAGCAGGTGCTCCGGATGCTCGACGGCGCCTACGACGAGCCGCAGGCCCGGGCGGAGACGGTACGGGCGACGCGACGCTTCGTCCGCCGCCAGCGCACCTGGTTCCGCCGGGACCTGCGGGTGCACTGGCTGACCGGCACGGGCACGGACCTCACCGACGCCGCCCGTACGCTGCTGACCGGTGCCGGCTGACCCGCGCCGGCCGGGTCAGCGCGCGGCCGTGGTCGGCTGCTGCTCGACCGGCGCCGGCCCGGCCTGCACCAGCGTGGCGGGGCCGCCGCCGGTCGCCTGACCCCCGTCGGTGGCCGCCGCCGGACTCCCGCCGCCGGCACCCTCGTCGGCCGCCGGCACCGGTACGGCGGCCGCCTGCTGGGCCGCCGCCCGCACCGCGGCTGCCACCGCCGGCGCCACCCGGGGGTCGAAGACGCTCGGCACGATCACCGTCGGGTTGATCCGCTCCTCGCCGACGACGTCCGCGATCGCCCGCGCCGCCGCCAGCGCCATGTCGTCGGTGAACGTCTCCGCATGGGCGTCCAGCATGCCCCGGAACACCCCGGGGAAGGCGAGCACGTTGTTGATCTGGTTCGGCTGGTCGGACCGCCCCGTCGCGACGACGGCCGCGTGCTTGCGGGCCTCCCGCGGGTCCACCTCGGGGTCCGGGTTCGCCAGCGCGAACACGATCGAGTCCGGGGCCATCGTCGCGATGTCGTCACCGGTCAGCAGGTTGGGCGCGCTCACCCCGATGAACACGTCGGCACCCCGCAACGCACCGGGCAGGTCACCGGCGTACCCGGTGACGTTGGTGTGCTCGGCCAGCCACTGCCAGGTCGGGTTCAGCCCGGACAGCCCCCGGTGCAGCGCACCCGGACGGTCGTAGGCGATGACGTCACCGACCCCTTGGCGCAGCAGCAGTTTGATGATCGCCGTACCGGCGGCACCTGCCCCGGACACCACCACCCGTACGTCACCGAGCTGCTTGCCGACCACCCGCAGCGCGTTGGTCAGCGCGGCCAGCACGCAGATCGCGGTCCCGTGCTGGTCGTCGTGGAACACCGGGATGTCCAGCAGCTCGCGTAGCTTCGACTCGATCTCGAAGCAGCGCGGCGCGGCGATGTCCTCCAGGTTGATGCCGCCGTAGCCCGGCGCGATCGCCCGCACGATCGACACGATCTCGTCCGGATCCTGGGTGTCGAGCACCACCGGCCACGCGTCGACGTCGCCGAACCGCTTGAACAACGCGGCCTTGCCCTCCATCACCGGCAGCGCCGCGGCCGGGCCGAGGTTGCCCAGCCCGAGGACCGCCGACCCGTCGGTGACAACGGCCACCGTGTTCCGTTTGATGGTCAACCGGCGGGCGTCGGCCGGATTGTCGGCGATCGCCAGACAGACCCGGGCCACGCCCGGCGTGTACGCCCGGGACAGTTCGTCCCGGTTGCGCAGCGACACCTTCGGCGACACCTCGATCTTGCCGCCCAGATGCAGCAGGAACGTCCGGTCCGACACCTTGCGCACCTCGACGCCGTCGAGCGCCTCCAGCTCCTTGACCACGTCGTCGGCGTGCGCCGAGTCCGCCGTGTCACAGGTCAGGTCGACGACCACGCTGACCGGATCGGAGTCGACCACGTCGAGCGCGGTCACGATCGCCCCCGCCTCGCCGACACAGGTCGTCAGCCGGCCGATCGCCGACGCGTCCGCGGGGATGCTGATCCGGATGGTGATGGAGAAGCCGGCACTGGGCAGGCGGGTGGTCGCCACGGGTTCCCTCCGTCGTTGGTGGGTGCGGCCGGGCCGGGCCGCCCGACCATTCTTGCGCGCGTTCCGGCACGGCGGCGGCGCGGGCGAAGCGTACGGCGTGGCGACCCGGCCCGACCGCCCGGCCCGGCCGCCCGACCCGGCCCGGCAAGCGGACGGGCCGGTACGGATCAGCCGGTCGTCGCTGGGTACGCCCCTGATGGCCGGATCGGGCAGCGCCGACGGGCGTGAATTGTAGGTGCGTCACGGCGGCTCGCGTGTCACGATCGATACCTGAGGAGGCAACTTTTGCGTACTTATCGTGCCGACGAGGCCGTGCACCCGTCGTTCGCCCCGCCGACCGCCGACGACGCGGTGGCACCGGAGTCCGCCGACACCGTCGGCGAGCTGGAACTGGCCGACCGGCACGCGCTGCGCCGGGTGGCCGGGCTCTCCACCGAACTGACCGACATCACCGAGGTGGAGTACCGTCAGCTCCGGCTGGAACGCGTGGTGCTGGTGGGAGTCTGGGACGCCGGTACCGTCGTCGACGCGGAGAACTCGCTCACCGAGCTGGCCGCGCTCGCCGAAACCGCCGGTTCCCAGGTGCTCGAGGGCCTGATCCAGCGCCGCGACCGCCCCGACCCGGCCACCTACGTCGGTCGCGGGAAAGTGGGCGAGCTGGGCGACGTGGTGCTGGCCACCGGGGCGGACACCGTCATCTGCGACGGCGAGTTGTCCCCGTCGCAACTGCGCAACCTGGAGCAGTCCGTCAAGGTCAAGGTGATCGACCGGACGGCGCTCATCCTGGACATCTTCGCCCAGCACGCCAAGAGCAAGGAAGGTAAGGCCCAGGTCGAGCTGGCCCAGCTGGAGTACCTGCTGCCCCGGCTGCGGGGCTGGGGCGAGACGCTGTCGCGGCAGACCGGTGGTAGCGGTCGCGGCGGCGGCGCCGGCGGCGGCGTGGGCCTGCGCGGCCCCGGTGAGACCAAGCTGGAGACCGACCGGCGCCGGATCCGGACCCGGATCGCCCGCCTGCGGCGGGAGATCAAAGGCATGCGGACGGTACGCGAAACCAAACGCGCCCGCCGTACCCGCAACGCTGTTCCGGCGGTGGCGATCGCCGGCTACACCAACGCCGGCAAGTCCAGTCTGCTCAACCGGATCACCGGCGCCGGGGTCCTCGTCGAGGACGCCCTGTTCGCCACCCTCGACCCGACCACCCGTCGGGCACACACCGCCGACGGCCGCGTCTACACGCTCTCCGACACCGTCGGCTTCGTCCGGCACCTGCCGCACCAGATCGTCGAGGCGTTCCGGTCCACCCTCGAGGAGGTCGCCGAGGCGGACCTGGTGGTGCACGTCGTCGACGGTGCCCACCCGGACCCGCAGGAGCAGGTACGGGCGGTGCGCGAAGTGCTCGCCGAGGTCGGTGCCGACCGTCGCCCCGAGCTGCTGGTCGTCAACAAGATCGACGCCGCCAGCGAGGAGGAGCTGCTGCGGCTCAAGCGGCTGTGGCCCGACGCCGTCTTCGTCTCCGCCCGGCAGGCCCGGGGCATCGAGGACCTGCGGGCCGCCATCGAGCAGCGCCTGCCCCGCCCGTCGGTGCAGGTCCGCGTCGTCCTGCCGTACCACCGGGGTGACCTTGTCTCACGGGTGCACCACCGTGGCGAGGTGCTCGCCACCGCCCATACCGGTGCCGGTACGCTGCTGCACGCCCGGGTCGACGACGCGCTCGCCGCCGAACTGCAACCATTCCTTGCCGACGATGAGTGACTTTCCTGATGACGTCCAGTGATTGATCACTGTGTAACACCAGCGCTGAGGCCGGCGTGCGACACTCGTCGGATGCGTCGGTTTCTCACCCCGGCCGCGATCCTCGGCGGGCTGCTCGCGATCCACGTCGCCCTGCCGGCCGGTCCGGCCCTGGCCCTGCCCGCGCAGGACCCGGCCGGCACACCGGCAGCCGGCGAACGGGTCTGCGAGATCACCGACGAGCGGCTGCGGGAGCTGTCCGGTCTGGTCGCCACCGCCGACGGCTACGTCGTCGTCAACGACGGCACCGAGGTCGACCGCAACGAACGGGTCTTCTTCCTCGACTCGTCCTGCGAGGTCGACGACACGGTCGCCTACCCGTCCCGGCCGCTGGACCCGGAGGATCTCGCGCTCTCCCCGGACGGGCAGACGCTGTGGATCGCCGACATCGGCGACAACCCGACCAACGACGAACGTCGGGAACGCATCGCCCTGTGGTCGATGCCGGTGGACGGCTCCGACCAGCCGGTGATTCACCGGGTGAGTTACCCGGACGGCCCGCACGACGCCGAGGCACTGCTGATCGGCCCCGACGGCGTCCCGCTGATCATCACCAAGGAGACCGGGCCCGCCGGCATCTACCGGCCGGTCGAGCAGCTGCGCAGCAACAACGACGACCCGGTGCCGATGGAGAAGGTCGGCGAACTCGAACTTCCCCGTACCACCACGCCCAACCTGTTCGCCGCCGCCGGGCGGCTCACCGTCACCGGGGCGGCCCGCTCCCCGGACGGCACCCGCGTCGTCATCCGCACCTACGCCGACGCCTTCGAGTGGGACGTGCCGGCCGACGGTGACCTGGTCGCCATCCTGACCGGCGAGGAACCTCGGGCCACCGCGCTCGCCGACGCGTTCGGCGAAGCGATCGCCTACACCCCCGACGGCGCCAGCTTCGTCACCGTCTCCGACGTCGCCACCCTCGACGAGGACACCCCGGTGGAGATCCTGCGCTACACGCCGAGCACCGAGGTCGCCGCCGAGGTCGCCGCCGACGGCGACGACGGGCAGGAAGGGCCGTCCTGGCTCAACCGGATCACCCTGCAGGACATCAACTACCTGATCGCGTCCGTCGGCGTACTCGGCGCCCTGCTCGTCGGGGTCGGCATCTACGGCATCGTCCGGGCCCGCCGACGGGTCCGCCGCAACGGTGCCCGGGAGACCGCCCGGGCCGACCGCGACGACGACGGCGATTCGGCGTACGCCAGTGACAGCCTGGGCAGCGGCGCGTACGCCAGCGGTGCACTGGGCAGCGGCGCGGTGCCCACGGGTGCGGCCGGCGCGACGAAGTCCGGCGGCGTCTACGGTGCCGCCCGGCCCGTCGCCGCGGCCGCCCGACCGCCGGCTGCCGGCGGACCGCCCCCCGCCGCCGGGGCCGCTCCCCGGGGCGGCGGCGGTGTCTACGGCGGGCAGAAACCGTCCGGCGGCGTCTACGGCGGTGGCCCCGCCGCGCCACGTCGGGAATCGGGCGGTTACCGCGCGGCCGGGGTGGTCGACTCGGGTGCGGTCTACGGATCGGCGGCCCCGCCACCCCCGCCCGCCCGACCCGGCGGCGGCGTCTACGGCGGTGGCCGGTCCGCCGGCGGCAGCGACGTCGGTGGCGACTATCCCGGCGAGGGTTACCCGGCCGACCGCTACGACCAGCCCCGGGCCGGCGGCCGCCCGCCCGAGCGCGGCCGTGGCGGCGGGCGTGACGCCGGAGTCTACGGGCGACCCGCCTCCGGCCCCCCCGACGACTGACGGGCCGCCGGGCGTCCGGCTGGCTGACCGGGCTGCCGTGGTGACCCCGCAGGGGTCAGACCCGGCGCAGCACCGCCACGACCCGGCCCATGATCGTCGCTTCGTCGCCAGGGATCGGATCGAACGCCGCGTTGTGCGGCATCAGCCACACGTGGCCGTCGCGTCGCCGGTAGGTCTTCACCGTGGCCTCGCCGTCGATCATCGCCGCGACGATCTCACCCGAGTCTGCGGTCGGCTGCTGACGCACCACGACCCAGTCCCCGTCACAGATCGCGGCGTCGATCATCGAGTCGCCCTTGACCTGCAGCATGAACACCTCGCCCTCGCCGACCAGCTCACGTGGCAACGGGAAGACGTCCTCCACCGCCTGCTCCGCCAGGATCGGGCCACCAGCCGCGATCCGACCCAGCATCGGCACGTACGCCGGGGCCGGCCGGGAGGCCCGCGCCGCCTCGTCGTCGGCGGACTCGGCCGGCGGCCGCACGTCCACCGCCCGCGGCCGGTTCGGATCCCGCCGCAGGAAGCCCTTCCGCTCCAACTCCTTGAGCTGGTACGCCACGCTCGACGGGGAGACCAGGCCGACGGCCTCGCCGATCTCCCGCACACTCGGCGGATAGCCGTGCCGGTCGACCCAGGTCCGGATGAACTCCAGGATCCGGCGCTGGCGGGCGGTCAGCTCGCTGGTGGCCGGGTCGGGGAACGAACTGACCACCGAGGTCACCGCCCGCAGTCGTGCCTCGCCCGACCGGCTGGCGCGCCCCGTACGCACCGACGCGCCGGCGTTGGCTGTCGTCGCGGCGCTCTTGCCGGCGCTCTGCCGGGGCGATCCGGTCCTGTCGTCGGTCGACACGTGGCGTCCCTTCCCCAGCCGCCTCAGATCCCGCTGAGCCGGCGTACCGTCGGTGTTGACCATGACCGTAGTCAGTGAACCGGCCCGGTTCAAACATTTGTACGAGGTGCGTCGGCGTGTCGTGTCGGCGGCCGGTGCGGCGTACCGCGATTCTATCGTACTCATGTTCTAATGGCTGTCTCCTGGCTGTGCCGTCGCTCTCGTGCCGGTAACCCTCGGCCGTGGTCGGGTGTTGGCAGAGTGACGACGCGCCGAGGTGCGCCGGTCGACTTGACCGGACCCCTCCGGCGGAATACGGTCGACCCCAACATCTAGTAGTTACAGGGGCGTAAGTCGTCTACAGGTTGGGTCTATCGTCGGGAGCGGCGCTCTCCACGAGCGGACCTCGCGTACCCGCGTGGCGGTGCGGGCGACCGACGACCACCCGCAGCGGACCCCACCCGGCCCACGGAAAGGACCTCGGCATGCGTTGCCCGTACTGCCGGCACGCCGACTCGCGCGTGGTCGACTCCCGGGAGGCCGACGACGGTCAGCTCATCCGCCGCCGCCGCTCCTGCCCGGAGTGCGGCAAGCGGTTCACCACGGTCGAGGAGGCGGTCCTGGCCGTGGTCAAGCGCAGCGGCGTCACCGAACCGTTCAGCCGGTCCAAGATCATGGGCGGGGTCCGCAAGGCGTGTCAGGGCCGCCCGGTGGACGACGACGCCATCGCCCTGCTGGCGCAGAAGGTCGAGGAGACCGTCCGCGCCAAGGGCGCCGCCGAGATCCCCAGCCACGACGTCGGTCTGGCGATCCTCGGCCCGCTGCGCGAACTCGACGAGGTGGCGTACCTGCGGTTCGCCAGCGTCTACCGGTCCTTCGACTCCCTCGACGACTTCGAGCGCGAGATCGACACGCTGCGGGCCGCCGCCCAGGCGCGGGCCGCCGGTGCCGACCCGGTGGCGGCCGGAGCCGGGCCCGGCTGAGTGGGCCGAGGTGGCCCGGCTGACCGCCGGGCCGCGGTCGGCCGCGCATCAACAGGGCGTACGCCCTCCCGCGCCGGACCCGGCGCGGGCAGGGCGCGAAAAAAGCTGGACAGCACAGACGGAAACGAACGCGTGGCACGACGCTGCGCGAGAGCCTGAGGGGGCGATCAGATGGCGGGGGATGGTGTGACCGCGAAAACAGGCGGTAGCGGTAGTAGTGGCACGGCCCGGGCCAACGGCAAGGCGGGCACCGGCGCGGCGGCCAACGGCAACGGTCGGGTGCGGGCCAAGGCGGCCGGCACCGGCGGGCTCACCGTCGAACGGGTCTGGACCACCGAGGGCGTCCACCCGTACGACGAGGTGACCTGGCAGCGCCGCGACGTGGTGATGACCAACTGGCGGGACGGCTCGATCAACTTCGAGCAGCGTGGCGTCGAGTTCCCGGAGACCTGGAGCGTCAACGCGGCGAACATCGTCACCACCAAGTACTTCCGGGGGGCGGTGGGGACCCCGCAGCGGGAGTGGTCGCTCAAGCAGCTGATCGACCGGGTGGTGAAGACCTACCGGGCCGCCGGCGAGCAGCACGGCTACTTCGCCACCGGCGCCGACGCCGAGATCTTCGAGCACGAGCTGACCTGGATGCTGCTGCACCAGGTGTTCAGCTTCAACTCGCCGGTCTGGTTCAACGTCGGCACGGCCTCTCCGCAGCAGGTATCAGCGTGTTTCATCCTTTCTGTGGATGATTCGATGGATTCCATCCTTGATTGGTACAAAGAGGAAGGGCTGATCTTCAAGGGTGGCTCCGGCTCCGGCGTCAACCTGTCCCGGATCCGTTCCTCCAAGGAGTTGCTCTCCAGCGGTGGCACCGCCTCCGGCCCGGTCAGCTTCATGCGCGGCGCCGACGCCTCGGCCGGCACCATCAAGTCCGGTGGTGCCACCCGCCGGGCCGCCAAGATGGTCATCCTCGACGTCGACCACCCGGACATCGAGGAGTTCGTCCTCACCAAGGCCCGCGAGGAGAACAAGATCCGGGCGTTGCGCGACGCCGGGTTCGACATGGACCTCGGCGGCGCGGACATCGTCAGCGTCCAGTACCAGAACGCCAACAACTCGGTCCGGGTCTCCGACGAGTTCATGCGGGCGTACGAGGACGGTGGCAGCTTCGATCTGCGCGGTCGGCTCGACGGCTCGGTGATCGACACCGTCGACGCCAAGAAGCTGTTCGGCACCATTTCTCAGGCTGCTTGGGAGTGCGCCGACCCGGGTCTGCAGTACGACGACACCATCAACGACTGGCACACCTGTCCGGAGAGCGGACGCATCACCGCGTCTAATCCATGCAGTGAATACCTTCATTTGGACAATTCTTCGTGCAATCTTGCGTCGCTGAATCTGATGAAGTTCCTGCGAGCCGACGGCGGCTTCGAGGTCGAGAAGTTCGTCCGCTCCGTCGAGTTCGTCATCACCGCGATGGACATCTCCATCTGCTTCGCCGACTTCCCGACCGAGAAGATCGGTGAGACCACCCGGGCGTACCGGCAGCTCGGCATCGGCTACGCCAACCTCGGCGCCCTGCTGATGGCCTCCGGTATGCCGTACGACTCGGAGGCGGGCCGGTCCTACGCCGCCGCCATCACGTCGGTGATGACCGGTACGGCGTACCGCCGCTCGGCCGAACTCGCCGGCGTCGTCGGCGCCTACGACGGCTACGCCCGCAACGCCGAGGGCCACAAGCGGGTGATGCGCAAGCACGCGGCCGCCAGCGACGAGATCCGCCCGACCGGCCCGACCGCCACCGCCCTGGCCCGCGAGGCCGCCCGCCAGTGGGAGATCGGCAACAAGCTCGGCGAGAAGAACGGCTGGCGCAATTCACAGGCAAGTGTATTGGCGCCCACCGGGACCATCGGTCTGATGATGGACTGCGACACCACCGGGGTGGAGCCGGACCTGGCGCTGGTCAAGTTCAAGAAGCTGGTCGGCGGCGGCTCGATGCAGATCGTCAACCAGACGGTGCCGCGGGCGCTGCGCAGCCTCGGCTACCCGGAGGAGCAGGTCGAGGCGATCGTCGAGCACATCGCACACCACGGCCACGTGGTCGACGCGCCGGGTCTGCGCACCGAGCACTACCCGGTGTTCGACTGCGCGATGGGGGAGCGGTCGATCGCGCCGATGGGGCACGTGCGGATGATGGCGGCGGTGCAGCCGTTCATCTCCGGAGCGATCTCCAAGACGGTCAACATGCCGGAGGCGGCGACCGTCGCCGACGTCGAGAAGATCTACTACGAGGGCTGGAAGCTGGGCCTGAAGGCGCTGGCGATCTACCGGGACAACTGCAAGGTGGGTCAGCCGCTGTCGGTGGCCAAGTCCAACAAGGCGGACAAGGCCGAGAAGGCCGCCGCCGAGCAGGCCGCCGCCGTCGAGAAGATCGTCGAGAAGGTCGTCGAGTACCGGCCGGTGCGCAAGCGGCTGCCGAAGAAGCGCCCGTCGGAGACGGTGTCGTTCTCGGTCGGCGGTGCCGAGGGTTACCTGACCGCGTCGTCGTACCCGGACGACGGCCTCGGTGAGGTCTTCCTGAAGATGTCGAAGCAGGGTTCGACGTTGGCCGGGGTGATGGACGCCTTCTCGGTGGCCATCTCGATCGGCCTGCAGTACGGCGTACCGCTGGAGACGTTCGTCGCGAAGTTCACCAACATGCGCTTCGAGCCGGCCGGCATGACCGACGACCCGGACGTGCGGATGGCGGCGTCGGTGATGGACTACATCTTCCGGCGGCTGGCGTTGGACTTCCTGCCCTACGACCGTCGTGCCGAGCTGGGCATCTTCACCGCCGCCGAGCGGACCGCGCAGATGCGGGCCGAGGCGGAGGCGGAGAGCACGGCGTCGGAGCTGTCGGCGATGGCGGTGTCCGCGCCGGTCGAGCCGAAGCCGGAGCCGAAGGCGTCGTCGTCGGCAGAGCCGGTCAGCGGTACGGCGGACGCGCCGGCCGCCGCCGCCCCGGCTCCGGCGTCGGTGCACTCGTCGACGGAGCTGCTGGAGGCGGTGATCGGCAAGGCGGCCGACGCGCCGCTCTGCTTCACCTGCGGGACGAAGATGCGCCCGGCGGGTAGCTGCTACGTCTGCGAAGGCTGCGGATCCACGTCCGGCTGCAGCTGACACCAGTGGACACCGGAGGGGTTCGGCCAGTGGGCCGGACCCCTCCGGTGTGTCCGGTGACCATGGTCGCGGTGCCGGTCCTGAGTCGAGGTGTGCTGATATCGTGCCGCTCGTGACTGATGAAGCGGCCCGGTCAGGGCAGCAGTGGCCGGGCGGTGGGCACGGGCCCGGCGAGCCGGTCCAGCCGGGTCACGCAGGCGAGCCGACCCAGCCAGGTCACGCAGGACACCCGGTCCAGCCGGGTCAACCTGGCCATCCGGTCCAGCCGGCACAGCCGGGCGCGGTGCCGACGTCGTCGCCACCGGGTCCGTGGTCACCGCAGGCCGGACCGCCGGTGCCCACGTCGCCGGCGGCTGCCGCACCGTACGGTCGGGACGAGTTCGGCCTCGACGTCGCGCCGGCGTCCGGTGGGTTTCCCGCCGCACCCACCACCGGCGGCTACCCCGGTCCGTCGGCCGCTGGCGGCTATCCGCCGGTGCCGGTCTCCGGTGGCTACCCGGCGCAGCCGGGCGCGGGAGACTACTTCGCGTCGTACCCGCCGATCGAGCCGTCGCCGCCGCCGCAGCGCCGGATCCTGCCGTTGCCGGCCCCACCGCCCCGGCGGATCTGGCCCAGCCTGGTCGGTGGCCTGCTCGCCGGTGCCCTGGTGGCGGGCACGGCGGCGTTCTTCGTCGGTCGGGCCACTGTGGATTCCGCTGACCCGGCGCCGGTGGTCGCGGCGCAGCCACCGGCGGTCACCGAGTTGATCGAGGCCAACCGGGCGAGTTTCCCCGAAGACCTGCTTCCGGTGGCGCAGCCGTGGCTGGCGGACATGAGCGACTGCGTCGCCGACACCGACAGCGACGGTCCGACGTTGGACCCCGGCCAGCGGTCCCATGTGCTGTGCCGCGACGGTGGCATGTACCTGCACTTCGTGGCCTACGCCTCGGCCGAGGCCAAGGCCGCCGACCTGAGCTTCCGGCGGCAGATCGCGTTGAACTCGTCGAGTGTGCTGCCCGGTGCCGATCAGCCGGACCGCAAACTGGGTGGGGTCACCGGCGTCGGCGGCACCTACGTGGAGTACGCGGTGCAGGCCGGCGAGGACCCGGCGTTGTGCGGGGTGTGGTGGAGTCCGGACGGCACCGACACGGCCGTCTACGTCGACGTGCTGTGTGACAGCCTCGGTGGTGAGTGGGAGCCGCTGCGCGCGGTGTGGCAGCGGCACAGTTGATGGCGGATCTGCTGGCCGACCGGTCGGTGGCGGTGGTGCACGAGTGGTTCAGCGCCGTCGGCGGCTCGGAGAACGTCTTCCTGGCCATCGCCGACCTGGTGCCGCACGCCTCCCGGCACGTGCTGTGGGCCGAGCCGGACGCCGACCCGACCGGGCTGCGGCAGACGTGGCTGGCCCGTACGCCGCTGCGTCGGTCGAAGGCGTTGGCGTTGCCGGTGATGCCGCTGGTGTGGCGTACGGCGGGCCGGCCGGCGCCGGACGTGGTGATCTCGTCGAGTCACGCGTTCGCGCACACGGTGAAGTTCGGTGACCCGGCGCGGACCCGGCACCTGAGTTACGTGCACACCCCGGCCCGGTACCTGTGGTCGCCCGATTTCGACGGTCGGGGGGCGAATCCGCTGCTCGGGCTGCCCCGGGCGGCGTTGCGCCGGGTCGACCGGTGGGGTGGGCGGCACGTGCACGCGTACGCGGCCAACTCCGTCGAGGTCCGGGACCGGATCCGGCGGTTCTGGCGCCGTGACGCGGTGGTGGTCAACCCGCCGGTGGACGTGGAGTTCTTCGGCGCCGGGCCGGACGGTGCCCGGGACTACCTGCTCGGTGTGGGGCGGTGGATTCCGTACAAGCGGTTCGACCTGATGATCGACGTGGCCGAGCAGGCCGGGATGCCGCTGGTGCTCGCCGGGTCCGGCCCGGCCGAGGCGCAGCTGCGCCGGCGGGCCGGGTCCGCCGTACGGTTCGAGGTGCGTCCGTCGCGGGCGCGGCTGCGCGAGCTGTACGCCGGGGCGGCGGCGCTGCTGTTTCCCGCGCACGAGGACTTCGGCATCGTGCCGGTCGAGGCGCAGGCCGCCGGTACCCCGGTGGTGGGGCTGGCCCGGGGTGGTCTACTGGAGACGGTGGTGCACGGGGAGACCGGGATGCTGGCCGATTCGACCGACCCGCGGGTCCTCGCCGGGCTGCTGGCCGAGGTGCCCCGGCTGGACCGGGCGCGGATCCGGGCGCAGGCGGCCCGGTTCAGCCATGCCCGGTTCGCCGAGCGGATGACGAGGTGGGTCGACGATGCCGTCGGATGAGCGCCGGGTGACGGTGCTGGACGCCAGCGGGGTCGGCCCGGGTGGGATCGCCCGGATGTTGCGGGAGGTGGTGCGGCACTGGCCGACCGATCACGACCTGCGGGTCGTGGCCGCGCCACCGGGGTTCGAGGCGGCCAGCGGGATCGTGGTGAGTCACCAGTCCGGCGGCCGGGCGGGGACCATCGCCGCCGCGACCGCCGCCCTGCGCCGGCAGCGGTCCGGGCGGATTCTGTCGCTGAGCCCGTCGATCGCGGTCGCCGGTGCCCGGCTGCCGGTGACGACGATCGTGCACGATCTCGCGTTCCGGCTCTGGCCGGCGGGCCTGTCGCGGTCCGTGCGGGCCTACCGGCGGTGCAGCTACGCGACGGCGCTGCGCCGCTCCTCGGCGCTGCTGTGCGTCAGCGACCGGACCCGCCATGATCTGTTCGGCCTCTACGGGGTGGCCGGTGACCGGGCCACGGTCTGGCATCCGGGCAGTGACCTGGCCGGGCCCGGGGCGGCACCGCCGCTGCCGGCCGAGTACGTGCTGGTCGCCGGACACGCCCCGCACAAGGGGGTCGAGCTGGCGATCGAGGCGGTCCGCGCGGTTCCCCGGTACACGTTGGTGGTGCTGACCGGCGGGACCCGGCACTTCCACGACGAGACCGGCCGTACGGTGTTCCTGGACCGGTTGGACGACGCCGCGTACGCCGCGACCGTGGCCGGTGCCGCCGCGTTCCTGATGCCGAGCCATTTCGAAGGGTTCGGCCTGCCGGCGGCGGAGGCGCTGGCCCTGGGCGTTCCCACGATCATCTCGCCGGATCCGGCGCTGCACGAGGCGACGGCCGGGGCGGCGGTCCGGATGCGGGACTGGTCGGTCGGGGCGCTGGTCGAGGCGTTGGCGCGGGTCGACGCGTCGACGGAGGTCGGGCGACCGGGGCCGGTGGCGGTACGTAGCTGGCGGCAGGCCACGACGGATCTCGTCGAACGGCTGTGGCGCTGATGCGCATCGCGATGGTGCACGCCTCGTTCGCGGTCCGGGGCGGGGCGGAGCGCTACGTCGACGATCTGGTCGCCAGCCTGGTCGCCCGGGGCCACCAGATGCGGGTCTTCACCGCCGGTGACCGTCCACGGTGGTCGGCGCGGCTGCCCGGTAGCGTCGCCGTGCACCTGGGTGACCTGCTGGACCCGACCGGTCTGCGGCCGGCGCACCTGCGGGACTTCGCTCCCGACGTGGTGCACGTGCACAACTGGCAGGGGCTGGGGGTGCCGGTGGTGGCCCGGCTGGCGGCCGCGTACCCGACGGTGCACACCGTGCACGACCACGCGGTGGTCGATCCGAACAACACGATGCGCAACGTGGGACGTTCCCGGCTGCTGGACGCGCTGCTGCGGGCCCGCTCGGCGTGGATCCTGCGGCGGTTCGCGCGGCTGCGGCTGCTGTGCGCCACCGAACGGGTCCGCGACACGGTGCTGCGCGCCGCGTCGGGTACCCGGCGGCCGGCCAGCCGGGTCGTGCCGCTGGCGGTGGCGACCGACTGGAACCGGCGGGCCTGGCCGGCCGGCGACCAGCGGACCTTCCTTTTCCTTGGCGCGTTGAGCGCCCACAAGGGCCTCGATCTGCTGCTGGACGCCTGGGACGGGCCGGGCACCCTGCTGGTGGCCGGCGACGGGCCGTTGCGGGCCCGCGTCGAACGGGCCGGTCCGGGCGTGCAGGCGCTGGGCTACCTCGACGAGGCCGCGAAACGGGCGGCGGTCGGCCGGGCCGGCTGGCTGGTGTTCCCCAGCCCGGGGGCCGAGACGTACGGTCTGGCCTGCGCCGAGGCGCTGATGGCCGGCCGGCCGGTCATCGCCGGCGCGCACGCGCCCCCGCCGATGGCGGCCGGAACGTCCACGCTGCTCTACACCGGTGTCGACGGGCTGCGCGCCGCCCTGCGGCGGGCCGCCGCGATGCCGCCCGACGAGTATGCCGCGATGGCGGCGTCGGCGGCGGCCGACGGCCGGAAACTGGACTGGGACGACCACGTCAGTGCCGTACTCGACGCCTACGAGGAGAGATGATCACCGCGCAGCCGCAGGGCACGATGTCACGTTGGGACCGCGTCGACGAGTACGGGCTGCTGTTCGTCCTGGTGGCGAGCACCGCGCCGCTGGCCCTGTCCGGGCTGTCGTGGCTGCTGTTCGGCGGCCGGTCCTGGGTGATCAACCTGGCCGCTGCCGTGGTCACCTGCGCGCTCGCGGCCGGCGTGGTGCTGCGCCGGGGCGGTGACCTGCCGGTGCGGTGGGTGGCGGTCGGCGCGGTCGCCACCGGGGTGGCGGTGACGTGGAGCGTCATCGGCATCGCCCACCACGGGGCGGCCCAGACCGTCACCGGGCTGCGGCTGATCCTGATCCCGGTGGCGCTCGCCGTGGTCGTCGCCGCGCTCGCCCCGGACGCGGTACAGCGCCTGCTCACCGCACTGTCCTGGATGGTCGTGGCGAACGCGGTGGCCGGGGTGGCGCAGGTGCTGATCGGCCCGGCGACCCTGGTCGAATGGGGGTTCAGCCCGCACCACAACGTCCGCTACATCGACGGGGTGTTCCGGGTGCCCGGCCTGACCGAGTTCAACGCCGAACTGGGCCTGCTGGCCGGGGCGTACCTGCTCGGCTACGTGGCCTGCTGGCTGACCCCGAAACGCCGGCCACGGTCGGTGCTGTGGCACGTGGCCGCCACGGCGGCGGTGCTGTGCCTGGTGTTGAGCACCAGCCGCTCCGGTGCGTTGCTGGTGGTGGCCGGCGTGACCGGTGCGCTGCTGCTGCCGTACAGCCGTTCCCGGGGCCGGCGGCTGCTCGCCGTCGCGATCGCCGGGTCGATCGCGGTCGGTGTCGCGGCGACGTTCGTGATGATCGGCGCGGGCGGCACCGCCAGCCTGTTCGAGCGGTTCGGTGTCTGGGGGGACCTGCTGGCGACGGTGCCGCTGGCCGGCGACGGCATCGGCGCGGCCGGTGGTGCCTCGTACTCGCGGGTGGCCAGCTCACCGCCGCGGTTCGTGGACAACTACTTCCTCAACGTCGGCCTGCAGTTCGGTCCGGTGGTGATGGTGCTGCTGCTGGCCGCCACGGTGTACGCCCTGGTGCGCCTGGCCCGGGCGTCGGCCGACCGGCCCGAACTGGTCCTGCCGATCGCGCTGCTCAGCGGTCTGGCCGGGGCGAGCCTGACGGTGGACACCTGGGAGTTCGCCTCGACGATGCTGACGCTGATCCTGTTCGGCTACCACGGCCTGCGGCCCGACCCGACAGCGTCCGATCCGGCCCGGCGATGACACGGCCCGGCGATGACACGGCCCGGCGATGACACGGCCCGGCACGTCATGATCCGGCGTGGGACGGTGCTGGTCGGGCGGCTGCAGCGGTCGCAGCTGTCCGTGCAGGCGTCGACCCGGTCGGCCAGCATCGCGGTGTTCCTGCTGGCGTCCTGGGCCGACCATGGTCACGTCGCGCTGGTGGCGTTCCAGGGTGCCCTGCTCGCCGTCCCGTACACCCTGATCGAGGCACTGGTCGGCCGTCCGCAGTCGGCCGAAGTGGTGCCGGTCGGGTGGGACCGGCAGGCGTGGGCGACCCGGGTGGCGGCGGTGGTCACGCTGCCGGTCGCCGTGGTCGGCGTCGCGGCGGTCTCGGTGGCGCTGCCGCAGTCCAGCGTCGCCGACCGGCTGCTGGTCGTGGCACCGGTGCTGCTGCAGCTGCCGCTGGAGGCGCTGTTCTGGTCGATGGCCGCCGACCGGGGGCGGCGGCGGGCGAACCTCGTACCGCAGCTGGTCGCGGCCGGCACCATCGGGACCGCTGTCGTCTTCTTCGCCGTCGGTGCCCGGCTGGAGATCGCGGCGGTGCCCGGCCAGCTCGCCGTACTGGCCTGGGCACTTGGCACTCGGCGCCGCGCCCCTGGACGGACCCGGCCGGGCCTGCTGGCCGGGCTCCGACCCGGCCTGACCTACTGCCTGGCGGCGGCGGTCGACCTCGGATACGTCGTGGCGTTGCCGGCGGTCGCCGCCGTGGTGGCCGGCCCGGCCGCGATCGTGGTGCTGCGGGCGATGGACCTGGCGTTCGGTCCGTTCCATGTGGCGTTGGCCGCGACCACCCGTGAGGACCTGGTGGCCGGGCGGGCCGCCCGGTTGCGCACCGGGACCCGGCTGCTCACCGTGGTCCTGCTGGCCGGGGTCAGCGGGGTGCTGCTGGCCAGCGCCGGGGTCCGGGGGCTGCTGGCCGCCGAGTTGGCCGCTGCGGGTCTGGTCCCAGTGGCGCTGTACGGCGCGTACAAGGCCGCCGTCATGGTGTCGACCTGGCTGTCGGTGCGGCACATGGTCCGGGCGGCACCTCGGACGTTCCTCGTCTCGGCGGTCGGATCACGGACGATCGCGGTCGTCGGGCTGGTTGCCGCGCTGCTGTGGGTGGACGCTGTCGGTGGCCTGTTCGGGCTGCTCGCCCTGGGGGAGACGCTGGTCGCCCTCTGGTACGCGGTGCGGCTGGCGGTGACCACGGCCCCGCCGCCCACCGCACCGGCTGGGGAGATTGTCCGGCCGCGCGATCCATCGACTACTCTCGTCACGTCCCGCCAGCCGCAGGAGACGTCATGAGACCGCAGCCGCCCGGCGAGCGAGCGCAGCCGTCCGGCGAGGCGAATGCGCGTCGGGCCGTGCCGCGTCGGCGGGCGATCGCCACCACCGCCGCGCTGCTCGCCGGCACCGGGGTCGGCGGGATCGGTGCCGCCGCGTACGGCAGTGGGCTGGCCGCGCCGGCCGAGCGGGACTACGACGTACGGGAGTTCGGCGCCGCCGGCGACGGCAGCACCGACGACACCCACAGCCTGCAACGCGCCCTGGACGCCGCCCGCGCCACCGGCGGCATCGTGTTCCTGCCACCGGGCGTCTACCTGACCCGCCGGCTCACCCTCTACTCCCGGGTCCACCTGCGTGGCTCCGGCGGCGACGCGACGATTCTGCGGCTGGCCCCCGACAGCAACACCGCCGTCGTCGAATCCGACGACTACGAGGCGCAGTCGCGGGCCGGCAGCGACGCCGGGATCACCCTGTTCAGCGTCCGCGACCTGACCGTCGACGGAAACCAGGGGCAGGGCAACCCGGTCAGCTGCGGGCTGCGGCTGTACGGGTACGGCTACGAACTGACCGACCTGACGGTGTTCAACTGCGGTGCCGACGGGGTGGCCAGCGGCTGGGGGACCGCCGGGCACCTGCCGGCGCCGTCGCACCAGATGGAGTCACGGATCACCGGTCTGCGTACCCACGACAACGGCGGCCACGGGGTGAACTTCGCCGGGCCGCACGACTCGATGTTCCTCAACTGCCTGTCGTTTCAGAACGCCGGCACCGGGTTCCACCTGGCCGGCAACTCGTACGGCACCCTGATGGTCAACTGCCACGCGTGGGGGGTCCGGCAGAACGTCTCGTTCGAGCTGGCCGCCTCCGGTATCGGCTGCGTGAACTGCTACGCCGACCTCGACGGCGGGGTCGGCGTCCGGATCTCCCGCAACGACTGCCGTTGGCTGGCCGGCTACGTCCAGGGGGCCAACCACCCCGGCCCGGCCACCGAGATCGGCGTCCAGTTCGTGCCCGGTGCCGTCGCGGCGGAGCCGGCCTGCATCACCGTCGACACGTTGATCCGCAACTGCGCGACCGCCGCCGTCGACTTCGGCGCCGACCGGGGCATGTCGAGCGTACGGGCCGTGCTGTCCCAGCCGGGGGTGGCCGGCGCCGCCGACACCGGGCTCGGCTGGATCGGACGGCCCGCGCCGGACACCCAGGTGGAGATCACCCACGGCCTCGGACATCCGAAGAACCTGGTCGTGCGGCCCGCGTTCGACCTGCGGGCCGAGCCGACGCCGCCGGCCCCGGACGACAGCCAGGTCCGGGTGTTCGCCCGCGAGGTCGACGGCCGTACGCAACTGTGCGCCCGGTTCGCCAACGGCGAGGTACGGGTGCTGGCCAGCGACACCTGACACCTGACACCTGACGTCGGTCGGCCGAGGTGCCGCGCTGGTGCGGCTACCCGGCGGCGGTGCCGGTGGCCGCGATGGCCGCCGTGTCGTCGCGGCGGACCGCGTCGAAGAACGCCTCGGCCCGGACCGTGTCGGGCAGTACCACGCTCTGGTCGCCACGCATCCCGGTGCCCGAGGTGGGGCTGGTGTAGAAGCTGAGGTTCCCGCTGCGCAGATGCCGCAGGTCGGTGGCGACGCCGACGATGTTGAGGGTGTCGTCGACGGCGACGGCGTCGGCCGTGGCCCGCAGGAACGCGTTGAGCCGGCCCGGGTTGGTGAGGATTCCACCCGACGACGCCTTGTCGATGATCGCCCGGATCACCTGCTGCTGGTGGCGGATCCGGGCGAAGTCGCCGTCGGCGAACGCGTACCGCTCCCGGGCGTAGTCCAGCGCGGCGGCGCCGTCCATGGTCTGCGGTCCGGCCTCGAACCGGCGGATGCTGTCCGGGTTCAGCGAATGCGTCGAGGTGAACGCCTCCTCGACGTCGATCTCCACCCCGTCGAGGGCGTCCACGATGTCCTTGAAGCCGGCGAAGTCGACCATCACCACATGGTCGATCCGTACGCCCGTGTAGTTCTCGACGGTCTGCACCATCAGCGGCGCACCACCCCAGGCGTACGCCGCGTTGATCTTCGCGTCGGTGTCGCCGTACCGGCCGTCGGCGCTGCGCGGCACGTGAATCCAGGTGTCCCGGGGGATGGAGACCAGCTGCGCGCCGGAGCGGTCCGCCGGCACGTGCATCAGGATGATGGTGTCGGCGCGGGATCCGCCGGTCGACCCGGGGTCGCGCGTGTCGCTGCCCAGGATCAGCAGGTTCATCGCGTTCGCCGCCACCTCCTCACGTACCGGACGCTCCTCCTGCGGCACCTCGTCGAACGCCTCGATGCGGACGATGTCGGCGCCGATGTCCCGGGCGTACCACCACGCCGCGAGCGCGCCGCCACCGCCCAGCAGGGCCACGACGACCAGGGTGACCAGCATCGTCCGCAGCCACCGCCGCCGTCGGGTCGGGGCGGCCGGCGGCCGGGACGGCGCGGCGGCGTCGGTGGGAGTCGTGTCGGCGGGCATGCCCGGATGGTAGCGGCTGCACGGGCATCGACGGCCGCCGTATCATCTGGACGGCTGGTCAGCTACTCGGGGGACGTCGTCATGACACAGGTGGAGGCCGTACCGCGGCAGCGTTCGGTGTCGACGGTCGCACCGCCGGGCCCGGCGGTGCCGCCGCCGGCCGGGCACCGCAGTGCGCTACGGGCCTGGATGCTCACGCTCCCCGTCGACCTGGGCGCGTTCCTGCTGCCGCTGGCCTGGAACCGGGACCACTGGAAAGGCGTCATCGCCGCCAGCCTGGTCACTGTGGTCATCTTCGCCCTGGGTGGACTGTACGCCGGCCGTCGGCACGTCAGTTTCCTCGACGAACTGCCCCAGCTGTGCGTGCGGCTGCTGGCCGCCGCCGCCGTGGTCGCGATCGTCGCCGCCGAGCGGCACGACTCGGTGGACTACGTGGCCGGGTTCATGCGGGTCGTCGCGGTCAGCGCCGGGCTGGTGCTGCTCGGGCGGCTGGTGACCCGGCTGGCCGTGGTGCTGGCGCGCCGCCGTCGCTGGGTCGAGCATGCCGCCGTCATCGTCGGCGGCGGCCCGGTCGCCATCGAGCTCGCCCGGCTGCTGCACCGCTACCCCGAGTACGGCCTGCACGTCGTCGGGTTCGTCGACGTGGCGGCCACCGGGCACCGGGCCACCGACGTGGCCACGACCGGGCACCGGGGCATCGACGTGGCCACGACCGGGCACGGCGTCGTCGACGGCCCGCCGCTGCTCGGCGGCCTCGACCAGATCGAGGAGCTGATCCGCCGGGTACGGTGCGAAGTGGTGCTGATCGCCGACGTCGACTGCACCGACGAGGAGCTGCTGCGCGTCGCCCGGCTGCCCGGGGTCGCCGCCTGCGACCTGTGGGTGGTGCCCCGCCTGCGGGAGTTCCACGCCCGCAACGGCATCCCCGACCACATCGGCGCGATCGGGGTCAGCCGGGTCACCCCGCCGTCGCTGACCGGCCCCCAGTTCGCGGTGAAACGCGCCTTCGACATCGTCGCCGCCGGCATCGCACTGGTGCTGCTCAGCCCGGTGCTGCTGGTGTGCGCGGTGGCGACGCGCGTCGAGGGCGGCCCCGGGGTGCTGTTCCGGCAGGTCCGCGTCGGGCGGCACGGCCGGCCGTTCGAGCTGCTGAAGTTCCGGTCGATGCGGCCCGCCGACGAGACCGAGTCGCAGACCACCTGGTCGGTGGCGGACGACCCCCGGCTACGTCCGGTCGGCCGGTTCCTGCGCCGTACGTCGTTGGACGAGCTGCCCCAGCTGTGGAACATCCTGCGCGGCGACATGACCATGGTCGGCCCCCGCCCGGAACGCCCCTACTTCGTCGACCAGTTCTCGGTCGACTATCCCGAGTACGCGATGCGCCACCGCGTACCGGTCGGGCTGACCGGGTTGGCGCAGGTCAGCGGGTTGCGCGGCGACACACCCATCTCCGACCGGGCCCGGTTCGACAACTACTACATCGAGAACTGGTCGCTCTGGCTGGACGTGAAGGTGATCCTGCGGACAATGATGGAGGTCGTCCGGGGCGGCGGCCGCTGACGCGGCGATCATCAGGCGGTGAGCACCGCAGACCCGACGCCGAGGCTGTCGACCGCCCAGTGGTACGCCGACTTCGCCCGCCGGCAGGCGTCCGGGGTGTCGCCCAGCTACGAGCGGCTGGCGTACGCGGTCGCCCGCGACGACGATCTGTTGGCGCTGCTGGACTCGTTGCCGCCGCCGACCCGGCAACCCAACCTGCTGTTCGGGGTGGTCCGGCTGCTCGGCGGGCCGGTCGACGACCCAGCCGCGTTCCACGACTTCACGGTCGCGCGCTGGCCGGAGGTCGAGGCGCAGATGCGTCGCCGGTTGACTCAGACCAACGAGGCCGGGCGGTGCGCCGTACTGCTGCCGGTGCTGGCGGCGTTGCCGCAGCCGCTGGCGTTGCTCGAAGTCGGCGCGTCGGCGGGCCTGTGTCTCTACCCGGACCGGTACGCCTACCGCTACGACGGCGGCCCGACCGTGGGTCAGGGCGAGCCGCTGCTCGACTGTGTGACGACCGGGCTGACGCCGCCGCGTACCCGGCCGAAGGTGGTGTGGCGGGCCGGGTTGGACCTGACCCCGCTGGACGTCACCGACGCCGCCGACATCGCCTGGCTGGACGCGTTGATCTGGCCGGAGCAGGAGCATCGGCGGGCCCGGCTGGCGGCCGCTGCGGCGGTGGCGGCGGCCGATCCGCCGCTGCTGGTCAGGGGCGACCTGGTCGACGATCTGCCGGCGCTGGCCGCGTCGGCGCCGCCGGACGCGACGCTGGTCGTGTTCCACACCGCCGTGCTCTACCACGTGCCGGCACCGCGCCGGTCGGCCTTCGTCGACCTGGTACGCGGCCTACCCGGCCACTGGCTGGCGAACGAGGGGCCGGACATTCTGTGCCACGACGCGTTGCCGCCGCCACCGGACGACACCCTGCACAACGTGCTGGCCCTGGACGGCCGACCACTGGCCTGGACCCGCCCACACGGCCAGGGGATCGTCTGGTTCGGTTGACCCGTCGACGGGGTCAGGGCTGGTGCAACCAGACCCGCAGGGCACCGATCGGGCGGAAACCGTGCGTACGGGCGAGGGACAGGTCGTCGCCCTGCTCGTAGCCGACCAGGGGCAGCCCCGGGAAGTTGGTGGGTGCCTCGTTGATGGCGGCCGCCCAGACGTCGGACCGGTGGACGCTGTCGGTGGCGAACAGGTTGGACAGGCCGACGACGCCCTCGGCACAGGTCAGGACGAATCCACCAGCAACCCTGTCGCCGTCGGCCCTCAACGAGAAGATCCGTACCGACGGTTCGCGCAGCAGCGCCGGCCGGAAGACATCGACCGGGCTGTCGTCGCCGTGCCAGGCGGCCTGCCACTCGTGCAGCTCGGCGGCGGTGGTGACCTGCCGGACCGTCAGGACCGTCAGAGTCGGCGTCGTCGGTACGGGCAACCCCGCTGGGCGGTGGATCCAGTCGGCGGTGAACAGCTCGACGAAGCCGTCCGGGCCGAGGTCCAGGGTGGCGAAGCTGTCCTTGACCGAGCATCCCGGTGACGTCGTGTCGATCCGGCCGAGGAGGTCGGCGGGTGTCGCGTCGGGGCGCAGGGTGACCGCGTCGGGGTAGTACGGCGGTGTCCGGCGGGCGCTGCACCACGCGGCGTCGTCGACGGTGTCGGGGCAGCCGTGTGAGCGTGAGACGGCCGCGCACCAGGCGGCATTGTTACAGGCCGCCGCGCTACGCATCGCGGCCGTGGTGCTCGGGTCCACATGGACAGTCTGTCACGCGCGGGCGTCCGGCAGCTGACCGACGCGATCCGGGTGACCGTTCACGACGACGTGGCGTCACTCGGTGGCCTATATTCGCGGCAGGCACACAGACAGTAGAAGCGGACATCGATGCCGTACGTTCTCGACACCACGGACATGCCGCAACCGGACCGCATCGACGCCGTCTACCTGGCGATGATGTACGCTTCGGCACCCTGTCACGTCATCCACGAGGACCCCGATGGGGACATCCACTGCCGGATGGAGCTGTGGGATCTCGGCAACGCCAACATCTTCATCAGCCGATCCTCCGGCATCCGGCTGCTGCGTACCGCCAGACAGGCCAAACAGGACGCGATGCCGGTCGTCGCCCTTTCCGTCCAGCGGCGGGCCCACGGGCACCTCGATCAGTACCGGCACCTGCAGGTCGTCCCACCGGGCGGGCTGCTCGCCGTCGACCTGTCCGGCCCGTACGACTACTCGTGGTCCGGCGACGGGGCCGCCGGCTGCATCCAGGTCCCCAGCGACCAGCTCGGCCTGCCGATCGACGTCATCCGCCAGGCCGTCCACCGGCTGCGGGCCAGCCCGCTGTACGGCATGGTCACCGCCCACATCGCGAACCTCACCCGGGACCCGGCGCGGATCACCGCCGACCTGGCCGCCGGGTCCGTCGCCACCGCCAGCATCGAGCTGGTCCGGGCGCTGCTGGCCTCGGCCGCCCACACCGACCGGCTGACCAGCCAGGTGCTCGCCGAAACGCTGCTCACCCGGGTCCGCGCGTACGTCCGGCAGCACCTGGCCGACCCGGACCTCACCGCCCGGCGCATCGCGGCGGCGCACAACGTCTCGCTGCGGCACCTGTACAAGGTGTGTGCGCAGGCCGACATCAGCCTCGAACAGTGGATCATCAGCGAGCGGCTGCACCACGCGTGGCACGACCTGCGGCGGCCGGAGAACCGGCACCGACCGGTCGCGGTGATCGCCCACCGCTGGGGGTTCCGCGACCCGACGCACTTCACCCGGCGGTTCAAGGCCCGCTACGGACTCTCCCCGGGGGAGCTGCGGCGGTCGTCGCAGGAGGCACCCGACGCCTGACCGTGCACTGTGGGCAACACTGGTGCACTCAGGGCCCCTCAGCGACGTCGAACTCCGGCGCTATTTTCACACCGTCAGCGCCAGATAGGGGCAATCATGCTCGTTCTCGACACCCAGTCGCTGCCGGTCGCCGACCGCGCCGAGGCGTTCCAGGCCACGGTCAGCGCGAACTGCTCCTCCAGCATGGCGACGTTCGAGGACCCGTCAGCGATCCAGGCGAGGATGACGGTCTCCGACTTCGGCGCGGCGAAGGTCTTCAACATCGACGCCTCCGGCACCACGCTGCGCCGTACGCCGTACATGTCCCGGTCCATCCCGGAGACGTCGATCGTGCTGGCCCTGCCGATGCGTACCGACAACCATCTGAGCTGGGCCCGGGAGGAACGGCTGTACGGCCCCCGGGACCTGATGCTGGTCGACCTGTCGCTGCCCTATGTCTACGGCTGGCAGGGCGGTGGTGCCTCGTACGCCCTGCATGTCGACGTCGACCAGCTCGGCGTCCCCCGCGACATGATCCACGACGCCGCCCGGGAACCCCGCCGCAGCCCGCTCTACGACCTGGTACGCGACCACGTCGCCCGGGTGACCGCGCAGGCGGAGCAGTTGGCCGACGGCCCCGGCGCGGCCGAACTCGGGGCCGCCTCCGCCGAGCTGATGCGGGCGCTGGTGGTCTCCGCCGCTGGCGACGGCCGGCGGCTCAGCGACGCCATGCACTCGTCGATGCAGGCCCGGGTCCAGGCGTACGTCCGCAACAACCTGCGCGACCCCGACCTGACGCCGGCCCGGATCGCGGCGGCGAACGCCATGTCGCTGCGCGCCCTCTACAAGCTGTACGAGGCGATGGGGCAGAGCCTGGAGCAGTCCATCATCGAGCAACGCCTGCAGGGAGCCCGGACCGACCTGACGGCGTCACACCGGCGGTACACCTCCATCGCCGCCGTCGCCCGTGCCTGGGGTTTCGCCAACCCGAGCTTCTTCGCCACCAAGTTTCGCCAGGCGTTCGGCGTCACACCCCGGCAACTGGTGGCGGCCAGCGACCCATCCAGAGGCCGTGACCTCGCCAGATCGGCAGCCGACGGCGGCTCCGGCTGACACCGACCGGTGCAACCACAGCAAAGTGTGCAACGAGACGAAAATGCTGTGCGTCGTCAGAAAACTCCGAGCGTCGCCACGGTGCGACATTTTTTCGCATCGCCGGCCCGAACGCGGCCGGCGCCGTGAGGAGTTTCGATGTTCAGTTCCCTACGGAGCTGGCGGTTGCCGCGTCTGGCGTTGGCGATCGCCGTACTGCTCGGGGTGAGCGCCACGGCGGCGGTGGCTGCTGGCCCGCACGGCCCCAAGCCGACCGTCGTGCTCGTGCACGGCGCGTTCGCCGACGCGTCCGGCTGGACCGACGTGACCCGTAACCTGCTGCGCAAGGGCTACCCGGTGATCGCCCCGGCCAACCCACTCCGCGGCGTCGACTCCGACGCCGCGTACCTGCGCAGTGTGCTGGCCACCATCGACGGCCCGATCGTGCTGGTCGGCCATTCGTACGGCGGTTTCGTCATGACCACCGCCGCGACCGGCGACCCGGACGTCAAAGCACTGGTCTACGTCGCGGCGTTCGCCCCGGACGCGGGCGACACCGTCGGCGGCCTGGCCAGCCAGTTCCCTGGCAGCCGGCTCGACCCGACCGCCCTCGACATCCGCCCCTACCCGGGCGGCAACGACGGTTACATCAAGACCTCGGTGTTCCGCTCGGTGTTCGCCGCCGACGTGCCGGCCGGCACCGCTGCGGTCATGGCCGCCACCCAGCGTCCGGCCGAACTCGCCACCCTTGGCCAGCCCGCCGGCGAACCCGCCTGGGCGACCATTCCGACATGGACGCTGGTCGCCACCGACGACCAGGTGATCCCGGCTGCCGCCCAACGGTTCATGGCACAGCGGGCGGGCGCCCGAGTCACCGAGGTCAAGGCCTCGCACGCCGTCATGGTCGCCAAGCCCGGCCCGACCACCGACGTCATCCTCGCCGCCATCAAGGGAGTGTCCTGATGCCGTACGTGACCACCGCCGACGGCGCCGAAATCTTCTACAAGGACTGGGGCCCCGGCACGGGCCGCCCGGTCGTGCTCAGCCACGGCTGGCCGCTGAACTCCGACAGCTGGCAGATCCAGGCGCTGTTCCTTGCGGAGCACGGGTTCCGGGTGATCGCCCACGACCGGCGCGGCCACGGCAGGTCGACCCAGACGTGGGACGGCAACGAGATGGACACCTACGCCGACGACCTGGCCACCCTGATCGACACCCTGGACCTGCGGGACGTCACGCTGGTCGGCTTCTCCACCGGCGGTGGAGAGGTGGCCCGGTACGTGGGTCGGCACGGCACCGGCCGGGTCGCCCAGGTCGTCCTCGTCTCGGCGGTGCCGCCGATGATGCTGCAGACCCCGGACAACCCGGGCGGCGTACCGATCGAGGTCTTCGACGGCATCCGGGCGGGCTCGCTGGCCGACCGCTCCCAGACCTACCGGGACCTGGCCGACGGGCCGTTCTTTGGTAACAACCGGCCCGGCGCGGTCGTGTCGCAGGGCATCCGGGACGCGTTCTGGCTGCAGAGCATGGCCTCCGGGCACCGCAACGCCTACGAGTGCATCGCCGCGTTCTCGGCCACCGACTTCCGGCCCGACCTGGACGCGATCGACGTACCCACCCTGGTCATCCACGGCGACGACGACCAGGTCGTGCCGTTCGCGGTGGGCGGCCAGGCATCGGCGGCCCGGATCAAGAACGCCCGCCTCCTCGTTTACCCCGGTGCGCCGCACGGCATCACCGACACGCATCCCGAGCAGCTCGGCCGGGACCTGCTCGACTTCGTGACCTCGACTGCCTGACCGGAGAGGACGTCTGACATGGCACCCGACACCATCGTGCTGATCCACGGATTCTGGGTCACCCCGCGCAGCTGGGAACACTGGATCAGCCACTACGAGGCCAAGGGCTTCCGGGTCCTGGCACCCGCCTACCCTGGGTACGAGGTAGAGGTGGAGGCGCTCAACGCCGACCCGACCCCGATCCTGCAGTCCACCGTGCCGCAGATCATCAGCCACTACGAGGCGATCATCGGCGAGCTGGAGAACCCGCCGATCATCATCGGCCACTCGGCCGGCGGCGCGTTCACCCAGATCCTGCTCGACCACGGCTTCGGCGCGGCGGGGGTGGCGATGAACTCCGCTCCGACCGAGGGCGTCCGGGTGGTGCCGTTGTCGCAGGTGAAGTCGACGTTCCCGGTGCTGAAGAGCCCGGCGAACCGGCACAAGGCGGTGCCGTTGACGTTCGAGCAGTGGCAGTACGCCTTCACCAACACGTTCACCGAGGAGGAAGGCCGGGCACTGTGGCAGCGGTACGCCATCCCGGCCAGCGGCGGCATCCTGTGGGGCAGCGTGCTGGCGAACTTCCAGCCGGGCCACCAGGACATCTGGGTCGACTACCACAACGACGACCGGGCGCCGCTGCTGTTCGTCTCCGGCAGTGAGGACCACATCATGCCGCCGACGATCCAGGCGTCCAACGCCAAGCACTACAAGTCGAACACCATCACCGATCGGATCGAGTACGAGGGATACGCCCATCTGCTGCCGGCCCAGAAGGGCTGGGAGGCCATCGCCGACGAAGTCCTCGACTGGGCGCTGCGGCACGCGCGGTGAGCGACGTCCGGATCACCCACATCGGCGGTCCCACCGCGTTGATCGAGGTGGCAGGCTGGCGGATCCTGACCGATCCGACGTTCGACGGCCCCGGCCGGACATACCGGTTCGGCTGGGGCACGGCGTCACGCAAACTGGCCGGTCCGGCGGTGCCGCCGGACACCCTGGGCCACATCGACGTGGTCCTGTTGACCCACGACCACCACGCCGACAACCTCGACGACGCCGGCCGGGCGCTGCTGCCGTCGGCCGACCGGATTGTCACCACGATGGCCGGCAGCCGCCGCCTCGGGGCCGCCGCCCTCGGCTCCGCGTCGATTGTCGGGCTCGCGCCGTGGGGTGGCACCGAGTTGACCGCGCCGGGCCGTCCGACGGTCGAGGTGACCGCGACTCCGTGTCGGCACGGGCCGCCGCTGAGCCGCCCGGTCTCGGGTGAGGTGACCGGGTTCGCGCTGCGCTGGCCAGGTCAGCGGTACGGCGTACTGTGGATCACCGGTGACACGGTCCTCTACCCCGGGGTACGGCAGGTGGCGCAGCGGTTCACCGTGGGCACGATGGTGCTGCATCTGGGGGCGGTGCGGTTCGGTCTGACCGGTCCGCTGCGGTACACGATGACAGCCGCCGATGGTGTGGAGCTGTGCACCCTGGTCGAGGCGCGGACGGTGGTGCCGGTGCACTACGAGGGCTGGGGCCACTTCACCGAGGGCCGCGCGGCGGTCGAGGCCGCGTTCACCGATGCCCCGGAGCCGGTACGGCGCAGCCTGCACTGGCTGACACCCGGCACGGCCACGTCTCTGCCGGTCTGACCTGGGCTCCCGGTGCCGGTGGTACCTCCACCGGCACCGGGATCGGGCGCGCCTCTGATCTTGCGGCTGCGGTCGGTCGGCTCCCCGGTGACGGGTTTTCGCACCCGTACCCGTCACCCCTGAGACGGGACACGGCGAGGCGGAAGGATGACGTGATGAGTGCGGACAGCGGCTGGCGGAGCTGGACGGCAGCGGGCTGAGCGAGGTCGACGAGCCGGCGTTCGCGAAACTGACGCAGCGGCACCGGCGCGAGCTGCGCGTACGCCTCAGCGGGCCCGCCGGAATGCGGGCCCACCTTCCGTCGAGCGGCAGGACCGGACCGGCGGGCAGGACGACGCCGGTACGGGCGAACTGGTGCGCCGCTACACCGAGTATCAGACGCCCCAGTCGCGTCGGGGTACCGCCGCCTTCGTGATCGTGAAGTGTCCCGACCCGCTCGAGGTCGCGTCGCCTCGGGTCTCGGTGCGGTCCATCACCACGTGCCGTCCGAAGTTCGGCACGAGTGGGCGGCCGGTCTCCCGCTTGAGCCACAGCCGGAGCAGGTGGCGCTGCCTCCCCGGCTCGGGATGGTCGATGAACTCGGTCCGTGAGTGCAGCGCGGCGTAGTTCAGGAGCCACTGGATGTCACCTGGCTGGAAGTCCATGTCCAGGGCCACGCCGGGCTCCTGGCTGATGTCGTCGAGCAGGGTCAGCACCTCGAGCTGCTCCGGGGTCAACGGCGGTACGTCCGGGTAGTCCTGAGCCGCCTTGATCATGCCGCTGCCCGCGTACATGCTGAACACGCCCTCGGTCCAGCTGACGATGGGCGAGGTGTACCAGTCGGCCGGCGCGTCGGGGTCCTGCCGACGCCAGTCGAAGTACCACGGCTCCAGCAGCAGTGGCGCCAGGTTGGGTCGCCGACGCAGCACCTCGTTGAACAGGGTGGCCCCGCTGACCAGGCTGCTCGCGCCGCCTTCCTTCGCGGGCCGCAGACACATCAGGGCGACCACGTCGGAGCTGTCGGAGTGGAAGGGCAGCCGGTCCCGCACCCGCGACGGTAGGGCGGTACGGTCCTGCAGGGTCTTGTCGGACGTGGCGATCACGTGATCGACGAGGTCGCCGAGCTCGTTCTGCCGCATCGGCACGCCGAGGTGCAGGCCCATCAGGTAGAAGATGGCTGCGGCGAGTGTGTCGTCGTAGTCGTTCATCCGCAGGCCTCGCACCAGGACGAAGCCCCGGCCGCTGTCCATCTCCCGGCCGAACCCGGTGATCGCGTCGGCGGTGACCGGGAGCGGGTATTCGGCTGCGGTGACGGTGCGCAGATCGGGATCGTCGGCTACGAAACGGCGACCGACCTGCTCAAGCTCATTGATCTGTGCGTCGTCCAGGTGGTAGATCCACTCTCGGCTGGTGGAGAGCTGGTCGCCCCGCCAGGCACACGGGGCGGTGACGGGGCTGAGTACGGGGACAGTGGTCATCGTCAGGTGTGTCCTCTCTGATGCCCGGACAGGCGCTCCGCCGAGGCCGGCTGCCACGCGCTGGGGTACGAGCGTCGCTTCATCTGCCCGGCTGGGGTGCGGGAGTGAGGTCGAGCTCGCGCGTCGGAGCCGTCTCGGACTGGAGGAGACAGGGATGGGGCTTGCCGCGTCACGCGGGCCTTCGGCCACCATCGATGAACGGGTCGCTGCCCGTGGATGAGCCGAACGCCATCGCGCCACACCACCGTGCCCGTTTTTGGGCAGAGTGGTGCCAAAGGCGGGGTCGCGGCTTAGAAGGGTACGAGGGCCTTGCCGGCACCGGTGCCGGGGCGGATCGCGGGGAACTCCGGGCCCTTCCAGTGTCCGATCGGCGCACGGGTGATGGCTGGTACGGCCGCGACGGGCTTCTCCCAGCTCATGTCCACTCCCGGGTCGACGGATTCACGGGGCAATCTGTTGGCGAAGCTAGCCGCCGCTGTACGTCTTGTCAACAGGGATGGCGTATCGTCATGTGACCCGCGTGTTAACTGATCACGGTGGTTCTCTCGGCCTTGTGGACACCACTACGCGAGATCACATCCCGCATCTTGACATGGGATTTGTCGGCCCGTACCTTCGCTGCAAGTCGGTGAGAGCGTCAGGCGCTGCTGGGGTGCAGCCGGACGCCGGGCCGGACCGAGTGACGGCCCACGCCAGCTCGCGATGCCATGAACCTGCGTGCCAGACCGATCCCGTCGGCAGAGCCGGCGAGACGATTTTTCCGGGCTCCGGGCGGATCAGTCCGCGACGGTGGGCTCGCGTGAACACCCCATAAACCATCTACTTCCTTCGCTGTACAGCCCTGTCACCGGTTTCGGTGTCAGGCGACCTCAGCTGCATACACAAGATCAGGAGTGGTGACATGAGCACACGACGCTTGGGCGCGGTGGCGGTCTCCGCCGCGCTGCTCCTCGTGAGCGCCTGCGGTGGCAACGACGACTCCGCCGACGCCGCAGGAGGCGACACCAAGGTTTCCGTCACCAGTTTCGGGTGCGAGATCTGGAACACCTGGGCGATCGACAAGGGCATCTACGCCAAGCACGGACTGGACGTCGAACTGGTCCGGGCCGGGGGCGGATCGGCGGCGGTGGCCGCCGTTCTCTCCGGGGCAGCCGATTTCGGTTACGTCAACGGCTACACGGCGATCAACGCCTACAACACCGGTTTCCCGATCCAGATGGTCTCCGGCGCGAACGTCAACGCACTGCCGCCGGCCGAGCCCGCGCAGGGCGTCTTCGTCGGCAACGACTCACCGATCGACGCTCCCGCCGATCTCGTCGGCAAGAAGATCGCCGTCAACGAGATCAACGGGATCAACCAGATCGTCACCTCGAACTGGCTGAAAGCCAACGGGGTGGAGCCGGACAGCGTCAGCTTCGTGGCGTTGCCGTTCGCCGAGCAGATCCCGGCGGTGCTCAACGGCCGGGTGGACGCGGCGCAGCTGGGCTACTCGCTGCTGGGCGACAACAACGACACCGTACGGAGCCTGGCCGACCCGTTCGCCAGCATCGACAAGGTCTACATCGCCACGTACGTCTCCTCGAAGGAATTCGTGGCCGACAGCGACGCGGCCAAGCGCTTCCACGAGGCCCTCACCGAGACCATGGAGCAGCTCGAGGACCCGGCGAACACCGACGAGTCGTTCCGGCTGCTGTCGGAATGCCAGAAGGTCCCGGCGGAGACCCTGGCCGCCCAGCCACAGAACGCGCTGGAGCCGGCCGTCGACATGGCCGCCCTGGAGCAGATGGCCCAGCAGATGGTCGACCTCAAGCTGATGCCGGAGACGCCCGACCTCGAGTCCCTCGTCGCCGACTTCGCCCGGTCCTGAGCCGGGTTTCCAGGCAAGGACGCAGCGTGCGGAAGGGAGACGTGACATGGCGCCTGGCGTCGGTGTGACCCAGACAGTCGAGTCGACGGTCCGTCCTACGCCGCCCTCCGGCGGGCCGACCACGGCCCGCCGGAGGCGCCCCGTACCCGATTGGGTCATCGGGCTGGCCGGCGCGGCGACGATGCTCGTGCTGTGGGACCTGGTGGTCCGCAGCGGTGCGGTGTCCCCGGACTCCCTGCCGTACCCCGGCACCACCCTGCTGCGGGTCGGCGAGCTCCTCGTCGACGTCACCTTCCTGACGGAGGTGGCGCACACCCTGTGGGCCTGGCTGATCGCCATGGTCGCCGCCAGCGCCGTCGGGATCCCACTGGGCCTGACGCTGGGCTACTTCTCCGCCCTGAACCGGCCCGCGTCCTCGGTCGTGCACGCCGGCAGGTCGATCCCCTCCTCGGCGTTCCTCCCGATCGCCATCCTGCTGTTCGGGCTGGGCACGCAGATGAAGGTCTCGCTGGCGATCTACGCGATCTTCTGGCCGATCCTGCTGAACGCCATGTACGGCGTCCGGGACACCGAACCGCTGATGCTGGCCACGGGACGCAGCATGGGCTGGGGACGGCTGCGGCTGCTGCGCCGGGTGGTGCTGCCGTCGGCGGCCCCCGCCATCGCCACCGGCCTGCGGGTCGCCAGCTCGACGGCGCTGATCGTGGTGCTCTCGGCCGAGCTGCTCGGTGCCACCAGCGGCGTGGGAAACGTGATCACCACATACCAGCAGGCGCAACGCCCGGACTTCGTCTACGCGGGGATTCTCCTCGTAGGAGTGCTCGGAATGCTGCTCTATTACGGCTTCAACCTGGCCGAACGCCTCATCGTGCCGTGGGGCCAGGCGCAACGGGAGGGCGGGAAGTGAGCACCAACGACGCGACGCGGCCGAGCCTGGTCGGCTCGGCGCTGGCGGTGGGGCGGGGCGTGCAGTCACTGTGGCTGCTCGCGCTGCTCCTGGTGGTCTGGGAGATCGCCGCCCGGCTCGCCGGCTCCCTGTTCATCCCGCCGGTGTCGCAGATCTTCGTCGCGTTCGTCGACACCTGGCTCTCCGCCTCGCCCACCTCGCTGTTCCTCAGTGAACAGTTCCGCACCGACGTGCTGCCCAGCCTGGCGCGACTCGGCCTCGGCTACGGCACGGCCGCCACGGTCGGCATCTGCGCCGGCATCCTGATCGGCGTGTGGCGACCCGCCGGCGCGTTCTTCAACCCGCTGATCCGGCTCGGCATGTCGGTGCCGGTGACCGCGCTGCTGCCCATCGCGATCGTGGTCTTCGGCATCACCAGCGGCATGAACGTCTTCCTGATCGCGCTCGGCTGCCTGTGGCCGATCCTCATCAACACCTACGACGGGGTACGGGGCCTGGACCGCACCGCGGTCACCGCCGCGAAGAGCCTGCGGTTGACCCGGCGTCGCTACTTCCTCCAGGTGCTGCTGCCCGGTGCCAGTCCGGCGATCTTCGCCGGCCTGCGGATCAGCATCGGCATCGCCCTGGTCCTCATGGTGATCTCCGAGCTCTACGCCGCGACCGCCGGGCTCGGCTTCTACATCGTCAACCAGCAGCGGCTGTTCCGGTTCCCGGAGCTGTGGTCGGCGATCGTGCTACTGGCGCTGTTGGGGATCCTCTTCAACGCCATCTTCGCCCTGGTCGAACGCCTGCTGCTCGGCTGGCACCGCAACGTGCGGCCGGACGGCGCGGAACGCCACTGACCCGTCGGCCGACCACACCAGGCACAAACGCAGAGGAGGACCGGATGGAACCGGTGACGATCCCGCACCACCAGCAGGACCCGGCCAGCGCGACGCCCGTGCTCGACGTCCGCAAGGCGGGCAAGTCCTACCCCTCCCGCAAGGGGGAGGTGCTGGCCGTACGCAGCATCGAGTTCGCCGTACACGCCGGCCAGTTCGTCTCGGTCGTCGGCCCCTCCGGCTGCGGCAAGACGACACTCATGATGTGCATCGCCGGCCTGCTGCCCATCTCCACCGGGGAGGTCGTCTTCCGGGGAGAGACCATGTCCGGCCCCCGCGACGGCGTCGCGGTCGTCTTCCAGGACTACAGCCGGTCGCTGTTTCCCTGGCTGACGGTCGAAAAGAACGTCACTCTTCCGCTGCGCGACCGGCGGCTGCCGCGCGCCGAGATCCGCGACCGGGTGCGGCAGTCGCTGGAGATGGTGGGACTGGCCCACGCCGCCGGCCTGTATCCGTGGCAGCTCTCCGGCGGTATGCAACAGCGGGTGGCGATCGCGCGCGGGCTCGCCGTACGGCCGGAGATGCTGATCATGGACGAGCCGTTCGCCTCGGTCGACGCCCAGACCCGGGCGAGCCTGGAGGATCTGCTGCTCAAGATCTGGGCGGAGACGGGGACGACGGTGCTCTTCGTGACCCACGACATCGACGAGGCCGTGTACCTGTCCGACCGGGTGATCGTCCTGTCGCAGGGGCCGTCCACCGTCGTCGCCGACCTGCCGGTCCCACTCGACCGGCCCCGGGACCAGATCGCGACCAAACAGACGTCGACCTTCGGCGAACTTCGGGAAGAGGTCTACTCGCTCGTCATGTCCTCCCAACGGCGCACCTCCCTGTCGGCCGAACCGACCTGACCACCTGCGGCTGCGGTCGGTCAGGCCGGGTCGTCGGCACGGTGCGGTGACTTACGCGTACGGATGCCGGCTGTCGCCGCCGCTGCGGTGAGCAGCAGGCAGGTGACGCCGATGCCGAGCAGCGGGAGCCACGGAATCGTGATGGGCGCGTCGATGCCGGCGGCCAGGTCCGCCGTGGTGGCGCGGCGTACGAGCCAGCCCATTAGCGCCATGGTGGCACCGCCCAGCAGCAGACCGGTGCCGCAGACGAGAGCCGCCTGCCAGATGGCGGCTCGTCTGACCTGGTCGGGGCTCGCGCCGAGAAGCTGGATCAGGTCGCGTTGCCGGCGCCGTTGGGAGGCGCCGATGAGGGTGGCGTTGACCATCGCGATGGCGGCGTACAGGCCGGCCGGGCCGAGCAGGATGATGAGGCCGAAATTGTTGGACTCGCGGGTCCGCGCCGCGATGGCGTCGACCCAGTCGCCGGAGTCGACGATCCGGCTGTCGGTGCCGGCGAGCGTGCGCCGCAGGGATTCCCGTGTCGCGGCGACGTCGGCGCGCGGGACGACGAAGACCGTCCCGGTGGCCCGGACGCTGTCCGGCGGGAGCAGTTCGGCCGGGACGACGAGTTCGGCGTACAGGCCGGGTGCGTCGGGGAGGACGGCGACGACCCGCAACGGGACCCGCTTGCCGTCGATCCAGACCGGGAGGGTGCCGCCCAGGTCGACGCCGGCGTCGGTGACCCAGGTGGCGGTGACCGCGACCGCGTTCCCGTGGAAGTCGTCGAGGGTGCCGCGCGTGGCGGCCAGGCCCCGGGCTGCGGACGCGGTGGCCAGGTCGACGACCTCGACCCGGTCGGGTTCGCCGGGGCTGCCGTCGTCGTCGTGCGCGAGCGTGGCCTGCCGGCGTACGTCGGCAGTCGCGACGGTCCGGTCGGCCGCGACCGACGAGGCCGCATCCGACGCGGCTGTGGCCGGGCTGCCCACCTCGACGACCAGCGGCGCGTGCAGCCGGGCCCGGTTCTGCGCGGTCGCCCAGTCGGCGGTCAAACTGAGGG
Organism: Solwaraspora sp. WMMD791; assembly: GCF_029581195.1. Lineage (NCBI taxonomy): Bacteria > Bacillati > Actinomycetota > Actinomycetes > Micromonosporales > Micromonosporaceae > Solwaraspora > Solwaraspora sp. WMMD791. The sequence goes on from NZ_CP120737.1 coordinate 6,762,086, forward strand.
TCAGCAGCAGCGACCCGGCGATAGCCGAAATGGCCAGCACCGGGGCGGCGACCGCAGCGGTGGTGCGGGCAGCGGCGCGTACCTCGTCGCGGGCCATCCGAGCCGTCACGTCCCGCCCGATGAACGGGCGGGCGAGCAGGGCAGCGAGCCGAGGGATGACGGCGGGTCCGATGCACATCAGGCCGATCACGACCACCTCGGGCAGCAGGATGGAGGCGAGCATCGACAACAGCGGCGGCTCGTCGGCGGCGGCCACGACGGTGGCCACCAGGCCACCGAAGCAGAGCGCCGCGACGACGAACTGAACGACGCTGGGCCGGGTCCGCTCGACCGCGGCCTCCCGCAGCGCGGCACTGGGGCTGATCCGGGCGGCCCGGCGCGAGGACCGCCAGGCCCCGAGGAGCGCGACCGCCGCGCCGGTGGGTGCGGCGACGACCCAGGCGATCCACGGGCTAGGGGCCTGCAGGTCGAGAGTGGTGATCCCGACCGCCCGGACCAGCCGGAGAACGGCCGGAGCCGACACCGTGCCGAGTAGGCAGCCCACCGTGGTGGCCGCGGCCGCGACGACGACGGACTCGCCCAGCAGGAGCCGGCGTACCTGTCGTGGTGTCGCGCCGACCAGACGCAGCAGGCCGAGCTCACGACGGCGGCCGGCCACGACGAAGCCGAACGTGCTACCGACCACGAAGAGAGCCATGAACGCCGAGATCGTCGACATCATCCCGAACATCGCGGCCAGGCCGTCGAGCTGGGCCCGTTCGTCGGCGCTCGTGCCGGGCCGGCCGTCGGTGGCGTCGATGCTCCCGATGAGCGTCACGGTGACGGAGATCAGGACGACCCCGAACAGCAGAGCGACGAAGGCCCCGAGGTAGCCGCGCCAGGAGTGGTGCACGGTCTGCCGGGCCAGGGCCAGCGTCGTCGGGCCGCGCATCATCGCCGCTCCAGGTCGTTCATCGTCTCGGCGATCTGGCCGGCGTCAGCGCGGGCGAGATGCCCGACGATCTGCCCGTCGGCGAGGAACAACACCCCGTCCGCGTACGAGGCGGCCAGCGGATCGTGGGTCACCATGACGACGCTCTGGCCGCCGTCGGCCAGCGACCGCAGCAGCCCGAGCACGTCGCGTCCGGTGCCACGATCCAGCGCGCCGGTCGGCTCGTCGGCGAACAACACGTCGGGTCGGCCGTGCAGCGCCCGGGCGATCGCGACCCGCTGCTGCTGACCGCCGGACAGCTCCGACGGCCGGCGTCGGGCATGCTCGGCGAGGCCGACGTGGGCCAGCGCGGTCCGTACCGTGGTCGGATCGGCACGGCGCCCGGCCAGCCGGGCCGGAAGCGCGACGTTGTCGAACGCGGTGAGTGCGTCGAGCAGGTTGTACGACTGGAAGACGAACGCCATCGCCGTACGCCGGAAGCGGGTCAACTGGGTCTCGTTCAACGTGTCGAGCCGGGTCCCGCCGACGGTCACCCGCCCCCCGGTCGGCCGGTCGAGACCGGCGGCGAGCTGGAGCAGGGTGGACTTGCCGGAGCCGGACGGCCCCATGATCGCGGTGAACGTGCCGCGCTGGAACACGTGGGTCACGCCGCGCAGTGCATGCACCGAGCCGGCGCGGGAGCGGTAGGTGCGGCTGAGACCGTCGAGTGTGACGGCCGCCGGAGTTGCCTGGGTCATGCCTCCAGTGGACCCGGCGGGCACGGTCCGGCACACGGGCCCGGACGCGACTTGCGGGGTAGCGCGTGCGCCACCCCGCACGGCCGATGCGATCCGTAGGGTTTGACCCGTGAGCGACGCCTGGACCGCCGTACGCGGACACCCCGCACGGTTCCTGGCCTCGGTGTGGCCGTGGCGCTCCCTGGCGTACCTGGCCTCCACCGTGCCGGTCGGTCTGGCCTGGCTGACCGTCCTGGCCGTGGTGGTCGCGGTGGGTGCGGCCACGGTCGTGCTGATCGCGGGACTCCTCGTGCTGGCCGGGATTCCGGTGCTGGTCCACCTGGCCGCCGCCGGTGAGCGGCGTCGGCTCCGGCTGATCTACCCCGGGCGGCCGGTGCGCCAGCCACCAGCGCCACGCGACCCGGCGCATCCCCGGGCGTCCTGGCCGCGTCGCCGGGCGTTCTGGCCGCCTCGCCAAGCGTCGTGGCCGGAGGCGGGCGTCACGGTCCTGCTCACGACGGTGTTCTGGATCGCCGACGCTGTGCTGCTGCTCCTGCTGACGGTCCCGGTGCTGCTGCTCATCGCCCCGGTGCTGGTCCGTTCCGGCACCATCGACATCGCCGGCTGGCGGGTCGACACCGCCGGTGAGGCATGGGCCGTGGCACCCGCCGGCCTCGTCACCCTGGTCCTGCTGACGTACGCGGCCACCGCGCTGGCCTGTGGCCAGGCGGCACTGGTCCGGCACCTGCTGGACCCGCCCGAGGCCCAGCTGGCCGAAGCGGTCCAGCAGCTGCGCAGGTCCCGCACCGGGCTGGTCGACGCGTTCGAAACCGAACGCCGCCGGATCGAGCGCGATCTCCACGACGGCGTCCAGCAACGTCTCGTCGCCCTGACCATGACACTGGGCAGCGCCGAACTGGACCTGCCCGCCGGCCCCGGCCTCGACCTCGTCCGCGAAGCGCACCAGCAGGCCGAACAGGCCCTCGCCGACCTGCGCACCACGATCCGGGGCATCCATCCCCGGGTACTGACCGACCACGGCCTCGCCGCAGCCGTGCACGAGATCGCCGGCCGGTCACCCGTCCCGGTCGACCTCCAGCTCGCCGTCGACGGCCGGCTCCCGCCCACAGTCGAGGCCGCAGCCTACTTCTTCGTCAGCGAGAACCTGACCAACGTCGCCCGCCACGCCCGCGCCCGATCGGCACAGGTGCACGCGTGGATCGAGGACCACACGCTGATCGTCTCCGTCGTCGACGACGGCGTCGGCGGCGCCGACCCACGGGCCGGCACCGGTCTCGCCGGACTGCACGCCCGGCTCGACGCCCTCGACGGCGAACTCGACATCACCAGCCCCACCGGGGGCCCGACCCAGGTCAGGATGACGTGCCCGATCCACTGACCCCGCCACAGAACCCGCTGCGGATCGTGGTCGCCGAGGACGCGGCCCTGCTCCGGGAAGGGCTGGTGCGGATCCTCGAACGCGCCGGCCACGAGGTCGTCGCGGCCGTCGCCGACGCGCACGCCCTGCTCACGTACGCCGGAAACTGCCACCCCGACCTCGTCATCACCGACATCCGCATGCCACCCACCCACACCGACGAGGGACTGCGCGCGGCGGCGACCATCCGGGCCGCTCAACCCGGCGTCGCGATCATGTTGCTGTCGGCCTACGTCGCCGACGCCTACGTCGGCGAGCTGCTCGACTCGACCCCCGGCGGCGGCATCGGCTACCTGCTCAAGGACCGGGTCGGCCACGTACGCGACTTCCTGGACAGCATCGACCGGGTCGCCGCCGGCGGTACGGTCGTCGACGCCGAGGTCGTCCGCCAACTCGTCAGGCTGCGGCGGGCCGACGGCCCACTCGCCGGCCTCACCGAACGCGAACGCGAAGTGCTCGCGCTCATGGCCGAAGGCCACACCAACCGCGCGATCGCCGGCAAACTGTTCGTGAGCGAGGCAGCGGTACGCAAGCACATCGGCAACATCTTCACCAAGCTTCCGCTCGACCCGCATTCGGATCGCCGGGTCTCCGCCGTCCTCACCTACCTGCGCGGCTCACCGAGCGCGTGACACCTCACACGAGATCATGATCGGTGAAGGCTCGGGTGCGGTCACTCAACCGGATAGGATGATTCGTATAAGAGGACTTGCCTTTTCCAGCAAGTCATTACCTAGATCCACGTTGCCGATGGCAACGCCGGCTAGTAGCCACATGAGTCGGCGAGGGAGGATGAACCGGACTTCGACTTGGATGTGTTGGGCGCGTGGTTCACTGGTCTCTGTATCGAGGGTCATGTCGCCGGCCCGTTATTGGGGTTAGGCTCCGGCGAGCTTGTGGGGATCGCTGCAGGTCTGGCGATCTGCAGTTCTCCGTGGCGTCTGGTTCTCGGTTGGGAAGCAGGACTGCGTACCTCTGTCGGGGAGACGCCGAAATGCTGTTTGAAGTCCCGGGCGAACTGGTCAGGGCGGAGGTAGCCGTGCATAGCCATTATGGCCTTGATGGGTGTGCTGGCCAGCGAGGGGTCGCGTAGGCTTCGGTGGGATGCTTCGAGACGCACCTTCTTGAGCAGTTGCATTGGAGTGAATCCAGTGTTCTGGAATATCTTGAACAGGTAGCGCGGTGACACGTTGGCTATCTGCGCAAGCTTCTCGGGACCGAATGCCGGGTCGTTGAGGTGTCGGTGAAGGATGGCGCGGATACGTGCCCTATGTAGCAGTCGTCGAGTGCGCGGTGTGATTCCGTTCGGTTGGTTGAGTCGCTGACGGATCAGCCCGACCGCACACTCGCGTAGGGTGTTTGCGAGATCCGGTTCGTCTCCCTGTTCAGTGGCTGCATTGGTCAGCTCGATAAGGAACTGTGCGATCAGGCTGCGCCCGGGAAGGTTTCGTGGAATTGCGGTGCCGGCGAGTGACGTTATCGCCGATCGGCGCATTGGTATCAACTTTCGCGAGAATGTCAGCATGACCAGATGCATCGGTTTGGTTCCCATCGGGTGTATAGCCCGCCATGGCTGAGATAGGTCATACAATGCAATGTCCCGAGCGCGGAAGGACACCTGGGTGCCTGCCTGCTCCATCTGGGCGTTGCCGTTGACGCTCAGGAATAGGCGGTAGCACCCTGGGTCGCAGGCCCTGATGAGGCGGCCGGTTCGGTTTCCGATAATCTCGGAGTCTGCAGCCCACGTCACTTCCTCGATTTTGAAGTCGCCGATCTCGGCGACCGACATCACTGCGAGCAACTTGTCTGGTGCGCGTCCGTGGATGGCAACTGGGGCCAGCTCGGCAGCAGCGCCCTCGCGGGCATATTCGTACCGCTCGAGCGGGTGAACAGATCTGGTGTCATACAGCACGTACATGGCCGTCCCTCTACTCCAAAGACGATTGACGTCTACCCATTGTCCGCTGGAGAGACCAGTCCGGAGTTGGCTGTGGACGCACCTCTGGCGATGATCAGCAAGATCGCTCCGTTGCTCACCGGCGGCACCTGGCCTGTCCCCCAGTCCTCATCGTGAATCTCGTGAACCTCGGCGGCCCGCCGGATTAGGACAGCGGTCGTCGCAGCTCAATCGGTAGGTTGCGATGGGGAGCACCGACACGCGGAGGTTCGGGTGGACAGAGCGTCGACATCGCTGGCGGAGTTGCTGCATGTCGCGGAGTGGGGGCCACGTCAGCTTGTGGTAGCGATCAACGCCAGGCTGTCCAGTCAGGGGCGGGACCGGCTCAGACTCGATCCGACGGCTGGGTACGCCTGGGTGCGACGTGGGTTCTGCCCTCGGCAGCCCATCCCGGACCTGGCCGCTGCTGTGCTCTCCGAACGGCTCGGCTATCCGGTTTCCGTAGATCAACTGTGGCCAGGGCGAGGCGGCGCGGCGACCGGGCAACAGTCGGCAGTCGATGACCTCGGCTCCATGGCGCACCTCGACGATCTGCTGCGCGAACTCGGCAGGCTCGCCGTCACCACATCTGCGCCGAGCAGCCCCATCGGCGATGCGTCCGGCGCTGACCTGACGGCTACGATCCATGACCAACTCCGGAGTGCTGTCCTCGTGGCGCGCAATCGGGCTGGTCATGAGTACGTGCTTCCGGAGCAGGTGGACCTGATCGCAGCTCACGTCGCGGCGTTGCGCCAACTCGACGATCGCCAGGGCGGCGGCACGCTGAGTCTCCGATACGTCACCGCAGAGCTACGCAACGTCGTCGATCTCGTCAACCACGCGAACTATGACGCGGCGACCGGCCGGCGTCTGCTGGCTATCGTGGCCGACCTGTCTCAGCTTCTCGGATGGCTGCACTTTGACTCCAGTCGTTACGGCTCCGCCGAGCGGTATCTGCTGCTGAGCGTCGGCGTGTGTCGGGCATCCGGTGCGAGCGACCGGGCAGCCAACGCCATCGGGATGCTGAGCTACGTGTCGGCCTTCGCGGGCCACGGCGCGGATGCCGTTCGCCTGGCGGAGGCAGCGGCCGCTGAGGGGCGTTCCCCATACCGACGGTTGCGGGCTCGGCTGTTGGGACGAGAAGCTACCGCTGCGGCGGCTGACGGGGACCTGTCTCGATTCCGCAGGTCGGCTGATCAGGCCATCGATGCGCTCGATCATAGTCAGGATTCGGCGGAGACCTCGTTCCTTTACTACCTGAGTCCGGAGCAGCTCAGTGCGGAAACCGGGCAGGGACTGGTCGTTCTCGCGGAGCGGACCACCGCGAACCGCAGCCGGCTCCTCGACGAGGGGATCAACCTGCTCGCGGGTGCCGTCGCCACCATGATCGCCCCGCACCGGGCCGGTGGTGCACCTCCGTACGCACGATCCGGCCTGCTGCACCTCACGTTCCTCGCGAGGGCGCACCTGCTACGCGGCGACGTGCCGGAAGCCGTGGCGGTCATGCGGGCCGGCCTGGGCCTGCTGCCGCTTGTGCAGTCGCCACGCGGGCGGAGCTACCTCCGAGGGCTTCGCCCGATGCTGGCCCGGCGGTCCCGCTCCGCCACCGTCGCCGAGTTCCTTCCGGAGTTCGATGCGGCATTATCGAGGATGTGAGGAACAGTCACACCGCCCTCCCTGACGGGTTTGCGCTGCTCGAACGCGGCGTGCGGCACCCGGACGCGGCGCTCCTGCTGCGCAACTTCTACCAGGAGCAGGTTGGCCGGTACGGCTTCGCTGAGCCGGCCGCTCTCGACCCAGCGGCGTTCGCGGCTCCAAACGGAATCTTCCTCGTCGCCTACCGACAGGGCGGCCCGGTAGGTTGCGGTGGCTGCCGCTGGTACGAACGGGAGACCGGCACGGTCGAGATAAAGAAGACGTTCCTCCTTCCCGAGGCACGCAGCCTCGGGGTCGGACGTGCGATGCTAGAACGCCTCGAAGATCAGGCGGCCAGGTGGGGTGCGCGGCGAGCAGTCCTCGAAACCGGAGTCCGCAACACCGCCGCGCTCGCGTTCTTCGCTGAGAACGGCTATCAGCCGATCGACGCCTACGTCCCCGGCCGTGATCCGGCGATCAACCGTGCATTTATGAAGTGGTTGTCTCCGGTCTCTGAGTCAGTGGTCGAGCAGGTCAGCGCCCGATAGCGTTACTCGCTACCTTCGCGGTTCGATTGAATCGCCGCGTTGGAAGTTCATGTAGTTCACGCATTGCTCCTGCCGTTCACGGCATTCACGGTTGGCGTGCATTCCCGTAGCCACTTGGTGCTGGTCAACTGGATCTGCGATCCGCTCTCACGTCATGGCGGCCCGTTGTCGGGCCGACGGATCGCACCCTCGGACGCCTCACTCGTGTCTGCTTTGGAGGAGCGTTGTGGATTTTGCTTGCAGCCGTGGCCGGTCTGCTGGTTGGCGTGGTGGGTGGGTTCGTGTTGTGCCGATGTCGGCACCGGTGGTGTCCAGTGTGCGGGCAGACGTTGACCTGCCCGGACTGCACCGCACCAATCGAGCGGACCTGGGGCACCGCGCCACCGCCTCAGTCGCAGTCGAGCGTGCGCGGGCGGCGGTGGCGCAACCAGGCCGGGGTGCAGCACCGGTGACCGGCCGAGACGACGTGCTGCACGTGCCCGTACGGCCGGTCTGGTCCTGCTCGGGGTGCGGGCCGCAGGTCGACTGGCCGTGTGAGTACGCGCGGGCCGAGTTGACCGCGAACCTGGACCCGATCTCGCGCAGCATGTACGCGGCCGAGCGGATGGTGGAGGCGATCGCCGACCTGCCGGAGGAGGCGACGCCGGGGGAGCTGTTCACCCGGTTCCTGGCGTGGACGAGGCGGGCCGGCCGGTGACCGTCTACCGCACCTGCACCCGCGACTGGTCCACCACGACACCCGCAGCGGCACCGCTGGCGGAGCCGGCCGTACCGTTTCCGCCGGCCGGTTGGCTCGCCGACGAGCTGTTCCTGATCGCCCACGACGACGTGACCGGCCGACTGCGCGCCCCAGCCGGAGTCGTCGGGCGTGGGCTGGCCGCCGCGATGCTCGCCGACCTGGCCTTCGTCGGCGCGGTCACGGTCGCCGCGACCGGCAGCGTCGTCACCGGTACGGCCCCGCCAGGTGCGGTCGACTCGTGGGGCCGTACGGTGCTGCGCTGGATCGACACCGACACACCGCACCCGCCGCCCGCCTGGATCGACCGGCTCGCCGGGCACGCGTACCGCAGTGTCGCCGACCGGCTCACGGTTGCCGGGCTGGTGCGGCCGTGCACGGTCCGCCGCTGGTGGCGTCGGGACACCGTCTACCCGCCGGTCGACACGAACGTCGCGGCCTGGCCGTGGGCGCGGCTGTCGATGCGCGTACGCCGCCGCACCCGCCTCAGCGTGCACGACAGCACGTTGGCCCGACTCTGTGTGGCGACCGGACTCGGCGGCCACATCCTCGGCGTGGACACGTTGACCGCCCGTCGGCAGCTGCGGCAGCTGCTCACCCCCGTACCACCGGGGGTCGACCAGCTGGTGCGACACGTTGCCGCCGCCGACGGACGAAGCCGGCACAGCCGGCATGACCGACGGAGCCGGCACGACCGACGGGGCCGGCGGTGACCACGACCGCCGGCGCCGCCGGCCCAGACACCTGCCTCGGGGCCAGACCCGTCAGTGCCTGGCCCCGAGGCGAGCGGTCAGTTCCGCAGGCTCCACTGCTGGTTCGACCCACCCCAGCAGCTGTACAGCTGGATCATCGCCCCGTTACCGCTGCCGCCGGCATCGAGGCACAACCCGGACTGCGCGCTGGTGATTCTGCCGTTGGAGACGTTCCACTGCTGGTTCGCGCCGCCGTGGCAGTCATAGATGATCACGGGTGTGCCGTTGCTGGTTCCGCCACCTGAGGCGTCCAGGCACTTGCCGTTCACTGTCAGTTGCCTGCTCGAGGTCTGGGTGAACCGCTGGTTGGCACCACCCCAGCAGTCGTACAACTGCAGCTGGGTGCCGTTGGTGGTGCTCGCGTTCGGGACGTCGAGGCACCGGCCGGACTGCTGACCGACGATCATCTGGCCGGAACCGGAGGGTGGGTTGGAGGGGTTGCCCGGGTTCCCGGGGTTGCCGCTGCCGCCTTCCCAGACGGTGATGTCGGAGCTTCCCTGACTCTGGTAGCCCTCGGTCGCCATGACCTGGTAGGCCCAGCTGCTGCCGAGGTTGAGGCCGACCCGGGCCCAGGCGTCGAAGTGGTTGGCGGTGGTGATGGTGCCGCCGGTCCGCTTCTGCTGCCGGACGCTCCAGTACTGGTAGAACGTCTGGGTGCCGTCGATCGACGGCGCGTTGACCCGCTGGCTGCGCAGAATGTCGTAGGTGCCGCCGTCGGTGGTCACCGTGCCCAGCCGGGTGGCGCCGCTGCTCGGGTTGTAGCTGCCGAAGTTCTCGACGATGTAGTACTCGATGAGCGGGTTGCGGGTCCATCCGTACAGGGCGAGGTAGGTGTTGTTGTTGCCCGGGTTGTAGCTGCCCGAGTAGCTGATGGTCCGGCGGCTGCCGGTGGCCCAGCCCTTGCCGCCGACCCAGTTGTTGGTGCTTCTGCCCCAGGAGCTGGAGTACCGGCCGTTCTCGCGCAGCACCATGCAGGCGTCGCCGCTGTCTTTCCAGAACGAGAAGTAGAACCCGTTGTGCGTGCCGGTGGTGTTCGAGCAGACCTGCCGGTCGGCTTCGGCGTGGGCGGGGCTGGCCAGGAGTACGGCGGTGCCGGTCGTGACCAGCGCTACGGCGCAGGCACCGCTGATGAGCATTCTGAGCAGGCGGCCGCGGCGGTGTTTCTCAAGTTGCGGGGGGACGTTCTTCATCTTCGAGTGCTTCTCCCTGTGCGAGGCGGCGCGAAGCAACCGGCGGGGTGGGTGGGTGCGGTCGAGGGACGACCGCCACCACGCGCCGGTGCTGCGCCTGGGTGGACGGAATGTCTCGCATCTATATTGAGAACTATCGTTATCTTGGCGTGCGGCGTCAGTCAAGAGTTCCTGCCCGACCGGCGCCACCGACCAGCCAGACCGATGCCAGCGCCTGGTCCGAGCGGGCAGGGGGGGCAGTTCGTTCAGTGCGGGTACGCGCGGGGGATGCGGGTGGAGACCTCGTCGCGGAACGCCTCGATGCGCGTGATCACCTGCCGTCTGCCGTAGGTGTTCTCGATCCGGTCCAGGTAGAGGCATCGGGCGGCGAGTGTGTCGAGGTCGACGGTGAAGTAGACCGCCATCAGCGGGTTGACGAACAGCGCGCTGCCGCTGGTGCGCCGGGTGAACTGCACGTCGCCGAACTCGCCGGCGGTGGCCGCCGCGTGGGCGTCACCGCCTGATCATCGGCCATCGCAGCAATGTGATCGCTAACCACGTCCCGGCTGCCGGACCCGGAGGGCGGGTCACGGGGCCGGCACCGGGCGGAAACAGTTCGGCGACGGCACGAACCGGTTCTGCCCGATGCGAGCGAGGGTAGCTCATTTACAGGTACCGATGTCAGCGTTAACATTGCTGACACCTTCGTGACGTCGCCCGGTATCCGCACCACGGAAGCAGGCCGGACCCGACCCGACGGCCTGCAGATCACCGGCCGCACCACCCGGCCGAGCACCGGTGATCGGCTGTCCGCCCCCGGTGACGGCCGACCCGACCGCCGTGGCGATGTTCCGTCCGCCACCGGTCGACGCCGGTAGACGTCGACCGGTAGACAAGGAGACGCACGTGTGGAAACCCAAGAAGTGGCTGACCGCGGTCCTGGGCGTGCTCGCGATGACGCTGGCGACGACCGTGGCGAGTGAAGGCGTGGCCCCCACCCCGGCACAGGCGCTGGACAACGGGGTCGCCCGTACGCCGCCGATGGGCTGGAACACCTGGAACACCTTCGGCTGCAACATCAACGAGACGCTGATCCGCCAGATGGCCGACGCCATCGTCAACCACGGACTGCGCGATCTCGGCTACAAGTACGTCGTCGTCGACGACTGCTGGTTCAACCCGAACCGCGACGCGCAGGGCAACCTGCAGGCCCACCCGGAGCGGTTCCCGAGCGGTATGAAGGCCCTCGGCGACTACCTGCACTCACGTGGCCTGCTGTTCGGCATCTACCAGGTGCCGTTGGACCGGACCTGCGCCCAGTACTTCGGCTCCTTCCCCGGCGCCACCGGCAGCCTCAACCATGAATATCAGGACGCCCGGCAGTTCGCCGCCTGGGGCGTGGACTACCTGAAGTACGACTGGTGCTCGCCGACCGGCACCATCAACGACCAGGTGGCCCGGTTCAGCATCATGCGCGACGCGCTGGCCTCCACCGGCCGGCCGATCGTCTACAGCATCAACTCCAACAGCATCCACGAGAAGACCGGGCCGCAGCGCAACTGGAGCGACGTGGCGAACCTCTGGCGCACCACAGAGGACATCACCAACACCTGGGACAGCGGCCAGACCAACGGCTACCCGATGGGCATCCAGAACATCGTCAACGTCAACGTGCCCCTGGCCGGGTACGCCGGACCGGGCGGGTTCAACGACCCGGACATGCTGGAAGTCGGCAACGGCGGCATGACCGACACCGAGATGCGCAGCCACTTCGCGCTCTGGGCGATCATGGCCGCGCCGCTGATGATGGGCAACGACCTGCGCTCGGCCAGCACGGCGACGCTGAACATCCTGCGTAACCAGCACCTGATCGCGATCAACCAGGACTCGCTGGGCCGCCAGGCGGTGCAGGTCTCCAACGACGGCACCCGCCGGGTGCTGGCCAAGCGGCTGGCCAACGGCGACGTCGCGGTCGCCCTGTTCAACCAGGGCAACTCGACCACGACGGTCTCCACCACGGCGGCGGCGATCGGCAAGTCCGGCTCCTCGTTCACCCTGCTCGACGCCTGGACCAACGGCACCTCGACCACCTCCGGCAACATCTCGGCGAGCGTCCCGGCACACGGCACGGTGGTCTACCGGGTCAGCGGCGGTGGCACCGTCGACCCGCCGCCCGCGACCACGTTCCGGCTGCGCAGCGAGTCGTCCGGCCGCTGCCTCGACCTGGACAACTCCAACACCGCCAACGGCACCGGGACGTTGATCTGGGACTGTCACAGCAACCCCAACCAGCAGATCACCCAGAACGGCCAGACGCTGCGGGTCCTCGGCAAGTGCCTGGACATCCCGAGCAACGCGACCAACGGCTCCCGGGTCGTGGTCTGGGACTGCCACGGCGGCGCCAACCAGCAGTGGACCCTCAACGGCAACGGCACGGTGAGCAGCGTCCAGTTCCCGTCATTGTGCCTCGACGTCAACGGCAACGGGACCGCCAACGGCACAGCGGTGATCGTCTGGTCCTGCCACGGCAACTCCAACCAGCGCTGGAGCCGTGCGTAGCCGACGCGTCCGTGTCCACTCACCGCGTCACTGGGAGATTCCTGATGCGTAGACCCAGATCCTTGTTCCGACCGGTCGGAGTCGCGGCGCTGCTGGTCGCGGCGCTCACCGTCACGACGGTGGGTGCGGCGGCCGCCGACACCCGTACATCCGCCGCCGACACCAGTACGGCCAGCACCGCCGCGTCCGGCGACGCCGTCGGCATCACCGCTGCGACGGCCGGTTGCGGTCGCGCGCCGGGGCTGGCCAGCGGCACCCGTACGGTCCAGAGCGGCGGCCGGACCCGCAGCTACATTCTGCGGCTGCCGGACAACTACAACCAGAATCAGCCGTACCGCCTGGTCCTTGGTTTCCACTGGTGGGGCGGTACGGCGGTCGACGTCGACACCGGACAGACGGTGCAGCGGGACGTCTGGTCCTACTACGGGCTGCGCCGGCTGGCCGACAACAGCACGATTTTCGTCGCCCCGCAGGGCATCGACAACGGCTGGGCCAACACCGGCGGTTCCGACGTCACGTTCGTCGACGACCTGCTGCGGCAACTCGACGCGAACCTGTGCATCGAGACGACGCAGCGGTTCGCGCTCGGGTTCAGCTACGGCGCGGCGATGAGCTACGCCCTGGCCTGTGCCCGGGCCGACGTGTTCCGCGCGGTGGCGCTCTACGGTCCGCCCCGGGAGCTCAGCGGGTGCAGCGGCGGCACCCAGCCGATCGCGTACTTCGGGGCGCACGGCGTCAGCGACGTCATCGCCAGCGGCCGGTCCATGCGGGACCGGTTCGTCCGCAACAATGGCTGTACGCCGCAGAACCCGCCAGAGCCGGCGGTCGGCAGCCTGACCCACATCACCACCACGTACTCGGGTTGCCGGGCCGGTTACCCGGTGGTGTGGGCGGCATTCGACGGCGGCCACATCGCCGCACCGCAGGACGGCGCTCCCGGTGACAGCGGCACCCGGACCTGGCTGCCGGGGGAGACCTGGGACTTCTTCACCCAGTTCGGTGCCACGCCGGGTCCGGACCCGACGACTCCGCCGCCGGGGCCGACCACTCCGCCGCCGGGGCCGACGACCCCGCCGCCCGCGACCGGTGCGTGCACCGCGACGTACCAGACCATCGGCTCGTGGCCGGGTGGGTTCCAGGGCGAGGTGACCGTCCGGGCCGGCAACGCGGCGATCAACGGCTGGACCACCCGGTGGACCCTCGCCGGTGGTCAGGGCATCAGCCAGAGCTGGAACGGTGCGCTGAGCGTCAGCGGGTCGACCGTGACCGTCCGTAACGTCGACTACAACGGAGCACTGCCGGCCGGCGGTACGGCGACCTTCGGGTTCATCGGCAGCGGTGCCCCGTCGAGCCCGGCGGTGAGCTGCTCCAGCCCGTAACCGCACCCCGCTGCCCGCGACTGGCGGCGGATCCCTCACCTGTCGACGCGTCCTGCGCGTGCGACGGGTGGGTGGGTCCGCCGCCAGTCGCATGTCCGGGCCACTGAGCTGGCCAAATAAAAAAAATTAAGATCAACATCAAGAAAATCAAGATCAAGATGTGGTACGGACGAGAAAAGTGAGGTACAAATGAGTGGCGAGCACATCGCCGAGAGCAGGGGAGCCGAGCAGTGGACTGGCAGGAGTTGACCGACCTGACGCGCGGGCAGCCGTTCGTGGTCGAGCGGGTGCGGCTGGTCGGCAGCGGCGTCGCCGTCGAGGGCCAGTTCGAGCCGCCACAGCTGGCGCAGCTCAGCGCCGACGATCAGGTCTTCGTCGCCGCGTTCGTCCGGTCGCACGGGTCGATCAAGGAGATGGAGCGGATCTTCGGGGTGAGCTACCCGACGGTCAAGTCCCGGCTGAACCGGATCGCCGAGCAGCTCGATTTCGTCGAGCAGCTCGACATCGCCGACACCGGCCCGACGTCGGCCAGCGCCGACGTCGTCGACCGGCTGCGTCGCGGCGAGATCGACGTCCAGCAGGCGTTGGCCGAGCTGGAGGGGCCCCGATGATGCCGCAGCTGGTGACGGTGCGCTGGCGTCAGGGCGACGGCCGCCGACGGCGGCTGTGGGTCCCGGTTCTGCCGGTGCTGCTGGTGCTGTCGCCACTGCTGACGATCGCCGTCCTGGGTGGACTGATCGCCTGCCTGGTCTACCGGGTCAGCCCGACCGGTGCGCTGCGCGCCGCCGGAGGTCTGCTGTGGGCGCTGCCCGGCGCCCGCATCGAGTTCGCGCAGGGTCGCACGGCCCTGCTGGTCAGTGTCAGCTGAGCCGAGAACGACAGCGAAGGAGAAGAACGAGATGAACGAGCAACGCCGCCAGATCCTGGAGATGCTGGCCGAAGGCAAGATCACCGCCGCCGAGGCCGAGCAGCTGATGGACGCCCTCGACCGGGAGCAGCCTGGGCCGGCAGCCAGCGACCCGCCCCGCCCGAAGACCAGACCGAAGTATCTGCGCGTCGTCGTGGACTCGGCCGAGGAAGCCGGCGGCGACGGACCGGCCCGGATCAACGTACGGGTCCCACTGCAGCTGCTGCGCGCCGGTGTCCGGCTCACCAGCCTGATCCCGCCGCAGGCGCTCGCCCACGTCAACGCCGAGCTGGGCAAGTCGGGGGTGCCGATCGACCTGACCCAGCTCAAGCCGCAGCACATCGAGGATCTGGTCGAGCAGCTCGACGACCTCACCGTCGACGTCGACCAAACCGACGTCAAGGTGAAGGTCTTCTGCGAATGACCTCGCCGCGACCGCGTCGGCTGCCCGCGCGGACCACGGGGCCGGGCGGGCAGCCGTAGTAGCCGGCGTGAACCCGCGTCGAGGTGACGGCTACGCACGTCATCCTTGCGGTTTGAGGTGTGTGTACGTCACCTCGACGCGTTTTGCCGCGATAACGCAAGCCAGCCCGGGCGGTCAGGCCGTTCCGGCGAGGTACGCCGCGCGGCGCTGCGGCTCGAACTTCTCGATGGCGTACCGCAGCATCACTCTCGGCATGTCGCGTTGGTGGCGGGTCAGGAACGACTCGGCCACCGTACGGTCGCGGTTGCCGACCTCGCGCAGCATCCAGCCGACGGCCTTGTGGATCAGGTCGTGCGGGTCGTGCAGCAGCCGCTCGGCGAGTCGCAACGTCCAGTCGAAGTCCCCGGCCCGGATGAAGGCGAACGTCGCCATGATCGCGATCCGTCGGTCCCAGAGCAGGTCGGAGGCGGCCAGCCGGTCCAGCACCGTCCGATCCTTGTCGATCAACCAGGGACCGACGATGTACGGGGCGCACGAGTCGACCAGGTCCCAGTTGTCGATCCGGTCGGTGTGGGCCAGCACGGTGTCGACGATGGCGGCCCGCTGCCGTTGCCTGCCCTTGTCGAACATCCGCACCAGGATGAAGATCGCGGTCAGCCGCTCCTCGTGCACCTGGCTGGTCAGCAGCCGGGTCGTCTCGGCCAACGACAGGTCACGCCAGTACCGGCCGGCCACCCGACGCTGGTCCGGCACCGGTACGCCGATCGTCCGGTCGCCCTCGCCGTACCCGCCGGGTCGGATCTGCAGGAACCGGCGCGTCTGCTCGGCGCGACCCGGGTCGGCGAGGGCGGCGAGTTCCCGGCGGACATCGTCACTGGTGGCCATCGACCGCCGAATCTACCGCTGGTCGGCGGTGGTCTCACCCGTCGGGGGTGAACACGATGCGGGTGCTGCTGTCGGCGGGCAGCGGCCAGGTCTGCTCCACCTGGTGCAGCGGTACGACGGTGGCGGGCACGGCGAAGGTACCGCGGGCGATCTCCGCGGCCACGGCGGGCAGATCGGCGGCTATCTCGGCGGTGCTCAACGACCCTTGACCGCTACCGATCAGCTCCAGCCGCGACGATCGCAGGAGCCCGGCCGGCACCGGCGTCTCGTGGCCGGCCATCTCACCGAGGTTGATCCAGGTGAGGGCTCTGCCGGGCGGGTCGGCGCGCCCGGCGACGAGGGCAGCCATCGTGGTGGTTGCCGGGGCTCCCCAGAGGAAGTCGAGGACGACGTCGACCTCGGCGCCGACGCGGCGAATCTGCTCGGGGTCGTCGAGGAGCGCGGTGGCGGTGGCACCGGGGACGGCGGCCAGGCGTCCGGCGTCCCGGCCGACGGCGACCACCTGGTCCGCACCGAACAGCCGGGCCACCTGGACCGCCATCTGTCCGGTGCCCCCGGTGGCGCCCATGACCATGACGTTGCGGCCCTGGTGAAAGGTGATCCGTCGGCTCAGCGCGAGCCAGGACGCGATGGCACAGTTCAGCGTGGCGGCCACGGTCACCGGGTCGGCGCCGTTGGGCAGCGGGATGCTGCGCCTGGTGTCGATCAGTGCGCGCTCGGCCATCGAGCCGGGTGCGGCACCGAGCGTGAGGAAGTACCACAGCGTGCCGTCCGGTCCACGTCCCACTCCGTCGATGCCTGGCACCAGGGGCAGGTGCTCGTCGGAGCTGGTGTAGTGGGAACCGTTGGCCTGCATCCGGACGCGGGGGTGCAGGCCGGCGGCGAGTACGTCGACCACCAGTTCGTGCTCGCCGGTCGCTCGCGGGTCGACATGGTCCTGATAACGCGGTGGTGCGCTGTAGCTGGTGACGACTGCTGCTTTCATCTGGGCTCCGTAGCGGCTGGTGGCCGGTCAGAAGCTGTCGAGGAGTTCGGCGAGCCGGGCCGCGCTGGCCGGCCGGCCGGGGGCGGCGAACATGCCGTCCGGGTCGAGGTAGGCGTGGTAGGCCGGCGTACCGGGGCCGAACCGGCGGTTGTCGGCGAGGGCACCCGCGTCGTGGACGTCGTAGCCGAGGGTGTCGATGAGGGCGGCGACGGTGGCCTTCGCGGCGCGGTCGTCACCGGCGATGGCGATGGCGCTGCGGTCGGCGGCGCCAGCGGGCCGGGCGAGCGTGGCCAGGTGTTTGAAGAAGATGTTGCTGAACGCCTTCACGACGAACGACTCGGGCAGGTGGGCCTGGAGCAGTTCGCTTGCGGTGGTCCGGCCGGCGTCGAGCTCGGGGAAGTGGCCGTCGCGTTCCGGGTGGTAGTTGAGGGTGTCGATGACGACCGTGCCGCGCAGCGGCGCGACGGGGACATCGCGGTAGGCCCTGAGCGGGATCGTCACCACGACGGCGTCCCCGGCCCGAGCAGCCTCGCCGGGCGTGGCGGCGCGCGCCTGCGGCCCGAGCCGGGCGACCAGGTCCCGCAGGGTGTCCGGGCCCCGGCTGTTGCTGAGGACGACGTCGTGTCCGGCGTCCACGGCGAGCCGGGCGAGTGCGCCGCCGATCCTGCCGCTGCCGATGAAACCGATCGTGCTCATCGTGGCTCCTGACTGTCGGGGAGCTGCGGGGTCGGGTGACCACCGCTGGCTAGAGTGGGGACAGCCCCGCGTACCGAAGGGGTTCCTTGACTTTAGCGCAGGGATGCCTGCGTTTCGCTACTGCGTACCGCCGAAGGGACTGTGATGGCCGCCACCGGGTCCGAGCCGCGCATGACCGTGCGTCGGCCGCAGCGGGCCGACGCACGCCGCAACTTCGACGCCCTCCTGGCGGCCGCCCGCGAGGCGTTCGCCACCGACGGCTCCGGGGCCTCCCTGGAGGGCATCGCCCGACGCGCCGGCGTCAACATCGCCACCCTCTACCGCAACTTTCCGACCCGCCAGCACCTGTTCGAGGCCGCGTACCTCGACGAGGTGCAGACCCTGGCCCGGACCGCCGCCGACCTCGCGCACCTTGACCCCTGGGCGGCGCTGGAGAGCTGGCTGCGCCAGTTCGTCAGCTACGCCACGACCAAGAAGGCCGTGTACGACGCGATCGCCCACAACGAGGCGATGTTCGTCTCCGGCCGGGAGATCATCCACGCCGCCGGTCGGCCGCTGCTCGAACGCGCCCAGCGCGCCGGAGCGGCCCGCGCCGACGTCACCTTCGACGACGTGCTGTTCCTGGTCAACGGCGTCAGCGGGGCCAACTTCGTGCAGGAGGCCCAGCGCGACCGGGTCCTGACCATGGCCCTGGACGGCATCAGAGCAAGGGCCTGACCTGCGGCGCAGGCCTCAGCGGGTGACGAAGCCGGCGACGAGATCGGCGACTCCCGCCGGGTCCTCGGCGATCATGGCGTGACTGGCGCCGTCGAGCGGCTGTACGCGTACCAGTGGATTGTCGGCCGCGACGGCGCGCGACGTGTCGATCTGCCAGCGCCGGTACGCGGCGTAGAGCGCGGCGTACGGCTGCTGCTCGGGCAGGTCGACGGTGGCGAGCACCAGCAGCAGCGGGCAGCGGGCCGCCCGGTGGACGGTCGGCAGGTCGAGGGAGTCCATCGCCGGGCGCAGCGTGGCCAGGGTCGCCGGCAGCGGCCGGAGCCAGGTGTCGCCGGCCACGGCCGTCTCGTTGCGGGTGACCGCTTCGGTCCAGTCGGCGGCGGTGCCGCCGTGCCGGGTCAGGCCGGCGAGCTGGGCCTGGCGGATCGGGGCGAGCTGGTCGGGCGGGACCGGCCGGGCCATCGCCTCGGTCATCGCGGTGAACGCGGCGTGCAGCCGGTCCAGTTCGGCGGCGGCGTCCGCCGGTGCGAGGCCGGTCAACTGCTCGGGGCGGGTCGGTGCCGGGTTGCCGTCCAGGCTGACCACGCCGGGGCAGGTCGGGTGGCGGGTGGCCCAGAGCGTGGCGATCATGCCGCCGAGCGACGAGCCGGCCACCGCCGGGTCGGTCAGCCCCAGCGTGTCGACGACGGCGTCGAGCCCGTCGAGGACGGCGTCCCAGTCCCAGGCCGGAAGCTCACCGGAGTGGCCGTGGCCTGGCAGGTCGACGGTGACCACCCGGTGCCGGTCGGCGAGGTGCCGGGTGAGCACCGACAGCCAGGCGAGGTTGCCGCCGGCGCCGTGCAGCAGGATCAGCGGCGGATGGTCGCCGCCGGTGTCCCGTACGGCGATCGTGGTGTGTCCGGTGTCGACGAAGTGGTCGATCGTGGTCGGCGCGGGTCGCATGTCAGCTCCGGGTGGCGGGTGGGGCCGGCTGCGCGCGGAGCCGGTCGCGGATCGAGGCGGAGGTGACGCCACCGTCCGGGTGGCGGTCGAGCTTGCCGCGTCGGACCAGGTCGTGCACGCCCTGGCGGCTGATGCCGAGCATCGCCCCGGCGACCGGCAGTGAGACGCCGGCCGCCGTCGGGTGGCCGAACCGGGCGGCGACGACCTGGCCGAGCGGGGTGCGCCACCACTGGGCGGGCGGGTCGAACGGTCCGTCGCCGGGGTGCAGGCTGCTGTAGAGCCGGATCGCGGTGTGCAGCGCGGCGGTGTCGTCGCCGTCGAGCAGTGCGGTGGCGAGGGCGCCCGCGCGGTGGTGAACGCGGCCGCGCAGGTCGTCGAGCGGGTCGTCGAGCAGGATCTCCAGCGGGTCGACCAGCCTGACGTCGATCTGTCGCACCAGGTGGTCGGCGAGTTCGGTGTGGGTCGGTACGGCCACGACGGCACCTCCTTGACGACTATCGTCAAGTACCTGACGATGGCTGTCAACCAGAGCCCGGACCGGACAAACCCTAGGATCGTGATCAGTGCGCGTCGGGGAGCTGGGGCATCCCCGCTCTTGTCTGTGTGGACGATCAGCGATGCGACGACAAGGACATCGGCCGTTGGGCATCCCAGACCGGCCGCCACCGCCGGACTGCTCGCTACCGGGCCACCGACCGCAAGCTGGCCCTGCTCTGGCGGCGCAACAGATGGTGGCGGGTGCTGTGCCGAACCACCGGGGTGCTGGTGACCGGGGCGATCGCCGCCGGCATCGCCGTGGCGGTCTACGTACACTCGGTCGATCTGCCGGCCGACCCGGTCGAACCGCAGGCGTCGACGCTCTACTACAGCGACGGGCAGACGGTGCTGGCCCGGATCGGGGTCACCAGCCGCACAGACGCCCCCCTCGACGAGGTTCCCGAGCCGGTCCGGCGGATCGTGCTCGCCGCCGAGGACCGCGCCTTCTACACGCACTCCGGCGTCTCGATCCGGGGCGTGCTGCGCGCGCTGGTGGCGAACGTCGAAGGCCGTCGGGAGGGGGCCTCCACGATCACCCAGCAGTACGCCCGCAACGCGTTCCTGACCCAGGACGTCTCGCTGGACCGCAAGGCCCGCGAGTTCGCGATGGCCATCAAGCTGGAGCGCCGACACAGCAAGGACGAGATCCTCGAGCGGTACCTCAACACGATCTACTTCGGGCGGGGCGCCTACGGGATCACCGCCGCCGCACACGCCTACTTCAGGGTGCCGACCCGCGAACTGACCGCTGCCCAGGGCGCGGTACTCGCAGCGGTGATCAAAGATCCGTACGGCTTCGACCCGGCCAACGACGCCGAGGCCGCCCGGGACCGCTGGGATTGGGTGATCGGGGCCGCCCGAGACGCCGGATGGCTCGCCGACACCCCGGAGTATCCGCCGGTCCAGCCGCCGTCGATGCTGCACATCGGCCCGAACGGCATCGTGCTCGACCAGGTGGAGCAGGAACTGTCCCGCCGGGGCGTCGCGGCGACGTCGCTGTACACGGCGGGTCTGTCCGTCGTGACCACGCTGGACGCCGCCGCCCAGCCGGCGGCGCTCGCCCAGATCGAGGCCCACCTCGACGGCCAACCGGAGAACCTGCGGGCGGCGCTGGTCGCGGTGGATCCGGGCAGCGGCGCGGTGCGCGCCTACTACGGCTCGCAGGAGCAGGGGCAGTACGACTTCGCCGTCGCCCCACGTCCACCGGCGGCGACCTTCGCACCGGTCGTGCTGGCACTGGCGACGCTCCACGGATTCGGGCCGAACTCCCGGTGGGACGGCACCTCGCCGCAGAACTTCCCGGGGCGACTCGGCGTGCCGCTGTACAACCGGGACGACATCCAGTGCCCCGACTGCACCCTTGAGCAGGCCATGATGGAGTCGCTGAGCACCCCGTTCTACGCCGTGACCGAGAAGATCGGTGCCGAGCAGGTGCGGGAACTGGCGTACCAGCTCGGCGTCCCGCAACGGTACGGCGACCACCGCGCGCTGGTCGACGTCGAGGGCGAACCCCTGCCGGGGGAGACCCGCTCGGACATCTCGATCGGCCGTTACCCGGTCGCACCGGTGGATCTCGCTACCGTCTACGGAACCTTCGCCAGCGGCGGCGTCCGGTACGAGCGGCACTTCATCGAGTCGGTCGCCGCGGCGACCGGCGCGAGCCTGCTGACGAACAGCGCGCGCGAGGGGCGCCCGGTGCTACCGCCGCTCCCGGCTCGGATGGTCAACCGGACCCTCGCCGTCACACTGCTGCGCAACGGCCACTCGCCGGGCCGACCTGCCGCCGGCAAGACCGGAAACCAGCTGTGGGCCGACACCAGCGACTACCAGGACGCCTGGATGGCGGGTTACACCGCCGAACTCGCCACCGTGGTCTGGATCGGTGGTGCCGAACCTGGGCCGCTGCGCGACCGCGACGACAACCGGATCGAGGGCTCCTCGATGCCGGCCGCCATCTGGCGGGACTTCACCCGTGACGCCCTTGCCGGCCACCCCGTGCAGCAGCTGCCAGGTATGGGGGCGGCCGGTCGTCCGGAGTAGGCAACCCGGGGCAGACAGCCCGGTTCGCGCTCACCGGTCGCGGTCGGTCAGCACGACGAGTTGACCGGTGGCGCGGGTCATCGCCACGTACCGGTCGACCGCGCCGGTGATCCCGTCGCCGAACGACGCCGGGTCGACCACCACCACCAGGTCGAACTCGAGCCCCTTGGCCAGCTCCGGGGTCAGCGACCGGACCCGGGGCGTCGCCGGCAGGGCGTCGGCGTCGACCGGTGGTACGCCGATGACGCAGACCGTACCGTCGGTCTGCCCGGCCAGCCAGGTCTCCAGGATCCGCCCCAGGTCGGCGACGGGCCGGTGCGTGACCGGGACGCCGCCGTGCCGGATCGAGGTCGGCACGTTGGCGTCCGGCAGCGCGGCGCGGATCACCGGTTCGGCGTACGCCATGATCTCCGCCGGGGTCCGGTAGTTGACCGTCAACGTGGCGACGTCGACCCGGTCCAGGCCGACCCGGGCGAGCCGCTCCGACCACGCCTGCGTGAAGCCGTGCCGGGCCTGGGCACGGTCACCGACGATGGTGAAACTGCGCGACGGACAGCGGCGCAGCAGCATCTGCCACTGCGCGTCGGTCAACTCCTGCGCCTCGTCGACCACGACGTGCGCGAACGGGCCGGCCAGCGTGTCCGGGTCGGTGGCCGGCCCGCCCGCCTCGTCGATCAGGGTCTCCCGCAGGTCCTGGTGGTACAGCATCGCCAGGACACCTTCGCCGTCGTCGTAACTGTGCGCCTCCAGCAGATCGTCGATCACCCGGGCCCGGTGGACCCGTTCGACGGCCACCTCGGCCCGGTGCCGCCGCTCGCGCTCGGACGCCTGCGCGTCGCCGAGGCGCAGTCGGGCCGCGTCCAGCAGCGGCAGGTCGGCGACCGTCCAGGCCCGAGGGTCGGCGCGCTGCAGCGTACGGATCTCGGCCGGGTCGAGCCACGGCGCGCACCGGCGCAGATAGGCCGGTACCGACCACAGGTCGGCGACGATGTCGGCCGCGTTCAGCAGCGGCCAGGCCCGGTGCACCGCCGTACGCAGCGCCTGGTTCTGCTCCAGCGCGGCCCGGACCCGGTCGTCCGGCTCGTCGCCGTCGTAGCGGCCGACTCCGATGGTGAGCAACTCCTCCATGATCTGCTCACGGGCCTCGTTGTGCGGCACACCCGGCCCGGGCGCGGCGAACGCGTCCGCCCAGTCGTCCGGGGTGAGGGTCCACTCGAACCAGCCGGTCGCCACCGTCGTCGCGGTTGGCGGCGGCTCCTCGTAGAACCGGACCGCCGCCTCGACCGCCGCCTCCCACCGCGCCGACGACTTGAGCCGGGCCACCTCGGGGTCGGGTTCGGCCGTCGCGGAGGCACCCTCGGGCACCAGGTCGGCCAGGGTGCAGGGCTGCACGTCGTCCTCACCGAGGTGGGGCAGCACGTCGGCGACGTACGCCAGATAGGGCCGGTGCGGGCCGACGAACAGCACCCCGCCGCGACGCTGGCCGAGCCGGGGATCGTGGTAGCGCAGGTACGCGGTGCGGTGCAGGGCGACGACGGTCTTGCCGGTGCCGGGTCCGCCGTCGACGACGAGGGCACCCGACGAACCGGCGCGGATGATGGCGTCCTGGTCGGCGGCGATGGTGGCCAGCACGTCGCGCATCCGGTCCGACCGGTGCCCGCCGAGGCTGGCGATGAAGGCCGACTGGTCGTCGAGGGCGGCGTGCCCGTCGAGCGCGTCGGCGCTGAACACCTCGTCCCAGTAGTCGCTGATCCGGCCCAGCGTCCAGCGGTACCGCCGGCGGCTGGCCAGACCCATCGGGTTGCCGTGGGTGGCACCGAAGAACGGTGCGGCGGCGGGGGAGCGCCAGTCGAGCAGCAGTTGGCGGCCGGCCTCGTCGGTCAGGCCCTGCCGCCCGACGTACACCGGTCCGACGTCATCGCCAGCGCTGTCGCCGCCGGCACCGGCACGGTCGGCGGCGGCGCCGTGGTCGGGGACCATCCGGCCGAGACACAGGTCGAGGCCGAAGCGGCGCAGCGCCCGCAGCCGTACGGTGAGCCGGCGGACCTCCTGGTCGCGGTCCACCGCCCGCCGGCCCCTGCCGGCCGGTGCCTTCCGCGCCGCGTCGAGCCGCTGCGACAGGTCGGCGGAAAGTTGATCCAGGCGGTACGCGATCGCCGCGAAATGCCGTTCGTCGTCGGCGATCAGTTTCGGGTCGGCCTTGGCGTGCAGCCGGTCGGGGAGATCGAAAGCGCTGGTGGTCAGCGGGCGCACCTCGATCAGCTCCATTCTCGGGTCGGCAGTACGAGCGCAGCGTCCAGCGAATGGCAAATGCCAGAGAACTGCCGTAGGAACGCGATTGTGCGCTACGACCCGGGTCTTGCCGCAAGACCCCCTATGCGCTATACGTTAATAGTGGCGGGCGACGAGAGTGTCAGCCCGTCATCGTTCTCATCGTGGCGAGATGAAGTTGCTACCGCTGGTAGCATCGTCCTGTGGCTGTCGAACCGCTCCCGCCGAGCCTCGAGGACCCTGCGGACCGCCTGCGCCTGATGCTGCCGGAGGTCCTGGAGGCAATCCGCGACCCCAGGTCGGCGTCGCCCGGCCTGCTGGCTGAGTTGGCGGCCATTGCGGGTGAGGAACCCAGTCTCGGCCGCCGGCTCCGACTGGCTGGCCGAGCGCGCAAGGTAAGCGTGTCGATGCCGGAAGATCTCACTACCGCCGTGCAGCGGCGGGTCGGCCGAGGCGAGTTCAGCCAGTACGTGACCGAAGCGGTCGCACGACAGCTTGAGCTGGATTTGATCGGGGAGCTTTCCGATCTCCTCAGTTCGGAGTACGGACCAGTGCCCGCCGACGCGCTGGACGAGGCGAGGGCGTCATGGCCAGACGGGCGGTAAGCACCGGCGGCACGCTGGTCCTCGACAGCGAAGGCTTGGTGAAGCTCTCGCTGGGGGACAACAAATCGAGAGCCTTCCTGGAAGCTGCGCGGGAACGTGGTGCCAGGGTCGTCGTAAGCGCGGTCACCCTGACAGAAGTCCTTCGCGGCGGTCCGCGCGATGCTCGCCTGCACCGGGTCCTGTCGCGGATCGCGGTGCAGCCGGTGAGCCCGGACATCGGCAGACGGGCAGGTGAACTTCTCGGGGCGACCGGGCTGCCGGGGCACCGTTGTGCCATCGACTCGGTGGTGGCCGTGACCGCCCTGGAGATGCCCCGTCCTGTCGTGCTGTTGACCAGTGACCCGGACGACATGAACCGGCTGGTCGAGGAACCGGACCGCCCAAAGGAGCAGCGGGTCGTGGTGATCCACGTGTAGCGGGCGTCCAACGAGATCTTGTGGCACCAGACGGCACTACGGACGGCGGGCGACGATCAGGTCGCGGACGATCGCCTGATCGACCCGGTGGGCGAAATCGCCGTACCCCGGACCGTCGGCCACCTCCAGACCGACCTTGACCAGCAGCGCGGCCAGGTCGTCGCGGGCGGCGACCAGAGTGTTCCAGGAGATCCCCAGTGCCCCGCCGGGGCGCAGCAGCGCCATCCATACCGGCAGCGCCTCCGCCAGCAGACCCAGCGGATCGCGGGTCAACCGGTCCGCCTGGCCGCGGGTGCCGTGCGCCACCCCGTACGGGGCGTCGGTGACGATCGCGTCGAAGCTGCCGGCGCGGAAGAAGTCCCGGCCGCGCCGGGTGTCGGCGTGCACCATCGTCAGATCCAGGGTCCGCCCCGCCTTGTGGTCGTCCTTGCTGGCGGCCAGGGTGATCGCCAGCCGCCGGCCCAGCTGGGTCCGGTTGCGGCGTACTTGAGCGATGTCGGCCGAGTGCTTGAGCCGCTTGTGCTTCAACCAGGTACGGATGAAGTTGGCGTACACCTCGAAGTCCTTGCCGTCGATCTCTACCCCGGCGGCGTGCCAGCCGTACATCATCGCCTGGTTGAGAGTGGTGCCCCGGCCACACATCGGATCGAGGATCCGCAGCGGTGGGGAGTCCGGGCCGAGCGGGTCGACAGCTGTGTCGGCGGCACCGGCCCGGCCGGTAACGGCCAGCGCGGTCACGTTCACCAGCAGTTTGGTGAACTGCTCATTGGTCTTCCCGGCGTACTTCGGGATGGTGATCAGGTCACTGTCGAAGCGGTCCCGACCGGTCACCGCGACCGGCCGCAGCAGGTCGCCCTCGCGGGCGAAGAACGCGTACCGGGCGGAGAGGTTGGCCAGCACCGACAGGTCCCGGTCGGTCAGGTCGACCCCGGTGAAGGTGACGTACGGCAGCCCACCGATCGCGGTGACCGCGACGTCGGTCAGCCGCCCGCCGAGCGCCCGGTCACCGAAGACGGCCAGCTCGGCGGCGGCCAGCGCGACGGCGGACTCGGCGTACACCCGGTTCGCGGACGGGTGGATCAGCAGGGCGTACGCGGTCATCGGGGTCCGTTCGGGTCGGTGCGTGATGGACCCACGAGTGTTACCACACCGGCGGCCTGCGTAGGGTCACCGGTATGGCGGGTGCACGGGGGCGACGGTTGCCGCTGGCGGATCGGCCGCTCACCGAGCCGCATCCGGCCCGGCTGGCGCCGGGGCATCCGCATCGGGCGGCGATCCTGGCGGCGCACGCGGCGGCGCTCGACGCCGGGAACGCCGGCTACCTCGACCCGGGCACCGGACTGTTCGTGCTGACCGCCGCGTTCCTGGCCCGCCGGGGCACCTGCTGCGACCAGGGTTGCCGGCACTGCCCGTACCTACCGTGAGGCGCCGCCCGCGCCCGA
Organism: Solwaraspora sp. WMMD791; assembly: GCF_029581195.1. Lineage (NCBI taxonomy): Bacteria > Bacillati > Actinomycetota > Actinomycetes > Micromonosporales > Micromonosporaceae > Solwaraspora > Solwaraspora sp. WMMD791. Next base: position 6,788,752 of record NZ_CP120737.1, read on the forward strand.
GGTGACCGCCTGCGCAGCGGGCTGCGGCGTCGCGGCCGGGAGTTGCCCGGGTGGCGGACTTTCGCGCAGGGCCGGGAAGCCGTACGGTGTGCCACGAACAATCCGCCTTTTTCGACCGGCCTGACCCGTGGGAGGCCACTGTGGGCGTTCGTGTGTCCCTGTCCGGCGCCGCTGCGATCCTGCTGCTGCTCGCCACGGGCTGCTCCACCGAGGCGGCGGCGACCGCCGGCACCGAGTCTTCCGAGGCACCGCAGGCCAGCCCGTCGCCGAGCCCGGTCGAGCCGTACCCGGAGGTGCCCCGGCCACCGGCAGCCGAAGCCGGCGGCGTCTGCGCGGTGTTCGACTACGACGTGGTGGAGAAGATCGTCGGGTTCCGGTTCGAGGTGGCGGCGGCGAGCACCCACGACAAGACGCGCTCCTGCCTGCTGCGTCCGGCGCAGGAGCCGCTGCCGGACCTGATGCTGTCGATCTCGGACACCAAGGCCAGCGCGTCGGTGTTCGCCGACGACGTCGCGCCGGTCGGCGCCAAGGAGATCCCGGACTTCGCGAAGGCCGCCTACTGGGTCCCGATCAAACCCGACCCGGACACCGGGTACGGGGCGGCGCTGGAGGTCAACTGGATCACTGCCGACCCGACGCAACTCAGCCTGCGCTGGACGTTCGCTCCGGGTGACGACGAACAGTCCGCGGTCGAGATGGCACCGAAGATGGTGGAACTGGCCCGGCTGGTGCACGACAACCGGAAGAAGTGAGCCGGCCCCGGGGTGGTCCCCGGACCCGGCTCTCATCGATCAGGGCGCGAACGCCGACGCCCGTCGGTCAGGCGGAGGCGCCGTTTCGTCGGTCAGGCGGAGGCGCCGGCGAGTGACCGGCCGTGGTCGCCGACCGCGACGAACACCCGCGAGGCGACCTCCCGGGGCAGGTGGATCTTCTCCCCGGAGCGGTCGATGGTCACCCCGTCACGCTCCTGGGCGACCGTGACCGTGGCACCCGGATCCACCCCGGCGGTGTGCAGTTGCCGCAGCACGTCGGCGTTGGTCTGCACGCTCTCGCAGATCCGCCGGACCACGACCGTGCCGGTCAGGCCGGGGAACGCGAGGTTGCGCTCGGTTTCGGCGGCGATGTCGGGGCTGACCTTGGCCGGCTGCCCACCGGAGAGCGCCTCCAGGCCGGGGATCGGGTTGCCGTACGGCGACCGCGTCGGCCGGTTGAGCAGGTCGTAGACCTTCTGCTCCACCGCGTCGCTCATCACGTGCTCCCAGCGGCAGGCCTCCTCGTGGGCCTCCTCGTAGGGCATCCCGATGACGTTGACCAGCAGCAACTCGGCCAGCCGGTGCTTGCGCATCACGGACACCGCCTGTGCACGCCCGAGGTCGGTCAGCCGCAGGTTCCGGTCGTCCTCGATGGTGAGCAGCCCGTCGCGCTCCATCCGGGCAACCGTCTGGCTGACCGTGGGACCGCTCTGGCGCAGCCGCTCGGCGATCCGGGCGCGCAACGGCGGCACCGACTCCTCTTCGAGCTCGAGGATGGTGCGCAGATACATCTCAGTGGTATCGACAAGATCGTTCACGGTCTGCTGCCCTCCAGTGCTCAATGCTACCCTGCGACGCCGACAACCAGCCGTAACGGACACGTGGCTGCGGGCAGGCATCGGCCGACCTGGTGTTGAATGGGGCCGTGTTCGCTGCCGACGACCCTACCGTTGCCGTCGCCGCGTTGGCCGACGCGCTCACCCCCGACACGCCGCCGACGCTGCTCGACGTGCGGTGGCGGCTCACCGGCCCACCGGGGCGCGACGACTACGCCGCCGGACACCTGCCCGGCGCGGTCTTCGTCGACCTCGACACCCAGCTCTGCGGCCCACCCGGCCGCGACGGCCGGCACCCGCTGCCCGACCCCGCCGCGCTGCAGACCGTGCTGCGGGCCGCCGGGGTACGGGCCGGGCAGCCCGTCGTGGTCTACGACGACGGTGACGCGATGGCCGCCGCCCGCGCCTGGTGGACGCTGCGCTGGGCCGGGCACCGGCCGACCTGGGTGCTCGACGGCGGCTACCGGGCCTGGGCGGCCGCCGGTCTCCCGGTGGTCACCCAGGTGCCGTCCCCGTCGGCCGGCGACATCACCGTACGGCCGGGTGGCCTGCCGGTGCTCGACGCCGCCGGCGCCGGTCGGCTGCCCCACGACGGCGGCCTGCTGATCGACGTACGCGCCCCCGAGCGGTACCGGGGCGAATGGGAGCCGGTCGACCCGGTGGCCGGGCACATCCCGGGCGCGGTCAACCTGCCGACCACCGGGCACACCGACGGCGCCGGCCGGCTGCGCGACGCCGCCGCGCTGCGGGACCGGTTCACCGCCGCCGGACTGCGCCCGGACACCCCGGTCGCCGCGTACTGCGGATCGGGGGTGACGGCCGCGCACACGGTGCTGGCGCTGCACCGCGCCGGGCGCACCGACGCGGCCCTCTACGTCGGCTCCTGGAGTGAGTGGATCACCGATGCGGGCCGGCCCGTGCAACGATGACCAGATGCCGGACGCGACGGGCGAGACGACAGGCGGGACGGACCAGCAAGCGGACACGACGCTGGTCGTCTGGGACGACCGGCTGCTGACCTACGACCTGGGTGACCACCCGCTGGACCCGGTACGCGTGGAGCTGACCATCGCGCTGGCCCGCGAGTACGGCCTGCTCGACCGGGTCGGGGTACGGCTGGCCGCCCCCGAGCCCGCCGACGACGCCGCGTTGACCCGGGTGCACCGGCCCGACTACCTCGACGCGGTCCGGGTCGCCCACGACGACCCGTTCTTTTCCGGCTACGGCCTGGGCACCCCGGACAATCCGACGTTCGCCGGGATGCACGACGCCAGCGCGCTGGTCGCCGGCGCCACGCTGGCCGCCGCCGAGGCGGTCTGGCGGGGCACGGCCCGCCGGGCGGTCAACGTCTCCGGTGGGCTGCACCACGCGATGCCGGGCCGGGCCGCCGGGTTCTGCGTCTACAACGATCCGGCGGTGGCCATCGCCCGCCTGCTCGACCTCGGTGCCGAGCGGATCGCCTACGTCGACATCGACGTGCACCACGGCGACGGGGTGCAGGAGATCTTCTACGACGACCCCCGGGTGCTCACCATCAGCCTGCACGAGACCCCGTTGGCGCTGTTCCCGGGCACCGGCTTCCCCGACGAGGTCGGCGGCCCGACGGCGCGGGGCAGCGCCGTCAACGTGGCGCTGCCCTCCGGTACGGCCGACGCCGGGTGGTTACGGGCGTTCCACGCGGTCGTGCCGTCGCTGCTGCGGGCCTTCCAGCCACAACTGTTGGTCACCCAGTGCGGGGCCGACGCGCACCGGCTCGACCCGCTGGCCGACCTGGGCCTGAGCGTGGACTGCCAGCGGGCGGCGTACCTGGCGCTGCGGTCGCTGGCCGACGAACTCTGCGACGGACGCTGGGTGGCCACCGGCGGCGGCGGGTACGCCCTGGTCGAAGTGGTGCCCCGGGCCTGGACCCACCTGCTGGCGGTCGCCACCGGTGCCCCGCTGCACCCGGCGACGCTGACCCCGCCGGCGTGGCGGGCGTTGGCCGCCGCCCGCTGTCCCGGCCGGCCGGTGCCGCTGCGGATGACCGACGACGTCGACCTCGACTTCACCGCCTGGCAGCCCGGCGGCGACCCGGATCCGGTCGATCGGGCGATCATGGCGACCCGCAGCGCGGTGTTCCCGCTGCACGGACTCGACCCGCACGACCCCCGGGACTGACCGTGGATCCGTCGGCCGTGGACCGTCCAGAGCGGGATCGCTCTGCGCTGGACCGCTCGGCCGACGTCCTGCTGCGCGACGGCACCACCGTCCACCTGCGGCAGATCCGGCCCGACGACGCCGACGCGATCGTCGCCATGCACGCCCGCTTCTCCGAACGCACCCGCTACCTGCGCTACTTCTCCCCGTACCCGCGCATCCCCGAACGCGACCTGCACCGGTTCGTCAACGTCGACCACCACGACCGGGAGGCGTTCGTGGTGGTCTCCGGCGACCGGATCTTCGCCGTCGGCCGGTTCGACCGCCTCGGCCCGGGCTCCACCGAAGCCGAGGTCGCCTTCGTGGTCGAGGATGCCCACCAGGGCCGCGGCGTCGGCTCGGTGCTGCTGGAGCACCTGGCCGCCGCCGCCCGCGCCGACGGCATCGACTCGTTCGTGGCGGAGGTGTTGCCGGCCAACGCCCCGATGCTGCGGGTCTTCTCCGACGCCGGCTACCCGGTGCGTCGCCGCTACGCCGACGGCGTCGTCCACCTGAGTTTCCCGATCGCCCCCACCGAGGCGTCGCTGCAGGTGCAGTGGAGCCGGGAACACAGCGCCGAGGCCCGGTCGATCGCCCGGCTGCTGACCCCGCGCGGCGTCGCCGTGTACGGGGCCAGCACGACCGGGCAGGGGGTCGGTGCCGCCATCCTCGGGCACCTGCGGGACGGCGGATTCACCGGTGACATCGTCGGCGTACATCCCACGGCGCGACGCATCGGCGGGCTGCCCGCGTACCGGCGGGCCGCCGACGCCGACGTCCCGGTCGACCTGGCGGTCGTCGCGGTCACCCCGGACGCGGTGCCGGCGGTGGTGGCGGACGCGGCCGCCGCCGGGGCGCACGGCGTGGTGGTCATCTCCGCCGGGTTCGCCGAGACCGGCCCGGCCGGTGTCGCCGCGCAACGGGAGCTGATCCGCACCGCGCACGTCGCCGGCCTGCGGGTGGTCGGCCCGAACTGCCTCGGGGTGGCGAACACCGATCCCCGGATCCGGCTCAACGCCACGCTCGCGCCGCAGCTGCCACCGGCCGGTCGGGTCGGGTTCTTCAGCCAGTCCGGGGCGCTCGGGGTGGCGCTGCTCGCCGAGGCGGACCGGCGTGGCCTGGGGCTGTCCACCTTCGTGTCGGCCGGTAACCGGGCCGACGTCTCCGGCAACGATCTGCTGCAGTACTGGCAGGACGACCCCGGCACCGACGTCGTCCTGCTCTACCTGGAGACCTTCGGCAACCCGCGCAAGTTCGCCCGGCTGACCCGGCGCATCGGGCGGACCAAGCCGGTGGTGGCGCTCGCGCCGGGCAGCCGGCCCGATGGCCGGGAACCCGACGTCGGTGGGCCCGACGTCGGTGGGCCGGACGCCGCAGCGGTGACCCGGCTGTTCGCCCAGTCCGGGGTGATCCGGGTCGACACCGTCGCGGAACTGTTCGACGTCGGCACCCTGCTGGCCAACCAACCGCTGCCGGTGGGCCGACGGGTCGGCGTGGTCGGCAACTCGTCGGCGTTGGCGACGCTGGCCGCGGCGGCCTGCCGGACCCACCGGCTGACCGTCGCCGCCGGCTACCCGCGGACGGTCGCGCCCGAGTCCGGCGCACACGACTTCGCCGACTCACTCGCCGACGCCGCCGTCGACGCCGGGGTGGACGCCCTCGTGGTGGTCTTCGCTCCACCGCTGCCGGGTCAGCTGGCCGACGAGGACGCCGACTTCACCTCGGCGTTGGCCAGTGTGGCCCTCGCCGGGGACAAGCCGACCGTGGCGACCCTGCTGGCCGGGCAACCGCCGGTCGGCGTGCCGACGTACCCGTCGGTGGAGGAGTCGGTGCGGGCGCTGGCCCGGGTCGCCGACTACGCGGACTGGCTGCGCCAGCCGCCCGGCGCGGTGCCGACGACGGCCGGGGTGGATGCCGCCGCCGGGCTGGCGGCGCTGTCGGCGCAGCCGCCCGACGCGGTCGGCCTGCTCACCGCGTACGGAATCGAGGTGGTTGGCTCGGTCCCGGCGGCCTGCGTCGAGCAGGCCGTCGCCGCCGCCTGCGACCTCGGTTTCCCGGTGGTGCTCAAGGCGGCGGCCGACGGACTGCGGCACCGGCTGGACCTGGGTGCGGTTCGTCTCGACCTGGCGTCGGCCGCCGCAGTCGACCAGGCCTACCGGGAGGTGGCGGCGCAGTTCGGCGCCCAGGTGCTCGTCCAGCCGATGGTGCCACCCGGGGTGGCCTGCGTGGTGGAGCTGGTCACCGACCCGACGTTCGGCCCGGTGGTCGGCTTCGGGCTGGGTGGGGTGGCGACGGACCTGCTGGGCGACCGGGCGTGGCGGGCGGCGCCGCTGACCGACCGGGACGCGGCCGAGCTGATCGACGAGCCGCGTGCGGCACCGCTGCTACGCGGCTACCGGGGCGCCGGCGCGGTCGACCGGGACGCCCTGGTCGACCTTCTGGTCCGGGTCGGTCGCCTCGGCGACGAGCAGCCCCGGGTACACCGGCTACGGCTCAATCCGGTGCTGGCCCGGTCGGACGGGCTGGCGGTGCTGCACGTCAGCGTCGACGTCGGCCCGGCGGAGGTCCGGCCGGACACCGGCCCACGCCGGCTCTGACCGAGCCCGGGCAGCACCGCCGGCTTGTCGTGCCGCCGAACCGCCGGTGGCCGGTCGGGTGCGGACACCCGACCGGCCACCGTCCCCCACGGTCAGCCCGCGTACGCCTCCAGTCGCTGCGCCCGTGCCGGGTCACGCAGCTTGGACAGGGTGACCTTCTCGATCTGCCGGATCCGCTCGCGGGACAGCCCGAACTCGCGGCCGACCTCGTCGAGGGTGCGCTGGCGTCCGTCGTCGAGCCCGAACCGTAGCCGGATGACGTCCTGCTCCCGCTGGGACAGGGTGGACAGGACGATCTCCACCTCGTTGCGCAGCTTGCCGTCGGAAGCCGACGCGCCGGCCTGCTCACGGGGATCCACCGCGGCCACGAAGTCGCCGAGGGCGCTCTCGCCGTCCTCACCGACCGCCTGATCCAGGCTGACCGGCTCCCGGTCGTAGGAGATCAGCTCGATCACCTGGAACTCCGGCACCGACATCGCCGTGGCGATCTCGGCGATCGTCGGTTCGCGGCCGATCGTCACGGCCAGCTCCCGGCGGGTACGGACCATCCGGTTGACCTGCTCGACCATGTGCACCGGGATGCGGATGGTGCGGGCCTGGTCGGCCATGGCCCGGGTGATGGCCTGGCGGATCCACCAGGTGGCGTAGGTGGAGAACTTGTAGCCCTTGGTGTAGTCGAACTTCTCGACGGCGCGGATCAGGCCCAGGTTGCCTTCCTGGATGAGGTCGAGGAAGGCCATCCCGCGCCCGGTGTAGCGCTTGGCGATGCTCACGACCAGCCGTAGGTTCGCCTCCAGCAGGTGGTCCTTGGCGGCCCGGCCCTCGACGACGACGACACCCAGGTCGGCGCGCAGCCGCGCGGTGAGCCGACCGCCGGTGGTGAGCTTCTCCTCGGCGAACAGGCCGGCTTCGATCCGCTTGGCCAGCTCGACCTCCTGCGCGGCGGTGAGCAGCTTGGTACGCCCGATTCCGTTCAGATATGCGCGGACCAGATCGGCGGAGGCGCCGCGGTCGTCAGTGGCGTCAAGGTCGTGCTGACCGTCGGTGGTGACTCCGGCGGTGGTGTCGGTGCCGTCTTCGATGGTGCGTGTGACCACTCTCAGTCGCCTCCCCGCGTCGACAAGTGGTAAGCCAGCAGCGGAGTGCCGCTGGTGAAGACCAGCTTGCCGGTCGGGGCGTGAAGTCACGGTGAGGCGAGGGAGAGGTGGCATGAATCCGGGACCTGGCGACGCCCGGACGCGGCAGTACGGCTTCGCTACGTAGTCATCGGGCGACGGGAAGTCGTCGGCTCACAATTCCAGCAGGATGGTCTGCGGGCCAACGTTGACGCTCTCCACCAGCATGTGTGCGCGGAACCGGCCGGTCTGCACCGGCGCGCCCCGCTCGGTCAGCGCCGCGACGAACGCGCCGACCAACGGCTCGGCGACCTCCGCCGGGGCGGCCGCCGACCAGCTCGGCCGCCGGCCCCGACGGGCGTCTCCGTACAGGGTGAACTGACTGACCACCAGGATCGGTGCCCCCAGTTGCTCGGCGGACCGTTCGGCGGTGCCGACGGCGTCCGGGTCGGGCGGGAAGATCCGCAGCTCGTGCACCTTGCGGGCCATCTGGGCCGCGACGGCGGGGGTGTCGGAGCCGGTCACCCCGAGCAGCACCAACAGTCCGTCGTCGATCGCGGCGACGACGTCGCCGTCGACCGTGACCGATGCCCGGCTGACCGTCTGCACCACCGCCCGCATGCCGGTCAGCCTGTCACACCGGCTGCAGGATGCCGCGCTCGACCAGCCGCGTCAGGATCGGCAGGGCCGCCTCGGTCAACTCCGCCTCCGGTACGTCGTGTGCGGCCGCCAGCAGAGCGAGCTGCCCACGCATGGCGACCTGACCGTCGCAGCCGCCGATCAACGCCAGGACCAGCGGGTCGACCTCCTCGGACCAGCGCAGGCCGTCGGTCATCGTGACGATCTGCCGGTCCACCGCCCAGCCGTCGTCGCCGATGCTGGCCTCCTGCTGCAGGCGCAACCCGGTGGCCGCCCGGTACCGGGCCGCGAGCAGCCCGTCGGAGTCCCGGTCGCGCAGCCAGTCCTGCCGGGCGAACCACTCGTCGATCCGCTCACCCAGCGGCGGCGTCACCGGCTGGCGCAGCTCCTCGACCCGTACCAGCGGATCGTCGTGTCCGGCCCGGCGCAGCGCGACCAGGCCGAAACCGATCGCCTCGACCTTCTGGGCGTCGAACCAGTCGAGCCAGGCCGCAGCCCGGTGCGCGTCGGGCCCCTCGCTGGCGTCGGCGAGCCACAGGTTGACGTAGGCCACCGGGTCGGCCACCTCCCGCTGGATCACCCATCCGTCCATACCGGTGCCGGCGATCCAGCCCGCGACCCGCTCGGTCCAGTCCTCGCCGGCGACGTGCATCCAGTTGGCCAGGTAGAGCATCATGCCGCCGTCGGTGAGCAGCCCGTCGGCCGCCGCCGCCAGCTCGGCGCAGACGCCGTCGCCGACACGCCCGGAGTCCCGGTAGACGTGGGTGGCGGTGCCCGGCCCGACCACGAACGGCGGGTTGCTCACCACCAGGTCGAACCGTCGGTCGGTGACCGGAGCGGTCAGATCGCCGTGCAACAGCTCCCACTGCTGACCGTTGAGCGCGGCGGTCGTCGCCGCGAACCGCAGTGCCCGGACGGACAGGTCGGTCGCGGTGACCCGGGTAGCGTGCTCGGCCAGGTGCAGCGCCTGCACACCGCAGCCGGTGCCCAGGTCCAGGGCGGCACCGACCGGACGACGGGGGACCGCACCGGCCAGCGTCGTCGAGGAACCGCCGGCCCCGAGGACATGATCGGCGGCGAGGGGTCGCCCCGCCCGCAGATGCGCAGGTACGTCGGAGATCACCCACCAGGCGTCGCCGTACGGCTCCAGATCGACGCCCTGCCGCAGCCCCGGGCCGTCCGGGGCCGGCTCCACCAGTCCGGCGGTGAGCGCCTCGGCCAGAGGCAGCGGCGCCAGCGCGGCGGTGACCGCGTCGACCGGCTCCGTCTGCGCGCAGACGAACAACCGGATCAGAGTGGCGAGCGGGTCACCGTCGGCGGTGACCCGCAGCGCGGCGCGGTAGTCGTTGCGGGAAACGGCCGCGGTGGCCGAGGGCCCGAGCCGTTGCGCGATTCCGGTCGAGGTGAAGCCGGCCGAGGTCAACGCGGTACGGAGCTGGTCGATCCCGGTCGCGTCGAGCAGTGCGGGAAAGGCGGTGTCGTCGGTCACCCTGTCATCCTGCCCGGTCGCGCCGACGCGGTCCCGGAGGACCCGCGACCTTCGTACGGCGGGGGCATGGCCGACGGCGTGGCGCCGGTCGGTCCGGCGGTACCGCTGGCCGGTCCGGCAAGATAAGGCCCATGACACTGTCGTTGCCGATCGAGGCACAAGCCAACGAGCTGCTGGAACGCAGCCCGCTGGCGCTGCTCGTCGGGATGGTCCTGGATCAGCAGGTGCCGCTGGAGCGGGCGTTCTCCGCCCCGTACGACCTGACCCGCCGGCTGGGACACGAGCCGGACGCCCGCGAGTTGGCCGAGTTCGACCCTGCGGAGCTGGTGGCGGTCTTCGCCCAGCGCCCGGCCTTGCACCGGTTCCCGAAGGCGATGGCGGCCCGGGTCCAGCAGGTGTGCCGGGTGGTGGTGGAGCGCTACGGCGGCGACCCCGCCCGGATCTGGACCGAGGCGCCGGACGGGGCGACCGCGTTGGCCCGGATCGGTGACCTGCCCGGATTCGGCCGGCAGAAGGCGCAGATCTTCCTCGCGCTGCTCGGCAAGCGGTTCGGGGTGACCCCGAGCGGTTGGCGCGAGGCCGCCGGCCAGTACGGTGCCGCCGGGGTGTACGTCTCGGTGGCCGACATCGTCGACGAGGACTCGTTGATCCGCGTCCGGGAGCACAAGCAGCAGATGAAAGCGGCCGCCAGGGCGGCGAAGGCCTGACCCCGGCGACCACGGGGCGGGGGCAGCCGGGGACGGTGCGGGCAGGCCGACCGGATCAGGCGGCGTCGGGCTGGGTGGCCAGCGCGGCCAGGGCCCGCCGTACGTCGGCCAGCGAGACCGTGGCGGATTCGTCCAGGTCGGCGAGCCCTGCCTCGATCCACTGGCGCATCAGCGTGGTGACGCCGATCCCGCGCGCCTCGGCGGCGGCGCGGACCCGGTCGTAGGTGGCCAGCGGCAGCCGGATCGAGCGGCTGACCATCGGCTCGTCGGTGTCCGGGGTGGCTATCTCGGCCGGTGGGCTCTCGTCGATCAACTCGGCGATCCGGTCGCCGCCGTCGTGGAACTGCTTGATCGCGTCGTCACGGTGCATGACACGGACTCCTATCGTCGCCGGTGGTGCAGCGCCGCGTCGTAGCGTTTCGACTCGGCGTCACTGAGATCGCGCGCGGAGAGCACGTCCCAGTCGTTGTCGCTGTGTCGGGACTCGGCCAGTAGGACCGCCAGCCGCCGGCCGGTGCGCAGGGCCGCGTAGACGACCATCACGTCGTCACCGAGGTGGCGGATGATCCGGTGCCGGCTGTGCAGCGCCTCCCAGACCTCACCCGGCGTGACTCCGTAGATCGCCAGGTTGTCGAGGGCCTCGTCGGCGAAGCTGAACCGGTTACCCACCCTGGCAGCGTAACACGCACGTGGTACGACGGGCCGGCTGTCGACGCCGGCCAGCCGCCGGGCCCGACCAGGTGCGACGATGGGTGGACGGCGACGAGGAGGAACCGGTGAGACGAACAGCTGACCGCCCGACCGTGATCACCGACGCCGAGACCAGCCCGGCGGAGCAGCTGCGCCGCCGGCAGCGCCGGTACGTCGCCATGATGTCCATCCGTGGCGGCTGTCTGATCGTCGGCGCGGTCCTGGTGACGCTGGAAGCACCCCTGCTCTGGGTCTGGCTGCCGCTCTGCGCGGTCGGCATGATCCTGGTGCCCTGGCTGGCGGTGCTGCTCGCCAACGACCGGCCGCCGAAGGACAAACACCTGCTGGCCCGCCGCCGCCGACCGTCGGCGCGGACCCCCACGGCCCTCGGCGCGAACCCGGTGGCGTCACCCGCCGGCCCGGTCATCGACATGGAGCCGTGATCACCCGGCACCGGTACTGGTCCCGGTGTCGGTGCCGGCGCTGGTGACCGGCCGGGCGCCGACGACACCCACGGCGGCGGCACCCGCCCGTACGGCGGTCTCGAGAGCGTCCGCCGGGGCGGCGCCGGACACCCACGCGGCGAGCAACCCGGCCGCGAACGCGTCACCGGCACCCGTCGGGTCGACCACCTGCACCACCGGTGCCGGTGCCGTCACCGTGCCCTGCGGATCGTGCCAGCTCGCACCGGCCGCCCCCCGTTTCACCACCAGGTGCCGTATCGGCCGCCGCACCGCCGGCGCGTGCGGCACGCCGAGCACGACGGCCTCGTCGGCGTTGGCCAGCAGCAGATCGGTACCGTGCAGCCAGTCCAGGAACCGGGCCGGGCCGGTCGCGCGCAGCGGCGCCGCCGACGCCGCGTCGACGCTGGTGGACAGCCCGTTCGCCCGGGCAGTGACCAGCGCGTGCCGGGCGGCGGGCCGGGTCTGCGGGTGCAGCAGCGGATAGCCCGACAGGTGCAGGTGCGTCGCGTCCGGGAAGCCGGCCAGCGCGGCGTCGACGTCGGCTGTCCGCAGCGACAGGTTGGCGCCCCGGTCGGCCACCATCGACCGTTCGCCGGCGTGGGCCAGCACGATCACCGTGCCGGTCGGGGTGGACCGGCACCGGCGTACCGCCAGATCGACCCCGGCCGCGCTGAGTTCGGCCAGGCGCAGCGCGCCCACGTCGTCGTCACCCACCGTCGCGACCAGGGTGACCGGTACGCCGTGCCACGCCAGCCACGCCGCCGTGTTGGCCGCCTGGCCGCCGCCGGTGAACCGGATGGCGGCCGGGGTGTCCGAGCCGGCGGCCACCGGCCCGGCCAGCACCGCCACCACGTCGGTGACCAGGTCGCCGACCACGAGGATCCGCCCCGGTCGGGGGCGCGGTACCGGCCCGACGGGCGGGTTCACCCGGCAGCGGCGACCGCGATACGGCCGGCCAGGTCGGCGTTGCGCAGGATGATCCGGATGTTCACCGCCAGGCTCGCGCCGGCGGTCGCGGAGTGGAAGTGGGCCAGCAGGAAGGGGGTGACGCCCTTGCCGGTGACACCCTGCGCCGCCATCGCGGCCAACCCGTCGGCCAGCGTCGCGTCGTGCAGCTCCGGGTCCAGCTGCTCCTCGGTCGGCAGCGGGTTCGCCACCACCAGCGCGCCACCGCCGGTGCCGTGGCGGCGGCGGGCCCGGATGACCTCGGCGACCTGCTCCGGGGAGTCCAGCGACCAGTCCACCTCGTGCCCGCTGTCGGTGATGAAGAAGCCGGGGAACCGGCGGGACCGGTAACCGGCCACCGCGACACCGAGCGTCTCCAGCCGTTCCAGGGTGGCCGCCACGTCCAGGATCGACTTGACGCCGGCGCAGACCACGGTGATCGGTGTGCGGGCCAGCGTCACCAGGTCGGCCGACTCGTCGAAGGTCCGCTCCGCCTCCCGGTGCACCCCGCCGAGCCCACCGGTGGCGAAGACGCCGATCCCGGCAGCCGCAGCGACCGCGCTGGTCGCGGCCACCGTGGTGGCGCCGTCGACGCCGTTCGCCGCGGCCAGGGCAAGGTCCCGGGCGGAGAGCTTGGCCACCGTCTCGGAGTTGGCCAGGTAGGTCAACTGGTCGTCGTCGAGACCAACCACCAGGCGTCCACCGAGCATGCCGATCGTGGCCGGCACCGCACCGGTGGCGCGTACCGCGGACTCGATGTCCCGGGCCACCCGCAGGTTGTCGGGCCGGGGCAGCCCGTGTGCGATGATGGTGCTCTCCAGGGCGACGATGGCCCGTCCGTCCCGGCGGGCGTCGGCCACTTCGGCGCCGTACTGGATGTCGTGGTGCAACGGCCCGGTGCGGCCTGCGGAATCTGCCATGATCGCAACGGTACGGGGCGGTGGACCGGGCCGGAGGTTGGACCCGTACGCCGTGAACTGCCAGACTCTCAGCCGGAGGTGGGAGACGACGTGAGCACCGAGGTTCTGGAGCGTCCTGAGGTCAAGGACGCGGACACCGGTCCGGAGATGTTCCATTACGTCCGAAAGGACAAAATCGCGGAAAGTGCCGTGATGGGCACCTTCGTGATCGCACTCTGTGGCGAACGTTTCCCGGTCACCCGAAGCCCCAAGCCCGGGGCGCCGGTCTGCCCCCGGTGCAAGGAGATCTACGAGTCGATGGCCGGCTGAGCCGGCACCCGATCGGCCTTCGCGACCAGCGGCCGCGAGGGCCTTTTCGTGGGCGGAAGTAAGCGGACAGCGGAAAGGGGTGCGCGTGCCGGCCAGCATGCCGACGGTCGACACCTTCCCGGCGCTCCGTGGTTGGCAGCGCCGGGCACTGGTGGAGTACCTGCGCCGGCGCAGCGAGGACTTTCTCGCGGTCGCGACCCCCGGTGCCGGCAAGACGACGTTCGCACTGCGGATCGCCGCCGAACTGCTCGCTGACGGCACCGTCGAGGCGGTCACCGTCGTCGCCCCGACCGAGCACCTGAAGACCCAGTGGGCGCTGGCCGCCGGCCGGGTCGGCATCCAGCTCGACGCCGCGTTCCGCAACGCCGACCTGCACTCGTCGGCGGACTTCCACGGCGCGGTGGTGACCTACGCCCAGGTCGGCATGGCACCCCAGGTGCACCGTCGCCGCACGATGACCCGCCGCACCCTGGTCATCCTCGACGAGATCCACCACGCCGGCGACTCCCGGTCGTGGGGCGACGGTGTGAAGTCCGCCTTCGAACCGGCGGTCCGGCGGTTGATGCTCACCGGGACGCCGTTCCGTTCCGACGACAACCCGATCCCCTTCGTGCGCTACGAGGCCGGCGGCGACGGGCTGGCCCGGTCCCGGGCGGACAGCGTGTACGGCTACTCCGACGCGTTGCGCGACGGCGTGGTGCGCCCGGTGCTGTTCCTGGCCTACTCGGGGGAGACCCGGTGGCGCACCAGCGCCGGCGACGAACTGGCCGCCCGGCTCGGCGAACCGATGACCCAGGATCTCGTCGCGCAGGCCTGGCGGACCGCGCTCGACCCGGCCGGCGACTGGATGCCGGCGGTGCTGCGCGCGGCCGACGCCCGACTCGGCGTACTGCGCTCCGGCGGGATGACCGACGCCGGCGGCCTGGTCATCGCCAGCGACCAGGCGGCGGCCCGCTCGTACGCGCGGCTGCTGGAGCGGGTCACCGGGGAGAAGGCCGCCGTGGTGCTCTCCGACGACGTCGGCGCCTCGGCCCGGATCGCCTCGTTCGCCGCCTCCGAGCAGCGATGGCTGGTCGCGGTCCGAATGGTCTCCGAAGGGGTCGACATCCCCCGGCTGGCCGTCGGCGTCTACGCGACCAGCGCCTCCACGCCGCTGTACTTCGCCCAGGCGATCGGCCGGTTCGTCCGGGCCCGTCGCCCGGGCGAGACGGCGACGGTCTTCCTGCCCAGCGTCCCGCACCTGCTCGAGCTGGCCAGCGAGATGGAAGCCGAGCGTGACCACGTGCTGGGCGCGGCGAAGAAGCGGGAGGGCTTCGACGACGACCTGCTCGAGCGCGCCCAGCGCAACGAGCAGGCCAGCGGCGAGCTGGAAAAACGGTTCGAGGCGTTGTCCGCCACCGCCGAGCTGGACCAGGTGATCTTCGACGGCGCGTCGTTCGGCACCGGCGCGCAGGCCGGCACGCCGGAGGAGGAGGAGTACCTCGGGCTGCCGGGCCTGCTCACCGCGGACCAGGTGGCGGTGCTGCTGAACCGGCGACAGGCCGAGCAGGTCGCCGCCGCGCGACGGGCCCGGTCCGAGCAGCAACCGGTGCCCGCCGCCCGCCAGCCGGAACGGGCGCCGACCGCAGGGGAGCGGCGGATCGCCCTGCGCCGCCAGCTCAACGCCCTGGTCGCCGCGCATCACCACCGGACCGGACTGCCCCACGGCAAGATCCATGCCGAGTTGCGGCGCCGGTGCGGTGGTCCCCCGAGTGCGCAGGCCACCATCGAGCAGCTGGAAGAACGCATCGCGATGGTGCAGACGCTCTGAGCCGGTGCCGGTGCCGGTGCCGGTGCCAGGTGGCGGTGCCGGTCGCCGGCGCGGTCGGTCGGTCGGTCGGCTCAGTCGGTCGGTCGGCTCAGTCGGCCGCGAGCAGGTCGTCGAGTGTGGCGTAGCCCTCACGGATGCCGTGCTCCATGCCGCTGGCGAGCATCTGGTCCCGGGCGATCATGTTCTCCACCACCGCGAGTACGGTCACCCGGGTGCCGCCGTCGGGCAGGTCCTCGAAGGTGGCGGTCTCCAGACTGACCCCGTCCGGTACGCCGTCGTAGGTGAACGTCTGCACCAGGCGCTCGTCCGGGCGGACCTCGTGGAACGAGCCGTAGAAGCCGGCGAGCCGCTCGCCGTCGCGCCAGTGGGTGTAGCGGTAGCTTCCGCCGGTGTGCCCCTGCCAGTGCTCGATGGTCATCTGCACGCTGGCCGGTCCGACCCACCGGGTCGCCAGGTCGGGGTCGATCCAGGCGCGGAACACCCGCGCCCGCGGGGCGGCGAAGTCGCGGATGATCCGGATGGTCGGCAGGTTCGGGTCGGCTTCGATGCGGGTCTCGTCGCGGGTGGTACTGGTCATCAGGCAGCTCCTTGTCGGTTCCGTTGCGCGGGTGCGGTGCGGTCGGCCCGGTCCAGCTCGGCCCGGTCGTTGGTGCCTGACTCGGCCCGGTCCAGGTCGGCCAGTACGGCGTCGAGCCGGCGGAACCGCTGCTCCGCCTGCCGGCGGTACCGTTCGATCCACCGTGTGGTCAGGTCGAGGACGTCGGCCTCCAGGTGGCACGGGCGCCGTTGGGCGTCCCGGGCCCGGCTGACCAGCCCGGCCTCCTGGAGCACCTTGATGTGCTTGGAGACCGCCTGCACCGAGACGTCGTACGGTGCGGCCAGGTCGTTGACGGTGGCGTCGCCATCGGCCAGCCGGGCGACGATGTCGCGGCGGGTGGGATCGGCCAACGCGGCGAACACCCGGGACAGCTGGTCGTCGGTCATCAGCACACCTCATAATCAACCTATCGGTTGAATACGAGCCTAAGGCTAGGTCGGCCAGCATGCAACCCATTGGTTGAATAACGAGGTCGCAGTGGTGTCGGCGGCGCGGGGTGGGGCGCACACGAAGCGACGGCCGGGACCCCCGCTGTCGGGGGTCCCGGCCGTCGCTATCGGGTGGTACGCGTCGTCAGTTGGCCATCAGATCGGCGCCACGCCAGGTGAACTCGGGGTCGGCCTTGAACTGCACCGCGATCTTGACGAGATCGTCGGCGTACTTGTTCGCGTGGTGTCCGCAGAACACCAGCTCACTGCCGCCCGCCAGGGTCACCCGTAGTTTGCCGGCCGCGTTGCACCGGTCGCACCGTTCATCGGCGCCTAGGGCATCCACCGTCTCCGGAGGCGTGAGAGTCGGGGTCATCGCCTTCCTCCTCTGGTCGTCACCGATGAACACACTCTTCGGTCTGTCACCCATCGTCCAACACCGGCGGGGGTCCCCGCCTTCCCGATGTGCCCCCGGGGGACCGGGCTCACACCTGGTAGGCACAGTGTGCCGTGCACCAAGGGTGCCACGTCAACGATCACCGCCGGGTAACGCCCTGATGACCTGCGCTTGATAGACGCCAAGTGACGAAGGTTACACATTCGGTGGAGTGTCCGGGGTCAGTCCAGATAGTCCCGAAGTACCTGAGAACGGGACGGGTGGCGCAACTTGGACATGGTCTTGGACTCGATCTGGCGGATGCGTTCCCGGGTGACGCCGTAGACCTGTCCGATTTCGTCCAGCGTCCGAGGTTGACCGTCGGTGAGACCGAATCGCAACCTGACGACGCCCGCCTCCCGCTCGGACAGGGTCTGCAGCACCTGCTGCAGCTGGTCCTGCAGCAGCGAGAAGGAGACCGCGTCCACGGCCACCACGGCCTCGGAGTCCTCGATGAAGTCACCGAGCTGGCTGTCACCCTCGTCACCGATGGTCTGGTCCAGCGAGATGGGCTCCCGGGCGTACTGCTGGATCTCCAGCACCTTCTCCGGGGTGATGTCCATCTCCTTGGCCAGCTCTTCCGGAGTGGGCTCCCGACCCAGATCCTGCAGCAGCTCACGCTGTATGCGGCCGAGCTTGTTGATCACTTCCACCATGTGCACCGGGATGCGGATGGTGCGGGCCTGGTCGGCCATGGCCCGGGTGATGGCCTGGCGGATCCACCAGGTGGCGTAGGTGGAGAACTTGTAGCCCTTGGTGTAGTCGAACTTCTCGACGGCGCGGATCAGGCCCAGGTTGCCTTCCTGGATGAGGTCGAGGAAGGCCATCCCGCGCCCGGTGTACCGCTTGGCCAGCGACACCACCAGCCGTAGGTTCGCCTCCAGCAGGTGGTTCTTGGCCCGCTCACCGTCGCGGGAGATCCAGCCCAGGTCCCGGCTCAGCTGGGTCGGCAGGCTCTGCTCGCCCTCCTCGGCGGCCCGCAGCCGCTCGGCGGCGTACAGGCCGGCCTCGATGCGCTTCGCCAGCTCGACTTCCTGCTCGGCGTTGAGCAGCGGCACCTTACCGATCTGCTTGAGGTAGGCGCGGACCGAGTCGGCGGAGGCGGTCAGCTCGGCGTCCCGCCGGGCCTGCTTGAGCGCCTCGGACTCCTCGTCGTCCCACTCGAAGTCGTTGTCCCGGGTGGCGTCGGCCTCGGCGGCCTGGGCCAGCTCGGCCGGCTCCTCCACCACGACGTCCTCGATCTCGGCGGCCAGCGTCTCGGGATCGATCTCGTCGTCGCCGGTGGCCGGTGCCTCGCCGTCCTTGGCGGTGGCCTTGCCTGCCTTGGCGGGTGCGGCCTTGCCCGGTGTGGCCTTGGCCGTCGCTCCGGCCGCCTTGGCCGCCGTGGCGCCGCCTGCGGCCTTCGCGGCCCGGGCCCGGGTCGCCTTGGCCGGCGGCGCGGAATCGTCCGGCGTCGCGCCGTTGCGCGAGGCCGTCGGCACGGCCGCCGTCGTGGCCTTGCGGGTGGTGGCCTTCTTCGCCGGTACGGCGGCGGTCACCGCGACCGGCGCCGCCTCGTCCGGTGCGGGCGCCTGCTTCGGCGGGGCCGGCGGCGGCGCCGGGGCACGGCGGGTGGTCTTGGCGGTCGTGGCCTTGGACGCGGGGGTGGCGGCACGCGCGGCGGCCACCCGGCGGCGGGTGCTGGCCGAGCCGTCGACCACGACCGTGATCCCGGCGTCGGCGAGCGCCCGCAGGATCTTCTTGGCCTGGGCCGGGGTCACTTCGGCGGACTCGACCGTCCGTGCGACCTCGGCCGACGTGAGCTGACCGCCGGCCCGTTCGGCATGTGCGATCAGCGTGTCGGTTAGCGAGCGTACGTCGGCGCCGGTGTGGCGGAGTTCTGTCACGAATGACCTTCCGGAGCGATGAACGAGCACGGCCGGACCGGCCACCGCAGCGCGGAGCGACGTGCCGGTTGTGATTGTGTGACCCCCGCGACGGCGCACCGGCCGGGCCGGTGAACCGTGGCACGAGGGCAGGCGTGAATTGTAACGCCGTTTGTGGGGATCATCCCGCCACGCGCGAGCCAGCCGCCGGTCGGGGGCCACCGACATGGGACGAACGTGGACTTTGACAGGATGTTACCCCTGCCGTACGGGTCATTGTCGCTGACCGCCCGGGTGATGTGCGGGTTCGGGAAGGGACGCCTGTGCCACCGGGACGGACACCTGCAACGAGGGGGGACCATGGCGGAACCGACACCGGACCCGCAGGATCTGCTGAAGATCGCCGTCGAGGTCGCGCGGCACGCCGCGCGGACCGCCCGCGAGATGCGCCGCGAGGGCGTCTCCGGGTTGGCGACCAAGAGCACCGCGACGGACGTGGTCACCGCGGCCGACCGCGCCGTCGAGCGGCAGGTCGGGGCGGCGTTGCGCGAGCTGCGGCCCGCCGACGCGGTGCTGGGCGAGGAGTACGGCGACGCCGCGCTGGCCGGCCCGGCCCGGGTGCGCTGGATCCTCGACCCGATCGACGGCACCGTGAACTACCTGTACGGCCTGCCGAACTACGCGGTCTCGCTCGCCGCCGAGGTGGACGGGCAGGTCGTCGCCGGGGTGGTGCACAACGCCGCCACCGGGGCGGAGTGGACCGCGACGATCGGCGGCGGGGCCTACCGCGAGGGCCAGCGGCTGTCCGGCTCCGGGCGGACCGAGCTGTCCCAGGCGTTGGTGGCCACCGGCTTCGGCTACGACGCCGCCCGTCGGGTGCACCAGGCCCGGGTGCTGGTCGGTCTGCTGGCCGAGGTACGCGACATCCGTCGGTTCGGGGCGGCGGCGCTGGACCTGTGTCTGGCGGCGGAGGGCGGAGTCGACGCCTACTACGAAAAGGGTCTCAACATCTGGGACCACGCGGCCGGTGGGTTGATCGCGGCGGAGGCCGGCCTCACGGTGGGCGGGTTGGCCGGGGCGTCAGCCGGCCCACAGATGCTGGTGGCCGCGCCGCCGGCGCTGTTTCCCGCGCTGACCGAGCACCTGGTCCGGCTCGACGCCGCCGGCGGGCCGTGACCGGCCGGTGCGGTCCGTACGACCGGACGCCGGGTCCGGTCCGTACGGACCCGGCCGGGTCCGGTCCATACGGCCGGGTCCGGTCCGGCGGCGCTGCCGGCTACTGTGGCGCGGCGCAGGTCTCCGGCGGCAGGACCGGTTTGCCGAGGGCGGCCAGGGACTGGTTGACCTCGGTGGTGGTGGCCAACTGACGGAACCCGTTGCCGATCACCACGTCGACGATGTCGTCCTCCCGCGCCGGGTCGTACTCGGTCGTCGCCTGGTCGAGGAAGTAGGCCCGCATCAGGTGTGCCGAGCCGACCGCCTTGGGGCCGTAGCGCAGCACGGCCACGCCGTCGATGCGCCGACCCTCCGGGTCGTTGGCCGCCTCCTCGATCTGGAAGTTTCGGTTGCCCAGGTCGTCAGCGACGTTCGTGGCCAGTCCGCTGGTGTCGGTGGCGTTGAAGACGTTGAGCCGGACCTCCTTCGCCTCGCGCAGCGTGACGTCGGCGACCGCCCAACCCGCCGGGCAGGACGCCGCGGCGGTGTCGCCGCTCTGGCTGTCGCGGACCATCGCGACGACGACGAAGATCAGGGCGAGGACGACCAGGACGCCGACGACGACCAGCGCTCGCACGCGCGCAAAGCTCATGAGATGGCCCCCTGCAGGTGTGACGGTGCCGGAGTCGGCGCGCCGCACCGGTGACAACCGAGTATGCCGCCGAGGTTAGCGGTTGTCCGTCCGGCGCGGGAAACAGCGCCGCCCTCCGGCGTGCCGACGATGATCGGTGGCCAGGTACCCCTATCTTCGTGTCGCCTGAGTCACATTGGGAACAAGTTCCGGCGTCTGGGCGTACATCAATCCCACAAGGGCGGTATACATGCGTCGGCCAGAGGGGGGTAAGGTACCGCGCTCGCGGGGGGAGTTTCCTGCGGAAACCGCAAACCGGCACAAACCGGCACGAACGCTGGTCTGCGGTCCCAACGAGGGGACCCGCAAGGGAACCGAATTACCGTCGTCCGGCGTTATCACCGGAAGCGACTGAACGATACGGGAGAGTGAACCGATGGCCACCGACTACGACGCTCCGCGTCGAGACGAGGTCGACCTCGGCGAGGACAGCCTGGAGGAGCTCAAGGCACGGCGCGTCGACTCACAGTCGGGCGCCGTCGACGTGGACGAGGCCGAGGTGGCCGAGAGCTTCGAGCTGCCCGGAGCCGACCTGGCGGACGAGGAACTGACGGTGAAGGTGCTGCCGATGCAGTCGGACGAGTTCCGCTGCGCGCGCTGCTTCCTGGTCCATCACCGCAGCCAACTCGCCGTCGAGCGCAACAACGAGCTGATCTGTCGCGAGTGCGCCTGACGGCGTACCGGGGGAGCAGGAGGCGTGCGGCGACCTTGGAGACGAGGTCGCCGCAGTCACCATTGGTGCCGGTCGACCCGCCGTGGAGGCACACATGACCGAACCCGACGACGCGACCCGCCCGGACGGGCCGGAACCGGTCCGCCCGGACGGATCGGTTCCGACCAGACCCGACGGGTCGGAGCCGGCCCGGTCCGACGAGTCGGCGGCACCGTCGGGCGACCTCGCCCGGCTGCCCGGCACCGACCGCTTCGCCGCGACCGTCGCCGAGCTCACCGGCGACGGTGTCGACCCCGGTCGGCGCCGTCACCTGCTGCGACGCCTCGTGGGGCAACTGCGGCGGCGGGGTGTGACCGAGTTGTTCCGGCCCTCGGCGGCGATGCGCTGGTTGGTCGCCGCGGTCGCCGACGTCGCGCCGTACATCCCGATCCGCGACCGGGACACACTGCGCGCCCACCACCCCGGCCTGGACGACGAGGAGCTGGCCGAGCGGCTGATCCGCAACGCCAGCCGGGTCAGCGCCGGCATCGGCGCCGCCGGTGGCGGCATCTCCGCGATCCAGTGGGCCGCCACGCCGACGTTGCTGTCCGCCCCGGTGCTGCTGGCGGCCGAGACCGTCGCGGTCGTGGCAGTCGAGCTGAAACTGGTCGGGGAGCTGCACCAGGTGTACGGCGTACCGGTGCCCGGCAGCGGCACGGAACGGGCGATCAACATGATCCACTCGTGGGCGAACCAGCGGGGGGTCAACCCGGTGGTCCCGGGAGTCGGCGTCGGTGCGGTCCTCGGCACCGCCGCCCGTCGGGAACTCGGTGAACTGCTGCTGCGCCGGTTCGGCCGCAACCTGACCACCCTCGGGCCGTTCCTCACCGGCGCGGCGGTCGCCAGCTACCTGAACCGGCGGGCGACCCGTGCACTCGCCGATCGGGTCCGGGCGGACCTGCGAACCCAGCGGCGGGCGCTCGGCCTGATGCATCCGCCGCCGCCGCCGGCGATCGGCCCCTGATCAGCCGGTCGGGCCCACGGCGTCCGCCGCGGTGGCGGACGTACCGGGTGCCCGGTCGCGTGCGGCCAGGATCTCGGCCGCCAGCCGGACCGGCTCCCGGCTGCTCACCACCCAATACGGCGTGGGATCGGCCGGGTCGTCGAGGACGATCTGCACCGCGCCGGAGACCCAGGGGCGTTGGATCACGAACGCCAGCGGGTCGGCACCCACCCCGAGCAGTTCCCGGCGGCCGTCGGCGTCCAACGCGACGACGTCGGCGACGTGGCGCAGCGGCAGCCGGGCGTCGTCGACCTGGAACTCCTCCGTCGTGACCCGGACCGGGATCCGGCCGAGCCACCACAGTCCGACGGCGGTGGCCGGCAACAGCACACTGAACGGCAGCCAGGCACGGACCCCGGAGGTACCCATCCACACCTCGGCGGCGAGGAGGGCGGCCAGGCCGAGGGCGCAGGCCCAGAGCCACCACGGCAGCCGCAGCCGCTCCCGGTAGGACGCCACGGCCCGGTACGGTGTGTCGCGGTCAGCGGAAACGGCAGCCACGCCGTCCGAGACTACGCCGTCGCCGGGACCGACCGCCGGCCGACCGGCGGCGAGCCGACCGCGGGCGCCCCCGGCTCACGGGGGCGACGACGGCGCGACGAGGTGCGACGAGCAAGGAGGAGTCATGTCCGAGCTGGTGCCGGTGCCGGTGCGGCGGCTCGATCCGGGACTGCCGCTGCCGCGGTACGCCCATCCCGGTGACGCCGGTGCGGACCTGTTCGCGGCCGAGGACGTGGAGCTGGCGCCGGGGGCCCGGACACTGGTGCGCACCGGGGTGGCGGTGGCCCTACCGAGTGGGTACGTCGGTCTGGTGCACCCCCGGTCGGGGCTCGCCGCGCGGTTGGGTGTCACCGTGCTCAACGCCCCGGGTACGGTCGACGCCGGTTACCGTGGCGAGATCCTGGTGAACCTGATCAACCACGATCCGACGCGATCCGCCACGATCTCGCGTGGTGACCGGATCGCGCAACTTGTGATACAACGCGTGGAAACTGCAGATTTCCGGGCTGTCGACGAGCTGCCCGACTCCGCGCGTGGCGCGGCCGGGCACGGATCGACCGGTGGTCACGCCGGACTCTCCGCACCGGCCGCCGACGTCCCGATCGGCTAGCACCCCCGGGACGGACCCCGACCGTCGCGGCGGTCCGTCGACAGCCCATACTCCGCTGTACGCGGCCCGTCACGGCCGGGACAGCGACTCGCACAACGGAGGGTTGGCATCGTGGTCTTCTCCCGCGGCCGTGGGCGCGGCCGGCACGCCAAGGACGAGCAGGCGCAGCACGACACGATCGAGGCGCAGCCGTCGTCCGGGCCGGCGATCGGGCCGTACGACGTCTCCGAGGCGCCGACCGGGGTCCGTCGGCTGGACCTGGGCAGCCTGCAGATCCCCGCGATCGAGGGCGTCGAGGTGCGGGTGCAGGCCAATCCCGACGGGGTGATCCAACAGGTGGTGCTCGCGAACCGGGGCAGCGCCCTGCAGTTGGGGGTCTTCGCCGCACCCCGCAGCGAGGGCATCTGGGACGAGGTACGTGCCGAGATCGCCGAGTCGCTGCGCCGCGACGGTGCCACCGTGCAGGAGACGACCGGCGACTACGGTCCCGAGCTCGTCGCCCGGGTGCGCACCCCGGAGGGCCACACCCACCTACGGTTCGTCGGGGTCGACGGACCGCGTTGGATGGTGCGGGGCCTCTACCAGGGGGCGGCGGCGGATCCGGCCGCCGCCGGGCCGCTCGCCGAGGCGCTCCGGGGCCTGGTGGTCGACCGTGGCCAGGAAGCGAAACCGGTACGGGAACCGCTGCCGCTGCGGCTGCCCCGGGAGATCGCCGACCAGGCCGGCCAGGCGCCGGCCGCCCAGGCCTCGGCATCTGCGGCACCGGCTGTCCGGTTGCCTGGCTCTCCGACGCCGTAGCGTCGGCGGTCGCCCCGACGCCGCAAAGGTCGGCGTCGCCCCCGTCGACGGGGGCGGCCAGCGGGGCGGAGCACGGCGTACCCTGGACGGGTTGGACGCGACGGGGTGCGGCCGCGGCGGCACCGGCGACGGCAGGAGGGGGCGCACGGCCATGGCGATCGACGAGCGCCGTCCATCGTTGCGTCGGTTCCTGCGTCGGCTGGCCGCCACCGAGGACGAGTTGGACGCCGAGCAGCTGCAGCGCTCCAGCGCCGAGTGCGGTTCGGTGCCCGCTGGGCAGTGTCACCGTGGCGAGCTGGTCTCGGTGTCCGGTCGGCTGCGTACCGTCGTCTACTGTCCGCGGACGAACCTGCCGACCCTGGAGGCCGACCTCTACGACGGCAGCGACGTCGTCACGCTGGTCTGGCTGGGGCGGCGGCGGATCGCCGGCATCGAGCCCGGACGCCAGCTCACCGCCCGTGGCCGGGTCGCGGTACGCGACGACCGCAAGGTGATCTACAACCCGCACTACGACCTGGAATCCCCCAGGTGAGCCGGCCGGCGACCGTCGGCCCGGTCGACGCCGCAGGACGGTCGGCGAGGACAGGAGACGGTGGGCGATGACGTTCGGGCAGCAGGGTGCCGGTCCGGCGGCGCGGCGCGACGACGTACCGCGGACCGACCGGCCCACGGCGGCGTCGGCGCCGGCGGCGACCGACCCCGACGAGGCCGACGAACGGCTGCCGAGCATCACCGAGCAGATGGCCGAGCAGCTGGGCGGCTGGCGTGGCCTCGTCGAGTCCAGCGTGCCGATCGCCGTCTTCGTGATCTGCAACGTGATCTGGGACCTGTCGGTCGCCCTGATCGCGGCGGTCGGCGTCGCGGTCGGCATCGCCGTGGTCCGGCTGGCGCAGCGGCGCCCCATCCGGCATGCGGTCAACGGGCTGTTCGGCATCGGCATCGGCGCGCTGCTGGCCTGGCGCACCGGCGAGGAACGTGACTTCTACCTGCCGGGCATCCTGTACGGCATCGGCTACGGCCTGGCCCTGCTCGGCTCGGTGGTGATCCGCCAACCGTTGGTCGGCTGGATCTGGTCGGTGCTGGCCGCCGGCGGCCGCTCCGAATGGCGTACCGACCCGGTGTTGATCCGCACCTTCAACCGGCTCACCGTGCTCTGGGGCGTGGTCTGGCTGCTCAAGGTCGGGATCCAGGCCGGCTTCTACGTCGCGTCGATGGAGACCGCCCTGGGAGTGTCCCGGCTGCTGCTGGGTTATCCGCCGTACGCGGTGCTGCTGGCGATCACCATCTGGGTGGTCCGGCGGGTGAACCGGCAACGTCAGACCGCCGAGCCGCTGCCGGCGACCTGACCGTCCCGGCCACAGCCGCCCGCCGGACACTCCGACGGCTCGACCCGGCCGGGTCACGGCGGCTACTCGCCCCGGCGGGGTCAGGGCGGCTACTCGCCCCGGCGGGTCCGTTCCACGCTGTCGGCGCCGAGGACCACTGCCCGTACGTCGTCCTCCACGTCGGCGGTGCAGACGAAGACCAGCTCGTCACCGGGCTCCAGCGGGTCGTCCGGGCCGGGTGTCAGGACCCGCTTGCCCCGGACGATCGCGACCAGCGCGCAGTCCCGTGGCAGCGGCACCGTGTGCACCGCGTGCCCGACGTGCGGGGCGTCGGCCGGCAGGGTGATCTCCACCAGGTTCGCCTCACCCTGACGGAAGGTCATCAGCCGGACCAGGTCGCCGACGGTCACCGCCTCCTCGACCAGCGCCGCCATCACCCGTGGCTTGCTGACCGCGACGTCGACCCCCCACTGCTCGGTGAACAGCCACTCGTTCTCGGCCCGGTTCACCCGCGCCACCACCCGGGGCACGCTGAACTCGGTCTTGGCCAGCAACGACACCACCAGGTTGACCTTGTCGTCGCCGGTGGCGGCGACGACGACGTCGTAGGCGGCCAGTTCGGCGTCCTCCAGGCTGGCCACCTCGCAGGCGTCGGCGAGGACCCACTCGGCGTCCGGCACCCGTTCGCGGCGGACCATCGCCGGGTTGCGCTCGAAGAGGGTCACCTGGTGTCCGTTGTCGATCAGTTCCTGGGCGATGGATCGGCCGACGTTGCCGGCCCCGGCGATGGCGACCCGCATGTCACCGCGCTCCTTCCGGCAGGCTGCTCGCGGTCAACGTGACCGCGTCCGCGATGTCGTCGGTGACCAGCATGAACACCTGGTCGCCCTCCTGCAGCACGGTCGTCGGACCGGGCAGGGTGCCGATGCCGAACCGCATCAGGTACGCCGCGCGGGTCCGGGTGGCGGCCTCCAGCGCCGCCAACGGCCGACCGATCCACTCCCGGTGCACCGGCACCTCGATGATCGACACGGTGCTCGTCGGGTCCCGGAAGATCTCCACGTGACCCTCCGGCACGAGATGGCGCAGCATGCGGTCCGCCGCCCAGCGCACCGTCGCCACGGTGGGGATGCCCAACCGTTCGTAGACCTCCGCCCGGCGCTGGTCGTAGATCCGCGCCGCGACCCGGGACACGCCGAACGTCTCCCGGGCCAGCCGCGCCGAGATGATGTTGGAGTTGTCGCCGCTGGAGACGGCGGCGAAGGCGTCCGCCCGCTCGATCCCGGCCGCCGTCAGCACGTCCCGGTCGAACCCGGTGCCGGTGACGGTGCTGCCGGCGAAGTCGGCCGGCAGCCGGCGGAACGCGGTCGGATCCTGGTCGATCACGGCGACCGAGTGACCACGGTCCTGCAGGTTGTGGGCCAGGGTCGCACCGACCCGGCCACAGCCCATGATCACGACGTGCACCTGAGTCCTCCCGCAGGCGAAGGGTCGGGCGCGTACCGGGGCGGACCCGCGCCCGTCTGCCAGCCTGCCATGACACGGCCGGTGACGCCGCCGACCGTACCGTGCCGGTGCCCGGTGGCGCTGATCAGCCACCCGGATTCGCCAGGTGGCGGGCCACCGTACCCTTAGCGGTTGTGGCCAGTCCCACCTCCTTGATCAAGCGCCTGCTGCTGGGCCGGCCGTTCCGATCCGACCGCCTGCAGCACACCCTGCTGCCCAAGCGGGTGGCGCTGCCGGTCTTCTCCTCCGACGCGCTGTCGTCGGTGGCGTACGCGCCCGACGAGATCCTGCTGACCCTGTCGATCGCCGGCGCGGCGGCGTTCGTCTACTCGCCGTGGGTGACTCTCGCGGTCGCCGTGGTGATGGTGACCGTGGTCGCCAGCTACCGGCAGAACGTGCACGCCTACCCGTCCGGCGGTGGCGACTACGAGGTGGCCAGCGTCAACCTGGGGCCGCGCTTCGGGGTCGGGGTGGCCAGCGCGCTGCTGATCGACTACGTGCTCACCGTCGCGGTCTCGGTCGCCTCCGGGGTGGCCAATCTCGGTTCGGTGCTGCCGTTCGTCGCCGAACACAAGGTGGCGGTGGCGGTCGGCGCGGTGGTGCTGCTCACCGCCCTGAACCTGCGTGGGGTCCGCGAGTCCGGGCGGATGTTCGCCGTCCCGACGTACGGGTTCGTCATCGTGATCGGGGCGGTGATCGCCACCGGCCTGATCCGGATCTTCGTTCTCGGCCACGATCTGCGGGCGCCCAGCGCCGATCTGGTGATCAGCGCCGAGTGGGTCGACCTGAGCGCCTTCGCGATGGTGTTCCTGCTGCTGCGGGCCTTCTCGTCGGGCTGCGCCGCGCTGACCGGGGTGGAGGCGATCTCCAACGGCGTACCGGCGTTCCGGCCGCCGAAGAGCCGCAACGCCGCGACCACCCTGCTGCTGCTCGGCACCTTGTCGGTGGCCATGATCGGCGGGATCATCTGGCTCGCCCAGCTGACCGGCCTGCAGTTCGTGGAGAACCCGGCGCGGCAGATCGAGTCCGGCCCGCCCGGGTACGTGCAGAAGACCGTGGTCGCCCAACTGGGCGAGACCGTCTTCGGGTCGGGGCTGCTGCTGTTCCTGGTCGCCGGGGTGACCGCGCTGATCCTGTTCCTCGCCGCGAACACCGCGTTCAGCGGTTTCCCGGTGCTCGGGTCGATCCTCGCCCAGGACCGCTACCTGCCCCGCCAACTGCACACCCGGGGTGACCGGCTGGCCTTCAGCAACGGCATCCTGTTCCTGGCCGCCTTCGCGATCGTGCTGCTGGTCGTGTTGCAGGCCGAGCTGACCCGACTGATCCAGCTCTACATCGTCGGGGTCTTCGTCTCGTTCACCCTGTCCCAGGCCGGCATGCTGCGGCACTGGAACCGGCGGCTGCGTACCGAGCGGGATCCAGCGCGGCGACGGCGGATGCAGCGGTCCCGGGCGATCAACGGGTTCGGCATGACGCTGACCGGCGCGGTGCTGGTCGTCGTCCTGGTCACCAAGTTCGCGCTCGGCGCGTGGATCGCCATCGCCGCGATGGCGTGCGTCTACGCGGTGATGCTGGGAATCCGCCGGCACTACGACACGGTCGCCCGGGAACTGACCCCGGCCGAGGGCCGGCCGGTGCTGCCCGCCCGTAACCACGCGATCGTCCTGGTCAGCAAGGTGCACCTGCCGACGCTGCGGGCGGTCGCCTACGCCCAGGCCACCCGGCCGGACACGCTGGTCGCGTTGACCGTGCGGGTCGACGACGCCGACACCCGCGCGGTGCGGGCCGAGTGGGACCGGCGGGAGTTGCCGGTGCCGCTGACCGTGGTCGACTCGCCCTATCGGGAGATCACCCGGCCGATCATCGACTACGTCAAGTCGGTCCGCCGGGACGCGCCGCGTGACGTGGTGACAGTCTTCATTCCGGAGTACGTGGTCGGCCACTGGTGGGAGAACCTGTTGCACAACCAGAGTGCGTTGCGGCTCAAGGGCCGCCTGCTGTTCGAGCCCGGGGTGATGGTGACCAGCGTGCCGTGGCAGTTGGCGTCGAGCGCCGCCCGTGACCTCGACCGTTACGACGAGACGCTGAGCCGGACCCCGGCCCGGGGCCCGCGCCCGTCGGTCGACGACGACGCCGGTCCGGCCGACGGGGGTCCTGTCGACACGGGTTCCGGGCGGGCGGAGCAGTGACGGCCGGCTTCGCGGCGGCGGCTGACTCTGCGGCGGCGGCTGACTCTGCGGTGGCGGCCGACTCTGCGGCGGCGGCCGACCGGGATCCGTTGGCCGAGGGCGACCGGGTCACGGTCCGGGTGAGCGCGCCGGCCCACGGCGGTCACTGCGTGGCCAGGTTCAACGGTCAGGTGATCTTCGTCCGGCACGCCCTGCCCGGCGAACTGGTCACCGTCGACGTCACCGAGGTCCACCGGGGCTACCTGCGCGCCGACGCGGTGGCGGTGGCCGAGCCGGCGCCCGAGCGGGTCGAGCCACCCTGCCGGTACGCCGGACCGGGCCGCTGCGGCGGGTGTGATCTGCAGCACGTCAGTGTCGCCGGGCAGCTGGACTGGAAGGCCGCGGTGGTCCGCGAACAGCTGCTGCGGCTGGCCGGGCTGACCACCGCCGAGGTCGACGCGCTCGACGTACGGGTCCGGGCGTTGCCCGGCGGCCCGCTGGGCTGGCGGACCCGGGTCCGGTACGCGGTCGACGCCGCGGACCGCGCCGGCCTGCTCAGGCACCGCTCACACGAGGTGGTGGCCGTGGACCGCTGCCTGATCGCACACCCGGCCATCCAGGTGCCGGCGGCTCTGCCGTCGCCAGCCCTGGTGTCCTCGGCCGACGGACCGCGCTGGCCCGGGGTCGACGCGGTCGAGGCGGTCGCCTCCGGTGCCGGTGACGTCGTCGTCATCCCGACCCCTGGTGGCAGCGGCGACGTACCGGTGACGGAGACCGCCGGCGGACGGCGCTTCGACCTGCCGGCCGGGGCGTTCTGGCAGGTGCATCCGGCCGCCGCCGACACACTGTCCGCCGCCGTGCTGGAGTTGCTGGAGCCGGCGGCGGGGGAGTCGGCATGGGATCTGTACGGCGGCACCGGACTGTTCGCCGCCGCCCTGGCGACCCGGACCGGGCCGACCGGCCGGGTCACCCTGGTCGAGTCGGCCGGTCCCGGTGTCGCTGCGGCCCGGCGCAACCTGGCCGACCTGCCGCAGGTCGAGGTGGTGGCGGCGCGGGTGGAGCAGGCGCTGGCCCGACGCCGGATCACCGGACCGGTCGACCTGGTGGTACTCGATCCGCCCCGCGCGGGCGCCGGGGCGCAGGTGGTGGGCCCGATCGCCGCCGCCACCCGCCGGGCGGTCTGCTACGTCGCCTGCGATCCGGCCGCACTCGCCCGTGACCTGCGGACCTTCCGCGACCTCGGCTGGAGGTTGACCGGACTGCAGGCCTACGACTGCTTCCCGATGACCGGGCACGTCGAGTGCGTGGCCCTGCTCACCCCGGTGCCGTCCCGATAGACTCGGCGGTCATGGGCGGACGCCGCGCGGGCCGAAGCGCGCATCGCCGCCGGATGACGTCCCGCGTGCCGACGACGGCACGCAGGGCAGTTGGGAGCGAAATTGAGCCGAGCAGAGGCAGGAACCGACGGCCGCTTGCTGGCCACCGTACGCACACCACAGGACGTCAAGCGGCTCTCCGCCGAGGAGTTGACGCTGCTGGCCGCCGAGATCCGCGACTTCCTGGTCGCCAAGGTCTCCCGCACCGGCGGCCACCTGGGGCCGAACCTCGGCGTGGTCGAGTTGACCATCGCGATGCACCGGGTCTTCGACTCGCCCCGGGACCGGTTCCTGTTCGACACCGGTCACCAGGCGTACGTACACAAGATCCTCACCGGCCGGCAGGCCGGTTTCGACCAGCTCCGCCAGCGTGACGGCCTGTCCGGCTACCCGAGCCAGGCCGAGAGCGAGCACGACCTGATCGAGAACTCGCACGCCTCCACCGCCCTGTCCTACGCCGACGGTCTGGCCAAGGCGTACGCGCTGCGGGGCGAGGCGCGCAGCGTCGTCGCGGTGGTCGGCGACGGCGCGCTGACCGGCGGCATGTGCTGGGAGGCGTTGAACAACATCGCCGGGGCGCGTAATCCGCTGGTCGTCGTCGTCAACGACAACGGCCGGTCGTACGCGCCGACCATCGGCGGGCTCGCCGACCACCTGGCCGCGTTGCGTCTCAACCCGGGCTACGAGAAGGTCCTCGACCTGGTCAAGGAGTCGCTGGGGGCGACGCCGCTGGTGGGCCGGCCGATGTACGAGGTGCTGCACGCGGTCAAGAAGGGCATCAAGGACGCGGTCGCCCCGCAGACCATGTTCGAGGATCTCGGCATCAAGTACGTCGGCCCGATCGACGGGCACGACCTCGCCGCTGTCGAGTCGGCGCTGCACCGGGCCAAGACCTTCGGCGCGCCGGTGATCGTGCACGTGGTCACCCGCAAGGGGTACGGCTACCGGCCGGCCGAGGAGGACGAGGCCGACTGCCTGCACGGTCCGAGCAGCGCCTTCGACGTGGAGACCGGCAAACTGCTGGCGGCGCCGGCGGTCAAGTGGACCCACGTCTTCGCCGACGAGCTGGTGGCGATCGCCGACGAACGCCCCGACGTCGTCGGAATCACCGCGGCGATGGCCGAGCCGACCGGGATCGCCTCGCTGGCCCGCAAGTACCCGCAGCGTGTCTACGACGTCGGCATCGCCGAGCAGCACGCGGCGACGTCGGCCGCCGGGCTGGCGATGGGCGGGCTGCATCCGGTGGTGGCGGTCTACGCGACCTTCCTCAACCGGGCGTTCGACCAGGTGCTGCTGGACGTGGCGATGCACAAGCTGCCGGTCACCTTCGTTCTGGACCGGGCCGGGGTGACCGGACCGGACGGGCCCAGCCACTACGGCATCTGGGACATGTCGGTCTTCGGTGTGGTGCCGGGGCTGCGGATCGCCGCGCCCCGCGACGCCGCCACCCTGCGGGAGGAGCTACGCGAGGCGGTCGCCGTCGACGACGGCCCCACCGTCGTGCGGTTCCCGACCGGATCGGTCGCCGCGGACCTGCCGGCGGTCCGCCGGGTCGGCCCGGTCGACGTACTGGTCGAGTCCGACCGTGCCGACGTGCTGCTGGTGGCGGTCGGTGCGTTCGGGACACTGGGCGTCGACGTCGCCGCCCGGGTCGCCGAGCAGGGGTACGGGGTGACCGTGGTCGACCCCCGCTGGGTGCGTCCGGTCGCCGACGAGCTGGTCACCCTCGCCGCCGGGCACCGGCTGGTGGTCACCGTCGAGGACGGGGTACGTACCGGCGGGGTCGGGGACGCCCTCGCCAAGGCGCTGCGCGACGCCGACGTCCGGGTACCGCTGCGTGACCTCGGCGTACCGGCCGACTGGCACCCGCATGGCAGCCGGGCACAGATCCTCACCGATCTGCGGCTGACGGCCCAGGACGTGGCGCGTGACGTGACCGGCTGGATCTCCGGGCTGGACGACCCGGACGGCACCTCGGCCCCCGGCGCCGGCCTGGTCGCCGACGTCGGTGACGCCGACGAGCCGGGCCGGCGGGCCACCCGACGCGGCGCCGGCCGCAGCTGACCGGGTCTCGCCGGCCGGGAGCGTGCAGGAGTCGCCGGTGACCGCTGTCATCGACCTCGGTGAGGTCGGGCGTCGGCCACCGGAGCCCGGGCTGCCTGCCGGCCGGCGGTTCGGCCGCCGGCCGGCCCGGCCGTGGCTGGCCGGGCTGCTGGTCGTCGTCGTCCTGGCGACCGTTGCCGCCGCGCCCCCTCAGCTGCCGGAGCCGGTCCACCTCGGGTCCGGCTTCGAGGCCCAGTCGCTCATCGCCGGCGACCTGCTGTTCGTCATCGACGCCGGCGACGACGCGGACGTTGACGGCAGGCCCCCCGCCAACGCCGGTGACGACACCGGCGGTCGGACGATCGCCGCGTACACGCTGCCCCGGGGCGAGCTGCGCTGGCGCGTGCCGGTCCCGCAGCCCGGCGATGGTCGGCTGGGCCGGACCCTGACCGGCCTCCAACACGTCGCCGATCTGCTGCTGGTCGGCTTCTTCGACCGGGCAGGTGCTCCGGGTACCACCGCCGTCGACATCGCCGACGGGTCGGTGCGTTGGTCGGCCGACGGCTTCCTCGTGGGCGCCGTCGCGGACGACGCGATGGCGCTGTGGATGCCACGCAGTGAGATCGACCCGCGCACGCGGGAGTGGGTTCCGTCCGGGGTCACCCTGCGGGTCGTCGAGGCCGGCTCCGGGCGTACCCGCTGGACCGTGTCGACCTCGGCGCAGGCGGAGCTCCACTACCGGCTCGACGGCGACCTGCTCACCGACGTGGTGGAGGTCGAGCTCGGTGGTCGGGTCCGGGTCCGCGACGCCCGGACCGGCCAGCTGCGCACCGACGGGACGACCGGGCGGCCGATGGAACCGGGCCCTACCTGGGTGGTGGCCGACCTGCTCGTGACGATGACCGACGACGCCCTGTGGAGCGTCGACCTGGCCACGCTGACCCCGCGCTGGTCGGTGCCGGTGCCACTGGTCGGCGGCCTCACCCCGTGCGCGCCGCTGCTGTGCCTGACCCAGCCCGCTGGCGGAATCCGTGCGCTGGACCCGGCCGACGGCACCGTACGGTGGTCCCACGACGAGTGGATCCTCAACTCCGAATTCGGCCGCTACCTGCTGATCACCTCTCCTCGTCAACCGGACCGACCGTCGGCGCAGCTGGTGGTCGACCCGGCAACCGGCGAACCGGTCGCGGCCGATCCGTACTGGACGCCGTTCGCGGCCACCGCCGACGGCTGGCTCGGCCTGCGGTACGACCCCTACCAGTCGGCGGTGTGGGTGGCCAGGATCACCCCGGACGGCTCGCCGCCCCGGGTGCTGCTGCGACTGGCCGACGTGGTCGACAACTGCCAGGCCGGCGCCGACGTCGTGGTCTGCCGACGGGTCGGTGGCGGGCTCGGCGTCTCGGCACTACCCGACTAGTTTCAGCGTCGACCCTGCGGTTTCACGCAGGCTTAACACCCGGGCACGCAGGGTGGGTACCGACGGTGACAGGAGGCGGTCGTGCGGGTGCTGGTGGTCGAGGACGAACGGCACCTCGCCGACGCGATCGTGCGTGGGCTGCGGCGGCAGGGGATGGCGGTCGACGTTGCCTACGACGGCACCGTCGGCCACGAGATGGCCTTCGTGACCCGCTACGACGTGGTGGTGCTCGACCGGGACCTGCCCGGCGTACACGGCGACCAGATCTGCGCCGACCTGGTCAGCTCCGGGGCGCTCACCCGGGTGCTGATGCTCACCGCCAGCGGCGCCGTCGCCGACCGGGTCGAAGGGCTGCAGCTGGGGGCCGACGACTACCTGCCGAAGCCGTTCGCCTTCACCGAACTCGTCGCCCGGGTGCAGGCCCTCGGTCGGCGGGCCACCCCGCCGGCCCCGCCGGTGCTGGCCGTGGGCAACCTGACCGTGGACCCGGCCCGGCGGGTCGCCACCCGCGACGGTACGCCGGTCGACCTGACCCGCAAGGAGTTCGGTGTCCTGGAGGAGCTGGTCAAGGCACGCGGCGCGGTGGTCTCCAGCGAGGAACTTCTGGAGCGGGTCTGGGACGCCAACACCGACCCGTTCACCACGACCGTACGGGTGACGGTGATGACGCTGCGTCGCAAGCTCGGTGATCCGCCGTTGATCGAGACGGTGGTCGGCGCGGGTTACCGGGTCACCGGAGTGGACACCCCGGCCGGGGCCGAGGTGCACCGGTGACCCCGCCCGGCGGCGGCGTACCGCCCGGCGGCGCACCGGCGGTCGGTGCCGGCGTGCCCGACCGGGCGGGCACGGAACACCCCCGGTGGCGGCAGTTGCGCGCTGGTCTACGCTCGCCCCGGCCGACGCTGCGGCTGCGGCTCACCCTGTTCAACGGGGTGCTGCTGGTCGGCGCGCTGTCGGCCTTCGTGCTGCTCTCCTGGTTGCTGGTGACCGACGCGCTGCGGCCGGCCGAGCACCTGGCCCCGGGTACGGTGGTGGTGCTCACCGACGGGCGGGAGCTCGACGCCGCCACGTGGCAGGACCAGATCGCCGACCAGGCTTCCCGGGAACTGCTGGCCAAGGCCCTGGTCGCGTTGGTCGCGATCAGCGCGGTCGGGGTGCTCGGCGCGTACGCCGTGGTCGGCCGGGCGTTGCGTCCGCTGCAACAGGTGACCTCGACCGCTCGCCGGCTCGGTGAGCAGACGTTGGACCAGCGGATCCGCTATGCCGGTGCCGGGGACGAGGTGGCGGAGCTGGCGGCGACCTTCGACGACATGCTGGACCGGCTCAGCGCGGCGTTCGAGGCGCAGAAACGGTTCGTCGCCAACGCCTCCCACGAGCTGCGGACACCGCTGGCCGTGATGCGTACCGAGGTCGACGTGACGATGGCCGACGACACCGCCGACGTGGCCGAGTACCGGCGGATGGCCACGGTGGTGCGCGACGCCTCCGAGCGGGCCAACGGGCTGGTCGACGCGTTGCTGGTGCTGGCCAGCAGCGAGGCGCAGTCCGGGCGGCGGCTGGTCCGCAAGGTGCCGGCGGACCTGTCCGACGGGGTCTGCGCGGCGTTGTCGGCCATGCAGGTGGAGACCCGCCGGCTCAAGCTGGACGTGCGGACCGCGCTGGATCCGGCGGTGGTCGTCGGGGACCCGAGTCTGCTGGAGCGGCTGGCCGGCAACCTGATCGAGAACGCGGTCCGCTACAACCACCTGCACGGGCGGCTGTGGGCCCGCACCGGCAGCCACGGACCGCACGTGTACCTGCTGGTCGGCAACACCGGATTCGAGGTGGACCAGGCTGACGTACCGGGCCTGTTCGAGCCGTTCCGGCGGGGTGGTCGGGAGCGCACCGGAGCCCGCGGCTCCGGGCTGGGGCTGTCGATCGTCCGGGCGGTGGCGGCCGCGCACGGTGGCACGGTGTCGGCAGTGGCCCAGCCCGGCGGCGGCCTGGAGGTCACGGTGACCCTGCCGGCCGCCGACGACGCGCCAGGCATGGCTGGCGCACCGGGTGACGCCGCCGGCCCCCGGGCGGTGCGCGCCGGCTGATCGGCGTCGCGCCTTGGCCGGTCCACCGGTGGCGCCGGCGGGCTGATCGTCGCACCGCCGGCGCGACGGGTGGTCGCACCGGCGGTGCGGCGGCACGGCGGCGGGTCGGGTGTGGCCCGCGCCGTACGGCGGGTGGGGTCAGGCCGGCAGGCTGGCCACTCCGGCCGGCAGGAACCGGCGGCCGGTGACCCGTTCGGCGGTGCCGGTGCGGTCCAGGTACGGGGTGATACCGCCGAGGTGGAACGGCCATCCCGCACCGAGCAGCAGACACAGGTCGATGTCGTGTGGTTCGGCGACGACGCCCTCGTCGAGCATCAGCCGGACCTCCTGCGCCAGCGCGTCCAGTGCCCGCTGCCGGACCTGCTCGGCCTCCAGCGGCTGCGACCCGACCACCAACAGCTCGGCGATCGCCGGGTTGATCTCGTCGTCGACCATCAGCGGCAGCCCGGACTCGGCGATCCGCCGCAGGTTGTCGCTGACCGCGAACCGGTCCGGGTACGCGGCGTGCAGCGTACCGGCGACGTGGTGGGCGACCGGCGGGCCGACCAGTTGCAGCAGGGCCAGTGGCCGCATCGGCAGCCCGAGCGGGTCCAGCGCGCTGTCGGCGACGGCCGGCGGGGTGCCGGCGTCGACGGCGGCGAAGATCTCTCCCAGGAACCGGGTCAGCAACCGGTTGACGACGAACGCTGGCGCGTCGCTGACCAGGACGCAGGACTTGCGTAGCTGCTTGCCGACGGCGAACGCGGTGGCGAGGGTGGCGTCGTCGGTCCGCTCGCTCCGGACGATCTCCAGCAGCGGCAGTACGGCGACCGGGTTGAAGAAGTGGAAGCCGACGACCCGCTCGGGGTGGGCCAGCTCGGCCGCCATCTCCGAGACCGACAGCGACGAGGTGTTCGTCGCCAGGATCGTCTCCGGGGAGACGATCGCCTCCACCTCGGCCCACACCTGCTTCTTGACCTTGAGGTCCTCGAAGACGGCCTCGATGACGAAGTCGGCGTCGGCGAAGGCGGCCTTGTCGACCGAGCCGCTGACCAGGGCCAGCAGCTTGGCGGCGGTCCCGGTGTCCATCCGCCCCTTGCCGACCTGCTTCTCGATCTCAGCGTGCACGTAGCCCACGCCGGCGTCGACCCGGGCCTGGTCGAGATCGGTGAGGACCACCGGCACCTGCAGCCGCCGGGCGAACAGCAGCGCCAGTTGGGACGCCATCAGGCCGGCACCGACAATGCCCACCTTGGTCACCGGCCGGGCCAGCTCCGCCGACGGTGCACCGGCCGGCCGCTTCGCCCGTCGCTGGACCAGATCGAAGGCGTACAGCCCGCTGCGCAGCTCCGGGGAGACGATCAGGTCGGCCAGCGCCTCGTCCTCGGCGGCGGTGCCATCGGCGAACGGGGTCTCCTTGGCCAGGGCGAGCAGGTCCAGGGCCCGGTACGCGGCCGGCACGGCGCCGTGCAGCCGCTGGTCGAGCTGGTGGCGGGCAAAGTAGAGCACGCCGTCCCACATCTCCCGGTCGATCTCCGGGCGGGTGACGGTGATCTCGTCGCGGACGACGGCCGCCGCCCACTCCAACGAGCGCTCCAGGAAGTCCGCCGGTTCCAGCAGGATGTCGGCGATGCCCATGTCGGCGGCCTGCTTCGGCTTGAGCATCTTGTTCTGCATCAGCGGGTTCTGGATGATCACCTGCGCGGCGGCCGGGATGCCGATCAGGTTCGGCAGCAGCTGGGTGCCACCCCAGCCGGGGATCAGTCCGAGGGAGACCTCCGGCAGCGCCAGCGCGGCGGCGCCACCGGACAGCGTCCGGTAGTGGCAGTGCAGGGCCAGCTCCAGGCCCCCGCCCATGGCGGCGCCGTTGACGAAGGCGAAGGTCGGCACCGCACTGTCGCGCAGCCGGGCGAAGACCTGGTGGCCGAGGCGGCCGATCTGCAGGCCCTGGTCGCGGCTGGTGACCATCGGCATGGCGGTCAGGTCGGCGCCCACACAGAAGATGTACGGCTTGCCGGTGATCGCGACGAAGGCGGGTTCGCCGGCCAGCGCCTCGGTGATCGCGGCGTCCAGGCTGGCCAGTCCGGCCGGCCCGAGGGTGTTGGGCTTGCGGTGGTCCAGGCCGTTGTCCAGGGTGATCAGCGCGGCCGGTCGGTCCAGGCCGGGTACCCTCACCTGGCGTACCAGGGCCTTGGTGACCAGTTCCTGGGGGTTCTCCAACGCCGCCATCAGTTGCCGCCCTCCTGCTGCTGCGCCGAACCGGTCCAGGCCGGGTTCTCCCAGATGACCGTGCCGCCCATGCCGATCCCGATGCACATCGCGGTGACGCCGTAGCGCACCTCGGGGTGCTCGGCGAACTGCCGGGCCAGCTGGGTCATCAGCCGTACGCCGGACGACGCCAGCGGGTGCCCGATCGCGATGGCGCCGCCCCACGGGTTGACCCGGGGGTCGTCGTCGGCGATGCCGAAGTGGTCGAGGAAGGCGAGCACCTGGATCGCGAAGGCCTCGTTGAGCTCGAACAGGCCGATGTCGTCGATGCTCAGCCCGGCCAGTCGCAGCGCCTTTTCGGTCGACGGGATCGGCCCGACCCCCATCACCTCCGGCTCGACGCCGACGAAGCCGTACGAGACCAGCCGCATCGCGACCGGCAGGCCCAGCTCCCGGGCGACGTCCTCGGCGGCGATCAGGCTGGCGGTGGCGCCGTCGTTGAGCCCGGCGGCGTTGCCGGCGGTCACCCGACCGTGCGGCCGGAACGGGGTCTTGAGGGTGGCCAGCTTCTCCAGCGAGGTCTCCCGGGGAGCCTCGTCGACGGTGGCCAGCCCCCAGCCGGTCTCCGGGTCGCGGATCGCCACCGGGACCAGGTCGGGCTGCAGCTTGCCGTTGGCGTACGCCTTGGCGGTCTTGATCTGCGAGGCCAGCGCGTACGCGTCGGTGCGCGCCTTGGTGATGCCGGGTACGCGGTCGTGCAGGTTCTCCGCGGTGGCCCCCATCACCAGGGCGGACGGGTCGACCAGCTTCTCGGCGAGGATGCGGGGGTTCGGGTCGACCCCTTCACCCATCGGGTGCCGGCCCATGTGCTCGACCCCGCCAGCGACGGCGACGTCGTAGGCGCCCATGGCGATGCCGCCGGCGACCGAGGTGACCGCGGTCATCGCGCCGGCGCACATCCGGTCGATGGCGAAGCCGGGTACGGTCTTGGGCAGCCCGGCGAGCAGGGCGGCGGTGCGGCCGATGGTCAGCCCCTGGTCGCCGGTCTGGGTGGTGGCGGCGATCGCGACCTCCTCGACCCGGTCGGGGGGGAGTTGCGGATTGCGCCGCAGCAGCTCGCGGATGCAGCGGATGACGAGGTCGTCGGCGCGGGTGTGGGCGTACATCCCGCCGGCCTTGCCGAACGGGGTGCGGACGCCGTCGACGAAGACGACATCCCGGACTTCACGCGGCACGATGGGCCTCCTTGGCGGGCCGGGGTACGCGGGGCAGACCTCAATGCTACTTGTCGGTAACTATCGCACGTGGGGCGACCCGGTGTGGTCCGGGCCACACCGGGTGCCCCAGGTGTGGGTCCATCCCACTCGGGTAGCCTGTTGCCACTCGCACGGGCCCAACCGGACAGCACGCCCCGATCGTCGCGAACCGGTTGCCGGGGGCGGACCGCCGACCGGCCCGACCGACACGGAGGAGACGCGCGGT
This sequence comes from Solwaraspora sp. WMMD791, assembly GCF_029581195.1. Taxonomy (NCBI): domain Bacteria; kingdom Bacillati; phylum Actinomycetota; class Actinomycetes; order Micromonosporales; family Micromonosporaceae; genus Solwaraspora; species Solwaraspora sp. WMMD791. The sequence goes on from NZ_CP120737.1 coordinate 6,828,582, forward strand.
GAAGGTTCTGATCGCGGGGGGCGCGGGTTTCATCGGCTCCACGATCGCTTCCGCCTGCCTGGACGAGGGCCATGTGCCCGTGCTGCTGGACAACCTGGTGACCGGGCGCATCGAGTTCACCCGCGACCGGATCTTCTACCAGGGCGACATCGCCGACGGGGAGCTGGTCGACCGGGTCTTCGCCGACCACCCGGACATCGACGCCGTGGTGCACGCAGCCGCGCTCATCGTGGTCCCCGAGTCGGTCGCCGAGCCGCTGCGCTACTACCGCGAAAACGTCGCCAAGTCGATCGACTTCATCGAGCACGTGGTCCGCAACGGTGCCCAGCGGTACCTGTTCAGCTCGTCGGCGTCGATCTACCGGCCCGGCGAGGACTTCTCCGTCGACGAGTCCTCGGCGTTGGAGCCCACCAGCCCGTACGCCCGGACCAAGGCCGTCATGGAGATGTTGCTGGCCGACTGCGCCGCCGCGCTGCCGCTGCGGGCACTGTCGCTGCGCTACTTCAACCCGATCGGCGCGGATCCGCAGCTGCGGACCGGGCTGCAGATCCGTCAGCCCACGCACGTGCTGGGGCGGCTGATCACTGCGGTCGAGACCGGTGCCGAGTTCAGCATCACCGGCGTGGACTGGCCCACCCGCGACGGCTCGGGCATCCGCGACTACATCCACGTCTGGGACCTCGCCCGGGCCCACGTCCAGGCGCTGAACCGGTTCGACGAGATCCTGCCGCCCGGTGCCGACCAGCGCTACGACGTGCTCAACCTCGGCACCGGCGACGGCACCACCGTCCGCGAGTTCGTCGAGGCGTTCCGCTCGGTCGTGGACCGGCCGTTGCGGGTCAGCGTCACCGGCCCTCGGCCGGGGGACGCCGCCGGCTCCTACACCCGCAGCGTGCGTGCCCGGCAGCTGCTGGACTGGAAGCCGGAGCTGTCGATCGCCGACGGAATCCGACACTCGTTGGCCTGGTCGGCCAAGCGTGACGAGGTGCTCGGTAGCTGACCGGCCGAGTCGGGCCACTGACCGGCCGAGTCGGGTCACTGACCGGCGCGGTCCGGGCGACCGGGCCGACCGGCACCGGCGGGTGACCCGTCTACCAACCAGGTCACCCGTGCCGCCAGGTCACCCCTGTGGTACGCGCAGCGCCGTGGTCAGCTCGGCGACGATCAGCGACACCTGCCAGGCGCGGGCGCCGAACCCCCGCAACGTGGCCGCCACCGACTCCTCGTCGAGATCCTCCGGCGGGGTCCAGGCCAGCCGGCGGATCGAATCCGGTGCGATCAGGTTCTCCGGCGGCAGCACATGCGCCGCCGCCGTGCGCACCACGACCTCCCGGCAGCGCGCCAGCCTGGCCGCCGCCACCGGGTCGCGCTCCGCCCAGCGGTGCGGGGGCGGCGGCCCGTCCAACACGGGGGTCACCGGCAACGCGTCGTCGGGTAGCTCCCGGGCGGTGGCCAGCGCGTCCAGCCAGATGCGGGCCAGTCGGCGGACCGACCGGCCGTTGAAACCGGACAGCGCCAGCAGCGCCCGTTCGTCACGGGGATCCAGCTCGGCGGCCGCGACGATCGCCGCGTCCGGCAGCACACGGCCAGGTGCCGAGTCGCGGCGGGCGGCGATCTCGTCCCGGGCGTACCACAGGGCCCGTACCCGTGCCTGGGCCCGCGCACCGCGGACCCGGTGGATACCGGAGGTACGCCGCCAGGGTTCGGCCCGGACCTTCGGCGGCTGGCTGCCCCAGGCGACCAGCGCCGCGAACTCCTCGGCCGCCCAGTCCCACTTGCCCTGTCGCCGCAGCTCCGCCGCGAGGACGTCGCGCAGGTCGGTGAGCAGCTCGACGTCCAGCGCCGCGTAGGTCAGCCAGGACTCCGGCAGTGGCCGGGTCGACCAGTCGGCTGCGGAATGGTGCTTCTCCAGCGAGAACCCGAGCAGGGCCTCGGTCAGCGCCGCCAGGCCGACCCGTTCGAAGCCGGCCAGCCGGGCGGCCAGCTCGGTGTCGAACAACCGGCGCGGCCGCAGCCCGAGATCGGCCAGGCAGGGCAGGTCCTGGCTGGCGGCGTGCAGCACCCACTCGGTGTCGGCGATGGCCGCGTCCAGGGTGGCCAGGTCCGGTAACGGCAGCGGGTCGATCAGCGCCGTACCGGCTCCGGCCCGGCGCAACTGCACCAGGTAGGCCCGTTGGCTGTAGCGGTATCCGGAGGCGCGTTCGGCGTCGACGGCGACCGGCCCGGTCCCGGCGGCGAAGCGGTCCACGACCTCGGCGAGGGCGTCGACGGTGGCCACCGGTGCGGGAGTGCCGTCGCGGGGAGCGGTCAGCGGTACGGGCCCGTCGGTCGGAGCGGAGGGAACCCCTGCGACCTCGGACGCCGCCGGTCGCTCCAGCGGGTGGTGCGGCTCGCTCCCTGCTGGGCGTTGCGCGGTCCGACGGCGCAGGGGGGATTCGTCGGTCACCTGACAACCCTAGTGCCCGGCCTGCCGCCGACGACGCCAGGTCCGCCCGGCGCGTCGGCCCGCCGACCGCGGGCGTCCCCGTCGGCGCCGTGCCGGGCGGTCACCGCGGGCAATCAGGTGATCTCGGCGCACGGGGTGACGACAAATACCGTACTGCCCGGTACGGTCGTATCGCCGCTTCGGGCGGCAGGTGGGCCGGCTGCCGCAGTGGAGGAGAGGCTGCCAAGGATGACCAGTGGGTACAACGCGCCCTTCGCGCCTGGTCCGGAGTCGACGAGTCCGGAGCCGACAACCCCGCAGCTGCCCCGACCGGAGCCGACGAACGCGCCGCTGCCCGGTCCGCGTCACGCCGCACCCGCCACGCCTCCGGCGTTCGCACCGGGGGAGCCGCTGACGGGTCGGTCAGACAGCACGCCGCTACCGTCACGGGCCGGTCCGCCGCCGTGGCACACCGGCCCGCCCGCCGCCGCCCCGGACCCGTCGGCCGCGGCAGACCCGCTGACTGCCCCGGGCCGGGCGACCGCACCAGCCCAGCCGGGTGCGCCGCAACCGCCGACCGTACCGGGCTGGTCGGGCGCACCGGTCACCTTCGCCGCGCCGGCCCCGAGCGAGTTCACCTCGGCGGGCAGCGACAAACCCGGTTCGTGGGCCCCACCGGCGGACCAGCTGCGCCGGGTCGCACCACCTCGACGTGGCTGGCTGGCCGGCACCGCGCTGCTGCTGACGCTGGCGCTGGCCGGGGCCGTCGGATTCCAGGGCTACCAGATCCACCAGCTGACCGGTCGGCTCGCCGACGCCGACCAGCGGCTGGCCCAGGCCCAGGGCGCCGACGCCGAGCGGTTCGACCTGGTCGAGTCCCGTACCGGTGAGTTGGAGCGCGCGGTCGGCGCGGCCTTCAACCCCGAGGCGATCGCCGAGTCGGCGCTGCCCAGCGTGTTCCGCGTCGCCGCCGGCCGGTTCACCGGAACCGCCTTCGCCGTGGGCCCGGCCGGATCCGACGGCACCGACCTGCTGACCAACTACCACGTCGTCGAGTCGAGCTACCTGGCCGGCAACCGCCGGGTCTTCCTGGAACGTGACGGGCAGCGGATCGAGGCGGCGATCGTCGCGGTGGACGACGAGATCGACGTCGCCCAGCTGCGCACCACCGAGTCGTACGCCGGGCTCGAGGCGGCGGTCGAGCCGGTCCGCTCCGGTCAGCAGATCGTCGTGGTGGGTGCCCCGCTCGGGCTCGCCGACAGCGTCACCATCGGCGTGGTCAGCGCCTACCGGGAGGCCGACGACGGCTCGGGACCGGTCATCCAGTTCGACGCACCGATCAACCCCGGCAACTCCGGCGGCCCGGTGATCAACAGCAGCAAGCAGGTGGTCGGCATCGCCACCGCGAAGGCCCGCGACGCCGAAGGGATCGGGCTGGCGGTGCCGATCCAGACCGCCTGCGAGGCGTTCGACCTGTGCTGATCCGCGTCCGCCCTGGGCGGGCGCGGGGCATGGCTGGGCAGCTGCCGGTCAGGCCGCGCCGGCCGGCCACCGGCCCGGCAGTACGGCCACCCCCGGGGGCGGCAGCCCGGCGGTGGACGCCAGCAGGTCACACCAGGCCAGCAGGTGGGCGCCGAGCGCGGTGGTGAGCGGGGTCCAGGAGGCCCGGATCTCGATGTCGCCGCCGGCCGGCTGACCGGCGAGCTCACCGAACCGGGTCGAACAGGTCTGGGTCACGGTGCCGCCGAGCGCGGTGTACGTCGCACCGTGCGCGTCGAGGCCGTCGGTCAACCAGGTCCATCCGACGCTGGGTAGCAGCGGATCGGCGACCAGGTCCACCTCGAGGTCGGCGGTGACGTAGGTCACCAGCCGCAGCGTGCCCTGCCAGGCGTCGTGCCCGGCCGGATCGTGCAGCAGGACCAGCCGACCGGTGGCGACCTCCTCGGCCGACCGCAGCACCGTGGCGCTCAGCGCGAACGCGTACGGTGCGAGCCGTTGCGGCGCACCGACCTCCTCGACCTGGATCTCCTGACGTGGAGTGGCCGCGCGCAGTCCGGCGACGGCGCGGTGGAACGCCTCGGGCAACGCGGTAAGGGGGGCCATGACCGCAGCCTAGGCCGAACCCCGCGTCGGATGGGGCCCGGCACGCCGGTACCGCGCCGGTGCCACGCCCGATCGCCGGTGCCCCGCCCGATCGCCGGTGCCCCGCCCGATCGCCGGTGCCACGCCCGATCGCCGGCGTCGCCGCTGATCGCCCAGGCAGTCGTGGCACGATTGGCGCCGATGACCACGACGACATCGGGCGACACCGCCCCGCACGCCGCGTCCGCCACACCGGCCGACTCCGTCTTCGTCCAGGCCTGCCGGGGCGAACCCGTACCGCACACACCAGTGTGGTTCATGCGCCAGGCCGGCCGGTCGTTGCCGGAGTACCGCGAACTGCGCAGCGGGACCGGCATGCTGCAGGCCTGCCGGCAACCAGAACTGGTCGCCGAGATCACCCTGCAGCCGGTCCGCCGGCACGGCGTGGACGCCGCGATCCTGTTCAGCGACATCGTCGTACCGGTGGCGGCGGCCGGCGTCGAGTTGGACATCGTGGCCGGCACCGGACCGGTCATCGCCGACCCGGTCCGCAGCGCCGCCGACGTGGGGCGGCTGCGCCGGATCAGCCTCGACGACGTCGGCTTCGTCGACGAGGCGGTCCGGCTGCTCGTCGCCGAACTCGGCGCCACCCCACTGATCGGCTTCGCCGGGGCGCCGTTCACCCTGGCGAGCTACCTCGTCGAAGGCGGGCCGTCGCGGACCCACGCCCGCACCAAGGCACTGATGTACGCCGACCCGGAGACCTGGCACGCGCTCTGCGCGCGGCTCGCCGAGATCACCGTGGAGTTCCTGCGGGTCCAGGTCGCCGCCGGAGCGTCGGCGGTGCAGCTGTTCGACTCGTGGGCCGGGGCGCTGTCCGAGGCCGACTACCGCCGCTACGTCCTGCCGCACTCGGTGACGGTGCTGCACTCCCTCGCCGACGCCGGAGTGCCCCGGATCCACTTCGGGGTCGGCACCGCCGAGCTGCTCGGCGCCATGGCCGAGGCCGGTGCCGACGTGGTCGGAGTCGACTGGCGCACCCCGCTGGACGCCGCGACGGTGCGCGTCGGCCCGGACCGGTCGGTGCAGGGCAACCTCGACCCGTGCCTGCTGCTGGCGCCCTGGCCGGTGATCGAGACCGAAGTCCGGCGGGTGCTGGCCGAAGGCCTGGCCGCGCCCGGCCACGTGTTCAATCTCGGCCACGGCGTACTGCCGGAAACCGACCCCGAGGTGCTGACCCGGGTGGTCGAGCTGGTGCACACCGTGTCGGCCCGCTGAGCGCGGCGCGACAGGTCACAACACGGCAAGGTGGTCGGCGACCCCGCCGGCCCGGGGTGGCAAGGTGGCGGTATGCAGCAACCGTGGCGGATAGCCGTGGTGGGTGGCGGGATCGCCGGGCTGGCCGCGGTGTTGCGGCTGCGCGAGCGTTGTCCGGCCGGCACCCGGGTCATGCTCTTCGAACAGTCCGGTGAACTGGGCGGCAAGCTGCGTACCGGGCAGTTCGCCGGGCTGGCGGTGGAGCGCGGCGCCGAGGCGTTCCTGATGCGCGACCCGGCCGGTGGGGACTCCGCGGCACTGGCACTGGCCCGCCGGGTCGGCCTCGGCGACCAGTTGGTGCATCCGGCGGTCGGCCAGGCCGCCCTGGCCATCGGTGGGCAGCTGCGCCCGCTGCCGGGCGGGACGCTGATCGGCGTACCCGGTGATCCTGCCGCCATCGCGGCGGTGGCCCGCGCCGACGAGACCCGCGACCCTGACGACGGTCGGCCGTTGCTCGGCCCGCACGCCGACGTCGCGGTCGGCGAGCTGGTCCGTCGTCGGCTCGGCGACGACGTCGTCGAACGGCTCGTCGATCCGATGCTCGGCGGGGTGTACGCCGGCCGCGCCGACACGTTGTCGCTGGCGACCACGATCCCCGGGCTGGCGGCCGCCGCCCGCCGGGAGCACACCCTGCGCGCGGCGGTACGGGCAGCGCTGGCGGCCCGACCGCCCGCCGCCGGCGCACCAATCTTCGCCAGCATCGACGGTGGACTGAGCCGGCTGGTGGCCGCCGTGGGGCAGGCGGCGACCGTCGACGGCGGCCCGGTCGACGTCACGTTGCGCACCGGTGCCACGGTGCGGGAGCTGGCGGCGACGTCGACGGGGTGGCGGCTGGTGGTCGGACCGACCCGCGGTGCCGAGCGGATCGACGTCGACGCGGTCGTGCTCGCGGTGCCGGCCCGGCCGGCCGCCCGGTTGCTCGCGGCGGTCGACGCGGCCGCGGCCGTCGGCGTCGGCGCCCTGGACTACGCCAGCATCGCCCTGGTCACCCTGGCGCTGCCCGATCCCGACCTGCCCGAGCTGTCCGGTTTCCTGGTGCCGGCGACCGAAGGCACCACGACGAAGGCGGCCACGTTCTTCAGCACCAAATGGGCCCACCTGCGCCGGGCGGACGGGCTCGCCGTGGTGCGGGCCTCCGTCGGCCGCTACGGCGACGAGCAGCTGCTGCAGCGCGACGACGACGAACTGGTCGCCACCGTGCACGCCGAGCTGGGCCGGTTGTCCGGGGCACGGCTGCCGGCCGTCGCGCAGTCGCACGTGCAGCGCTGGGGCGGCGCGTTGCCGCAGTACCCGCCGGGGCACCTGGACCGGGTCGCGGCGGCCCGGCGGTCACTGCGCGACGCACGGCGGGGGCTCGCGCTGGCCGGTGCGGCCTTCGACGGGATCGGCATCCCGGTGTGCGTACGGTCCGGCGAGAACGCCGCCGACGAGATTGTCACCACCCTGGAGGGAGTACGCCGATGAGCGGCGAGCAGAGCAACGCGGCCCGGCTGCGGGAGCTGAACGCGACGATCCAGTACACGATGTGGTCGGTGTTCCGCGTCGCCGAGCGGTTGCCGGCATTGCGTGACGGGCTGATCGGTGAGGTCGAGTCGCTGATCGACGAGCTGACCGCCAAGGGCGTCACGGTACGCGGTACCTACGACGTCGCCGGGCTGCGCGCCGACGCCGACATCATGATCTGGTGGCACGCCGCCGACAGCGACGACCTGCAGGACGCGTACGGGCGCCTGCGCCGTACCGCACTGGGTCGCCATCTCGTCCCGGTCTGGTCCCAGATGGCACTGCACCGACCGGCCGAGTTCAACAAGAGCCATGTGCCGGCGTTCCTGGCCGGCGAGGAGCCCCGGCCGTACATCTGCGTCTACCCGTTCGTCCGGTCGTACGAGTGGTACCTGCTGCCGGACGCCGAGCGTCGGGCGATGCTGGCCGAACACGGCCAGATGGCCCGCCCCTATCCGGACGTACGGGCCAACACGGTTGCGTCCTTCGCACTCGGTGACTACGAGTGGCTGCTCGCCTTCGAAGCCGACGAACTGCACCGGATCGTCGACCTGATGCGGGACCTGCGCGCCTCGTCGGCCCGCCGGCACGTCCGCGAGGAGGTGCCGTTCTTCACCGGCCGGCGGCGCCCGGTCGCCGATCTGGTGAACAACCTGCCCTGATCGGGTTGGTGAGCCGGCCACGGTGGGTACCAGGAACGTGCCCCCCGAGGTTGGTCGGCCGACCGGGCCGTACCGACCGGACCGGAGAACCACTCATCTGATCCGGAGGAGGGCACGATGAGTACGCAAGCTCCGACCCGCGACACCGCCATGAACCGGCCGATGATGGACCAGCAGTCCACCACCGCCACCCGGATGGGCGACATGAACGCCGGGATGCGGCCGGCCGTGGCACCGGGCACCGAGACCAAGTCGGCCTTCAAGAGTACGGAGTTCTACGTCTACCTGATCGCCGTGGTCGGCGTACTGCTGGCTTCCCAGGTCGTCAACGCCGACATCGACGGCGTGCAGGGCACGGCCGGTGCCGGGGATCCCTTCCCCGCCAGTACCGCCTGGTGGTACGTGGCGCTGCTGACCATCGGTTACGTCGTCAGCCGTGGTCTGGCCAAGGCCGGTAGCGCGTGGCGCAACTCCGGCGAGCGGCACCACTGACCCTCGGGTCGGTCCTGCCGAGCAGGGGCCGGCGGCTGTGGTGGACGGCACCGTCCACCCGGCCGCCGGTCACTCTGCGTGTCGCAGGCCGTACGTCACTGCGCGTGCCGCGACCGCCGCCCACCGGGTGGCCGACGCATCGGCACGTGCGGGATGCCGTCCTCGACGTACTCCGGGCCCGCGACGACGAATCCGTGCCGGGCGTAGAGGGCGGTCAGATGGGCCTGGGCGTCGAGGACACACGGCTGGTCACCGGCGATCGCCAGGGCGGCCTCGATCAGCCTGCCGCCGTGGCCCCGGCCGCGTTCGTGAGCAGCCACCGCCACCCGGCCGATCCGACGGACCCGACCACCGCCTGCCGTGCCGTGCGGTTCGGCCGTGCTCGCGTCCGGTTCCGCCGGGCTCGGGTCCGGTTCGGCCGTGCTCGCGTCCGGTTCGGTCAGCAGGCGCAGGCAGGCGATCACCGCGCCGGCCCGGGCCAGCCACAGCTGCAGGGTCTGCGGCTCGACGTCGCGACCGTCCAGCTCCGGGTATGCGCACTCCTGCTCCACGACGAAGACGTCGACCCGGAGTTTCAACAGCTGGTAGAGGGTGACCGGATCGAGCTCGGCGGTATGCGCGACATGCGAGGTCAGGTCGGGTTCGGCGGGCACGCCGAGAGATGATACGCCGATCAGCCGGGTCGGCTGCCGACCGCGTCACGTACCTGCGCGCCGGTCTCCTGGTCCACCGCGCGGGCGCAGTGCGCACAGCAGAAGAACCGCCCCGACACCTCGACGCCGTGCCCGACGATCTTGCACTGGCAGTGCTCGCAGATCGGTGCCAGAAGCTGGATCGCGCACTCGAACGAGTCGAAGGTGTAGGTGTCCCCGCTCACGGTCCGGATGTCGAACGCCATCCAGTAGTCGTTGCCGCAGACCTCACAGGTCGCCATCGTGTCCCCCAAACGTCGGCCTCCTCGCAGCGTGCGTCATCGGCCGTGGCGGGGCGGTGCAAACCGGGAAAAAAACCCACCGAGCGGCCTCAGACACGTCGGTGACCGGCCGCCGGCGGGGGCCGCGGTCAGGCCGGCTCGAGCCGCAGCGCCACCGAGTTCATGCAGTACCGGGCGTTCTTCGAGGTGTACCGCTCGCCGTCGAAGCGGTGGCCCAGGTGCGAATCACAGGTCGCGCAGCGCACCTCGGTACGCACCATGCCGTGCGACCGGTCCTCGATGTAGCGCACCGCGCCGGGCAGCGCCTCGTCGAAGCTCGGCCAGCCACAGTGCGAGTCGAACTTGGTGTCGCTGGTGAACAGCGGTGCGTCGCAGGCCCGGCAGTGGTACGTACCGACCGTGGTGGTCTCGACGTACTCGCCCGACCAGGGCCGTTCGGTGCCGGCCTGACGCAGCACCCGGAACTCCTCGGGGTTCAACCGGGCCCGCCACTGCTCGTCGGTGCGCGGCAGGTCGTCGGTCCGGGGCCGGTCGCCGGGACGGGGCAGGTCAACCTTGTCGTCGGTCATACCCTCCACGGTACGGCGGTCGCCGCCCGGACGCGTCGGCTCCCGAACCCGCGCCCGCTGCCTTAAGGTCGGCGTATGGCTGGCACGAGCCGCGGTACCCGGTCGTCGGCGACCACCGTCGAGGTGGCGGGCCATCAGGTGCGCCTGAGCAGCCCGGACCGGGTCTGTTTCCCCGGGCCGGGCTACACCAAGCAGGACGTGTTCGACTACTACCTGGCCGTCGGCGACGGGATCATGCGGGCGCTGCGGGACCGCCCGACGACCCTGCAACGCTTCCCGGACGGCGTCGACGGGGAGATGTTCTATCAGAAGCGGGTGCCGGCCCGGGGCGTGCCGCCGTGGCTGCGTACCGCCGAGATCGCCTTTCCCAGCGGTCGGACCGCCGACGAACTCTGCCCTGCCGACCTGGCCCACGTCGCCTGGGCGGCGCAGATGAGCACCGTGGTGTTCCACCCCTGGCCGGTGCGCGCCGCCGACGTGGACCGGCCGGACGAGCTGCGGATCGACCTCGACCCGCAGCCGGGCACCGATTTCGTCGACGCGGTCGCCGCCGCGGGCGAGGTGCGTGCCCTGCTCGACGAACTCGGCGCGGTCGGCTACCCGAAGACCTCCGGCGGCCGGGGAGTGCACGTCTACCTGCGGATCGTGCCCCGCTGGTCGTTCGCCGAGGTACGCCGGGCGGTGATCGCGTTCGCCCGCGAGGTGCAGCGCCGCCGCCCCGACCTGGTCACCACCTCATGGTGGAAGGAGGAACGCGGCGAGAAGGTCTTCATCGACTACAACCAGATGGCCCGGGACCGCACCATCGCCTGCGCCTACTCGCTGCGCGCCAACAGCCGCGCCACGGTCTCCACCCCGGTGACGTGGGACGAGTTGACCGAGGTGGAGCCGGACGACTTCGATCTGCGGACGGTGCCGCCCCGACTGGCCGAGCGGGGCGACCCGCACGCCGGTATCGACGACACGCCGTGGGACATCGGGCCGCTGCTGGAGTGGGCCGACCGCGACGAGCGGGACGGCCGGGGCGGGGACCTGCCGTACCCGCCGGACCATCCGAAGATGCCCGGCGAACCGCGGCGGGTCCAGCCCTCGCGGGCCCGGCCGGACCCGGCCGGCTGACCTGCGGCACCGCCCGGCCGAAACCGGGCCGGCGTGCCGGGACCCGGTCGGGGCGCCGGCTCAGGCCGGGCAGCGCAGGCCGTCGGCGGGCACCGTCAGATCGATCAGGTACGCGTCGACCGTCGCCGCCACACACCGTGCGTGCGGGTACGCGGTGTGCCCGTCACCTTCCCAGGTCACCAGCACGCCGCTGCCCAGCAGCTCGGCGAGTCGAGGGGCCTGCTCGTACGGGGTCGCCGGATCCCCGATGGTGCCGATCACCAGGATCGGTGGGGCACCGGCCGCCGCGCCGACCGGGTACGGGTCGGCAGCGGTCGGCCATTGCGCGCAGGCCAGCAGACCGACCGCCAGCGCCGGGCCGAACCGGGGGTGCTCCTGGCGCCACTGCTGCTGCAGCGCGCGGATCTGCGTCGGGGGCAGCGGCATCTCGGCGTCGGCGCAGTTGATCGCCAGGTTGGCGGCGAACAGGTTGTCGTAGCCGCCGTCGGCGTCCCGGCCGGTGTACCCGTCGGCCAGGGCGAACACCGGTGCCGGGTCGCCGTCGCGCAGCGCGGCCACCGCACGGGCCAACCGTGGCCAGCCGCTGTCGTCATAGAGCGAGGCGACCACGGCGTAGAAGATCCATCCGGGGGTCGTCGACCGGCCGTCGACCGACGTCACCGGATCCGTGCGGGCCCGGTCGACGGCGTCGTCGAGCGTGCCGGCGGGATCGGTGCTGATCGGGCAGGCCGCCGGGGTGGCGGCGCACCACCGGACGAACGCGTCGAAGGCACGTTCGAAGCCGGCGGCCTGGCCGAGTGAGCCGGCCACCGGATCCTGCTGCGGATCGATCGCGCCGTCGAGAACCAGCGCGCGGACCCGGTCCGGGAACAGGTGGGCGTAGGTGGCGCCCAACAGGCTGCCGTACGAGTAGCCGAGGTAGGTGAGTCGCTCGTCGCCGACGGCGGCCCGGACCGCGTCAAGGTCCCGGGCGGTCTGATGGGTGGAGAAGGCGGCGAGCCGGTCGCCGTGGCGGGCCGCGCAGTCGGCCGCGATCCGCCGACTCACGTCGGCGGCGGCGGCGAAGGCGGCATCGTCGTGGGGATCCGGGTCGGCGCCGAAGACGGCGTCCCAGTCCGCGTCGGCCCCACAGTCGACGCCGGCCGAGCGGGCCACCCCACGCGGGTCGAAACCGACCACGTCGAACCGGTGCATCACCGCGTCGGGCAGGCCGCCGGAGCGTTCGCCGAGGGCCAGCCGCGCGGCGGCGTCCACCCCGGACACGCCCGGACCACCGGGATTGACCACGAGCGCGCCGATCCGGTCCCGCTGCGCGGTGGAACGCGCCCGTAGCAGTGCGAGGGGCAGGGTCCCGGCGGCCGGGCCGGCCGCCCAGTCGACCGGTACGTCGAGCGTGGCACAGTCGTAGCGCAGGTCGTCGCGGACCTCGCCGGACCATTGGCGGGCAATCTCGGGGCAGGGCCGCCAGTGCAGCCCGGTCGTGTCGTCGGCACCCGGTCGGCTCGACCCGGCCGGCGGTGCCGCGCCAGGGCCGTCGGCCCTGGTGCAGGCGGTGAGCCCGGCCACGACCAGGGTGAGTACGGCGGCGACGACGGGCAGCCGACGGTGGTGCCGACGCGGGGGTGGACCCTGACGCGGGGGGTCGGCGCGCCGGGTCACCGTGGACCAGTGGGGTCGCCGGCCAGGACCCGGTCGACGTCGAACCGCACCGGCCGGACGAGCTGGTCGTAGCGGCACGAGGCGGGATCGCGATCCGGGCGCCAGCGCAGGAACCGTGCGGTGTGCCGGAACCGGTCGCCCTCCATCGCGTCGTAGCCGACCTCGGCCACCCATTCGGGTCGCAGCGGCTGCCATTCGAGGTTCTTGCCGCCGCTCCACCGACTCGGTGCTCCCGGCACGCGCTGCCCGGAGGCCTCGTCACCGCCGACCCATGGATGTTCGGCCGGGGTGGTACGCAGCGGTGCCAGCTCCTCGACCAGCTCGGCCCGCCGAGCCGCGGTGAACGACGCGCAGACCCCGACGTGGTGCAGCGTGCCAGTGTCGTCGTAGAGACCCAGCAGCAGCGAACCCACCACCGGGCCGGACTTGTGCCAGCGGAATCCGGCCACGACCACATCGGCGGTACGCCCGTGCTTGACCTTGAACATCGACCGTTTGCCCGGTTCGTACTGCAGCTCGGCCGGTTTGGCGATCACCCCGTCGAGGCCGGCGCCCTCGAAGATGTCGAACCACTGCCGGGCGGTCGCCGGGTCGGTGGTGACCGGGGTCAGGTGCATCGGCCCGGTGACGGTGGCCAGGGCGTCGGTCAACCGTTCGCGTCGGACCCGGAACGGCTCGTCGAGCAGGGCAGTGTCGTCGAGGGCGAGCAGGTCGAAGGCGACGAAGGAGGCCGGGGTCTGCTCGGCGAGCAGCCGGACCCGCGACGCCGCCGGGTGGATACGCTGCCCGAGCAGGTCGAAGTCCAGTCGTGACCGGCCCGCGTCCGGGCGGATCACGATCAGCTCACCGTCGACGACGACCCGGGGTGGCAACTGGGCCAGTGCCTGGGTGATCACTTCCGGGAAGTACCTGGTCAGGGTCTTGCCGCCACGGCTGGCCAGCTCCACCTCGGTGCCGTCGCGGAAGATGACGCACCGGTAGCCGTCCCACTTGGGCTCGTAGCTGAGCCCGTCGGCGACGGGTAGCGTGGTGACCGGCCTGGCCAGCATCGGCTCGATCGGGCAGGGGATCGGCAGCTTCACCGGACCAGTGAACCATTCCGGTCCGACGGTCCGGGCCCCGTCGCGGCCGGCGATTCCGGCCGGGCCGTCACCGGCGGTCCCGTCTCGCGGTCACGGCCGTCTCGTCACCGGGAACGCCGCCACACGTCGCGTACCCGCCGGAACACCGGCCGGACCGGACGGGCCAGCCAGGGCATCCGGCGGGCGGCCTTGCGGTACATCGGGACGGTGGCGGCGCGCAGTTCCTCCCGTACGGTCTTGAGTTGCCGTTTCGTGCGGTCGAGCTCGGCGCGGCTGGACCGCAGCTGCTCCTCGAGCTCGCTCAGCCGGGCGGTCGGAATGGTCGACATCGGCTCGTGCTCGAGGATCGGACCGGACTCGCCGTTCTCGCCGCGCACCAGCCAGGGTCGGTCGGCGTAGACGTCGACCTGATGTCCGGCGAGCGGTACGTCGGCCTTTTCCCGGGTCGCGGCGAAGTGCTCGGCGAACATCGCCCGGTACTGCTTGGCCTGCTCCACCGAGGTGGCGAGGACCAGCTTGTTGGGCACCAGGACGGCGGGCACCAGGCTGCCGCCGTGCTCGAGGTACCGGAAGAGGCCGGTGATCACACCGAGCCAGTGCCGGTTGAGGATGTCGTCGAGGACGACCATTCCTCGCTCGGTGACCGTCTGCTCGGCGATCCGAAGGTCGTTTTCGGTGATCTCGGTGGTGTGTCCGCCGTCGATGGAAAAGATCCGGAACCGGCGTCCGGGCGTGAGGAATCCGTTCTGTTCCAGCTCCAGGCTGGATGTCTGCAGGATGTCGACGTTGTCACCGACGCCGTAGGTCGCCAGGTTCTGTTCGAACGTGTCCCGGTCGCCGTACCCGGACTGGTCCACGTTCGCCGACTGGTCGCCGAACACGTCGATGGCGACCGCCCGCTGGTCCGCCGGCAGGGCGAGCGCGAGACAGAGGAACGACTTGCCGTGGTGGATGCCGATTTCGGCGACATCGCCGGTGATGCCGTCGGCGCGCTGCGCGGTCTCGATACCGCTCAGGTAGACGGCAGTCGAAGGGTTCAGCCAGCCGTGGACCCGATGGATGCCGGTGCGAAGGTAATTCGCCTTCGGATCGGGCAGGACCGGTGTGAGCGCCGTCATGTTGGGAGACCTTACCGCCAAATGTGGAAACATCAACGGGTCGTTGCGGGCACAATTCGAGGCGCGTACCGCATCGCGCACCGCCTGTCTCGACTGCTTGTCGACGGTGGCGGCAGGCACCCGAGAAAGGCGGACCGGATGTCAGGTTTCACCTATGCGCAGACCGGGGCCACCAGCCAGCTGCTGCGTACCGCCGAGGCCGGGCACCGGCACGGGCCGGCCCTGCCCGCCGGCTACCGCCACCTGCGCTACCGGACGGCGCTACGACCAGGCACCTTCGACCGCGCGGGCCGGGCCGTGCTCACCTGGCGGATGCACCGGGCCGTTGGGGCCCGGGTCGCCGCCTCGGCACCACGCGCCGATCCCGGCGTGCAGGTCACGGTCAGCCTCGGCGTGGGTCCGCTGCGGATGACCGCGCCGTGCGCGGTGGTGTGGGCGACCGACACCGCGGACCGGGCCGGGTTCGCCTACGGCACCCTCGACGGGCACCCCGCCAGCGGCGAGGAGGCCTTCCTGGTGGAGCGGGCCGGCGACCGTGTGTGGTTCTCCGTGGTGGCGTTCAGCCGACCGGTGGCACCGGCGATGCGGCTCGCCGGCCCGGTCGCGGTGGTGGCCCAGCATCTCTACGCCTGGCGGCTCGGTGTCGCGCTGCGTCGACTGACCCGCTGATCCGGTGCGGCCGGGCCGCGCCGAGGCCCTCCGCCGACGCGGTCAGAACCTCGCGAAGGACCGCAGTGGCGCGCGGGGGCCGAACCGGGGGGCCGCCAGGCCGGCCAGTTCCAGCAGCAGGCAGACCCGTCCCCGGTGACCACGGAACGGTTCCAGCAGGTCCAGCATCCGCTGGTCGTCGCCGCGTGCCTCGCCGGCCAGCGCCCAGGCCACCGTGTTCGGCAGGTGGAAGTCCCCGACGCTCACCGCGTCCGCCGCGCCGAAGGCGACCCGGACCACCTCGGCGGCGGTCCACGGGCCGATCCCGGGAAGGCTCGTCAGCCGACCGGTCGCGGTCGACGCGTCGACGCTGGCCTCCAGCCGGTCTGCCACGGCCGCCGCCCGGCGCAGGGTCTGCGCCCGGCGCTGTTCGATGCCGAGCGGGTGGAACTTCCAGTACGGGGTCGTCGCGATGACCGCCGGATCGGGGGTGACCCACATGCCGGGTGCCGGCCCGGGGGCCGGTGTCCCGAAGGCGCGTACGGTGGCGGCGTACCCGCGGTAGGCCTCGACTCCGGTCACCTTCTGTTCCAGGACGGCCCGTAGTACCCGGGCGAACACCGCGCCGGTCGCGGGCAGGCGGACCCCGGCGTAGCGGCGGGCCAGGGCGTGCACCACCGGGTGGTGTCGAGCGAGCGCCCGGAATCCGTCGACGTCGTCGCGGAGCCCGGCGACCGCGTCGGCGATGTCGACGACGTCGGCTGCGCCGGGGCCGTGTCCGGTGGCGATCAGCTCGCCGCCGCGCCGGTGCAGCGCGAGGGCCGCCGGGCCGCTCGGCGTACGGGCGGTCCACCAGAATGTGTCCGCGTGCCAGCGGGCGCAGGGGTCGTACCGCCCCATCGCCAGCGGACGCACGGACATGGCCAGGTGGTAACCGTCCGGTGGCCGCAGGATTCGTTGCCGGCTCGCCGACCTGCCCACCTGCTCGTGCCCGACCATGACCGCCACTGTGCCAGCCGGTGTGGTGCGGGTGGTCACCGCCCCGGCGGCCACCCGCACTGGGCACCTACCGGGTGACCAGCACCCGGACCACGTCGAAGGCGGGGATCTGGTTGGCCCGCTGCATCATCGGCACCCGGTGGGAGCCGTCGCCGGCCCAGGACGCGCACTGCGCCACTCCAGGGCCGGGCAGGCCCGGAACCTCGACGGTGACCTCGTCGGCATCCGCACCGCCCCGGCCGTCCTCGGTGGCCACGAAGAACGCCGGCACCGGTCCGGGCTGCGGTGCGGTGCGGTTGCTGGTGAGCATCCGACAGGCGGTGTGGAAGTGCCCCCTCGTCAGCCCGTCCTCGTTCAGGAACGAACTCTCCAGGTAGTAGCCACCCTGCCCGGCCGGCAGGAACCGGTCCCGGACCAGGTTGCGGGTGCTGATCCGCAGGGTGAAGGGCTCGTTCGACCGGACCCGGTCAGGCGCCGAAACGATCATGAGCTGGGGGTTGGTGTCGGCGTCGCCGACCTCGCCGAAGGCGGTGCTCACGCAGCGGTCGCCGACCTGGAATCCGTCGTGCGGCGGCAGGTCGCTGCCGGAGCAGTCGTCGCCGAGGATCTCCAGTGCTTCGGGGGTCGGCACGGCCGTGGCCGTGCCCTCGGCGGACGGCTGCGGACAGCCGTTTCGGCCGCCGGCCGGGCCCCGCTGGCCGTCGCCCCAGTGGTGCCGGACCCCGAACTCGTCCACGGTGGTGCCCGTGTCGGCCGGATCGGTCGATGCCGCCGGGTCCGGTGCGCTCTGACAGGCGACGGCACGGTCCCGTCGGTCCCGGTCGCGGTCCCGGTCCCGGTCGCCACGGGTCCCGGCGGCGGAGATCTGGGTCACGGCGACGACTCCGCCGAAGACCGCGAGCATCATGACCACCGCGATTACGCGGGTACGGGTGCTGCCGCGTCGGGCAGGTCGATCGTCGGTACGCCGTCGGCGCGGTGAACTGCTCACGTGATGCCACCTCTTTCATCGGACCCCGACGGAGGGCGTCCGGTGCAACGCGTCGGTGCTGCGATGTCTGTTCGCGGAGACCGACCGTACGAAGGTGACTCGATGACAGTCAACGAACCTTCCGGCAAATGCGAAACACTTAGGCGGCAATTAATGTCGATTTCAAGATTGCCGATGATGTGGCGTGCCGATGATGTGCGCACACAACGAGGCGGCGGCCGGCCGCGCCCTCCCTGGCAACGACCGGCCGCCGCGAATCACGGGCGCCGTGAGGTATCAGTAGTCGTAGTCGCCCGAGTCGCTGTCGGAGTCGGCGTCCTTGTCCGAGTCCTTGCTGTCGAGGCCCTTGATGTTGTCGCGGCCGTCGCCGTCCGGCACCGCGATCGGCTTCGGCGTGCCCTCCGGCAGGCATTCGAGGTTCTTCGAGCCGTCCGGCTGGACGACGAACCAGGTGCCACCGACGCCCTGGCCCTTCCAGTCGCCGGGCTTCTCGTCGCCCGCGTAGTAGTAGATCGGCCATCCGTCGATGGTCAGCTGCCGGGTGCCGTCGGGCCGGTTCACCGTACCGACCAGCTCCTCGTCCACGCCGGACAGGATCGGGTCGCCGTCGGTCAGGGCCGGCGGCCAGATCTTGGCGCAGTCGCCCTCGCAGTTCGACGCCGGCGGGTCGTCGGTGTCGTTCTCGAAGCGGTAGAGCAGCCAGCCGTCCTCGTCCGTGACGACGTTACCCATCTTGTCGACAGCCTTGCCGACCAGTTCCTTGGTGAGGTCCTCGTCGGCGACGTCGACGGCGACGTCATCGGTCTCGACCGGCTCGGGCGCGGCCGAAGCCTGCGCCGCGTTCGCCGCGTTGACGACCGGCTGGGCCTGAGCGCCGCCAAAGTCGTCCGGGTTGTAACCTGCCGGGGCGCAACCCGGCAACACGAGTGCCGCCAGCGCGCCTGCGACTATGACGGTCCGCTTTCCCAGTGCCACGTGCCCTCCCTCATTCGTCCACATCGGGCTTCATCTAGAGGTACGCACCATCAGCAGGATTGGATCGGCAATAGCGAGTGCACAATTTCACATGTGCTGGTTGAACCAGGTGATGCTCGGCTGCGTGTGGCCTGCTTCTGCGGTGCGGTCAGGCGGACCCGGCCGCCTGCCGATAATCAAAAAGCCGACAGCTCGTGGGTGTCCGGAGCGAATTCCGGACACCCACGAACTGTCGGCGTCACACCTGATTCTGTTGTCGATGCGGGAATGGTCGAGACCTCCCGGTCAGACCGGTACCGTCACGAGTGCCGTGGCCACGCCGGACTGGTCGACGGCCTGCACCTGGATCCGTTCGATGTCGTCGCGTGGTGCCGCGGTGGACGTCGTCAGCAACAGTGGGGCGGGCTGTTCGGGCGTGCCGTAACCGGTTTCCGGCACGGCCCAGGTGGAGAGCACCTCGGCGGTGCCGCTGGCCCGGATGACCACCAGCCGGCACTGCATCGGTCCCGGTACCCTGCGCAGCGCGAAGGACACCTGGGTACCCCACCCGGCCTCCTCCAGCACCACGTCCGCCTCCACGCCGGTGGTCGGGTCGACGGTGCTGAACTTCTCCCCGGTCACCTCCGGCCCGCCGACCCCGGACTGTGGACCGAGCGGGGACGGGCCGGCGGTGACCGACGTGCCACCATCGGCCTGCGGCACCGTGGTGGTGTCCGCGCCGAACCACTGCGCGCCGACCAGGAACGAGCCGCCGGTCAGGGTCGCCATCAGGACGAACCCGGCAGCGATCTGCGCCGGACGACTGGCCAGCAACCGTCGGCGGGAGCTACGGGCGCGGTCGAGCGGAAGGACCTGACCGTGGTCGCGGCGCCGGTCGGTGCCGGACTCGCCGCCGGCCCAGGCGGGCGGCGGCACGTCGTCGCCGCTGTCGGTCGCCCCACCAGGCAGGTCCACACCGGCGGGGCTGTGCGGAGGGAGGGCGGAACTGCCCTCCAGCTGACCGATGTCCACGGTAGACATCAATCCGACGATCGGGATCAGGGACTCGAGTTCGGCGGCGCAGGCCCAGCAACCCGCGAGGTGCTCCTCGAAGCGCTCCACGTCGTCGGCGTCGAGCGCGCCGAGGGCGTACGCCCCGACGTCCCAGTGTGCGGACCGTGTCATTCCGTTACCCCCCGCTGTTGCAGCGCCGTCCGCAGCGCACGTAGCGCGTAGTAGACCCGCGACTTCGCCGTACCCAGTGGCAGCCCCAGCTCCTGTGCCGCCTCGGGGACGGTGCGTCCCCGGAAGTACGTCTCGATCAGGATCTCCCGGTGCGGCTGGCTCAACGTCCGCATGGCGTCGGTCACCGTCATCTGACGCAGCACCTGATCGGTGCCGTCGGACTCGGCGAAACTCTCCAGGTCCCGGTCGTACTCCTCGGTCGGCCGGGCCTTCTCGCTGCGGTGGTCGTCGATGGCGATCCGCCGGGCGACGGTGACCAGCCAGGGGCGCAGCGACGCCTGCCCCTGGGCACCGAGCCGGTGGGCGTTGCGCCACGCCCGTAGCAGTGTTTCCTGGACGATGTCCTCGGCCCGCTGCCGGTCCCCCCCGGTCAGCCGGAGCACGAACCCCAACAGGGGTCGGGCGTGTTCGGCATACAGCGTGCGGACGAGATCGTCCCCGTGGCTGGACTCCGGCGTCCCGGCCTGGTGCCGGCTGCGTGCAGTCCGTGACGTCACCGGCTCATCATCGCGCTCGGCCGCCCTCCCGTCGATGGTCTGCCAACGTTGCATGGCCCTGATGGCTGGCGACCCGCTGCCGGTCACGCCTGGCCGGACCGTCTCCGCCTGCCAGCCGCTCGCGACCGCATACATCGCAGGACCTCCATCCGACGTCACCTGACGGCCCGCGGCTGGGGGCCCACCCCCAGATACGGAGCCGACCGGCGGACGGATCAAAGCCCATTCGGAAAAGTTCCGTCGGGTGGTGGCGGCGACGGCGTGGCGGTGGCGTCGTCGATCGGTACCGCCGCCGCGATCAGCTGGTCGAGCGCGGCACCGTGCACCACCCGGCTGGGGAACCAGTCCCCGGCGGCCCGCCGGGTCAACTCCGCGACCTGCGGCAACGTGCGTGCGGCGACCACCACGAGGTTGCCGTACCGGCGTTGTCGCAGCACCGCCGCGTCCGCGATCAGGCAGATGCCGGGCAGCACCTTCCGGACCGACGCCAGGTGTCGCCGGGCCCAGTGCAGCGGCGGCCCGTCGGCGACGTTGGACACCAGCTGCCCGCCAGGGGCGAGCACCCGGGCCACCTCGGTCACGAACTCCACCGAGGTCAGCTCCGCCGGGGTGCGGGCACCGGAGAAGACGTCCGCGATCACCAGGTCGTAGCTGCCGGTACGGGCCTGCTCGACCGCGCTACGGGCGTCGCCGATCCGGACCCGCAGGTTGCGGTCGGCCGGCAACGGCAGTTCGCGGCGGACCAGCTCGGTCAGCGCGGAGTCGATCTCCACCACCCGTTGGTGCGACCCGGGCCGGGTCGCCGCCAGGTAGCGCGGCAACGTCAACGCGCCGCCGCCCAGATGCAGCACCCGCAGCGGTACGCCCGGGTCGGCGGCCAGGTCGACGGCGGCAGCGATCCGCCGGACGTACTCGAACTCCAGATGCGTCGGATCGTCCAGGTCGACATGTGACTGTTGGGTCCCGTCCAGCAGCAGGGTGTAGCCCCGGCGGCGGTCCGGATCCGCGACGAGTTGCGCGGTGCCGGTGTCGACCTGGACCGGCGGCGGTACTGTCCTACGAGCGCGGCCCACGGTGGCAGTATGCCGGTACCGCTCCGGACATCCGGCGGCGGACGGGCTCAACGCGCGGCGGCCGACCGGCTCATCGCCGGGCGGCCGACAGGCTCAACGCCCGGTGCAGCAGTCGGGCGTCGCCGAGCATCGCCCGCAGCCGCCGCTCCAGCCCGGCGATCGGCACCAGGTTCTGCGGCGCGCGGGGGTCCTTGTACGGCGTCGAGGCGAACCGGGGCAGCACCGCCAGCGAGAGATCGGCCAGGGCGATCGCCGCCTGCGCCGTGATGTCCGGCCGGCACTCCACCCGGACGATGCCGGCCCAGGGAGCCCCGCGTGGCCCGGGCAGCCGCAGGTACCACGAGTAGGTTCGCCACCGGGTGCCGTGCAGGAACACCGGACTGCGTTCGGCCGGTCGCAGCCCGGTCACCACCGGGAGCAGGTTTGCCGGCAGGTACGTCTTGCTGACCGACTTGATGTAGCCGACGGTGTTCGGCAGCTGCCGACCGCGTAGCGGACCGTCCACCACCAGCAGTTCGTCATCGGCGCTGTCGGCACCGGCCCGGGCCTGCTCGGACACGGCGATCTCCAGCGCGGCCAACGCCGGCTGCACCACCTGCGGCAATGTAGCCGGATCCGGGTGGTCGACCCGCCGCGCCGGGTAGCGGATCTGCCCGACGGTCAGGTCGGTCGCGGCGGCGCTCGGAGTGAACAGGCCGCGCTCCGGCCGCGCTCCGGCCAACGTCGCCGCCCCTGCGCGCAGGTCGCAGCGGACCACACCGGCCGCGTACGAGGCGGCGATCGCCGGATAGGACACTCCGTCCGGTTCGTCGCTCCACAACGACGCGTCGATCCGGCGTACCCCGTCGACCAACAGCACCACGTCCGGTGCCCGCACGTCGGCGGGCTGCCGCAACGCCTGCCAGGCAGCGGGATCCAGCTCCACCGCGAGATCGGTGGCGTCCGAGCCGTCGTCGGTCGTGCCCGGCGCCCCCGCTTCGGATGCTTCGAACGACGTGCCGTAGCCGGGCTGCCAGCCCTCGACGAACCAGCGGACACCGCCGCCCGGCTGCTGAGGCGGCCCGCCGGTCACAGCCCGCTCCGGTGCACCCGCGCGGTCCGGGCGTCCTTGCGGACCTCGAAGCGTACCGGCACCCGCGCGGCGAGCGCCGGTACGTGGGTGACGATCCCGACCACCCGGTCACCCCGGGCCGCCAACCCTTCCAACGTCGCCGCGACCGTGTCCAACGTGGCCGCGTCGAGGGAGCCGAAGCCCTCGTCGAGGACGATCGACTCCAGGCTTGCCGCGCTGGTCGACATGCCCGCCAACTGCTCCGACAACGCCAGGGCCAACGCCAGCGACGCCTGGAACGTCTCCCCGCCGGACAGGGTGCGCACACCTCGGCGCAGCCCCGCGTCGTGATGGTCGACGACGAAGAACTCACCCGCGTCGTGCACCAGCTCGTACTGGCCGTTGGACAACTCCTGCAGAATTCGCGACGCCCCGTCCACCAGCAGGTCCAGCGCCTCGACCAGCAGCCACCGCTCAAAGTTGTTCGCCCGCAGGTGCCCCGCGAGGGTCCGGGCCAGCTGCGCCTGCCGCTCCTGGTCGGCGCGGCGCTGCCGCAGCTCGCCCACCTGGGCGAACCGTTCGACGAGCCGGTCGTGGTCGCTGCCCGCCCGCTGCACCGCCAGCGCGGCGGCCTGCCGGTAGGCCGCCGGGTCGACCGCCGAGCGGGCACCCGACCCACCGTCGTCGGCGCCGCCGTGCCGGGCGTCGGGTACCGGCACCGGCTGACCGGCGGCGACGAACAGGGCGTCGATCCGGTCGGCGACGGCGGCGGCCGACTCCCGAGCGTTCGTCAACTCCTGGTCCGCGCGGATCTGCGCCGCCCGGCGGTCGGTGACCAGCGCGTCCGCCCAGTCGGCCAACTGCGCCCAGGCGCCGGCCAGGTCACCACGTTCGGCGGCGGGCGGTGCCAGCCGCGCCACCGCGTCGCGGACGGCGTCGAAGTCCCGCCAGGCCGACTGCAGCCGCTGTTCGCTGGCGGCGGCGGCCCGCTGCGCCCGGCGGGCGGCCTCCCGGGCCTGCCGGACCTGACCGCCGGCGGTGTCGAGCCGGTCCTGCAGCCGGTCGACCGCCGCCAGTTCGGCGTGCAGCGCCTCGCTGCCGGGCGAGGCGGCCACCTCGCGGTCGAGCTCGGCCAACCGGCCCGCCAGTTGCTCGGTGCGTACCCGGGCGCGGTCGACGGCCCGGTCCACCTCGCGCAGTGCCTGCTCTGCGTCGGTGACCGCCTGACGGGTCTGGTCGGCGACGGCCCGGGCCGCCAGGCCGGCGGCCTTCGCCTCGGCGACCCGGGATCCGGTCGGCTCCGGTGGCAGCACCTGCACCGGCTGGGCGCAGACCGGGCAGTCCGCCCCGGCGACGAGGTCGTGGCGCAGCGCGGCGGCCTGGTCGGCGGCCTGCGCCTGCTGGTACGCGCGGCGGGCCTGTTCCAGCGCGGCGTCGGCTGCCTCGGCGCGGGTCCGGACCGCCCGCAGCGCCGCCTCGCCGGCGGCCTGCTCGGCCTGCGCGGTGGCGAGCGCCGGAGCCAACTCGGCGATCTCCGCCGCGACCCGGTCCCGTTCGGTGTGCGCCTGCAGCAGCAGCCGCAGGGCGGCCGGATCACCGGCGGCGGCCAGTTCGGCGCGGACCTTCTCCTCCCGTTCCTCGGCGGCGAGCACCGCGCGGTCGGCGTCGGCGGCGGTGGTCCGTGCCCGGGCCACCTCGTCGGCGAGGACCGTCGCCGACGCCGGCGGTGTCACGCCGGCCAACAGGTCGATCTCCGCGGCCAGCTCGGCGACCCGGTCGGCGACCGTGGTCACTGTCCGCTGTGCCTGCTCCAGCTCGGGCAGTACGTCGTCGACCGCGTCCGCCAGCGTCCGCATCGCCTCGACATGTGCCGCCGCGGCGGCCACCGCGTCGGCGTCGGCGTCGGTCAGCCCGCCGAGCAGGTGGTCGACCGCGGCCATCGCCGCCTCGGCGGCGCCCGCGCGGGCGGTGGCCCGCTCCCGGACCTGCTCGTAGACGTGCAGCCCGAGCAGGTTGACCAGGATCTGCTGGCGGGTGGCCGGCTTGGCGTGCAGGAAGTCGGCGAACCGGCCCTGGGGCAGCAGCACACAGGTGGTGAACTGCTCGTACGGCAGCCCGACCGCCTCCAGCACCGCCTGCTCCATCTCGGCCGGACTGCCGGCGAGCACCTCACCGAGGTCGTCCGGGCTCATCCCGGTGTCCAGCCGGGTCACGTCGAACCCCGGCGGCATCAGCTGCAGACCGGCGCTGCCGGTCTTGACCGCGCCCCGGGCGTCGCGGCGCACCACCCGGGTGGCCACGTAGCGGCTGCCGGCGCTCTCGAAGACCAGCCGTACCCGCGCCTCGGTGGCCGACGGTGCCAGGGCCGAGCCGATGCCCCGGCTGCTGCCCCAGCGGGGTACCTGGCCGTACAGGGCGAAGCAGATCGCGTCGAGGATGCTCGACTTGCCCGACCCGGTCGGCCCGACCAGGGCGAAGAAGTCGGCGTCGGTGAAGTCCACCGTGGTCTCTTCCCGGAACACGGTGAATCCGGCCAGGTCCAGGCGCAGCGGCCTCACGACGAGGTCACCTCCTCGTAGAGGGTGTCGAACAGGGCGCGGACCCCGTCGTCGTCCTGCCCGCGCGCCTCGAGGTAGTCGGCGAACAGCACGCCGGGGTCGCGTCCGGTGCGCTGCGCGGTCCGGGCGGGACCGACCTGGGCACGGGCGAACTCC
This sequence comes from Solwaraspora sp. WMMD791, assembly GCF_029581195.1. Taxonomy (NCBI): domain Bacteria; kingdom Bacillati; phylum Actinomycetota; class Actinomycetes; order Micromonosporales; family Micromonosporaceae; genus Solwaraspora; species Solwaraspora sp. WMMD791. The sequence goes on from NZ_CP120737.1 coordinate 6,853,716, forward strand.
GGGTCGATGCGGACCTCCAGGGCCCGGGGCAGCAGCTCCTGCACCTGTTCGCGCAGCCCGGCCCGGGGCACCTCCCGGATCAGGACCCGCAGCCAGGCGTCGCCGTGGTCGCCGGCGGCCAGCTCCGCCAGGGTGCCCCGGACGGTACGCAGCGTCGCGGCGGCGGTGACCGGCACGTCGCGTACCCGGGCGGCGGTGGTGGCGCTGACGTCGACCAGGCTGACCGACGGTACGTTCTCCTCCTCGCCGAAGTCGACCGCCAGCGGGCTGCCGCTGTAGCGCACCGGACAGGGCGCCTCCAGCTGCTGCGCCCGGTGCAGGTGGCCGAGAGCGACGTAGTGCGTGCCGGTCGGGAAGACCGTCGCCGGTACGGCGTACCCGAGAACGGTGTGCACCTCGCGCTCGCCGCCGCCGGAACGCCCACCGACCACGGTCAGGTGCGCGGTGATCAGATCGACCACGCCCGGTTCACCGGAGCCGTCGGTGAGCCGGGCCAGCACCCGGGCGACGTGGTCGGCGTAGGTCTGGGTGGCCTCGGCGGCGGTCAGCTGGTACATCTCGGTGGCCCGTACGGCGTACCGCTGGGACAGGAACGGCAGCGCGACCAGCCGCCACCGTTCGCCGCCGCCGGTGACGCCGGTGACGACGTGCTCGTCCGGGTTGTCGCGGACCGTGCCGCGCAGGGTGATCCCGGCGGCGTCGGCCCACGGCCGCAGCGCGTCCAGCGCGGCCCCGTTGTCGTGGTTGCCGCCGATGGCCACCACGGCGGCCCCGGTGGCACGCAGCGCGGTCAGCGCGCGGGTGACCACGCGGGTGGCGTCCGGCCCGGGGGCGGAGGTGTCGTAGAGGTCACCGGCGACGATCACCAGGTCCGGGCGTTCGGCACGGGCGATCTCCACCAGCTGGGCGAGCACCTGGATCTGCTCGGGCAGCCTGGGCTGTCCCTTCAGGACCTTACCGACGTGCCAGTCGGAGGTGTGCAGGATCCGCATCCGGGGGGACCTCCTGAGCCTTGGGTCAGAACGGGATGTCGTCGTCGCTGATCGTCGACCGGCTGCCGACCACCGCGAACGGGTCAGCCGACTGCACGATGGAGCGCAGCGTGCCCGACGGCGCGGCCCCCGCCTCCGACGAGCGGGTGGCCCAGGCCGGAAACGGGAACTCCAGGCAGAGCGGGACCGGGATGTCCGGCTGGTTGACGAACATCGTCCCCGGCTTGGCCAGCAGCACCCGTTGGCGCTGCACGGCCGGCAGGAAGCCGTACTCCGGCCGGGACGCCTCGGCCGGGTCGAGCCGGCCGACGACCCGGATCGCCGAGTTGGTGACGATCCGCCGCTCCACCTCGCTGGCGGTCTGCTGGGCACCGATCAGGATCACCCCGAGGGAACGGCCCCGCTCGGCGATGTCGAGCAGCACCTCCTTGATCGGTGACGACCCGTCCCGGGGGGCGTACTTGTTCAGCTCGTCGAGCACGACGAACAGCAACGGCTTTGCGGTGCCGGCCCGCTCCTTGCGCTCGAACTCGCCCTTGAGCGTGACGCCGACCACGAACCGCTGCGCCCGGTCCGGCAGGTTGTGCAGGTCGACCACGGTGACCTGGGCGCTCTCTGCGGTGCTGATCTGGTGCGGGCGACGGCTGGCCAGGTCGCCGCGGATCAGCCGGGCCAGGTCCCGTTTGCTGCCGATCAGCCGACGGGCGAAGGCGTTGACGGTGCCCATTCCGACCGCCGACCCGGCCCACGCCGTCCGGGTCTCCTCGTCGCCCAACTGGTCGACGATGTGGTCCACCAGGTCCGGGTACGAGTGGATCCGGCGCCCGTCGAGGCTGATGCCGCCGTCGGCCGGCTGCGCGTGCCGGTGCAGGTACGCGGTGACCGCGTGCACCACCATCGTGTACTGCTGACGTTCGTCGTCGGCGTCGGCGAACACGTACGGCAGCAGCCGCTGGTCGCAGAACTCGGTGACCGTCCAGTAGAAGCTGTCCACGCCGGTGAGCCGGCTGGTCACGTCGGGCGTGCCGGAGGCGTCGCCGGCCCGGGGCGGGGCGTAGACCCGCACATCGGGAAAGGCCCCGGCGGGCAGGCCCAGCTTGGCGTACGCGGCGGTGGTGGCCTCGTCGAGCCGGACGTTGGGATGGTCGAGGAAAAGCAGGTCCTCGCCCTTGACGTTGAAGATCAGCGCTTTGGCGTTGACCGCGTCACCACCGAGGGTGCCGGAGCGGAACACCGAGTAGAGCAGGAAGGTGGCGAAGCTGGTCTTGGTGGCGACGCCGGAGATGCCGGAGATGGACACGTGCGCGCCGCGCTGACCGTCGAGGAAGTCGGCGTTCAGGTAGACCGGCACCCCGTCGCGGCCGGTGCCCATCGGGATCCGGCGCTCCATCCGGTCGAAGTGCAGGGCGCGGGCCCGGGCGTCGCCCTGGGCCCGCCAGACCGGTGCGCCCGGTGACGGCGGTACGTAGATCTCCGGGTCGACCCGGGTGGCGGTGACCTCGGCGGCCTCCTGAACCTGGGCGGGCAGGGTGCCGTCGGCGATGGCGAACACGTCGGAGTCGAACTGCGCGCCCTCGTGCCGGGCGCGCACCTGGGTGACCACCCCGGCGATCGTCACCGGCTCGGCTCCCGGCAGCTCGCGGCGGGTCACCACGACGTCGTCGAGCTGCAGGTAGTTGTGCTCGTCGACCGCTGTCCAGAACTGCAGCGGGGTGGCGTCGGCGGTGCCGAGCACCCGGCCGACCGGGGTGCCCTCCGGCGTCGCATCACTCATTGTGATGTCCTGATCGCTGCATCTCGCGTCGCTTCGTTCCCACGGGTTGCATCCTGCCCCACTGGTACGACTCCGGCCGCATCCGACCCGGGGTCGGGCGCGTCAGTCGGGTCGGGTGTAGCGCAGCAGCAGCATGCCGTCGTCGGCGGCCAGCACCTGGTGCAGCCGCATCGGGCGGACCGGCCCGGACGGCCCGGCGGTGATCCGGCCGGCGCCGGCGCCGGCGAGCAGCGGCGCGACGGTCAGGCAGAGTTCGTCGACCGCGTCGACGGCGGTCAACGTACCGAGCAGCAGCGGGCCCCCCTCGCAGAGCAGTTGGCGCAGGCCGCGGTCGCGCAGCGCGTCGAGCCCGGCGGCGAGGTCGACGGTGTGCTCGCCCGCGACGACCAGGTCGGCCACCGGCGCCAGCCGGGTCCGCCGGTACGCGGGCGCGTCGGTGGTGGTCAGCACGATCGGCCGGACCGGCGCGTCGGCCAGGGCCGGCAGCGCGGGATCCAGATCCAGGGAACCGGAGACGACCACCAGGGTGGGTTGGGCCGGTCGACCCTGACGCTGGCGCCAGTCGCGTCGCCGTTCGTCGAGGCGCAGCGGGCGGTACTGCTCCTGGCGCAGCGTGCCGGCGCCGACCAGCAGCGCGTCGCAGAGCATCCGCAGGATGCCGAAGACCCGCTTGTCGGCGTCACCGGACAGGCCGGCCGAGCGACCGTCGACCGCCACCGCGCCGTCGGTGCTGGTCACGAAGTTGGCGCGCAGGTGCACGTCGGTGGTGACGGCGTACGCGTCGACGAGCCCCTGGTCGTCGAGCGGGTCGCTGGTGGGCCCGGGGGAGAGCCGGCGGATCGCCGCCGCTGCCGTGGCGGTGCTCATTCGCCGGCCGGACCGGTGACCGGGGGGACCGGGGCGGGGGTACGGTGCTGACAATCGCACCAGTTACCGCCTCGACACTTTTCGTGCTGGTGTTCCCGGCACGCACGGCAGATCATGAGTCCGAGCCTAGGCCAGAGAAAGGGCCGGTATGCCTCGTCAGATCTTCCATCTGCTGGTCACCCTCGCCGAGGTGGCGCCGCCGGTCTGGCGCCGGGTGCAGGTGCCGGGCGGCTACACCCTCGACCGCGTGCACCGGGTGATCCAGCACGCCATGGGCTGGCAGGACTGTCACCTGCACTCCTTCGAGATCAACGGCGCGCAGTACGGCGAGCCGGATCCGGACGGCGAGCTGCTGCTGCGCGACGAACTGGACACCCGGTTGGACGCGGTCGCCAGCAAGGGCACCCGGTTGCGCTACACCTACGACTTCGGTGACTGGTGGGAGCACGACGTCGTGGTGGAGGACGTCGGCGCGCCCGAACCGGATATGCGCTATCCGTACTGCGCCGACGGGGAGCGGGCCTGCCCGCCCGAGGACGTCGGCGGTGCGTTCGGTTACGTCGAGTTCGTGTCCGCGATCGCCGATCCGGCGCATCCTCGGCATACCGAGATGCGGGGCTGGGTGGACCGCCGGTTCGATCCGGCCGCTTTCGACCCGGGCCGGGCCACGACGCTGCTGCGCCGGCTGACCTGAGTCCGCCAGCGCCGCCGACCGACTACGCAGCGTACGGATCACTGCGGCACTGGCCACGCGTCGGCGTCCGAACGGCCGTAACGAAATGGGAACGCTCCCATCGGCCTCTTGACACCTCCGAAACCTGCCGGCAATCTCATGGGAGCGCTCCCGGCCGGGGTGAGTGAGACTGACATCACTTGCTTGTACTCCGCGGAGCGTGGTCGCGCAGTGCCCGCTCCCGGTCGACGGACCCCTTTCGACCCACGCTGTCCCCGCCGGAGCGGACATCACGTGATCACCCCCCACCACAGAAAGCGACCTTGAGAGGGGTCAGGATGAGCGTCACGCTCCGGCGGTACGCCGCAGTCGCACTCGCCTCCGCCGTCCTCGTGACGGCGGCGGCCTGCGGCTCCGACGACGCCGAATCGGATCCGGACGGCCCGATCACCCTGGTCGTCGACATCTTCGGCGACGCGGGTTTCGGATATGACGAACTGATCGAGAAGTACCAGCAGGACAACCCGAACGTCACCGTGCAGCAGCGGGGCAAGGGTCTTGGCCTGGGCGACTACAACACCCGCCTCACCCAGCAGATCACCGCCGGCTCCGGTGCCGGGGACGTGGTGGCGATCGAAGAGGGCACGATGTCGCAGTTCTTCGCCCAGGCCGACAAGTTCGTCGACCTCGGTGAGCACGGCGCCAACGACCTGAAGGACAACTTCCTGCCCTGGAAGTGGGAGGCCGGTGTGCTGCCCGACGGCAAGGTCCTCGGGCTCGGCACCGACGTCGGCGGTATGGCGCTGTGCTACCGCAAGGACCACTTCGAGGCCGCCGGTCTGCCGACCGAGCGTGACGATGTCAGCGCGCTGTGGTCCAGCTGGGAGGACTTCATCGAGGTCGGCAAGCAGTTCAAGGCCGCCACCCCGGACAAGGCGTTCGTCGACTCGGCGACCAGCTTCTACAACCTGGTCCTGAGCCAGATCGCCGGTGCGGGCAGCGGGCACACCTACTACGACACCAGCAACGAGTTCGTGCTGGAGAGCAACCCGGACGTGCGGGCGGCGTTCGACCTGACCACCGACATGATCGGTGCCGACCTGTCGAACAACCTGCAGTCGTTCTCCAACGAGTGGAACGCCGGCTTCAAGAACGCCAGCTTCGCCACCATTGCCTGCCCGGCCTGGATGACCGGTGTCATCGAGGGCCAGGCCGGACCGGAGGCCGCCGGCAAGTGGGACATCGCCAAGGCACCCGGCAACGGTGGCAACTGGGGCGGTTCCTTCCTCGCGGTGCCGACCTCCAGCAAGCACCAGGCTGCCGCCGCTGAGCTGGTCAAGTACCTGACCAGCCCGGAGGGCCAGATCGCCGCCTTCGAGGCGGTCGGCAACCTGCCGTCGTCGCCGCAGGCGCTGGCGGACCCGAAGGTCGCCGAGGCGGTCAACGACTACTTCTCCGACGCCCCGACCGGTGAGATCTTCGCCGCCGGTGCCAGCGAGCTCAAGCCGGTCTACCTCGGCCCGAAGAACCAGGCGGTCCGTACGGCGGTGGAGAACGCGCTGCGTGCGGTCGAGCAGGGCCAGTCGCCGGAGGCGGGTTGGCAGGACGCCGTCACGAACGGTACGGCCGCCGGCCGATAGAGCGGTGCGGCACCCCGTGTGAGAGGTGGCGTCGGCAGGACCTGCCGACGCCACCTCTCCCGCCGCGTCGCGGTGCCAGCGGCGCGTGGACCCCCTGGCCAACGGCGGCCGGCCGCCGTAGAACCGAAGGACTTCCCGATGAGCCTGGAGCTTGACACCCCCGCGCCGGCACAGCCGCGCGGTCACCGGGCGGGTCCGGCCGGCGGCGGCGAGAAGGCCCGACGCCTCTCGCTCACCCGCCTGGACCTCAAAATCTCCCCCTACCTGTACGTCCTGCCGTTCTTCGTCATCTTCGCGATTTTCGGCGTCTACCCGATCGTCTACACCGTCTGGATCGCGCTGACCGACCGGTCGCCGCTGAACGCCGAGATCAGCTTCGTCGGCCTGGACAACTTCGTCCGGCTGATCACCGACGACCCCCAGTTCTGGAACGCGGTCTACAACACTTTCGGCATGTTCGTGATGGCCACCGTTCCGCAGCTGGTGATCGCGATGATGCTCGCCAACGCGCTGAACCGGCGGATCAAGGGACAGACCTTCTTCCGGATGGCCATCGCCATGCCGATCATCACCTCGACCGCAGTCGTCGCGCTGATCTTCTCGATGATCTACGCTCGCGACTTCGGCCTGGTCAACTGGCTGCTGTCGGTGTTCGGCGTCGATCCGATCGACTTCCGGGCCAGCAAGTTCGCCTCCTGGTTCGCGATCTCCACGATGGTCGACTGGCGGTGGGTCGGCTACAACGCGCTGATCTACCTCGCCGGGATGCAGGCCATCCCCAAGGACATGTACGAGGCCGCCGCGCTCGACGGCGCGTCCCGGATGCGGCAGTTCTGGTCGATCACCGTGCCGCAGCTGCGTCCCACCATCATCTTCACCCTGATCATCTCGACGATCGGCGGCCTGCAGCTGTTCACCGAGCCCTTGCTGTTCACCAGCGGACCCGGCGGTATCTCCGGTGGGTCCCAGGGGCAGTTCCAGACGATCACGATGTACCTGCTCGACGTCATGAACCAGCGCTTCCAGTGGGGCTACGCGGGCGCGGTGTCGCTGCTGCTGTTCCTGCTGATCGCGGGCATGTCGCTCGTCAACTATCTGCTGGCCCGTCGAATCAGCTCGGACAAGTGAGGCACGATGAGCACCGCTACCCTGCAACCCGTGGCGCGCACGCCCAAACGCGGCAAGGGCCCGTCGTCGACCTCTGAGCGGCTGTTCAAGGCCAGCCCGCTGACCTGGATCGGGCTCGTGCTGGGCGTGATCCTGTCACTCTTCCCGTTCTACTGGATGATCGTCATCGCCTCGCGGACCAACGACGCGGCCAACGCCTGGCCGCCGCCGTTCCTGCCCGGCGGCAATCTCGGTGAGAACATCGGCCGGGTGCTGGCCAACCAGGACGCCAACATCCTCAAGGGCCTGATGAACTCGGTCCTGGTGTCGGGCACGATCACCATCGCCACGGTCTTCTTCGGCTCCCTCGCCGGCTTCGCCTTCGCCAAGCTGCGGTTCCGGGGCAAGAGCGCCATGCTGCTGATCGTGCTCGCGTCGATGATGATCCCGATTCAGCTCGGCGTGCTCCCGCTGTACATCCTGATGTCCGAACTCGGCTGGCTCAACCGGATGCCGTCGGTCATCGTGCCGTTCCTCATCGGTGGGTTCGGCATCTTCATGATGCGCCAGTACGCCGAACAGGCGGTGCCCAACGAGTTGATCGAGGCCGCCCGGGTGGACGGCTGTTCCACCTGGCGCGTCTTCTGGTCGGTGGTCGTGCCGGCGCTGCGTCCCGCCGCGGCCGTGCTCGGCCTGCTGACCTTCATGGAGCAGTGGAACCAGTTCTTCTGGCCGTTCGTCGTCCTCGCCGATCCGACCAACCCGACGGTCCAGATCTCACTGCGAAGTCTGAACTCGGCGTACTTCGCCGATAATTCCCAGATTTTCGCGGGCACGCTGATCGCGACGCTCCCGCTGTTCATTGTGTTCATCATCTTCGGCCGCCAGATCATCGGCGGCATCATGGAAGGCGCCGTCAAGTCGTGACAAAAGCAGTAGGTCCGCAGGCCGCAGGGCTGCCGGAGAGTTCCGGGCAGCTGCTGTTCCCACCGGGTTTCCTCTGGGGTGCCGCCACCGCGGCGTACCAGATCGAGGGCGCGGCGACCGTCGACGGGCGGACTCCGTCGATCTGGGACACGTTCAGCCACACACCGGGGAAGGTGCTCGGCGGCGACAGTGGGGACGTGGCCTGCGACCATTACCACCGCTACCGTGACGATGTCGGCCTGATGGCCGAACTCGGGCTGAAGTCCTACCGCTTCTCGGTGTCCTGGCCCCGGGTCCAGCCCGGCGGTTCCGGTGCGGCCAATCAGGCCGGAATGGACTTCTACCGTCGACTGGTCGACGAACTGCTCGGCCAGGGCATCGAACCCTGGCTCACGCTGTACCACTGGGACCTGCCCCAGCCGTTGGAGGACGCGGGTGGTTGGCCGGCCCGGGACACCGCGGCACGGTTCGCCGACTACGCCGAGTTGGTGCACGCCGCGTTGGGCGACCGGGTGCGGTACTGGACGACCCTCAACGAACCGTGGTGCTCGGCGTTCCTCGGCTACGGCTCGGGGGTGCACGCGCCGGGCGTCACCGACGGTGCCGCGTCGGTGCGGGCCGCCCACCACCTGATGCTGGGGCACGGACTCGCCGTACAGGCCATGCGGGCGGCCCGGCCCGACCACGAGTTCGGCGTCACGCTCAACCTGTACGCGGTCTCCCCGCAGTCGGACTCGGCGGCCGACGCCGACGCCGCCCGGCGCATCGACGGTCTGGCGAACCGGATCTTCCTGGACCCGGTGCTGCGGGGTGAGTACCCGGCCGACGTGGTGGCGGATCTGCAGCCACTGACCGACATGGCGCACGTGCGTGACGGCGACCTCGACGTCATCTCGACCCCGTTGAACGTGCTCGGGATCAACTACTACACCCGCCACGTGGTCGCCGCGCCGGTGCCGGAGACCGCGCCGGAGCCGTCCTGCTGGCCGGGCAGCGAGCAGGTGCGGTTCGTCGACCGGGGGCTGCCGGTGACCGACATGGGCTGGGAGGTGGACGCTCCCGGTCTGGTCGAGGTGCTGCGCCGGGTGCACGCCGAGTACCCGGAGGTGCCGATCTACATCACCGAGAACGGTTCGGCGTACGTCGACGAGGTCGTCAACGACAAAGTCGATGATCCGGACAGGTTGGCCTATTTCGACGCCCACCTGCGGGCATGTCACGAAGCAATCTCGGCCGGGGTGCCGGTGCGGGGCTACTTCGCGTGGTCTTTGATGGATAATTTCGAATGGGCCTGGGGCTATTCGAAGCGCTTCGGCATGATCCACGTCGACTACGACACCCAGCTTCGGATCCCCAAGTCGAGCGCCAGGTGGTACGCCGATGTGATCCGACGTAACGGTCTGGCCGCACAATAGGCGTGGTCAGCCAGCAATAACGGGCCGCGCGGCGCCGGTCCCCGCCGGGACCGGCGCCGTCGACCCAGGGTCGGAGGAACAGACGATGACAACCCAGCGCACCCGGTCACTCGGGCGGCCCACTCTCGATGCGGTCGCCGCGCGGGCGGGGGTCGGGCGAGGCACGGTGTCCCGTGTCGTCAACGGGTCCCCGCAGGTCAGCCCCGAGGCCAGGGCAGCGGTCCAACAGGCGATCGCGGAGCTGGGGTACGTGCCGAACCGGGCCGCCCGGGCGCTGGTCACCCAACGGACCGACTCGGTGGCCTTGGTGGTCTCCGAGTCCGAGGAACGGGTCTTCGGGGAGCCGTTCTTCGCCGGAATCGTCCGGGGGATCAGCTCCGGACTGCTCGACACCCCGATGCAGCTGTGGCTGGCGATGGCCCAGTCGCCGGCCGAGCGGGAGCGCGTCGAGCACCATCTGACCAATCAGCACGTCGACGGGGTGCTGCTGCTGTCGCTGCACGACTCCGATCCGTTGCCGACCCTGCTGGAGCAGCGCGGTCTGCCCAGCGTGCTGGGCGGCCGACCGGCCCGGATGCTGCATCCGGACGCCCGCCCGGCCTATTTCGTCGACGTCGACAACGCCGGTGGCGCACGACTGGCCGTCGAGTACCTGCTGGCCGCCGGCCGCCGTCGGGTCGCCACCATCGCCGGTCCGCAGGACATGGGGGTCGGCGTGGCCAGGCTCGCCGGCTACCACGAGGCGATCCGGCACAGCGGCCAGGCGGATGCGCCGTCGCTGGTCGCCTACGGCGACTTCAGTGAGGGCAGCGGCACCGCGGCAATGCGCCAACTGCTCGAACGCCACCCCGACCTGGACGCCGTCTTCGTCGCTTCGGATCTGATGGCCTGCGGCGCCCTGCGGGCGCTGCGCGAGGCGGGTCGCCGGGTGCCCGAGGACGTGGCGGTGGTCGGCTTCGAGGACGCCCCGATCGCGCGCCAGTCGGATCCACCGTTGACCACCGTGTACCAGCCGGTGGAGGAGATGGGCCGGCAGATGGCGCGGCTGCTGCTGAGCCGGATCCGCCGGGACGAGCTGCAGGTCCCGTACGTCCTGTTGGAGACCCATCTGGTCCCGCGCGCATCGGCCTGACTGTTTCGCCCTTCCGGCGTAGGCGGCAGGTGTTCCTACGGGTGATTTCCGCCCGGGTCATGCCATCGCAACAGGGATGAAATGGTCATCGGGCAAGCTGGTTGACGACCGGGGGAGGGCCGGCCTGCGCGACGGGAGGACTGACATGTTGCTGAGGGTTCGCGTGACCCTGCCCGACCGGCCCGGTGCGCTCGGCCAGGTGGCCCGCACGCTCGGTGTCGCAGGTGCCGACATCGTCCAGGTGACGGTGCTGGAGCGGCTCGGTGGCCGGGCGGTGGACGACTTCACCGTCGTCTGGCCCGGAGCGGCCCGGGTCGACCGGCTGCTCGCCGGTCTGGCGGCCATTCCCGGCGTCCAGGTCGACGGGGTGTGGCGCGCGATCGGTACGCCCGTCACCGGTGGGCAGGACGCCGAGTTGCTGGCCCAGGTGGCGGGTAACCCGGTCGACGGGCTGGCCACCCTGGTCGACGCCGTACCCGGTCTGCTCGCCGCCGACTGGGCCGCCGCCGCCGTGGTGCCGGCGGACTGGGCGATCCGCAGCGGTGCCCGGCAGTCGTCCGGTGCTCCCGCGCCCGCGACGTCGACCTCGTACGACTTGGCCGGTCCGGACGGGCCGGGCCGCTCGGGCGAGGGCTTCGTCGCCGGGCTGAGCGTGCCGGTCGACGAGCCACCGTCCGCAGGCGCGCCGGCGGTGGCGTACGCCAGTTGGCGTGCCCCGGTGCCGCTGCGGCTGCCCGAGGTCACTCCGCTGCGCGCACGCCCGATGGACGGCCCCGACGGGGTCCGTTACGCCTCGGTGCCGTTCGGTCGCGCGGGCCTGGTCCTGATCGTCGCCCGGTCCGACGGCGACGGGCTGCCGGCGGCCGCCTTCCACATCACCGAGGTGGACCGGATCGCGCAGCTGGTGCGGGCCGCCACGGTGATCCTCGGCGACCGGCTGGACCTGGTCGGCGCCGACCCGGTCGTGGTCCGGCGCTGACCGGGGCCGGTCGCGGCCAGCCACTGCGAGAAGTCATCGCCGGGCAACCTGAGGGAAACAGCATCGCGGCAAGCTGGGATGTGGGCGCAGTGCGGCGCTGAGGTCAGCGGGCACCGGGCACCATGCGGGAAGGGAGCAGCCGATGGCGCTGTGGCGGATTCGAGCGACGGTGGACGACCGGCCGGGTTACCTGGCCGTGCTCACCGCCAGCCTGGCGTTGCGTGCGGTGAACATCCTCGCCGTCCAGGTGCACACCACCGAGGCGGGAGCGGTCGACGACTTCCTGGTCGACGCCCCGGAGACGCTGACCGAGGCGGATCTGGTCGCCGCAGTGGAGCGGGGTCGGGGTCGCGACCCGTGGGTCGCCCGGGCCGAGGCCCGTGGCCTGGCCGATCAGCCGACCCGGTCGCTGGCGCTGGCCAACCGACTGGTCCGGGATCCGGAGGCGCTCGGTGACGTACTGCGGGCGTTGCTGGGTGCCAGTGCGGTGACCTGGCGTCCGGCCCCGGTACCGGAGCCGGCCGCCCGAATGTCCGACACCATGCGCCTGCCCGATCCGGCCGGCGGCTGCTACGACGTCGTGCGCCGGGAGCCCAGCTTCACCCCGGCCGAGTTCGCTCGGGCCCAGGCACTGGTGGAGCTGGCGGCGGCGGTCAACCGTCGGACCGGTGACCAGGTCAACCTGATGCTGGCCGACGGCACCGAGCTGACCGTGCGGTCCGCCGTAACCGACGATCTGCCCGCCCTGCGGGCGATGATCTCCCGCTGTCCGGTCTCCGGCGGTACGCCGGGGCTGCCCGGTCGCCCGAGCGCGACGGTCACCGCCCGGCTGCAGCGGATGTTGGAGCAGCCCCGTGGTCTGCTGCTGGTCGCTGTCGAGGCCAGCGCGGCCGGCGATCAGATCGTCGGCGTCGGTCAGCTGGTCGTCGAGGGTGCGCTCGGCGAGGTGTCGCTGCTGGTGGAGCCGACCTGGCGGCGGCGCGGAGTCGGTACCGCGCTGCTGCGTCGGCTCGCTGCGGCCGCCGGCCGCGCCGGCCAGGTGGCGCTGGTGGCGCACGTCGCCGCCAGCGATCTCGGCATGCTCCGGACGCTGGCCCGGCTGCAGCGTCCCGGGCCGGTCGAACAGGACGGGGAACTGATGAGCGTAACGGTGCCGTTGGTCGATCGGCCGGTCGACGTCGCGGCACCGACTCCCGCCGCCACGACCTAGGCGGTTGCCCCGACGTCCCGGTCCTGGTGCGGGGCCGGTACGTCGGACGACTGGGTCGCCGGTGGCACGCGGGGTCTCCTCCTGTAGGACGGCAGGAGGAGACCCCGCCTCCAAACGTGTCCGACGCGGTTCTCCGGAGGGTGGGGCCTTCACAAACGCGGGGCGAGGCGGTTAAATCATCGGTACGCCGGGCGATCGCCACCCATCGATGGGAGCGCTCCCAGGCCCCTGGTGTCTCCCGACTTCGGACCTGCCAGTGGTGATCGGCTCTGCCCGGTCACCGTACGGCCGGCCGTAGCCTCCGCCGCGATGGTGCGATCAGCGCGTGAGGCGAGGGGCGGATGCGCCCACATCCGCCGCTCGGTGTCCCTCCACGACGCGATGTCGCGCGCGGCTCCACGGACAGGAGCGAGTGTAATGCGCGAAAGCAATAGACCTGCCAGCGTCGTCACTGGTCGGACCCGACGGCAGCGCCGGCTGGCCGCCGCCGGCTTGGCCGTCCTGCTCGCCGCGGTCGCGGTGCTCGTGACGGCGCCGCGCTCCGGCGCGGCCGCCGCCGGGCCGTTCAACTACGGCGAGGCCCTGCAGAAGTCACTGCTGTTCTACGAGGCGCAGCAGTCCGGCCCGCTGCCGCAGTGGAACCGCGTCTCCTGGCGCGGCGATTCGGCACTGACCGACGGCGCCGACGTCGGTCTGGACCTGACCGGTGGCTGGTACGACGCCGGAGACCATGTCAAGTTCGGCTTTCCGATGGCCTTCACCACCACGATGCTCGCCTGGGGCGCGGTCGAGTACCGGGCCGGCTACAGCGCCTCCGGGCAGCTGCCGCACCTGCTCGACAACCTGCGGTTCGTCAACGACTACTTCATCAAGGCCCACCCGTCGCCCAACGTGCTCTACGGGCAGGTCGGCAAGGGCGACGACGACCACAAATGGTGGGGTCCGGCAGAGGTGATGCCGATGGCGCGGCCGGCGTACAAGATCGACGCCAGCTGTGGCGGCTCGGACCTGGCCGCCGAGACGGCGGCCGCGATGGCCGCGTCGTCGATGGTGTTCCGGCCGACCGATCCGGCGTACGCCGACACGCTGGTCCGCCACGCCCGGCAGCTCTACACCTTCGCCGACACCGTGCGCCGGGCGTACCACGAGTGCATCACCGACGCGACCAGCTTCTACCGATCCTGGAGCGGCTACCAGGATGAACTGGTCTGGGGCGCGATCTGGCTGCACCGAGCCACCGGGGAGGCGGCCTACCTGGCCAAGGCCGAGGCCGAGTACGACAACCTCGGCACCGAACCGCAGACCACCACTCGCGCCTACAAGTGGACCCTGGCCTGGGACAACAAGCAGTTCGGCGCGTACGTGCTGTTGGCGAACCTGACCGGCAAGCAGAAGTACGTCGACGACGCCAATCGCTGGCTGGACTACTGGACCGTCGGGGTCAACGGCGAGAAGGTCCGTACCTCGCCCGGTGGCATGGCCGTGCTGGACACCTGGGGGGCGCTGCGCTACGCCGCGAACACCGCGTTCGCCGCGCTGGTCTACAGCGACAACACCACGGACGCCACCCGCCGGACCCGATACCACGACTTCGCCGTCCGGCAGATCGACTACGCGCTCGGCGACAACCCGCGCAACTCCAGCTACGTCATCGGCTTCGGGGCGAACTCGCCGCGCAACCCGCACCACCGCACCGCGCACGGCTCCTGGTGGGACAGCATGCAGGTGCCGGAGCAGACCCGGCACGTGCTGTACGGCGCGCTGGTCGGCGGTCCGTCGGCGCCCGACGACGCGTACACCGACCGTCGTGACGACTACGTGATGAACGAGGTCGCCACCGACTACAACGCCGGCTTCACCTCCGCCCTGGCCCGGCTGCACATCGAGTACGGCGGCACCCCGCTGGCCAACTTCCCGCAACCGCAGGCACCGGACATCGACGAGATGTCGGTCGAGACGACGATCATGCAGAACGAGACCCGGTCGACCGGTGTCAAGGTGATCATCTACAACAAGTCGGCATTTCCGGCGCGGGCGTTGACCCGGGCCACCTTCCGGTACTACTTCGTCCGGGACGGCTCCGGGGCGCTCCAGGTGAGCAGCCCGTACAGCCAGGGGTGCCCGAAACCGACCGAGGCCCGGCAGCACTCCGGTGACCTGTGGTTCGTCGAGGTCGACTGCACCGGTCACACCATCGCTCCGGCTGGTCAGTCGGCGCACCGGATGGAGGTGCAGTTGAAGATCGGGGTCGCCGAGGGCGGCACCTGGAATCCGGCCAACGATCCGTCGTACCAGGCGGCGGCCGGGCCGAACCGGTCGGTGCCGCTCTACGACGGTGGCCTGCTGATCTGGGGGCAGGAGCCGGACGGACCGACGCCGTCGCCGACCCCGTCGGTCTCGCCGAGCCCGTCGGTGTCGCCCACGCCGTCGCCATCGGTGAGTCCGTCGGTGAGCCCGTCGCCGTCGGTGAGCCCGTCGGTGTCGCCGACCCCGTCACCGACCGGGACGTTGCCGGTGCTGGGCTGCCGGGTGGCCTACAGCACCAACGACTGGTCCACCGGGTTCACCGGCACGGTGACGATCACCAACATGGGCGGTTCCCCGATCAGCGGGTGGACGCTGCGGTTCGCCTTCCCCGGCGGTCAGCTGATCACCCAGGGCTGGTCCGCCACCTGGTCGCAGAGCGGCAACCAGGTGACCGCGACGAACGCGTCCTGGAACGGTGCCCTCGCCCCCGGCGCGAGCACCAGCATCGGGTTCAACGGCACCCATCCGGGCAGCAACCCGCGACCGACATCGTTCAGTCTCAACGGGCAGGTCTGCACCACGGTCTGACGACCGGCCCGGCCGGTCGGCGGTGGCGATCGTCAGCGCCGACCGGCCGGGAAGCCGTACGATAAGACCGATATGTCGGTCTTTCCTGTCCTTGACCAGCGGAGCCGACGGCCGTCTTCGGCGGAGCCGTCGTGACCGCCGACAACCGGCTCGGACTGCTCCGCGGTGAGCAGGCGCCGCGCCGGGCCACGTTCTTGGAGCTCTTCTTCGACCTGGTCTTCGTCGTGGCCCTCGCGCTGCTGTCGGAAACCCTGGTGAACCGAATGACCCCGGTCGGCGCCATGGAATCGGCGATCCTGCTGCTGGCGATCTGGTGGGTGCGGGTGATCACCACTTTGGTCACCGACCTCTACAACCCGGACAGCGTCGCGATCAAGGCCGTGACGGTCGGCGTCATGTTCGGCGCGTTGCTGATGGCGGCCGCGCTGCCGGCGGCCTTCGGCGACCGTGCCCTGCTGTTCGCCGGCGCGTACGTGGCCATCCACCTGGGTCGAGGTCTGTTCTTCTTCCTGTTGCTGCACGAGCAGATGGCCCGCCAGCGGGCGCTGCGGATCTGGGCCTGGTTCGGTGTCTCCGCGTTGCCGTGGCTGCTCGGCGCCGTCCTCGGCGGCACCGCGCAGTTGCTGCTCTGGGCGGTCGCGTTGGCGATCGAGTACGCCGTGTTCGCCGCCGGCTACCCGGTGCCTGGCCGTCAATCGATCCCCGCCCGCCAGTTCAACCCGACGGCCGAGCACCTGGCGGAGCGGTACCACCAGTTCTTCATCATCGCCCTCGGCGACATCATCCTGGTGGCCGGCCTGGCGTTCAGCCGCGGTGCCGTCACGCCCGGCCGGACCGTCGGGTTCGTCGTGGCGTTCGCCAGCGCCGCGATCCTGTTCCGGATCTACGTGCACTGCGCCGGGGCCCAACTGACCAACGCCATCGAAGCCGCCCGTACCCCAGGTCAGTTCACCCGGGCGGCACCGTACACCCACCTGCTGATGATCGCCGGTGTGGTGGCGACCGCCACCAGCGCGAAGCTGGTCATCGACCAGCCGACCGGCACCATCCCGATCAGCTGGTCGATCGTGATCGTCGGGGGAGCGGTGGTCTTCCTGATCGGCCGCAGCCGGTTCGAGTACGAGGTCTTCGGCCGGTTCGGCTGGCCGCTGCTGGCCGGTACCGGGGCGCTGGTGCTGCTCGCCCCGGCGCTGTCACACCTGCCGCCGGTGTGGGTCGCCGGCTGCGTCAACGTGGTGCTGCTGACGATCGTCGTGTTCGACCTGGCGCTGCGCGGTCGGCGCAACCCGGTGCCGGTGGACCCACCGTTGTGACCGCCGACCGGCGCTGGCCGGCGCTGTCCGCCAGTGGGTCCACCGGTCGCGGCTCAGGTGTTGTTGGCCAGGGCGACCAGCCGGGCCCGCGTACCGTTCCAGTGGTTGCGGTCGACCGCCCCGGCGACACCGGCGACGCTGCCGCTCGCGGTGTACTGCCAGAACGACCAGTACGGCGCGCCGGCCGGCAGCGTTCCCGGGCTCGACGACCACCGGGCGATCCACAACGGATGGTTGCTCCACGGCCCGGTCCAGTTGCCGGTGCAGCTGGTCCACCAGCTGGTGGTGGTGTAGATGACCGCGTACCGGCCGGTCCGCGACCGGTAGGTGGCCAGGAAGTCGTTGATCCAGCTGCGCA
This sequence comes from Solwaraspora sp. WMMD791, assembly GCF_029581195.1. NCBI lineage: Bacteria > Bacillati > Actinomycetota > Actinomycetes > Micromonosporales > Micromonosporaceae > Solwaraspora > Solwaraspora sp. WMMD791. The sequence continues at coordinate 6,870,938 of NZ_CP120737.1, forward strand.
TCGCCGACTGGCTGAGCCCGTAGCACATCGCGCCGTACGGGTTGTGCTCGATGTCGAGCGCCGCCGGCAGCGTGCGGCTGTCCGCCGACCACGCACCACCGTTGCTGGCCAGATAGTTGGCCTGGACCGCGCCGGAGGAGCGGTCCGGAAGCGCGAAGTGGTATGCGCCCCGGATCACCCCGGCGTTGTACGCCGCCACGTAGTTGGTGTTGAACCGGGGATCCTTGTAGCTGGTGCCCTCGGTGGCCTTGATGTAGGCGAACTCGATTCCGCTGTTGCGCACACTGGTCCAGTTGATCGAGCCCTGCCAGTGTGAGACGTCGATGCCGGCGGTGGTCGCCGCCCGCGCCGGTACGGCGGCGATGACCAGGATCGTCGCGGTGACGCCCAGCAGGGTGAGTGCTGCGGCGAGCAGCCGACCTACCGCGGGTGTGTTGTGGCTGACGGTGACGGTAGTGGACATCCGTTTCCTTCCTCTGGACCGGGTCTGAGCCGGCTTGCCGGACCGGGTCTGAGTCGGCCTCAGCCGATGCAGTGGACGAGTCGGTTGGGGGTGCCGGCACCGGGGTTGGTGACCACACCGGTGGTCGCCGTCGACACCAGCCGGTCGGCGACCTGGGCCGGGCTCCACGTCGGGTTGGTTGCCAGCACCAGCGCGGCACAGCCGGCGACGTGCGCCGACGCCATCGAGCTGCCGCTGATCGTCACCGTGGCGGTGTCGGTCGTGTGCCAGGTCGACGTGATGCCCGCCCCGGGGGCGAACAGGTCGATGCACGACCCGTAGCTCGCCGAGCTCATCCGGGCGTCGGTGATCGTGGTGCCGGCGACGGTGAGCGCGGCGGGCACCCGGGCGGGGGAGGTGTTGCAGGCGCTGGTGGCGGAGCTGCCGCCGGGCACCGCGTAGCTGATCCCGGAACGGATCGAGGCGGTCACGGCGGTGTCCAGCGCCGTACTCGCCCCGCCACCGAGGGCGAGGCTGGCGACCGCCGGCCGGACCGCGTTGGCGGTGACCCAGTCGATTCCGGTGATGACCCCGGCGGTGGTGCCCGACCCGGTGCAGCTGAGCACCCGTACCGGCACCAGTTGGACGGCCTTGGCCACCCCGTGTGCCCGGCCGCCGATGATGCCGGCGACGTGTGTGCCGTGGCCGTTGCAGTCGTCGGCGGGTCCACCGTCGATCACGTCGAACCCGGGGGCCACCCGGCCGCCGAAGTCGGTGTGGGACTGTCGTACCCCGGTGTCGATCACGTAGGCCCGCACGTTCGGCGCGGTCGACGGGTAGGCGTACCGACCGTCCAGCGGCAGGTAGCGCTGGTCGATGCGGTCCAGACCCCAGGACGGCGGATTCAGCTGTACGCCAGCGTTCAGCGGGGTGACGACGTGGTCCTGCTCGACGTGGGCGACCGCCGGATCGGCGGCGAGGCGGCGGGCCGCCCGAGCGGACATCGAGACGGTGAACCCGGTCAGCGCGGCATGTAGGACGTGGTGCACGGTGCCGCCGTAGCGAGCGGTGAGTCGGTGGGCGGTCGTCGCGGGGTCGGCGGTGGGGTCGGCGCGCAGAACGACGACGTAGCTGTCCGGCACGGCGGTGGCGCCGCCGGCCCGGCGGATCTCGCCGAGCGGGCCGGCGGCCAGTGCCGGGGTCGGCTGCCCGACCGCCACCAGCAGGGCGAGCAGGCCGGTGGTGAGCACTTTCCGGATCGCGGAGACTGTCACGGGACATCCCTTCGGCGGGTCGTCCGGCCCTCGGCGGGCACGGTCACCCTCCATCTTGTCGCTGTACGTATTCATTTGAATACCCATCATCGTGGATATCGGTCGCGTGTTATGGCCGAGCGGGCCGCCCGGCTCGCCACCGGGGTCTACTGTGCACAGGTAGACGTCCCGTCGAGGTGAGGAGGGCCATGCCGGACCAGGAAGCGGGCGATGCCGCCGAGCAGGCCCGCCGGGGGGTACGCGACTGGGTCCGCGCCGGTGCCCGCCGCGCCGGGCAGGGGCTTCGCGGTGCCACTCCGTACGGCGTCCTCGCTTTCCTCGCCGGATCCGCCCTGGCCCCGATCGCGGCCAGCGGTTTCGGGGTCGGCGGTCTGCTCGGTGCCACCCTCGACCAGCTTGGCCAGGTCGGCGGCGGATACCTGGCCGATGTGCTCGGTGAGACCGCCCGGCGGGCCGGCGGGCGGTCGCGCGACGAGCAGCTCCTGCGCGAAGCGCTCGGGCAGGAGCTGCTCGCCCGGCTCACCGCCGACGACGATGACGGCAGGTCCGCAGCGCTCGGTGCCGAGATCGGCCGCCTGCTGCAGGCGGTCGACGCGGTCGAGGTGGCGCTCGCCGCGGCGGCCGAGACCGACGCGTCGGTACGCGACGAGCTCGCCGCCGCCTTCCACGCGCTCGGCACCGACGTCGGCGCGCTGCAGTGGATGGTCACCGACGTCCGTCGCAGCCTCGGCGCGCTGCGGTGGGAGCTGGCGCAGCGCAGTCATGAGCAGCGCGTCGAGATGGAACGGGTCCGGCGGCAGCTGATCACCATCACCCAGCTGACCAGCCAGGTCGGACGCCCTGACCGACCAGCCGACACCACACCCGCCACCACACCCGACACCGCAGCCGCACGCGATGCGGCAGCCGGCCGGGCCGACGACGTCGACGGCGCTGCGACCCACGACGCGGGCGGCGCCGGCCTGGCGTGTCCCTATCCGGGCCTGGCGGCCTTCGAGCCCGAGGACGCGCCGTGGTTCCACGGCCGCGAGGAGCAGGTGGCCGAGATCCTCGGCCGGCTGGCCGAGCAGGCGATGGGCGGGCCGCCGCTGGTGCTCACCGGCGTGTCCGGCGTCGGCAAGTCGTCGCTGCTGCGCGCCGGCGTGCTGCCGGCCGTCGCCGTCGGCGCACTCGGCGACGCGCGGCAGTGGCCGTGGCTGCTGCTGACACCCGGCGCGCAGCCGCTGGACGAACTCGTCGCCCGGACCCTCGTCGCGGTCGGCCGGCCGGCCGCGGACGTCGCGGCGGCACAGGCGGCGGTCCGCGCCGCGCCGGAGTCGTTCGGCAGCGTCTGCCTGCCGGCGGAGACCGGGGTCCGGCCGGTCATCGTGGTCGACCAGTTCGAGGAACTGTTCACCCAGTGCGCCGACGTCTCCGGGCGGCTGGCCTTCGGCACCGCGCTGGCCAACGCCGCGCCCGCAGTCGTGCTGATCGCGGTCCGGGCCGACTTCTACCCGGACTGCGCCGAGTTGCCGGCGCTGGCCGGTGCCCTCGCCGCCGGGCACCAGGTGCTCGGCCGGCTCGACGCCGACCAGTTGCGCCGGGCCGTCGTCGCACCCGCGACCCGGGCCGGGCTGGAGATCGAGTCGGGCCTGGTCGAACTGCTGCTGGCCGACCTGGGGGCGCGCACCCCGACCGGGTACGACCCCGGCGCGTTGCCGCTGCTCGGTCACGCGTTGCGGGCCACCTGGTCGCGGCGCGACGGCCGGCGGTTGACCGTCGCCGGCTACCGGGCCACCGGCGGCATCCACCGGGCGGTCGCCGAGACCGCCGAGCGGATCTACCTCGACCTCGACGTGGCCGGCCGGGACCGGCTGCGAGCGGCGCTGCTGCGGCTGGTCACCGTCACCGACTCGGCGGTGGTGGTGCGTCGTCGGGGCGACCGGCAGCTGTTCGATCCCGAGTTGCTGACCCGGCTGGTCCAGGGGCGGCTGGTCACGGTCACCGCCGACTCGGTGCAGATCAGTCACGAGGCCCTGCTGGACAACTGGCCACGGCTGGTCGGCTGGCTGGCCGAGGACCGGGACCAGCTGCTGCTGCGGCAGCGGTTGGCCGCTGCGGCCGAGGACTGGCACGCCGGCGGGCGGGATCCCGACCAGCTGCTGCGGGGCGCGCGGCTGGCGACGGTCCGGGACCGGGCGGACCTCGCCGGACTCACCCCGGTGGAGACCGCATACCTCGACGCCAGCGTGGCCGCGGCGCACGCCGCCGAGGTGGCCCGCCAGCGCGCCGTCCGTCGGCTGCGGCGGCTGGTCGTCGGTCTGGCGGCGGCGCTGCTGCTCGCCGTCGTCGGTGGGGTCGTCGCCGTCGGCCAGCAGCAGGCCGCCGAGCAGCAGCGCCGGCAGGCGACCTCCCGGCAGTACGCCGCCGAGGCGCTCACCGCGCTGACGGCCGACGACGACCTGCTCGCCGTACGCAAGTCCCTCGATGCCTGGCAGCAGGCACCGACGACGGAGGCGTACGGTGCGTTGATCTCCGCGCAGGCGGTACGCACGATCGGCACCCTCGGCACCGGTGTCGGCGGCTCGGCGACCGCGGTCAGTCCGGACGGCAGCACGGTCGCGGTCGGCCAGCCGGACGGTCGGACCCACCTCTGGGACGTCGCGACCCTGCGTCAGCGCGACATCGAGCTGCGCGATCCGCGTGGCGCCACCGTCATGTCACTGGCCTTCGCGCCGGACGGCCGGCGGCTCGTCACCGGTGCGCTGCACCTGACCGAAGGCGTGCGGATCTGGGACACCTCGACCGGGGAACTGCTGCGGACCGTACCAGCGTTCGGCGCGGTCGCCTGGTCGCCGGACGGATCCACCGTGATCGCCAGCCGGTCCGACCCGGCACTTTCCCCGCAGGTGCAGGTGGCCGGATGGTCGGCGGAGACCGGTGCTCTGCGATGGTCGTTGCCGACCGGCACGTTCGGCTACGAACTGGCGTTGAGCGCCGACGGACAACTGCTGGCGGTCGCGGACCCGACCGACGACCGTACCCAGGTGTGGCGGCTGGCCGACCGGACCCGGCTGCGCGACCTGCCGGCTGCCTTCCACGTGGCCTTCGCACCGGACGACGCGCTGGTGCTCGGTACCGTCGACGGCGGGCTGCAGGTGTGGACGCTCGACGGGCAGCAGGTCGAGTTGTCGACGGCGCCGGACCGGGCACCGATCCCGATCGCGGTCACGCCGGACGGGATCCTGCTGACGCCTGGTGGGTGGCAGGCCGGTCGGATCGACACGTGGGCACTGTCCACCCAGCTGGTGGCGACGGGATACAGCGGCTACGCCGGCCGGGTGATCTCCGACCTGGCCGTGTCCGCCGACGGCCGGACGGTGGCGGTCACCGGGCAGGACGCGCCGACGGTGCTGTTCCGTCGCGGCGGTCCGGTGCTGCCGCACCCGGAGGCGGTGCAGTACCTCGTGGTGGATCCGTCGGCGGACCGGATCGTGACCGCCGCCGGCGACGGTGCGGTGCGGTCGTGGGACCTGGCCACCCGGACCGTCCAGCGCACGATCGGCGCGCCGGCCGGGGTCAACGGGCTCGCGATCGCCTCCGACGGCACGATCGCGGTCAGTACGGCGGGCGGGACCGTGTACCGCTACACCGCCGCCGGTACCTCGTTGCCGGAGTTGTCCGTACCGCTGGCCGCCGGTGCGCGGGTCCACAGCCCGGCGTACTCGCCCGACGGGCGGTTGCTCGCGGTCGCCGTCGACGAGCCCGAGGACCCCGACGACACGGGCCGGGAGCGTGACGGTGTCCTCGTCTGGCGACTCGACGATGCCGGGGCGCCGACCTATCTTCCGACCGGCGGCGAGGTCTCCGTACTGCGGTTCACCGCAGACGGTGCCGCGCTGCTGGCGGCGGTCGACTTCGCCGCCGCTTCCGGCGCCGACCTGACGACCGGCACCCAGCTACGGTCCTGGCGGGCCGCGGATCTGTCGCCGGCGGACCGGGTGGCGATCGCCGACCGGCAGCTCACCGGCCTCGCGGTGACCCGCGTCGGCGACCTGGTCGCGGTGGCCCGCAGCAACGGCCAGGTCGAGCTGCGGGCGGCGGCCGGACTGCAACTGGTACGGGTGATCCAGACGCCGACCTCCGGGCTGTCCGGGGTCGCCTTCAGCCCGGACGGCGACCTGCTGGTCACCACCGCCTACAGCGACGATCTGCTGCGGCTCTGGGCCGCCGACACCGGGCGGCCGGTCGCGGTGCTCGTCGGGCACGTCAACGACGTCAACGAGATCGGCTTCACTCGGGACGGTCACCTGGTCAGTGGTTCGCTGGACGCCACCGCCCAGGTGTGGGATCTCGACGCGGAGCGGGTCGCGCGGCGACTCTGCGGCGGCGCCGTACCGGCCGCCCGGACGGTCGGCGCGACGCCGCCGCAGTGGTGCGGTTGACCGACCCGCCGTCGGGGTCGACCCCGTCCGCCGGTCGACCCCGTCCGAGGTCAACCTCGTTCGGAGGTCAACCTCGTTCGTAGGTCAGGCCGCTCCAGAACGACGGCAGTGGGCTGAACCACGAGGTGTGCGGGGCCGAGTTGCAGCCGCTGGCGCTCCGGCTGTGCAGGCCGTACGCCCAGCGGGTGCCGCTGGAGCTGAGCCAGTACCAGCCGCCGCCGCTGTCGCCCGGGCAGGCGTCGTACCCGTCGACCCGGACCATGCCGCGCCGCTGAGGGTCGCTGACCAAGGTGATGGTGCCGCACGGGTTGCCCGGGCTGGCGGGTTCGGTGACCCGGGCGGCCAGGCAGACCGTCTCACCCTGCAGGATGAAGCCCATGGTCGCGGCCGCGCCGTCGACCGGCGCCGAACGGCCGGGCACGCCGTGCAGGTAGATCCGTCCGACGGTGTCGACGTGGTAGCCGGCGTCGGTGACCTGGATGGCGCCGGCGTCGACCCGGCCGGAGTCGATCGCGTCGGTCATCGTGCCGACGACGGCGGGGGTGGTGGTGCCGGTGGACCAGGCGGCGTCGAGCCCGGCGCAGTGGCCGGACGTCAGCAGCCAGCGGATGCCGGTGCTGCCGCGGGCGGTGAAACCGGCGGAACAGGTCGCCCCCGGTCGGCGGATCACCAGACCGGAGCGCAGGCTGTCGGTGCAGTCGGCCCGGGAGACGCACGCGTCGAGGTCGACGGCGTGGGTGTCGGCGGCGACCACCCGTACACCGGCGGGAGCGCGCCCGGCGAGCGCGGCCTGTCGCTGTCGCGCGACGGCGACCACGACGCTGTTGTCCACCACGTCGATGCCGACCAGACCGGCGGCGGCCGCGCCGAGCGGGTCCCGGCCGGTACGCAGCGCCTCGGCCTGCCGTTCCAGCTCGGCATAGGTGCGGGTGACCTGATGGGTGCGTACCGGTATCCCGAGTCGGCGGCCGACGGCGGTGATCTCGGCCGCGGCGGTCGGGCTGGTGACCGCGACCCGGTAGGTCGCCGCGTGCGGATCGAACCAGGCCCCGCCGAAGGTGGCCGACCGGGCGACGAGGTCGGCTTTGAGCAGGTCGCCCCGGGCCTGGGCGGCGACGGCGGTCGCGGCGGTGTCGGCGGTCATCCCCGGGTAGGTGGTCAGGTACGCCTGGATCATCGCCTCGGCGGTGGCCTTGCCGGTGTCGCGGGCGGCGGGGGCGCTCACCCCTACGGCCGGTGTGGCCACCGCCGGGGCGGCTCCGGCCAGGCCGGCTGCGGCGAGCAACGCCATGACGAGTACGGCGGTGCCGACCCGGCCCAGCGGGCGGGCCCTGCCGTCAGATGTGCCGGTGCCGGTGCGGGTGCGGGTCGGGCCTGAGTCAGCTGTCACGTGTCACGTCTCCTCCTCCGGATCCGGCGGTCGGGCGGGGACCGCCGAGGAGCAGGCTTACGCAGGATTATCGTTCGATAACTCTTCGTGTCAGAAATGCGATAGGACGGTGCCGACGTGGTGATGGTCTGTCCGGGTTCACAATCGCCGGTGCATCACGTGCAGGCCGACGTACCCGTGTCGTGGGTGTCGGAACGCCTCCGGCACCGTGGCCAGGACGTCGAACCCGAGCGAGCGCCACAGCGCCACCGCCCGTACGTTCGTCTCCACCACCGCGTTGAACTGCATCGCCCGGTAGCCGTCCGACCGGGCCAACTCCACCATGTACGTACCGAGTCTCCGGCCGACACCCCGCCCGGCCGCGGTCGGGCCGACCACGAACGACGCGTTCGCCACGTGGTCGCCGGCGCCACCCTGGTTCGGCTGACTGCGCGCGGAGCCCAGCACCACGCCGGTCGGATCGACCGCCACCACCAGGCGGCCCCGGGGTGGCAGGGACATCCAGTACCGCCGGACCGCCTCCTCCGAAGCGCCCGGATCCACCGTGAGGGTCTCACCGGCGGCCACGACCGGGGCCAGGCATCGCCAGATACCCGGCCAGTCCGCCTCCGTCGCCGCCCGGACGACCACCTCCGTGGCCGGCTCAGCCATCGGCGGACACCGTCGACGGGCCGACCACGCCGTGCTCGACGCAGCGTGCGGACCAGCCGGCCGGCAGCACCTGAACCGTCATCCGGCGGCGGCACCGGGCACAGTAGCGCGGCGGCTCCCAGGCCCGGGCGGCGACACAGTCGTCGTGTCGGCCGGTGTCGGCCCGCGTGCCGCAGCGGTCACACCAGATCGCGTCCTGCATGTCGGTCTCAGATCGTCGCCGACAGGGCCTTGACCGGCATCTTCAGATCGGCAAGCAGCGCCAGGTCCTCGGTCGCTGGGCGACCCAACGTGGTCAGGTAGTTGCCGACGATCACCGCGTTGATCCCGCCGAGCAGCCCGTCGCGGGTACCCAGGTCGCCAAGGGTGATCTCCCGGCCACCGGCGTACCGCAGGATCGTGCGGGGCATCGCCAACCGGAACGCGGCGATCGCCCGCAGCGCGTCCCTGGCGTCGATCACCGGACGGTCACCCAGTGGCGTGCCCGGTCTCGGGTTCAGGAAGTTCAGCGGCACCTCGTGCGGGTCGAGCTCGGCCAGCTGCGCGGCGAACTCGGCCCGCTGCTCGATGGTCTCGCCCAGGCCGAGGATGCCGCCGCAGCACACCTCCATGCCGGAGTCGCGGACCATCCGCAGCGTCTCCCAGCGCTCCTCGAAGGTGTGCGTCGTCACCACGTTCGGGAAGTAGGAACGGCAGGTCTCCAGGTTGTGGTTGTACCGGTGCACACCCATCTCGACCAGCTCGTCGACCTGCTCCTGGGTCAGCATCCCCACCGACGCCGCGACCTGGATGTCCACTTCGGCCCGGATCGCCGCGACACCGTCGCGGAGCTGCTTCATCAGACGCGCGTCCGGGCCCCGGACGGCGGCCACGATACAGAACTCGGTCGCGCCGGTCGCCGCCGTCTGCTTCGCGGCCTCGACCAGCGAGGGGATGTCCAGCCAGACCGCCCGCACCGGGGAGGCGAACAGTCCCGACTGGGAGCAGAAGTGGCAGTCCTCCGGGCAACCGCCGGTCTTGAGCGAGACGATCCCCTCGACCTCGACCTCCGGTCCGCACCACCGCATCCGCGTCTCGTGCGCGAGTTGCAGCAGCGCCGGCAACTGCTCGTCGGGCAGCCGCAGCACGGCCAGGACACCCGCTTCGTCCAGGCCGACGCCACGCTCGAGAACCTGGGCGCGGGCTAGGTCGAGGATCTGCGACATGGTCGTACCCTACAAGGCGGCGCGAGTGACGAGGGGGAGCCGTGGCGGACTGGTGGGACGGCCTGCGGCGGCGTGCCGCCCTGCGGGCCACGGCCGGGCTGACCCGGGAACTGCGCCCCCGGTCGGCCGGCGACGGGCAGGTCGATCTGGCCGGCAACGACTACCTCGGCCTCACCACGCACCCCGAGGTGGTCGCGGCGGCGGCCACCGCGCTGCACCGGTACGGGCTGGGCGCGACCGGCTCCCGGCTGGTACGTGGCTCCACCGACGCGCACACCGCCCTGGAGACCGGCCTCGCCGACTGGCTCGGCACTGAACGCAGCCTGGTCTTCTCCTCCGGCTACCTGGGGAACCTCGGCGCGGTCCGGGCGGTGACGCAGCCGCGTACCCTGCTGGTGTCCGACGCGCACAACCACGCCTCGCTGATCGACGGTTGCCGCCTCACCGGCGCGCAGACCGAGGTCGTCGGGCACGCCGATCCAGCCGCGGTGGACGACCTGCTCGCCACCTACCCCGGCCGGCCGGCCGTGGTCGTCACCGAGTCGGTCTTCTCCGTCGACGGTGACCTGGCACCGTTGGCCGCCCTGCACGCGGTCACCCGCCGGCACGCGGCCCTGCTGCTGGTCGACGACGCGCACGCCCTCGGAGTGATCGGGCCCGACGGTGCCGGCGGTGTCGCGGCCGCCGGGCTCACCGGTGCGCCCGACGTCCTGGTCACCGCGACCCTGTCCAAGGCGCTCGGCGGTGCCGGGGGAGTGCTGGCCGGCCCGGAGCCGCTGATCCGGCACGTGGTCGACACCGGACGGACGTTCATCTTCGACACCGCGCTGCCGCCGGCGGTGGCCGCCGGGGCGCTGGTGGCGCTGCGGCACGCCCGCGCCGGCGAGCGGCTGCGCACCGAGCTGGCCGACCGGGTGTCAGCGGCGGTACGCCGGTTCACCGCCGCCGGGTTGACCGTCGGCGGCCCACCGGCCGCCGGGGTGGTCTCGGTCGGCGCGCCCGACCCGCAGGCCGCGGTGGCCTGGGCGCGGGCCTGTCACGACAAGGGGGTGGCGGTCGGCTGTTTCCGTCCACCGTCCACCCCGGACCAGCGGGCCCGGCTGCGGATCACCGTCAACGTCGGGGTGCCCCGGGCCGACTTCGACCACGCGCTGGACGTGATCGTGAAGTGCGCGCCGTGACCGGCTGGCGGGGGCCGGTCGTGGTCACCGGCACCGACACCGGTGTCGGCAAGACCGTGGTGACCTCGGCGATCGCGGTCGCGGCGCAGGCCGCCGGGTTGCGGGTGGCGATGGTCAAACCCGGCCAGACCGGTACGGCGACCGGTGAGCAGCCGGACGCCGACGTCGTGGCCCGCCTCGCCGATCCGGCGACCGTGCGTACCCTCGCCAGCTATCCGGAGCCGCTGGCGCCACTGGCCGCCGCCCGGGTCGCCGGCGCCGAACCGCTGGAGCTGTACGCCGCCGTCGACGCGGTACGCGCGGAGGCCGACAAACACGACCTGGTGCTCGTCGAGGGGGCGGGCGGGCTGCTGGTGCCGATGGGGCTGCGACCCTCCGGCGAGCCCTGGACGGTGGCGGACCTGGCGGTGTCGCTGGGCGCGCCGGCCGTGGTGGTGGCCCGGGCCGGGCTCGGCACGCTCAACCACACCGCGCTGACGCTCGAGGCGCTGGAGCGCCGGGCGATCCCGGCCGGGGTGGTCCTCGGTGCCTGGCCGGCCGAGCCGGAGCTGGTGCACTGGGCCAACCTCAGCGAGCTGGTGCCGACCATGGTCGGGGCGGTCCCCGACGGTGCCGGCGGCATGGAGCCGGGGGTGTTCCGCCGCTCCGCGTCGGGCTGGCTGACGCCGGCGCTCTACGGCGTCCTGGACGACTGGCGGGCCTGGGCCGACGACGTCAGCTGATCCGCCCCGTCAGCTGATCCGCCCCGTCAGCTGATCCGCCCCGTCAGCCGGTCTGCCCTGTCAACTGATCCGCCGGTCGTCGCCGGCCGGCGGATCAGCAAGGCGTCGGGCATCCGGAACGACAGGTTGTCCGGCGACCACGGTGCCCGGACCACGTCGGCGCCGACCAGCAGCGGCAGCGCCTGCTCGACCACCACCGCCGTCTCCATCCGGGCCAGCTGCGCCCCGACACACCGGTGGGCCCCGGCGCCGAAGGCCAGATGCCGACGGGACCCCCGCTGACCCGGCACGAACTGGTCGGTCCCGGACACCAGCGCCGGATCGCGGCCGGCGGCGGCGAGCCAGAGCACCACGCTCGCGCCGGCCGGCACCGGTACGTCGGCCAACGTGGTGTCCACCGCCGCCCGACGCCGCCAGGTGACGATCGGTGGCACCAGCCGTAGCCCTTCCTCCACCACGTCGTCGACCCGGACCGACCCGTCGCGCAGCCCGGCGAGCACCGTCGGCTCGCCGACCAGCCGGTGCAGCAGCAGGGTCAGGAACTGCGAGGTGGTCTCCTGCCCGGCGACCAGCAGGAAGAACAGCGCCCCGACGACGGTGTCCGGCGGCTGCCCGCCCGCGCGCAGCGTCGCGGCCAAACCGTCGCCGGTGACCGCGAAGTCACGCAGCACGGTGTGGAACCGCCCGACCGTGTGTGCCAGTTCGATCTGCCGGTCGGCGTCCACCGGGGCCCAGAACAGTTCCAGCGCGGCGCGGGCGAACCGTTTGACCGTCGCCGTGGCCGCTGGCGGCAGCTGGACCAGCCTCGCCAGGACCAGCAGCGGCAGGTCGGCGGCGAGGTCGGCGTACAGATCGACCGGCCGGCCGGCGGCCAACGCGGCGTCCAGCGCCGCCACCCGGTCGCGGACCAGCGCGGTCAACCAGTCGACCTGGGCGGTGACCCGCGTCGGGTGCAGCACCTCGGCCACCGCTGCCCGGATCGCCGGGTGGGACGAGGTGCCGTTGTTCGCCAGCGTCGGCGGCAGTCGGAAGCCGTACGAGGCGAGGATCCGCAGCGCCGCGACGGGGATCGGGGTGACCGCGTCCAGGGCGTTGTCCGGCCGGTACGTGTCCGGGTCGGTCAACACCTGCCGGACCAGGGCGTGCCGGGTCACCAGCAGATGGTCGGCACCGACGTGGTCGGTGACCCGGGCCACCGGCGGCCACCGGTCGTCGACCCTTTCCCAGTTACGGAACAGCACCCGGTCACGCTAGCGTCCGGGCCGGTCGGCGTACCGGCGGGCGTAGCTGCCAGACCCGGGTGTGCCGCACCCGGACGCTCTCCAGCGCCGGGGGCACCGGCACCTGGTAGCTGCCGAGCTCAGTGAACCGCTCCCGGGGCAGGAACGCCCGGTCCGGGTCGCCGACCAGCACCCGGGCCCCGTCGGCGGCGGCGGTCAGCAGGAACCGCAGCACCCGCGCCGCCATCGCCTCGCTGTAGAAGACGTCACCGGCGAGCACCACCTCGGCGTCACCGTGGTCACCGTCGAGCAGGTCACCGACGGTGACGTCCAGCCGTACGTCGTTGGCGGCGGCGTTGAGTCGGCTGGCGGCGCCCGCGACCGGGTCCAGATCCACCGCGCGGACCACGGCCGCGCCGGCCCGGGCCGCCGCGACGGCCACCAGCCCGGAACCGGTGGCCAGGTCCAGCACCCGTAGCCCGGCGACGGTCTCCGGCCGGTCCAGCAGGTACCGGGCGAGCGCCTGACCGCCGGCCCAGGCGAACGCCCAGAACGGTGGCGGTTGTTCGCTGCGGAACTCGCCCTCGGTCAGCTCCCACAGCCCGATCGGCTCGGCCGCCTGATGCAGCCGTAGTTCGGGTACGTGGGCCACCGGGGCGAGTCGGGTGTGGGCGCGGACGAAGTCCGACGGGTCGGCAGACACGTCTGCGGATTGTGCCGGGTCGACCGACCGTCGCCAACCTTGGCTCGGGGTCACCGGTTCACCACGGGTGGTTAATTCGCCCGTTTTACTTTGCGCTGGGTGACAAGTTGGGCCCTGTCCCACCAGCCGGCACGCACGTACCGTGGCCGGTGGACATGATCGGTGGGACAAGGGATGAAGGTGGTGGGCTCGGTGGGGCGAATCGCGACCGGAGTCGCGGTCGGGCTGGCCGGAGTTGCCGGACTGCTGTTCAGCGCCACACCGGCGGCGGCGCAGGGCGGATACCAGGCCCAGATCACCGAGTTGCCCGACGAGGCCGTCGCCGGTGAAGGTCCGGTGGGCATGACGGTGGTGGTCAGCCGGGACCTTGGCGGGGACTGCGAGAAGGTCCGGTGGTCGCTGCTGCTGCGTGTCGACGGCGTCGAGTTCGACCAGATCCGGGCCGCCCGGGTGGAACAGGGCCAGGCGTTCGCCGTCGACGTGCAGATCGACGACGACACCGCCCGCCTCACCGACGTCGCACTCGACCCGGGCACTCTCTGCCAGGACCGGACCGTCACGGCGCAGTACCAGTTCAGCTTCACCGACGACGCCGAAGGTCGGGTGACCCTCACCGCCGAGGCCTACGACGAGGACGTCAACCTGCTCGCCGACACCGCCGTCACCCTGCCGGTGGTCACCGAACCCGGCGGGTCCGACCCGGAGCCGACCGAGTCGGTGCCGCCGGTCGTCGACGACCCGGCGGTCATCGCCGACGCCCCGGCCGGGACCGGTGGTGGGGGTCCGCAGCCGGTCGACGCGATTCCCGCAGGTGACACCTCGGGGATCCCGGTGGCCTGGTTCATCGCCGGTGGCGCGATGGTCTTCGTCGGTTTCGGCCTGCTGATGCGGGTCCGGGCCCGGCTGCTGCGCTCGACAGCGGACCCGGACGGCCCGCTGCCCGCCACCGGGGCCGTGCCGGGGCCGTCGGGTGACGGGTGGCGGTCGGCGGCTGATGTGTGGCGGTCGGCGGCGGCACCGTCGTCGGCCACCGGCTGGGGCCGGTCACGGCCGGGGCGGAGCCGGTGGCGGTGACGGTGGTCGGCTGTGCCCGGCGGCGCGGCGGACCATCCGGTTCGCGGCCCGCCGCCCGATCCCGGTAGCCCGCAGCAGGTCGCTGCCGGCCGTACGGACCTGCGCCACCACCACGTTGCCGGAGTAGCCGAGCCCTTCGGCGTACGCCGACCCGGACTGGTCGACCGCCCCGAGCGCCTGCTCCCGGGTCCGGTGGAACTCCCGCCCCCGGTCGAGTTCCTGGCGCATCGTGCGCAGCGCCTCGCCGAGCTGGCGGACCGCGGTCGGCAGCTGGCCAGGCACCGGTTCGTCGTCCTCGAGCACCGAGACGATCCGGCGCAGCATCGCCCGGCAGTTGCGGGTTGCGCGTTCCAGGTGTTCGCCGCTGCTGGTCAGCTCGGCCAGCACGTGCCGGTTCGACCACCGCTGCGGCGCCAACGTCACCACCTCGTTCGCCGCCGCGAGTGCGTCCTGCAGCGTGGCCAGGCGTTCGTCGAAGTCCCGTACCCGGTCCAGCGCCCGCTGAGCCTGGGCGGCGTCGCCAGCGGTCAGCGCCGCCGCGGCGTCGTCCAGCAGCGTGGCCAGCCGATCAAGCGCCGGTCCGACCGCACGCTGCACCAGCCGCAGCGGGTTGAGCGGCAGCAGCACCAGCACCACGGCGAGCCCGACCAGACCGCCGACCACCGCGTTGACGAATCGGGGTACGACGATGTCCGGGTTCGCCGGGGCCAGCGTGGCGATCAGCACCGCCGTGCCGCCGGCCTGCACCAGCAGGGTGCTGCCGCCGCGCAGCAGCAGCGCCAGCGCCACGGCGATGGCCACGATCATCCCGGTCTGCCACGGGCCGCTGCCGACCACGGCGATCAGGACGTCACCGGCGCCGATGCCGACGGCCACCCCGATGACGGTCTCCAGGGTACGGCGGAGTCGGTTGCCCAGGGCCGACACGATGGTGCCGACCGCGATCGCCGGGGCGAACACCGGGTCCGGGTTGCGCAGTACGTCGTCGGCGAGCAGCCAGGCGAGCGCGGCCGCGACGCCGGCCTGCACCGGGATGATCATGTTGCCGCGCAGGTGCCGCAACCGTGCGCGGCAATTGCGGGTCAGCCGCGTCCAGCCGTCGCGTACCAGCCGCGTCCAGCTCTCGCGGCTGATGCGCTGGGCGGGCCGGGTGCGGTCGTCGGGCACGTGCCGACCTACCCGCCAGTGCCCAGCGCAATCCTCGACGGAGCGCCGGCCGGGTCAGGCTCCCCAGCCGGCCTGCTGCCCGCCGCGACGTTCGGCGACGATGCGCTGCGCGTAGCCGCTGCGGGCGTAGGCCGCCATCGGGTCCGGGTCGAGGCCCTGCTCGGTCCGCAGCTCGCGCAGCATCGGGCGGACGTCGGTGTGGAAGGCGTCCATCAGTACGGCGTTGGCGCCCAGCACGTCGCCGGCGGCCTGCGCGTCGGCCAGGGCCTCGGCGTCGACCAGCAGCGCCTTGGCGGTGGCCTCCTGCACGTTGAGCACCGACCGGATCTGGCCGGGGATCTTCGGCTCGATGTTGTGGCACTGGTCGAGCATGAAGTTGATGCCGGCCGCCGGGTCCAGCGCGTCGGCGGCGACGATCTCGAACATGATCCGGAACAGCTGGAACGGGTCGGCGGCACCGGCCATCAGGTCGTCGTCGGCGTAGAAGCGGGAGTTGAAGTCGAACGCGCCGAGCCGGCCGGCCCGCAGCAGGAACGCCACGATGAACTCGATGTTGGTGCCCGGGGCGTGGTGCCCGGTGTCGATGACCACCTGCGCCCGCTCGCCCAGCCGCAGACAGTGCGCGTACGCCGTACCCCAGTCAGGCACGTCGGTGGTGTAGAACGCCGGCTCGAACAGCTTGTACTCCAGCAGCAGCCGCTGCTGCGCCCCGAGCCGGGCGTACGTGGTGTCCAGGGCCTCGGCCAGCCGGTCCTGCCGGGCCCGGATGCTGTCCTGGCCGGGGTAGTTGGTGCCGTCGGCGAACCACAGCTTCAGATCCGTCGATCCGGTGGCGTCCATCACGTCGACGCAGTCCAGCAGGTGCGCCACGGCCTTGCGGCGGACGCGCGGGTCCGGGTTGGTGACGCTGCCGAGGCGGTAGTCGTCGTCGGAGAAGACGTTCGCGTTGATGGTGCCGATCCGTACGCCGAGGTCGACGGCGTACCGGGCGAGCTGCCGGTAGTCCTCGACCCGGTCCCATGGGATGTGCAGCGACACGATCGGGGCGATGCCGGTGACCGCGTGCACCTGGGCGGCGTCGGCGATCTTCTCCTGCGGGGTGCGGGGCACCCCGGGCTGGGTGAAGACCTTGAACCGGGTGCCGGAGTTGCCGTACGCCCAGGACGGCACCTCGATCCGCTGCGTGCGCAGTACGGCTTTGATTCGTGCGGTCACGTCAGGCATCTGCTGCCCCGCCGTCCCAGGTCACGCGTCGCCGGTCGCGGCGAGCTGGTCGTCAAGGTTGAAGATCTCGTCGAGCAGGACGAAGCCCTCGTCGGGCCGGCGGCCGTCGAGGTCGGTGAAGTACGGCGCCATCTCGGCCTGCCACCGGGCGTTGACCTCGGTCGCGGCCATCGCGGCCTGGGCCGAGGCGAGGTCGGTGGCGCGGACGTGGCCGACCAGCAGGCCGTCCGGGTGCAGGAAGAGGGAGTAGTCGTGCCAGCCGGCGTCGCGCAGCGCGCGCAGCAGCTGTGGCCAGACTGCGGTGTGTCGGGCCCGGTATTCGTCGATCCGGTCGGGGCGGACCCTCAGCAGGAAGCAGTAACGCCGCACGTCGCCTCCATATGAACCGTTTCAATAGTGGTCCAAACATATGAGCGCGCCGATACGGCTGTCAAGGTCGGACCGTCGATGGCCCGAGGGCTCAGAACGCCGGACGTGGCGGCCGGACGTCCTGGCTGGACTCCCGCACGACCAGCTCCGGGTCGAAGACCACCTGTTCATGGCGGTGGGTGCCGGGATTG
This sequence comes from Solwaraspora sp. WMMD791, assembly GCF_029581195.1. Lineage (NCBI taxonomy): Bacteria > Bacillati > Actinomycetota > Actinomycetes > Micromonosporales > Micromonosporaceae > Solwaraspora > Solwaraspora sp. WMMD791. The sequence continues at coordinate 6,888,175 of NZ_CP120737.1, forward strand.
GTCGCCTCGTCGAGCAGCAGCGTCGCGGCGGTGTGGCCGAGGCGCTGCCGGGGCTGACGTACCGATGACAGCGGCACCGCGGCGGCCGCGGCGAAGTCGATGTCGTCGTAGCCGACCAGAGCGATGTCCTCGGGGACCCGGACCTGCTGGCGGGTCAGCCCCTGCAGAACGCCGAGCGCGAGCAGGTCGTTGGCGCAGAAGACGGCGGTCACCCGGGAGCTGCGGGGCACCCCGAGCACCCGGGCGGCGGCGTCGCGCCCGGCGGACACCGTCAGGCTCGGCGTGTCGAACCGGCGCAGCGCCCGCTCGCTGAGCCCGGCGTCGACGAGCGCCGCCGCCGCTCCGGCGTACCGGTCCCGGACCTGCTCCAGGTGGGTCGGCCCACCGACGAAGGCGATCCGCCGGTGGCCGGCGTCGATCAGGTGCCGCACCGCCAGTTCGCCGCCGAGCCGGTCGTTGACCGACACCGAGCACAGGTCCGGCCGGCGGGAGCGGCGGTCCAGCAGCACCACCAGTACGCCGCGTTCCCGCAGCTGCAGCAGGCGTTCGCTGGCGTCGTCGACCGGGGTGATCAGGACACCCTGCACCCGTTGCTCCTCGAGCAGGTCGAGGTAGGCGTTCTCCCTGGTGGCGTCGCCGTCGCTGTTGCAGAAGATCACCGGCATCCCGGCGGTGCTGGTGGCCTCCTCGACGCCCCGGGCCACGTCGGTGAAGAACGGGTTCGCCACGTCGAGGACCACCAGGCCCAGGGTGCGTCCCCGGCCCCGGCGCAACTGCCGGGCCGCGTCGTTCGGGACGAAGCCGAGTTCGCTGATGGCGGCGAGCACCCGCGAGCGGGTGCCAGCGGCGACGATGTCCGGCCGGTTGAGCACGTTCGACACGGTGCCGACGGAGACGCCGGCGCGGGAGGCGACGTCCCGGATGCTGATAGCTGGTCCCGGCACCTGGTCTCCCCTCGACGGCGGTCCACTGACGCTGTGTGACATGTCACCGCCTGCGGTCGATTATCCGTGCCGCCGATCGCTGCGGGGCAGCGGTGCCGGCGTCGGTCGCCGCCCACCGTCGGGCGGTCGACCTGGCACAATCGGCAAGCGCTTTCCCGATGGTGGGAAAGGAGTACGGAAGGAGCCCGATGACCGACAACCTGATGCTGCGGGTGGCGGGACGCCCTGTCGCCGAGTACGTGGTCCACCCCGACGTCGACCCCCGGTACTCGCCCCGGCCGTACCTGCATCCCGTGCGTACCCTCGCCGGCGTGCCGGTGACCGACACCCTGCCGGAGGACCACCGCTGGCACCTCGGTGTCTCCGTCACGATGCAGGACGTCTCCGGGACCAATCTCTGGGGTGGCCGGACCTACGTCCGCGACGCCGGCTACACCTGGCGCGACGACCACGGTCGGATCGTCCACGACAGCTGGCTCGACCGTGCCCCGGACGGGTTCCGGCAGCGGCTACGGTGGTGCGATCCGGCGGGCGCCACCCTGCTGACCGAGGACCGGACGGTCACCGTCGGCGAGGTCGCCGGGCACGCCACCGCCTGGCGCTTCGAGATCGGGTACTCCTTGACCGCCCCCGCCGACCGGGAGATCGTCCTTGGCAGCCCAGCGACCAACGGACGCCCCGGCGGAGCCGGGTACGGCGGCTTCTTCTGGCGGCTGGCCCCCGGCACGCCCACCGTGTTCACCGTCGACGCCGACGGTGAGGAGGCGGTCAACGGCAGCACCGCGCCGTGGGTCGCGCTGACCAGTCAGGGTGCCGACGGGTCGCCGTACACGGTGGTCTTCACCGGCCTCGGCGACGGCGACCACTGGTTCGTGCGGGCCAGCGGTTACCCGGGGGTCTGCGCGGCGTTGGCGTTCGACACCCCGGTGCCGGTGCCGGCCGGCGGGCAGCTCGCCCGACGGCACCGGGTGTACGTGGTCGACGGGACCCTGCGGCGCCCGGACGTCGTCGCGCTGCTCACCGCCGCCGAGTGAGTCGCTGCCCGACGTTGATTGAACCGCTTCGATCGATGCGATGGTCACGCCAGTTCGTTCGGTGTGCAGCCGATCTCCCGGGCGACGGCCAACCGGATCCACTCGGTGAGCTGTCGCCGGGAGACGACCCGGTCGTGCATCGTCGCCTGCACCGCGAGTCCGTCGATCAGCGCGTTGATCCGCCACGCCGCGCCCTTGGGATCCGGGCAGGTGAAGGTGCCGTCGGCGCAGCCGGTGGCGATCACTCCGGTCAGTGCCTCCTTCCACCGCAGGTCGAGATTGCGGCACACCCGGTTCAGTGCGGGGGTACGCATCGATTCGGACCAGCCGTCGATCCAGAGTGCCCACGACTTGGCGCGGCCGGTCGGCGCGTACAACCGAATGATCTTCTTGATCTTCTCCAGTGGCCCGGCGGTCGACCGCACGACGGCGTCGAGTCTGGCCAGATCCTGCTCGGCGGCGTACGCGAACGCCTCGGCCAGCAGCCGGTCCTTGGTCGAGAAATGGTAGAACACCAGCGCCTGACTGACCCCCGCCGCTTCGGCGACATCAGCGGTACGGGTGTTTGCCAGCCCGCGTTGCACGATCACCTCGCAGGCGGTCCGCAGCAGCGAGTCAAGGCGTATCTCGGCCGAACGTCTTGTCACGGCGAACACGGTAACGCACTATCATCGATACGATGAGTTACCAGTCAATTTCCTGACTCACGTCGGGGCGGAGATCGGCTAACCCGAACTCGCCTCGCGTGACGGGGTCCGAGCGGGAGCCCGTCCGTGCCGCGATGGGAAGTTTGTCCAGCACATCGGCATCGGGCGCGCCGAGGTGACCCCGAGTTGGCAACCGCGCGACGGCTCGGCTAGAGTTCTCATTCGTCGGCAGGAGCGCCCCAGCGGGGCGGGAAAGCCGAGCATATGCGGACGTAGCGCAGTTGGTAGCGCATCACCTTGCCAAGGTGAGGGTCGCGGGTTCGAGTCCCGTCGTCCGCTCGGAGATGCCACCACGACACGTCGGGGGCAACCTCGGTGGAGTGGCCGAGAGGCGAGGCAACGGCCTGCAAAGCCGTGTACACGGGTTCAAATCCCGTCTCCACCTCGTCAACAACGAGGGCGATTGGCGCAGTGGGAGCGCGCTTCCTTGACACGGAAGAGGTCACTGGTTCAAACCCAGTATCGCCCACCAGCTGTACGAGCACGTCACGTGGCCCGTTGCCGGACATCCGGTAACGGGCCTACTGCTGTCGCGGCCCTTACCGGGGGAGCGCAGGGGGAGCGGGTCCGCTCCCTGGGGGTGACAGCTTCCGTTAACCGACTGTCCTGCTCCACGGTGAGCACTTCCTAGTGCGAAGTGTTGTCACCCCAGGGTCGGGGTGTCCGCTCCCACCGTGCCTGCAGTCTGTCGGCGAGCCGCTGCTCGACGGTAGGGCTGACGTGGCTGTAGATGCCCCGGATGCCGGGGAGGCGGTGGCCGAGTCGCTTGGCTTGGGCGACCTCGGGTACGTCGTCTTCGATGAGCCAGGTCTTGTGGCTGTGCCGTAGGTCGTGGAAGTGGAGTCCTCGGATGATGGCGGGGATGCCGTTGGTGGGGTCGCCGTCGGTGGCGGGTCGCCAGTGGCGGCGGTGGAAGCTGGAGCGGCGGTGTAGGCCGCCGTCGCGGCCGGTGAAGACGTGGTCGTGGTCATGGCTGTCGAGGTGGGTGCGTAGTAGTTCGACGAGGAACGGTGGCAGGAGGATGTCGCGTACGGCTGCCGGGGTCTTCGGTGGTCCGAGGGTGAGGTGGCCGCCGACCTCGTGCAGCGCGCCTTCGTCGGGGTCGATGAGGATGCGGCCGTCGCCGAGTTTGCAGTTGGGTCGGCGTAGGCCTGCGAGTTCGCCCCAGCGCATCCCGGTGTAGGCCGCTGTGATGATCATGATGCGGTTGGGTGTGGTGACCCGGCTGGCGATCGCGTTGACCTGTGTGGGGTTGGCCCAGGGCCGTTCGGGGCGGTGTGCGGAGGTGTTGCGGAGCCGGCGGCAGGGGTTCATGGTGATGCGGCGTTCCTCGACGGCTTCTCCCATGATCATGGAGAGCAGGCTGAGGATGCTGGCCACGGTGGAGTCGGCGCGTCGCCGGTTGAGGTCTTTGATCCACCGTTTGACGGCCATTCGGGTGATGCCGTTGAGGGGGGTGTCGCCGAAGCGGGGCAGGATGTGGATGTCGAGGTGTGAGCGGTAGCGCTCGAAGGTGGAGGCTCCGACGTCGTGGGCGTCGAGCCACTGCTCGACCCATTCGGCGAGGGTGATCCTGCCGTGTTCCGGGTTGATGAACACGTCGCGCTGTTGGTCGGTTTCGATCGCGTTCGCGCGGGTGCTGGCGGCCGTCTTGGTGGGGTGGGTGCTGTCTGTGGCGACGCTGCCGTCGGGGTTGCGGAACCTGACGCGCCACATGTCGCCGCGCTTTTCGACCCAGGCCATGTTGGTGCCTTCCTGGTTGCTGGGATGGTGGTCCGGCCGTGATCGGGGCCGGACCACCATGAACGCTCCCCGTGTCAGGGCGGGTCAAGCACTGCCGTCGGGGGTGGATGGACGATCAGTGTTTCTGCTGTTCAGTGGGGGTTTGCGCGCCTGCCGCGATGATCGTTTTCAGGTCGGTGGGGGAGAATCGCAGGTGTTTGCCGATGAAGGTGCACGGGATGGTTCGGGCGGTGGCCTTCTTGCGGAGCCACGACGGATTGACCTGGAGGAGGACGGCGGCCTGTTCTGCGGTGTAGAGAAGTTGCGTGTCGGTCGGTTCGACGCTCACGAGGTCTGCCTGTCCGAGACTGGTGACGAGGCTGGGACGCCGCTCAGTGGGGCTCGGAGGACCACAACGTCTTCGTGCTGGACGAGCCATTGCGGGTCGCCGGTGGCGATGGCGTCGCGGATGTTCTTCTGCTGGAAGAAGGAGGCCCGGGGGATGATTAGGCCGTCGCGGATGCCGCAGATGAGGGCGATGCATTCCTCGACGAGTTCGAGGCCGGCGTTGATGCCGGCGGCGGTGACCATGCCGGGGATGTCGATGAGTTCGCCGTGGCGGCGGTAGGGGCGGGCGGTGACGATGACGTGTCCGCCGGGCCGTAGGAGCTGGCGGGAGCCGGTGAGGATCGCGGTGAATCCGTCGGCGAGTTGGCCGTGGCTGCGGTAGGCGAGGTTGTCCCCGGCTCCGTACTTGTGGTTGAGCTTGCGGACTTTGCCGCGTCTCGGGCCGGGGGTGCGGACGTGGCCGTGGGTGGACGATCCGTACGGCGGTGAGGTGATCACCAGGGAGACCTGTCCGTGCAGGCCCGCGGGCAGTAGAGCTGGCAGGGCGGTGGAGTCGCCGTGGAAGATCTCGCCCCGGCCTGGTGCTCCGGCTTGGACGGCGTGGCGAATGTTGTCCGCAGCCTTGGCGACCCATTCGGCTTCGTACTCGATGCCGACGCCGTGTCGGCCGAGGTGCATAGCTTCGATGACGGTGGTGCCAATGCCGGCCATGGGGTCGAGCACGACGTCGCCAGGGTTGGTGTAGGTGCGGATGGCGTACCTGGGGATGGTCGGCAGCATCTTGCCGGGGTGCTTCATCGACTCCGGGGTGTATCGACCGCGTCGCAGGTCGCGGGACGGGTGTTGGCCGGTGAGCCAGACGGAGCCGAGGTAGCCCTCGGCAAGCAGTGCCGCCAGGTCGGACCCGTCGAGGTACGGAGATTCGGAGTCAGGGGAACCGGTGGTCCGAAACGGCGGACGAGGCTCAGACACGGGCGTACTCCTCACCGGTGGCGGTGGTCCCGAACACGACAAGGTCCCGAACGACCGGAAGGTGCCGGCCGGCAAGCAGAGCTCGCCTGTCGTCGGCCCCGTCCGGATGTGCGGGGGCGGTGCGTGGCTCGTGCTCGGGCAGCGGGACGAGGACAGCGGGGATGTTCTGGTGGTAGAAGAGCCCGGCCGCGCGGGCAGCGGCGATGACCGTGGCGCGGCGGCTGAGCTCGCCCGGCTGATGCTGTCGGGGCGGGAGTCCGACGACCAGGAAGCCGCCGGGGCGTAGCAGGGGCCGCCAGGTGATCATGGCTGTGGCCGCGTCGTCCCGGGTGAGGGGCTGTGCTCCTTCGGGCAGGCTCGCCAGGATCAGGTCGACGCCGGTGCCAGGCTGTCGTGCTGCCCGACGCTCGGACGTGAGGAGCCGCACGGCCGGGCCGTGGCGAGCGGTGGACAGCCGGGCCGGCACTCGACGCAGATACATGGTCGCGGCGAGGGTGGCGGGGTGCGCGTCGAGGTCGAGCACAGCGTCGTCGACGTTGGTGTAGCGGCGGATGAGGTAGGCGAGGTGGTTCAGAGGAAGTCCGTGCCAGTCCCTCGGCATATGCCGGCCGAGGACACGCCGGATGTGGGTAGGCGGTAGGAGCAGACCGACTGGTACCGGCTGAGGCCGGTTACCGGGGGCGGTGGCGTGGGGCTTCGGCATGGGCGTGTGGGCCACGTCCGCCGACGAGCGCTGACACTAGGGGATTACAAATCCGGACCTCGGATTGGAAGTCCCGCCGCGCGCCGACCTTGGCGCCATGCCCGACGCCGAGGGTTGACCAAGGTCATCGGTGGTTGAACATGCAGGTCAGAGGGTGTCGGCGACGGGTTTCCGTGCAGAGCAGTGGCTTGGGCGAGTGGCGCTGAAGGACCTTGCGGTGCCGGTCGCCCCGGCGACGCATGTCCCATACTCACGATGAGTAACCGGAACTCCGTGTCCTGCGCGAATGCGTCTGCGAGCGCAACACCCACCCCGCGCCGCGACCCGCGCGGCTCGAAGGGCTCGGTGAAGATCCCGATCCGCCTCTGCCCTGTTGAGTAGGTATGCCGTCGGGGTTTTGGCCTCCTATGGCACCAGCCGCAGCACAGGCCGCTGCTCCTCCAGGTTCAGCAGGTCGCGGGTCCGCGACACCGACCAGCCCAGCTCGTGCGCGAGCGTGGGCAACGTCAGCCCGGTCTGCGCGGCGGCGAGCTCGAACGCTTGGCGCAACATGACCGGCTGCTCGCCGGGGTACCGGCTCACCGACTCGGTGACGAAGCCCGGCTGGCTGCGCAGCTGGGCGAGGTTGCGCCAGGCGCGGGCGGCCGCCTGATCCGACAGCAGCCCTACCTCCCTGCATCGGTAGAGCAGCGAATCGACGGACACGCCCCACACGCGTTGCAGGTCGGCAAGCCGGCGCAGGTCCACCCGGGCGGGCAGCTCGGGCATGACGCTGTCGCGCGGGGTTAGGAACTCCGCAGCGAACGCGTCCGCCTCGCGCTCGTGCTGCGTGTCGCCGGGTGCGGTGTCGCCGTGCAGGACCAGGTGCCCCAGCTCGTGCGCGGCAGTGAACCGGTACCGGTACACGTCGTCGGTGCGGTTCGCGGTGAGCACCATGATCGGGCGCAGGTAGGAGATGGAGAACGCGTCCACCTCGCGGTCGGCGCGGTCGCCCGACGGGGCATCGACCACGATGCCGTGCGTCTCCAGGTGCCGGACCAGGTGCGGGATCGGGCCGGTGCCCAGCCGCCAGTACGCACGCAGCGCACGAGCCGCCTCCACCGGGGAGCGGGGCAGGTCCACGCCTGAGTGCATCTCTCCGCCGGCGAAGCCCGGCAGGTCAACCGGAGGCAACTGGACCCGCTTCTCCAGGGCCAACGTCAACTCCCACACCTGCTTGACGTGCGCGACCGCCTTGTCCCGCTGCCAGGCACGGGCCGAGCGCAGGCTGCGGAAGTGCGCGCCGGAGGCGTCCAGACGGGCGTGCGGACGCCCGGACACGAAGAACGTGATCGGTACCCCCAGCGTGTCCGCCAGGAGCGGGATCAGCTCCGGCCGGGGCTTGGTCATCCCCGACTCGTACTGCCCCACCGCAGCCGGGGTCACCCGGATGGCCTCGGCGATCTCCTTCTTCGTCTTGCCCGCCAAGTGCCGCGCCTGCGTCAGCCGCGCCGCATCGAAAACCCGCGCTACCGCGCCCGGGGCCGGGTCGACGTCCGTTTTCCCGCTGGGAAGCAGGGAGAGCTGGTTACCGGTCCTTCTCATCGGCCTTCGGCGTCTCTGGCGCTCGCTCCGTGACAGGTGGGTACATCTCGCTGTTCTTCTGCTCGACCGGCGCGCGGGCCGACAGCGGCACCGAGGGCATGTCGCCATCATCGAACCGGGGGCCGGTGGCCGGTGCGCCGACGGGGCCGGTGAGGCGCGGGCCGGGAACCGGACCGAGCGGTCCCGTCGGGCCGTAGCCGCGACCCGCGGCGCCGCCTGCGTCCGTCGCGTTGAGCGGCAGCTGCTCGTAGTGTCCGGGCAGCCACCGCACGTACCCGCGGTCGCCCAGCTCACCCTCGCCCCACCAGGCGTTGAGGACACCGGCGCGGTCGTTGCTCGCGTAGGAGATGAGGACCAGCTTCGTGCCCTCGGGCACCCGGGTCAGGGCCAGTTGACGCTCCGACTGCTCAGACTCGTCGCCGTCCTGGTCGAACAGGCTGGCCTGGGTCAGCTCGGGACCGAACCGCTCGAACAGCTCCGCGATCAACCCGCTGATCTTCCGATCGCTGACCCGGGCGCGCTGGATCGGCACGTTGTCGGCCTTCGCATACCGGAAAGGGTAGATCAAGTTGCCCTCCAGCAGGACCAGCTCGTGCGGCGAGCCCTTGGGCTTGACGACCTCGGCACCGTCCATCTGTTTCAACGCGTCCACGATGCACTCGTACCGGCGGGCGGCCTGCGTGACGCCGAAAGTGAACAGCAACCTGCTCTTGGAGACCTTCTGCGCGTCCTGAGCGTCCGCGAGCGCTGCGTGCAGGGCGTCCACCACAGCCGCGCGCACGTGCGCCGCCCGCTCACCGAATCGCTGACGAGCCCACGTGCTGACAGGCTGATCCACCGCGCACTCCTTCGTGCCGCTTGACCGACGGGCACTACGTTAGCACCAGCACTTTAGTTGATCTTCATTATTGTTCTCTGGGTAGATCCCGGGCGTGTCGCGGTCAGCAGATCGGCCGTTGGTCTATCGCGGGTGAGGGCCGGACCACAGCCCGTTCTCGACCGTCTCGTCGGCCCGGTCGGCACAGAGCCGGGGCGCACCCTGGTCCTGGCTGGGCCCGGCCTTCCGGATGCCGCTGGCGACTTCGCCCTCATCCCGGAACATCCGCAAACCGGCGAACCGTGGCCGGTAGCTCCACCGTGAAGCCTGTTCCGCTGGCCTGGGACGCCTGGCGGCACATCGCCTTCCACCGACCCCCGAAACCGGTCGGGCGATCGGTCCCGATCCCGCCGGAGGCGCTGCCGGCACTGTTTCCGGGTCACCGGTTCGAGCCGGACGGACAAATCTTCCTCCGCGTCCTGGCCAGGCTCCCCGACTTCAGGCGGCCCCGACTGCGTGCCATCTGCGACCGAGGCCGCCCCTACAGCTACTCCTTCTACGCCTGCTGAGCGCCTGATTCGCATCGTTGCCGCACCCCACGCTCCGCCGGATGGACTCTCATCGGCGTGATTGGACGACACGCGCCACCTGTACGCCGACACGCTCTGTGGCCCCTGTTCGAGCGCCACCCATGCTCTGCGGCAAACGAGTGCGCCGATGAGGGGGCCGAGATCAGCCTGTCGAAGTGCGAGGCTTCGGGGTAACGGCCGTTACGACACCCGACATCGGTGTCCCGACCCGCATGGTCATAACGCGCCTGCCGATCTCACCAGGCGTGGCCGCCTGGTCCTCGCTGACCGGCGACCAGGAAACAAACAGTCGCCCGGCGAGCAGCACACCCTCCAGCGGGCCTTCCGGCCCGTGCACGACGGCGGTGACGACCGGGGCCGAGGTCAACGGCTCCGGTCCGAATCCGCGCAGGACGTGGAGGCGCCGGGCGATCTCGCTCGGCGTTACGTCGGCCCGGCTGGGCGCGTCACGGGCTGCCAGCAGGTCGGCGCGCACCTGGTCAGCCCGCGGGCCTTGGATGACATCGAACTTGATGCAGAGGGCGAGGTAGACGCACTTGAGCAGGGCAATTGACCACCGCTTGTGCTCCGGAACGTCGTACTGCATTTCGACGTCACCAGCGGCCAGGATCTCGGCGTAGATCTCGTCCGACTTGCCAGCTGGCAGGAGCACAAACTCGTCGTTGTCGGTCCGGCGCACCAGCAGCCGGCCGGTCTTACGCTTACCGCGTACGGTCTCCGAGGCGAACCACGTCGTCACCGCGCCCTCGTACCAGTCGAGCAGGTCCACCTCGACCTTGCTGCCGAAGTTGTTGTTGCACCGCTTGCACGTCCAGGTCATCACCTTGCCCCCGATACTGCCGGGCGGCACGTGCTCGGCTTCCGTCGCTGCCGGGTCACCGCAGATCGGGCATGCGTCGAAGCGCCGCGGTTGCAGCACCTCGACCAGCTCCAACTTCCCGCGTTCGGCCGGACCGGGCGTCTCGTTCGTCGCGTCCAGGCCTCGGCTGTCGGACAGCCGGATGGAGATCGAGTCGGGTGCGGGTTTATGCTTCGCCATCCAACGAGGCTATCGGCTCGTGTGTCAACGCTTTTCGCTACGCGCGCTGGCGGGATGACCGATGCGCTGCACCCTGGCGAGCCGGCCGAGCGTCCTAGACGAATGCGCTGGAGAAGTGCTCGCGTAGCTCGCCTTCCAGCGCGGCGACGGCACCCGACGCGAGGCCGTGGTAGCTCGTGATGGTGTTGAGCGAAAGCCAAAACGGCACCAGGAGCACGAAGGCGAGCCGGCCGATCTCGTCGGCGCTGACCGATCGGATGGTTTGGCCCTCGGCACCAACGCCTAAGCCGGGCGTGGCGATGAGCCCTTGAGGGTGTGCGCGGACCGAGAGGTGTTTGTAGAGCCATCGCCCGTCAACGGAGGCGCCGGACCGTTCGAGCCACCGGCCGGCGACTTCCGTCCAGCTCTCGTACCGCACGCCCTCGACGCTCCAACTGCCGGCCTCGGCCAAGTCGACGTCATCGAACAGCCCTTGTACGGACCTCTTCAGCACCCGCCATGACGCCTTCAGCGATGCGATGTCGCCGGCCGCCGCAACCTGGTCCGGTCGGTATCGTGCCGCGTCTTTGAGGTGGTGCAAGCTGGTGAGTTCCATCAATCGCCCGCGGGCGCATCGCTGCCGCAACGGGACTTCGGGCTCAAGGAGCCAGAACGCCCGCATGCCGAACTCGAACGCCGAGCGGGCGAGGCTGTAGATCGACTCGAAGATCTCGCCGGCCTCCATGAGGATCCCGACCGAGACGCAGAGGTCCGCCTGCTGGCGAACGAGGGTGACCGCCATCGTCCGCGTCTGCGGCGCCAGCCACTCGGGCCACGGTCCGTTCGGTCCGGTCTCCGCCGTGCCGAAGTGAGCGTGAGCTTGCGAGCCAGGCCTCACGTCAGCCAGGCCCTCGTCCCACGCTGCCAGGTAGACGTCACGGCACGTACGCAACAAGCGGGCGGGGGCCGCTACGCGCTCAGGAACCGTAGTCATGGACGTGCAGGGTACGGCGGCCTCGGCGCTCCTCCAACCCGATTTAGCTGAGGTGCCCGACGCGTTGTATCTGCAACCGACCGCCACCCGTGACAGCACGAAAAGTGACGATCCCGCGCACGGCGACGCAGCATCAACGCGGCAGACCAGTGCCCCGTTACGACCTTCGTGAGTTTGAACTCGGTAGCGGTTGCCGCTGCAGTCGGATAGTCTGCCCAATCTGGGAGGTAAGAACGAACCCGCGGAGGCGGTTCATGACATTGACCCGTAGGGGGTATAGGAGTTTTGCTGCCCATAGTCTCGCAATCAGGAACTCATTCATCCTGGTGCTCGACTAAGCGTAGCGGTGACCTCCGCTCGCCGAACATTATCGGCAGCATCTGAAACCATGGACCGACAGGAACACTAGCCGGACTCAATCGACCTGAAGGTGGACGGGCTATCCGCGTGAAATGGTTCCGAATTTAGGAGTCTCGATGACTGAATTGCCCCACGATCAGGGGACAACCTTTCCGCTCCATGTCCCGATCCGCCCTGGGCGAGGAATCGACATGAATGAGCTTCGCGGCTGGGCGGCGCGAAAGCTGATGCACGAGGACGGGAAATGGGTAGCTGACCTCGCCCGTTCGACAGCCTTAGATAACCTCGTCGCGGCCTACGTGGGCTTGTTCTTAAGCCATCACTTCGTTCGCATCGCACACGAGGGTGCGACGGCGATCCGCTCCACCTCCAGCTATGTGGGTATCCCGGAGTTCGCTACCCAACTGTCTAATCAATACACAGCGATCACCGCCCGCAGCCGGCATACGACTAAGATCCTGGACGACACCAAGAAAACTATGCCCGATGTGCTGGCGGAGTTCCGCGAGGAACTGGTCATGCATCGAAACGCCTTCACCGGTAAGGCCAAGTGGTGGGCCCGCTGGGCAGAGTCGGACCTGGGCCTGTACTTCCTTGGCGACTCGCTCATAGGCGCTACAGTGCCAGCCTCGTATCGGCTGGGGATAAATCCATGCGACCAGGCTGTCGGCAAGACCGGCCAGGCACTAGCTGAGGTCTCAAGGGAATGGGGCGGCGCAGTCGCCGCGATGTGCGGTGCCACATTCATTAATGACGGGCCCGAGGCCACCATCGACTTCTCAAGTCTGACGATCCGGACACGCGATTGCCTCGCGGATCAGTACCTTGCCGGCCGATTCGAGACCCTTTTTTCGCTGGAGTTGAAACTGCTGTTGCTTCTGATTGAAGGCGATCTCAATACATCCAGACTTGTTCTGCCACTTACTGCCCACAGGCACCAGGGAGCAGTGTTTCGAGCGCAGACGATAACCGCGTACCATTGTCTGACGGCACTTCGCCGGATCGCTGGCTTGTATCCAGACTTAGTGTCACCAGCTATCACTCAGCTACGGACAATACTCGATACCGATTCAGCCAAACGAGTCACTTCGGCCGCAGGCCTGAGGATCCGAAACCGATGCGTTCACTATGAAATGAACGATCCAAGGTTTCAGCCGAACTTGACGATGCCAATGTGTGGCCTAGTTGAGGCTCTGCTCCCGGGACATACCTTTGCATCATTCGCGTCGGATGTAAGTGAGGTAACGGCGGTGGTCGCAAAGTTCTTAGCGAGGTGGCATCCGTAGCAGAGGGCGTGGGGGTTCCAACTTTCCTGAACGCCCCGGCGATTACCGGCGCGCGCGTTTCGGCAGTAAGATATGCAGCTTATGTATATCGCAATCCAACTGCAATAGCTGCCGCCGCTATCGCCGTTACCGGCGAATGGGGAAGGGAATGCACGCTCATCGACAGATCCGGACCCGCTGCCGGGTTGGCCGACATGACTGACTGTAGTTGCTCTTTGCGGAGCAATCTCGGCCGTGAGCCACAGCCGCACTTGCAGATGTCGATAGCTGCCGGGTGCTCGGTGGCATACCCGGCTCTGCACTCGAAGCCGTACGCCGACAGGGGGCATTGATGTGCTCCGCTTGTGCCACCCGGTCGGGCAGGTGACCGCAACGGTGCCGCGACCGGTTGAACAAGATCGCTGGCCGGATTGAACAAGATCCTTGTCTGCTTGAACATGACCGGGCTCACCGCCTCGGCTTGAACACGATCAGTTCGGGCCGAGTTCGGGGCCTCGCCTGGTCCTCCAGCTACATCCGTATAGGTGGATCTGTTGCGGCGTGTTCAAGTCGGCTGCCTCGAAGCGGCGACGGCCGGCGTGGAGGGCGTTGAACAGCCCGACCACGGGTTGAACATCCTCAGCCGGGTGTCGGTCGGCTGCCGCCAGGCGCATCGAGGAGGGCTGGCGGTGTTCAGGTTGAACACGTGTCGAGACCGCTTGAACAAAGTCACCAGTGTCCATGATCTGTGCAAAGTCCCTGGTGGCGTGGTGGCACAGCGCCGACCGGTACTCCCGCCGGACGGCCACGGTCATCACGAGGGAGCACCACCATGGACCTTCGTACCCCTGTCCCTGTCACCGCGCCGGCAGTTTCCTGGCGCGGCGAGACGTTGCTCAACGACATCGAGTGCCGGTTCCGGCTGATGGGGCAGGGACCGAGCCCGTTGTCCGTAGACGGTGGCAGCCTCGGCCTGGGTCTGCCCCGCCGGGCCATCGCGCTGCCCGAGTTGTCGGCGATCCTGATGCACCCGTCCTGTAGTTACGTCGCCCGGGACGCGGTGTGGCGTCTGCTGGTGCAGCGTGCCCGCACGGGAGATTCGGCGTGGCGTGCCAGTGCGGTCGGTGTCGCGTTGCCGGGCCTGCGGTTCAAGGCGTACCTGCTGGCCAAGCTGTTCACCGGTGACGTGCAGGCCGCCATCGTGGAGCACTTTCTCCGCGCTCTCGGCACGGTCGACGTGGCGCGGCCGGGCGTGGTCGGGAACCTGCTGTCCGCCGCGTTTTCGAAGGCCCGCGCCGAGCTGCGCGACCTGGAGCCCGCCTCGGCCGGGGTGCCGAACCACGCCCCGGGGACAGTGTCGCCGCCGGCCCCGTACGGGCACCCGGACCTCGTCCTGGCCCGCGCGGTCACCGCCGGGGTCATCACCGTGCAGGAGGCGGAACTGATCGGCGTGACCTATCTGGAGGAGGTCAGTCTCACCGCGTACGCCGAGCGGACCGGCCAGCCGCGTTGGAACCTCTACAAGCGGCGTACGGCCGCCGTCGCCCGGCTGAGGGCCGCGATCGAGTCCGGCGCGCTGTCGGACCCGTACGCCGATGCGGTCAACGAGGCCACCTCGACGGTGGCCCTCGACGCCCCGACCGCCCGCAAGCGTCCGTGAACAGACAGCCTGAGCTGCGGCTTTCCAATCCATGGCCCGGATTTGTAATCCCCTAGTGCGGGACTCTTCCGCGCAGGTGACCTTGTTCCGACCGGACCGCTGACGGCGCTGACACCCGTACGGTCCCCGCCCACCCGCCGCTTCTGGTGAGGAGGACGGCCGCGCCGGTCGACATCACAGGTCACCTATGGGCGCACCGCCCGGTCCCGCCTTCGCCAACGCCTATTCGCGCACCCATGCCCCACTGCGGGCTGCTGAGGCGTGCGCACCGGAGGTGCCCCATCCCATGAATCCCAACCTCTCTGTGCGTCTCGGGGCGGCGGTTCGCCGCCGCCCCGGGATCGCCGGGTGGGGACGGCAGTTCGTCCGCCGTGCCCACCGAGACCTGTCTCGTACGGCCTGCGCCTGGCTGAGGCTGCTCGGTGTCGCCGCGGTGACGGTTGCCTTCGTCGCCGTCCCTGCAGCGGCGTACGGGGCCGAGTCTGCCTCGGTGGTGCTGGCCGCCGAGTCGATCCAGCAGGTCGCCAACAACATCCGCACCTGGCTAGTCGGCATCCTCGTCGCCGTCGCCACGCTGTTCCTGACCGTCGGCGGCCTGCGGTACCTGGCCGCCAACGGTGACCCCGGCGAGGTGGAGAAGGCCAAGCTCGCGCTGCGGTCCGCCGCGATCGGTTACGCCCTTGCGCTGCTCGCGCCGCTGTTCGTGACCATCGTCGGCGCGTGGGTGGCCTGATGCGTACCTTCGCGTTCCGACCCCGTCGGGTGATCCGGCCGATGGCGTTGCTGCTGCTCGGCGTCGTGATCTTCGCCGGTCTGGCCCTGACCTGGGCTGAACCCGTGCATGCCCAGCCGAGCCCGGCACCTGGGCCGCCTGCGACCACGCCCGGCGTGCCTGACCCCGGTGTCGAGCCGTCTCCTTCCGTGCCGGCGCCCGCGCCCGGCCCGGCTCCGACTCCGGGGCAGCCGGTGCCGGAGGTTGATGACGATCCGGCCTGGTACGACGTCGGCGGCCAGATCCGCAAGGCCGTCGTGGACCTGGTCGTCTGGGCTGCCATGCAGGCACTGGAGCCGGTGATGGAGGCCCTCGGCGCGTCGTGGCTGTCCACCCCGGACCTCACCGTGAATGAGCATGTACGGGCGATCTGGACGACCAGTCTGATCGTCGCCAACGGCGTCGTCGTGCTGTTCATCGTCGCCGGAGGGTTCCTGGTCACCGCGAGGGAGACCCTCCAGACGCAGTACGGACTCAGGCAGGTGCTGCCCCGTATCGCCGTTGGTGTGGTGCTGGCCAACTGCAGTCTGATCATCGGTCAGAAGGCCATCGAGTTGACCAACGCTCTGACCGTGGCTATCGCCGGTAGCACGATCGACGGGCCGAGCGCCGCGATGGCGATCCGGCAGGTCGTGGATGAAGCCCTGCAAGGTCAGGGGTTCCTGATGGCGTTGCTGGTCATCGCGGTGATCGTGATGTGCCTCGTTGTGGAGTTCACGTTCGTGCTGCGGTTGGCGGCGCTGGTCATCCTGTTCGGGGTCGCCCCGGCGGCGTTGATCTGCCACGCCAGCCCGCTTACCGAGGGCGTGGCCCAGCTGTGGTGGCGCTGCGTCCTGGCCTGCTTCGGTCTGCAACTCGGTCAGGCCATCGTCGTCATGGCCGCCGTGAAGGTGTTCCTCACCCCTGCCGGGCCGACCGTGATGGGCGTGCCCGCGACCGGGCAAGGGCTCCTCGGCGTCGTGGTGTGCCTGACGATGCTGTGGCTGTTGATCAAGCTGCCGGGCTGGATGCGGCAGTTCGTCCTCGGTCCGCTCGGCTCCAACGGTCGGGGTCTGATCGGTCAGCTCGTCCACGCCTTCGTGATGGTCAAGACGATCGGGGCGGCGGCCGGTGTCCTGGGCGGCGCGAGCGCCGGACGGACCGCCGGCCGTCCGGCAGCGCTTCGTCCGCCGGGTCCTCGTCCGTCGCCCGGCGGTCCCCGTCCGCCCCGTCCACCTCGGCCGCCCCGTCCGGGGACGGCTCCGGTCCCGCCGTCCCCGCCGGGACCGGTGGCCTTCAGCCACGCCTCGGCCGTCCACACGCCGCTGCCGGTGCCGTCCGGAACGGGCACAGCCCCGGCCTTCAGCCACCCGACGGCACCGCCCACCCCGTCGCCGTCACCGTCCGGCGGCGTCTCGGCCGTGCAGTTCTCCCACCCGGCCTCACCCCAGCCGCATCCGGCGGCACCGGCCGCGCCACCGGCGCGGGTCGCCTTCAGCGACACCACGACCACGGCCCCGAGACCAGCACCTGGCGGCCCGGCACCAGCGGTGACGTTCTCGGCCGCACCAGCGCGGCAGAGCGCGCCACGCAGGCCACCTGCCCCGGGCACGCCGGTGTTCTCCGCAGCTCCGGCCACCCCGCCAGCCGGCAGGTCACGACGCACCTCGACCCCCGGGACACGGCCCACGGCGGCGCGGCGCGCCACCCCGAGCGGGCAAGCCACCTCCAGCACTGGCACCCCGTCCGCC
This sequence comes from Solwaraspora sp. WMMD791, assembly GCF_029581195.1. NCBI lineage: Bacteria > Bacillati > Actinomycetota > Actinomycetes > Micromonosporales > Micromonosporaceae > Solwaraspora > Solwaraspora sp. WMMD791. The sequence continues at coordinate 6,905,395 of NZ_CP120737.1, forward strand.
GCCACTGTGGCCGCTGCTCGGCGGGCACCGGCCACCAGTACGCCCCGGACCCGTCCACCGGCTCCGTCCGTACTGCCGTCCCCTGACGGTCGGGGGTCGGCGGCCGTGGCCCCGCCGACGCGCCCGTCCCAGTCCCCGTCGGCAAGGCCGTCCCCGCCGGACGGGGCGATCTCGGCGGGTCCGACCGCAGCCGGTACTGGACCGTCCCCGTCCCCGCCGCCAGTTCGGTCGTCCGCTCCGGCGCGGCGTCCGTCCCCGAAACCGAGAGGTGATCAGCGATGAGCCGCCGCAACGACGAGGCCCCGATGCGGGCGCGGGTTCCCACAGATATCGAGCGGGCTGATCGGATCGCGTTCGGTATGTCCGGTCGGCAGTTGATGATCCTGGCCATCGCGGGTCTGCTGCTGTATGCGGCGTGGACGGCGGTGGCCACGGTGGTGCATCCGCTGGTGTTCCTCGCGGGCGCGATCCCGGTCGCCGCCGGGGCGTTCCTCCTCGCGGTCGGCCGCCGGGATGGCATCAGCCTCGACGCCTGGGTCCTCGCGGCGCTGCGGCACCGCCGCAGCCCGCGTCGGCTCGTGCCGGCCGACGGGCCGGTCATCCCGGCCCCGGCGTGGGTGCAGACCACCGCCGGGCCGGGTGACCGGCTACCGCTGCCCGCACCGTTACGGCTACCGGCGAAGGGCATCACGCCGGAAGGGCTCATCGATCTCGGTTCGGACGGCACCACAGGCCTGGTCGCCGCCTCGACGGTGGCGTTCGGTCTGCGTACGGCGGGCGAGCAGAACGGTCTGGTGGCCGGGTTCGCGCGGTGGTTGCACAGCCTCGACGGCCCGGTACAGATCGTGGTGCGGGCGCAGCGGGTCGACCTGACCTACCTCGCTGACCGGTTCCTCAACGCCGCTCCGGGACTGCCGCATCCCGCGTTGGAGGACGCTGCCAACGCCCACGCCCGGTTTCTCGACGACCTGGCCGCGCGGCGGGAGCTGCTGCACCGGCAGATCACCGTCGCGGTGCGGAGTCGACGCGGCGCGCACCACGCCGCCCACACAGCGGCGGAGGCGGCTCGTGCTCTCGCCGGTTGCGAGGTTCCCGCCCGGGTCCTCGACGGACCGGACGCGGCGGTGCGGCTCGCGGCCAGCCTCGACCCCGCCGCCCCACCCCTCGTGTCCTACACCCCATCTGACGGAGGTGAGCAGCGGTGAACCTGTTCTCCGCACTACGGCCAAAGCGGCGGCCCGCTGTGCCCGAATCGGCCGCGGTCCTGCCCGGCTCACCGGACGCCGTCGAGGTCGACGGCCGGCACGTGCGGGTCGGGGACGGCTACAGCGCCACCCTGGCTGTCGTGGGCTATCCGGCCGAGGTCGGCCCGGGGTGGGCCGAGCCGATCCTGGCCTACCCGGGCCTGGTTGACGCCGCCTTCCACATCGAGCCCGTCGCGCCGGCGGTGGCCGCACAGCGGCTGCGCAAGCAGCGCGGCCGGTTCGAGTCCTCCCGGCGGCAGGACGCGGCCAAGGGCCGCCTTGACGATCCGGAGCTCGACGCTGCCTCGGCCGACGCCGCCGAGTTGGCCGCCCGTGTCGCCCGAGGCGAAGCGAGGTTGTTCCGTCTAAGTCTGTACCTGACCGTGCACGGCACCACCCCAGACGAGTTGGCTGATCGGGTGGTCGAGGTGCGGTCGTTGGCCGCGTCGCTGCTGCTGGAGACCGCGCCGGTGACGTGGCGGCAGTTGCAGGGCTGGATCAGTGGCCTTCCTCTGGCGTTCGACGCGCTCGGGATGAAACGGGTCTTCGACACCGCCGCCCTCGCCGCGAGCTTTCCGTTCACGTCACCGGACCTGCCCGACACCGCCGCCGACAGCGGCATGGGTGTGCTGTTCGGGTTGAACCTGCACTCGGCCGGGGTGGTCGTCTGGGACCGGTGGGCGCAGTCCAACTACAACGCCGTCATCCTCGCCCGCTCCGGGGAAGGCAAGTCGTACCTGGCCAAGCTCGACCTGTTGCGCAACCTGTGCCTCGGCGTGGAGGCGTTCGTCATCGACCCCGAAGACGAATACCTGCGGCTGGCCGACGCCGTCGGTGGCACCGTCATCCGCCTCGGCGCCGCAGGCGTGAAGATCAACCCCCTCGACCTGCCGCCCGGCGACGATGACGCCCTCAACGACCGGGCACGGTTCATGCACACACTCGTGACCGTGATGGGCAGCGGTGACACCGCCGCCAGCGCGCCCTTGCCCGGCGACGAAGCCCGCTCGCTCGACGTCGCGGTGCTCGCCGCGTACCGGGCCAAGGGCATCACCACCGACCCGCGCACCTGGCGACGCCCGGCACCGCTGCTCGCTGACGTGACGGCAGCTCTGGAGGACACCGACGACGCCGGCCGGCGAGTCGCCGCCCGCCTGCACCCCTACATCGCCGGCAGCATGAAGGGCCTGTTCGACGGACCGACCACCACCGCCCCGATCGGGCACCTGGTGGTGTTCGCCATCAAGGACCTCCCCGAACAGCTTCACCCGGTCGGCACCCTGCTCACCCTGGACACGATCTGGCGCACCGTACGCGGCGCGACCGCCTCCGGAGCCGGCCCGGACATGCTGCGGATGGTGCTGGTGGACGAGGCGTGGAAACTGCTGTCCGGCGGACGCGGCGGCGTGTTCCTGGAAACCCTGGCCAAGTCCGCCCGCAAGTACGGCGTCGGTCTGACCGTCGTGACCCAGGACGCCGCTGACGTGCTCGCCACCAAGACCGGCCGCGCCGTCGTCTCCAACGCCACCACCCAGGTGCTGCTGCGGCAGGCGCCGCAGGCGATCGACGCCGTAGCCGAGGCGTTCGGCCTCACCGACGGCGAGCGAGCGTTCCTGCTGTCCTGCCAACGCGGAGACGCCCTCCTCACAGCCGGCTCGGCGCGAGTGGCATTCCACAGCCACGCCTCCACCACCGAGCACGAATTGATCGTCACCGGCCCGGTCACCGGCGCACCGGCCCGCCGCCGCTGAGTCTCTTCCGTCCGCCGATCGGAGTCCCGATGTTTCCCGTCCCTGTCCTGTCCGCATCCCTGCCGTCGTCTTCTGCGGACCCTGCCGTGTGTGTGCCCGGCCAGGGCGGTGTGCCCGACTCGGTCGTGGGCGAGCTGCTGTGCGGTTCCTGGGGCGGCGACGCCACCGATGCTGTGTGGCGTCTCGCCCGCGACCGATGGCCGCTACTCCTGACCACCCTGGCCGTCCTCATCGCAGTGCGGGTCGCCTGGATGCTGTGGCGGCGGCACGTCTGGCGGCGGCACGCCGCCGAAGCGCGATGGCTGGAGATCACTCCACCGGTGACCGCCACCCCGGCTGCGACGGTCGGCCTGTGGCGGCTACTCGCCACGGTGTTGCCCGCGCCGCGCCGGTGGGCGCTGCGCCCGGCCCGGCTCGTCTGGGAAGTCGCCGCCGACCCGGAAGAGATGCGCTGCGGGCTATGGCTGCCACCCGGGGTCAACCCGACCGCCGTCGTACGGCTGCTGCAACGCGGCTGGCCCGGCGTACGGGCCGAACAGACCCGCCCACCGGCCGTCCCGACGACCGGGGCCGTCGCCGCCCTCGCGGTCTGGCCGACGCAGCCGGAATGGCTGCCCCTGGTCGAAGACCTGGCCCCGCCAACTCGCCGAGGCACAGACGCAGGTGCTCCGGAAGAGGACCGGCTACGGGGGGTCTACGGCGGGCTGGCCTCAGCCGGGCGCACCGGCGGCGCGCTCCTGCAGGTCCACCTCGGCAGGGCACCGACTCACCGGCTGCGGCTGCTGCGCCGTGCGATGACCAACCCGCAGCGCGTCCACCGCCCCCGAGGTGTTTCCCGCGTCGCTGGGCTGCTCGCCGACGGGCTACGCGCGCTGATCATCGGCATGCTGGACATCTTCACGCCCGGCCCGTCGAGTCCGAAGCGACGCACCAATCCGAGCGACCCGTACACCGCAGAGCTGGCCCGGCGGGCACGGGCCAAATACGCCGACGTACCTCACCTACTTGTCGCTGTACACGCAGTTGCCACCGGCCCCACCATGCCTGCCGCTCGCGCTGCCGCCGCTGATATCAGCTCCGGGTTCGGGCTGCTGTCGGCGCACTTCACCCGACGCAGGCTCCGGCATGGTGCGGTCGCGGCGGCCGACCGGTGGGTGCCCGAGGCTCGAATGAGCCTCGTCTCCGTCGCGGAAGCCGCCGCCCTCGCCGGGCTGCCCGCCGAACCGGCCGCCTACGGCCTACCCGGCGCGGCGTCACGCCGCCGGGCCGCGACCCGCGACATCTTCCGTGCCACCCAGCAGGACACACGCCACCGCGCGGCAGTCCATGCCGCGCCCGACGCCGACGACCCGCCAACCGCGTGGAGCACCTCATGAGCAAGACCAACCCCAAGGCCGTGGCACCCACCTCCAGCCCGGAAGGCCCCAGGCTGAACCTGGTGCCTGTCAAGGAACGGCAGGGCTTGGGAGGCAAGGTCATCGGTGTCGCCAACGCCGGACCGGCTATGCGGGTCGGCATCTCCCTGACCGACTGCCGGTACCACCTTCACGCGCTCGGGCCGACCGGCACGGGCAAGACGACCCTGCTGATGCGGATGATCCTCGACGACGTTGAGGCCGGGCGTGGGGTGGCCGCGTTCGATCCGGCCAAGGGCGACCTCATCCGAGACCTGCTCGCCCGGCTACCGAAGGAATGCGGTGACCGCCTGGTCCTCATCGACCCGGACGAACACACCGCGCCACCGGCAATCAACCTGCTCGACCCGGCCGTACACGGCGGCAGCCCGCACGACGTCGCCGCCAACCTGACGGCGGTGATGGCGAAGGTGTGGGCCCGCTGGTGGGGCCACCGCACCGCCGACATCTGCTACCACGGCCTGCTCACCCTCGCCCACGTCGAAGGCGCCACCCTCGCCCAACTACCGCGGCTGCTGTCCGACTCGAAGTGGCGGACCAGCCGGGTCAACACGGCCACCAGCAAGCTGAACGCGTGGGAAGGCAACACCCTCGGCGAATTCTGGGAAGGGTTCAACGAACTACCCGCCACCCAACGCTCCGGCCTCGTCGCCCCGCTGCTCTCCCGGCTGCGCCTCGTACTGGCGCACCCCATGGCGGCGTCGCTGTTCGGGGTGCCGGCCACCACGTTCTCCTTCGCCGACATCCTCGACGGCGGCGTCCTGCTCGCCCGGCTGCCCAAGGGAGTCCTCGGTGAGGACGGCACCCGCCTGGTCGGCTCGCTGCTGCTGGCGGGGCTGTGGCAGGCGACCACCGCCCGCGCTCGTATCCCCGAGGACGACCGCCCCGACGCGATGATCGTGTTGGACGAGTGCCACAACTTCCTGCACCTGCCGATCGGGATCGATGACGCCCTCGCCGAGGCCCGCGGCTTGCACACCTCGTTCGTCCTCGCCCATCAGTACCTGGGCCAACTGTCCGGAGACATGGTCGAGGCGATCGACGCCAACGCCCGCAACAAGGTGTACTTCGCCCTCGCACCCCGCGACGCCATCGACCAGGCCCGGCACCTACGCCCGTACCTCGACGACGGGGACCTGATCCGCCTCGGCGGCTACGAAGTCGTCCTGCGCCCGGTCGCCGGCGGCCGGGTCGTCCCACCGGTCACCGCCGACACCGAACCTCCACCACCGGCCGTCAAGGGGCGTGCCGGCGACCTGCGCCGCGCGGCCCGCGATCACACCGGCTTGCCGGTGGAGGAGCGACGACGGCTACTTGCCGAAGCCGCTACCGCCTCGGCCCGCCCCGAGTCCTCCGCCCCGGTCGATACCGCTGCTGCTCCTGACCTGGTGGGCCGTAACACCTTCGCTGTTCAGGGCGAGGGGTCTAACGAGAGTTCTAACGAGCGATCCAACGAGGAACGCAACGACCACGAACAGCCGGGTGAACACGCCCCCTTGAACACCTCGTACGCGCACGTGGACGGCGGTGAGGAGGACCCGTGGACCGGAACCGACTGATAAGAGATATCCCTCCTACCCGCACATCTGCCACCGGCAGTCCCCGCCTCACGGCGTCCGTCGTAGCCGGCGAACTCGGCCGGCTCACCCCCCGAGACCGGCTCCTGCTCGACCTGCTCGACCAACACCGCACCTTCACCACCGACCAGCTCGTCGACCTCGCCTTCGGATCCGTCGGCCGTGCCCGCAACCGGCTCAACACCCTCCACGACCGAGACATCCTCGACCGGTTCCGCCACTACCAACGGCCCGGCTCGCAAGCATGGAGGTGGACCCTCGGCCCGGTCGGCGCGGCCCTCATCGCGGCCGGACGGGGTGAGACGCTGCCGCGTCCGGCCGCTGTGCGCGACGCCACCGCCCGACTCGCCATGTCCCCAACCCTCTCCCACCTGATCACGGTGAACGGGTTCTTCGTCGCGCTCACGGCACATGCCCGCACGCACCCCGGCGCACGGTTGGTGCGGTGGTGGAACGAGGCACGCTGCCGGGAGGCGTGCGGGAACCTGGTCCGCCCGGACGGGCACGGTGTGTGGTCCGACAACGGCCCGGCGGTGCCGTTCTGGGTCGAGGTCGATCTCGGTAGCGAGGCGTTAGGGCGGGTAGCGGGAAAGCTCGCCGGCTACGCCGCGCTACCGCCCCGACGTGCGTACCCGGTGCTGTTCTGGCTGCCCACCGCCGCCCGTGAGGCCAACCTGCACGCCCATCTGCGGCGGTCCGGGGTGCCGGACGGGGTGACCGTGGCCACCGCCGCCGCTGACCACGCCGCGACGTCCGGCGGTCCGGCGGGGCAGGTCTGGCGCATCGTGGGGCACCCCGACCGGGTACGTCTGGCCGACCTGCCCGCACCGGGCGGGGACGGTGGTGCGTCGTGGGACGGGTAGCCCTGTGGGTCGCGGTCGGGGCCGCTGTGGCGTTGCTGCTGCTCACCTCGGCCACGGCCGGTGTCGTCTCGTCCGTGTTCGGTGGAGGCGGTGGCGGGGGTAGCTGTGCCGGGGCGGTCACCGTACCGGGGGCGGTCCCGGCGGGGTTGTCGGCGAAACAGGCCCACAACGCCTCGGTCATCGTCGCCGTGGGTGAGCGGATGCGGGTGCCGGTGCGCGGATGGGTTGTCGCCGTTGCCACCGCTCTCCAGGAATCCTCGTTGATCAACCACGGGCACCTCGGCCCGGACAACGATCACGACTCGTTGGGGCTGTTCCAACAGCGACCGTCGCAGGGGTGGGGCACCCAGGAACAGATCATGAACCCCGAGTACGCCGCCGCCATGTTCTACGAGCGTCTCCTCGCCGTGCCGGGGTGGGAACGGCTACCGCTCACCGACGCGGCACAGGCGGTGCAACGGTCGGCGTACCCGGACGCCTACGCCCGCCACGAGGCACAGGCAACCGAGATCGTCGCCGCGTACACCGGCGGCACGCTGCCCGTGTGCGACGGCCCACCGATCAGCGCCTCCGGGTGGACCCGCCCGGTGCCAGGTACGGCCGGTTCTGGTTTCCGCACCGCCGACCGGCCCGGCCACGACGGGGTCGACATCGCGGCCCCGAAAGGCACCATCATCCGTGCCGCGTCCGGCGGCGTCGTGGTGCGCGTCCTGTGCAACATCGACGGCAACTCGTGGGAACCCACCGGCGACCCGATGCCGTGCGACAGCGACGGCCACCCGGGACTCGGCGGGTGCGGCTGGTTCGCCGAGATCCGCCACGCGGGCGACGTCGTGTCGCGCTACTGCCACATGGTCCGGCAACCGACCGTTACGGTCGGGCAGACGGTGATCGCCGGTCAGCCGATCGGGCATGTCGGAAGCTCCGGAAACTCGTCCGGACCACATTTGCACTTCGAGATCCACGAAGGCTACCCCGCCACGAGTGGCAATGCCGTTGACCCGGTTTCATTCATGCGCAGCAAAGGCGTACCCCTGTAATCAGTGAAGTGATTTTCACCACAATCCACAGAGGTCTTCATGGGTTGCGGTGACCGCCGCACGTCCCGGCGAACCAGGCACGCGACATCGTCCTATCCGACCGGAAATCCACGACCCCGTCAGATGGCGTGAGCGCCCCGCGTGCCGCCCACCCCGTGGGCAACTAGGGGCGGGTGTCGAACGTGGCCCAGCGACGAACAGGGGGCACCGGACGGCGCAATGGGCGGCTATAGCCGTTCCGGAATCGAGCGCGGAAGCGGTACGGGTGCGTCCCACTTAAAGAGTCTTGGGCACCGGGGTTGACAATCGCCGGGGTATCGAGCGTCCATGGACGTGGGCAACAAAAACCGCCCCGGTGAACCGCAAAACAAATGCGCACCACGCGCATGCGGAATCGCCATTTGTCGACCCCTTGTATGGAGGTGCATTCGCCATGACCGCGAACATTCTGCTCACCCCCGGCACGGACGAGGCCCGGTTCGCCGTGGCCGACGCGTTGCGCCACTACCCCGGCGTCACTGCCCGCAAGTTGGCCGGACAGGCGAGCCTGCCGCTGCCCGTCGTCACCGAGGCACTCCAGCACATGGAAACGGCCGGGACCGCCACCCGCACACCCGACCCGACCAAGGGCAACCGCAAGAGCGCCGACACGTGGGAACCCACCACCCCCACCGAGGTAACGCCTGACACGACCGACGAGACGCCCTCCGCTGACGACGCCACCACCGGCGACGAGCCGACGCCCACCACCGACGACACGCCCGCGACCGGCAGCACGACCCCGGACACAGCCGACGAGACGACCCCGGACGACGACACCTCCACCGACGAGGCGGCAGGCACGGCCGACACCGAGGCCACCACCGACACGACGCCTGACCCGACCAACGAGCCCACCGGCACCGACGAGCCGACGCCGGACGACGCACCCACCACCAACGAGGCGGCAGACACGACCGACGACGCGACGCTGCCCGAGGCCCCCGTGTCCGGGGCACCGGTCGCCGCGCGTCAGCCTGACCTGAAGGTGCTGATCATGGCTGGTGTCTTGGGTGGGCACCCGGACGGGATCACCGCTGACGAGGCGATTGGCGAAAGCGGCTTGTCGGTCGCGATGGGCGACACGATCCTCGCCGCGATGGAGGTTGCCGGTGCCGCCCGTCGCCTGCCCGTTGACGACGACGGCAACGAGCTGTGGGTGATCGGCGACGGGGACCTCGCCACCGTGGATCCGGCCAAGGCCCCGACGCACACGACGTGCCCCACCTGCGGGCACACCCGCAAGATCCGCCGCCCCTCCGCCCGCCGCGTCACCGGCACCGGCCGTACGACCGGTGAGATCAACAGCGACGGATCGGCCAAGCTCGGCAAGAACGAGTTGCGCAACCGGGTCGAGGCGTTCATGCGCGACCTCGGCACCGGCCACGACGTCACCCCCGGCACCGTCGCCCGTGAGATCGGCGGACGGAGCCCCGGGGCGGTCCGAAACGCGATGGCCAAGCTCGGCGGGGCCGGCGTGCTGATCCTGACCCGCGAGGCACCCGAAACCTACGCCCTCACGGACAACCCACCCGCCCCGACCGCCGAGGTCCGCGCGTTCATGACCCCACCCAACGACACCACCACCGGCGACGAGCCGACCACCGACGAGGCCACCGCCGCGCCGGTAGCCGCCTGACCCACCGCCCCGCCGGGGCCGAGCAGCCTGCCCGGCCCCGGCACCCGCACGCCCACCCGCAAGCGCAACGGAAGGAACGAACAATGACCACCCACGACCACCCCCACCCCGCCAACGCCACGGCGCACGCACCAGGGTCGCTGCGCTGCCCCGAATGCGGGGAACCGGCCCGCCCCGTGCCGCCGCGTCACTGGCCCCTCGACGGATTCGCCCCACGTCCGGACACCTCCCACCGCGACGGCACACCACTATGCCCGGTGCCCGGCCCCGACGGCTCACAACCGGCCGAACCGATCGGCGCTCCGGCACGCCTGACCATGCGGCAGGCCGTCCAGCAATCCTGGCTCATCCACCCTGAATGGACCGTGAGCGATCACCTCGCGTGGCTCGATGGCGAGGGCTACGACACCGACGACGTGACCGGCCACTTGGCCGAGGTCATTGGCCGGTGGCTGGCCGAGTACCGCCGCACCGACCCGAGATCTCCCCGGCCCGCCGACGAGACACGCGTGTACGTGGTCGCAGGCGGTGACATGGTGGCCGTGTTCGACTCGGCGGAAGCAGCCGACCTCATGGCCGTGACGATGGGCTGCGTGAATCTCGCCTCGGTCACCCGGTGCCTGACCGAGGAGCAATGGCAACAGGCGCACGCCGTGTTGCGGGCACAGCAACCGCACATCACCGTGACCGATGCCCGGCCCGGACGTGCGGCCGGTACGTCGTGACCGGCCCATCGGGCACCGGCCCCACCGCCGACCGGCCCGACATCCCGGCGTCGCTGACCGCACGGCCCCACGACGCGCGGCGAGGCCTGCCCATCCCGCCGGTCAACCTCCACCCCAACCCCGGCGGCGGGTCGCACGTGGACTTCACCACGATCAACACCACCATCTCCACCCGCCTCGCTGTCGAACGGCGGTGCTCGCTGTGCGGTGAACAGATGGGCTACTGGGTGGCGTTCCTCGGCGGCCCGAGGTCCGCTGAGCTGATGCGCTACGCGGACCCACCGGGCCACCCCGACTGCATGACCGCAGCCCTGTCGCTGTGCCCTCATCTGGCGCTCGGTCGGCACCGCCGCGCCCGTGCCGACCGTCCCGGGGCGGGCACCATCCCGCCGGGTTCGCACGGCGACAAACCCGACCGGTACCTGTTGGGCATCACCCGCGCCTACCGAACCCGGTTCATCCCCGACCACGGCTACACCGTCTACCTACCGGCCCCGTTCAAAACCGTGCACACCTATCTGTACGGGCCGGACGGGCGACTACGACCGGCCACCGACACCCGGTAGGCCACGCCCAGCGGTGCGCGTCAGATTCGCCGCAGAAACCTCGATCGACTCCATCCGATCGGCTTGATGCACCCATAGAGGTAGGAAACATTGTTTGTGACGGCACGCCGGGGTCGCAATCCCCGGCCCGTCGCCCACCCGAACCACACGACCGGAAAGGGGTGCCACCGTGGCACACGAACTCGAGACGTTCGCCAACGGCGAGACCGCCTTCGCCTCCGCGCGACTGTCCGCCTGGCACCAACTCGGCACCGTCACCGACTCCTGTATGACCGCCCAGGAGGTTATGAGCAAGGCATGGCTCGGTGGCTGGGAGGTCCGCAAGATCGCCATCCAGGGCATCGAGATCACCGACAAGGGCGTGACGAAGGTCGACTGCCCCGACAAGTACATGACCGTACGGACCAACCCGGTCACCGGCGAGACCGAGTACCTCGGCGTGGTCGGCGAGGACTACAGCGTGGTCCAGAACGAGCAGGTAGCCGAGACACTCAACCTCCTGGTCGACGCCTCCGGTGCGCACTTCGAGACCGCCGGCTCCATGCGCAAGGGCCGGTCGGTGTTCGTGACCATGAAGCTGCCGAGCGCGATGCGGATCGCCGGAGTGGACGACATGGACCTCTACCTCGCCGCCACCACCAGCCATGACGGCACCGCCTCGCTGCGCCTCGACGCGACCCCGGTACGGATCGTGTGCGCCAACACGCAGGCTCTCGCCTACCAGCGGTCGCGCAGCTCCTACACGTTCCGGCACACCTCGAACGTCACCAGCAAGATCGCCGAGGCGCGCCAGGCACTCGGTCTGATGTGGAAGGCGTTCGACGCCTTCGAGAGCGAAGCCGAGAAGATGATCAACGAGTCGCTGACCATGGGCGAGTTCGAGAAGATCGTCGCGCAGGTGTGGCCCCTCGCCGACGATGCCTCCGACACGGCGCGCAACAACGCCAAGCAACGGACGAACACGTTGCGGTACCTCATCCGCGACGCCGACACGCAGAAGGCGATCAAGGGCACCCGGTGGGCCGGCTACCAGGCCATCACCGAGTACGTGGACCACTTCGCCCCCGCCAAGACCGACCTCGTCCGGGCCACCCGGGCGCTGACCGGTGCCGGAGCGGACCTCAAGGCCCGCGCGTTCGAGCTGCTGGCGGTCTGACGTGGGCCGGCACGGGGGCCGGGCCACCACGCCCGGCCCCGGTACCGGTGGGCACCCCGCCACCGGGACCGCACACATCCCCACCGAGCCCAGCATCACGCCGCTGTACGCACCGGCACCCACCGCCGAGACGGTGGTCGCGCTGGCCAACGAGATGTGCTCCACCTTCGCGGCGGCCGAGGTCGCCCGCGCGTTGGCCGAACAGGCGACGAGCGAGGCCGAACACGCCCAGTTGAGCGCACGGGCCGCGCAGTGGGACGCCCTCGTCAACGAGCGGTGGCCCGCCCTGGTCGAGGCGATCAGGGCGGCTCTGCCGCACACGGGGCAGGTCGAGCACTTCATGCCGGTCCGGCCGCTGACCAACGGCCACGTCGAGCTCCATGTGCACGACGAGGCCGGCCGCCGCCTCGTCGTGCTGCTCACCGGCGCGCAGGCCCTCGCCGTAGGCGCGCACCTGACCGCGTACGGAGCGATCAGCCTCGACCGCATCGGGCAGAAGCTCGACCCGAGCCTGCCCCAGCTGAAGGCCACACCACCGTTCGACCCCCACGGGACCGCCGGGCAACCGGCCAACCCCGACCGTGCCGCCGGGCCAACGGCCACCCCAGCCTGACCGCCGCCACGTGTTGCCGCGCGGCCCACGGTCCGACCCCGGGCCGCGCGGCACACCACGTGACTTCCCCTCTTACTGACAACGGAGTACCCGTATGAACCCCGATGACCTGTTCGACCTCGCCGCAGACTTCGCCCAGGCAACCGGCAACGCCGAACGGTTCCGCACCTGCGCGGCAACCTCGACCGGCGACGACCACACAACAAACACGAGGAAAGCGTCACGCTGGGAGGCTGTTGCCGCCCGCCGACGCGAGCACCTGCGTACCGCGCTGCGCGAGGCGCTTCACGGGACCGTCACGGCCGTACCCGACGCCGAGTTGCCCGTCGCCACCTGGCAGCAACGCCTCGTCGAGATCCGCGCCATCACCCTCGACAACACCCGCGCCGTGCGGGTGCGGTACACCCCGACCCAGGCGCTCACCACCGGAGCCGATCTCATCGCCTGCGCCGCCGTCACCGACGAGCACAGCGGCGGCATCCTCGCCGGAATCCTCCCCGCCTTCCCACCCCGGCCAAGCACCGACAACGAGCCGGCCGGCGAAGAGGAGACGGGCGGCATGACGAGCCGAATCGAGCCGTCCGAGGACGCCAACGGCGACGGGCAGCACACCTCCAGCTTGACCCACCCCTGAACGGAGTCCTGATGTACCGATCCATGGAGTACGGCGACACCGCCCGGGTGATCGCACCAACCGACGCCACCGAATACCGCCTCGGCATCGTCATCGACGTGCGTTACTCCACCCCGCATACGACCCACGCACGCAGCTACACCCTCCGCTTCCCCAACGGCACCGAGCGCACCTACCCGGCCGCCCAGGTCGCATGGTGCACCCGCGCCGACGACTACGCCGCCCTGGAAACCGCCTTCGTCACCGCGTGCGTGGCACTACGCGACGCCTGCCGCATCGCCCACGACTACGACGCGGACCTCGCCAACGGAACCGCGAGCCTCCTGCGGCGCCTGGTCGACCTCGCCCGCCTACGCCTCGCGCTGACCCTCGACCCGGCCAACCCCACCCGGCCCGGCAACAACAAGACCGGAGGCGGACACTGATGCCCTCGTACCACCCCCACCCGGGACACTCCATCAGGGCGACCGAACCCGGCACGCCCACGGGCCGGACCGGCGAACCGCTCTACTGTCGGCGATGCCGCCGAGGCGTCAACGTCCGCTTCAACCCCCACGGCGTCATCGTCGAATACCTCCACGCGGCCGAGCAGCGCGGCGAACGCAGCGACCACAAAGCCGAGCCGGTACCGGTCACCGAGATCCCCGACCCGATCATCGAGTGCGACTTCTGCTCCGCACCCGACGCCACCTGGATCTACCAATGCGCGAACCAGCTGACCGATGTCCGACGAGTCACCGCGCAGGTCGTGGCCGTCAGCGACTACCGCAACCGGCACCACGCCGCACGCGTCCGCCGCACAGGCACCGAGCACGCACTCACCCAGGCATGGGGAGAGCGGTGGTCCGCCTGCGACGGCTGCGCCGACCTCATCGAGACCCGAGACATCTACGGCCTCATCCAGCGGGTTACCGACGCGATGCCAGCAAAAATGGTACGAGGCAAACACCTCGCACGAACCCGTGCCCTGCTCCACGACACGTACTCCACGGTCTTCGACACCCTCGCCCCAGGCCGTGGCCAGATCACACCCGGCAACCCGCTGGGCATCTGGCCCGAGGCCCCCGAGGCGGCGTCGTGAACACCACCTCGCGGCACCGCCCACTCGCATACACCCACGCCAAGTCGATCCGGCACCCTCGCCCGGTCTGCGGCCTCGACAACGGACCGCTGACCCGCGTCACCGAGGACCACCACCTCGTGACCTGCCCGGACTGTCAAGAACTGGCCGACATCGACGCGCTTCCCGACGACGCGACCGCCGGTGACCCCCGCGTGATCGAGGTCCTCCGCGAAGCCATGCGCGGCGCGACACGCAAGATCGACGGGGTCGTGGTGGACCCGACCACCGCCGCCGCGATCCTGACCGTGTACGACGCCGCCAAACCCGCTACCCGCGCCAAACTCGCCGCGCTGCCCCTACACCGCATGGCACAGGTCGCATGGCGAGTGCTGCGCCCACGCGTCTAACTCGGCATGGGTCGGTGGCCGGCGGGCACACCCGAGGGTGCGCGCAATTCCCGACCGGCCACCTCGCCCACCCGGGCCACCTGCCGGCCACACGACCACCAATACCCGGGCCGGACGTACCGCCGATCCTACGACCCGAGTCACACGCACCTCGACGACGCGGACGGCCACCGAGCCGTCCGCGAGGGAGGATGAACGGCGTGGCACGACGCGTGATCGGCGGACGGATAGCCCTCAACCGGGCCGGCGTCGCCGCGCACACCGGCGCGGCCTACTCCACCGTCAACCACTGGCACCGCCACCGCGCCCGATTCGGCTTCCCTGAGGGCTTCCGCAGCGACGGCCGCCAGTGGTTTTGGCTCGACGACATTGAGACATTCCACGAAGCGCACCAGGCCGCGAAGCGCGCCGACCTCACAAAGGTCGACCGCCGCGGACACCCCGACGACCTCATCGGCTCCGGCGCCGCAGCGAGGGCCCTCGGCTACGGCTCCTACCGCAACCTGCCCGACACCCTGCTCGATCGGCCCGACCGCGTCGAGCACCTGCCCGATGGACGGAAACGACGCCTCTGGTACCGGCGCACCATCTGGACCGTCGCCGACGCACGCACGGGCCGACAATCCACCGGCCGTACCCCCGGCACCACCGGTGCCCGTCAACCGCATCCCTACGCCGACGACCCCCGGCTCCAGACCGCCACTGAACTGCTGAACGAGGCCGCCGCTGCGGGGCGTGACCGACATGGGCTAGGTGCAGAGTTGGCACTCAAGCTCGGCATCCCGCAACGTACAGCGCAACGGCTGCTCTCGGAAGCGTGCCGCGTTACAGGCCTTCGGTGACGGGCCGCGAATGAAGGACCTGCTCACCCCTCGATGCTCGTGTCGTGGCTGTGCGCTATCTAGCGACACCGAACTTGACCTGCATCGGCGGCAGTCGCTGCAGCGGGCAGCGGATCGGCCGCAGATGAAACTCGACAGGGAAGTGGGGTTAGTCCGGCCGGACAGCTGGCCCTGACCCACGAGAATCGCCCACGCTACCGGAGCATGGTCACATTACGCTCAATTTACCGAGTTGACGGCTATCACCTCGGCAGCGACCATCTGCGTGTGCAGAAGAAGCAGAGGTGGTTCGACGAAGGCGCGCTCGTGCTGCGTTCCGTGCTGGAACGGCTTGGCCGAGGCAGTGATCTCCCTGCCGCCACTGATTACTACGCCTGCCCATGTTGCCTGGTGGCGTACACGCGGGAAGCCCTGGAAACCGGCGAGTTGACGGAAGAGCATGTACCACCGCGAGTGTTGGGCGGCCGAGGGCTGGTGCTTACCTGCAAGGACTGCAACAACAGCTCCGGCACCTACTTCGACTCGCACGCCCACCGGCGCGCGGACACCGAAGGCTTCCTACGGGGCCGAGTGACGGGCCGCTACCTGCCTGCCACGATGTACGCCGACGGCATCCCGCTGCGGGGCACGGCGCATCGGACAGGGGAAGGTATTCAGGTCTTCGGCGTTCCAAGCCAAAATGACCCTAAGGTGCAGGCGGCGCATTTCGAGGCGATGGATGCCTACGTTGACAGTCGTGACCCCAACCCGAGGATTTCCTTCACTATCCACGGCCGATACAGCGAGGCGCGGGCCCGGTACTCCTGGATCCGTTCGGCGTACCTGGCAGCGTTCGCCGCGCTGGGTTGGAGCTACGTACTCCGGCCAGTGATGAAGCCAATCACCGACCAGCTCAGGAACCCCACTGCCGAAGTCCTCCCAACCTACATGTTCCGTGACCTCAGCGCGCCGCCAGAACTCCGGCGCATATTGCTGGTCGACGACCCAGACGAACTGCGGTGTGTGGCGGTGGCGATGGGCGAGTTTGTGGTATTCCTGCCAGGTCTGTTCCGTCCGCTGACATGGCCACAACTTGCTGACGCCTTCGGGGAGCGGCGGAACATCGATAACCAGCTGACCGTGATCCTCAACGGCAAAGAGATGTCATGGCCACACTCGCCGACTTACTTCCTCGACCGATCTCCGACTGTTAAGGAGTGAACGACCGGACCAGGAAGTGACAGCGGGGTGTGATACCCAATGATCAGTGTGCCCGTCGGTGCCGGCGTAACCCAGGAACACTCCGACCTGGCTGTTCTCGGTCCGTCCTGCCGTCCCGGTGTACTGCCGCTGCACCCCGACCGTGTGGATGCCCTTCTTCAGGTCGTCGGTCTCGTCGACGGTCAGGACCGCGTCCGGACAGCCGAACCGTCCGGTGATCAACCGCCGCAGGTCGTCACGGACGGCGTCGGCGTCCCACACCGCCCCGATACAACAGTCGCTGCATCGCGTCCGGTCTGGCGTGTCCGGCCTGCTCGGCCAGCTGCCAGCACGTCTTGACCTCGAGATCGGCCAGCAGGCCGGACACGAACTGTCCTGCCGCCGGCGCGGCTCCACCCGAGCGAACCGGCCCGCGAAGCAGTCCAGTACCTCGGCCAGCACCCACTCCCACCGGCCAACGGCTACGCTGTGGCACGCGGCCACCGTAAGATCTGATGTTGTGTCCACAACGCACAGAGGATCATGCGGTGGCCGCCCCGCGTCCACCAGGGTTCACAAGCAAGATCTCAAACGGCGGCTGCCGTACTAGAAGGGATTGATCGCATCATCGATTGGGTACGGGGAGGTCGTGCGCGCTACTTCGCCAGTGCTCTGCTTGGCCCATGGGGTGTTGGATGAATCCGTAAAGTACACTGTTGATTCGGCCGCTATCGTCACCCTTCCGCTCAAATCGATTGAAGTATTAAGTATTGGAATCGGTCGCGGAAAAGCCTTATGGCGGTCGTTTTTCTGGCTTGGCGAAATTATTGGAGAGCGCTTCGCTATTATTCTCCTCCCGTCGGGAGTGGTTGTTACTACAATTACGTTGTGGATCGGTGTGGCGCTGAAATTTTGCACCGTTGCGTTTATGTAGTGGATGGCCGGACCGTTGGTAAACGCGAAGGTGGAACGGAAAACCACAACCAATTGGGCTGCGCGGACATCGGCCTCGGCGCGTTCCTGAGCCAGTTGCTGCTGTGCGAGTCGCGCTTGCTGGCGTTCGTGCATCAGAAGCGCTGCGGCGGCTCCCGCTGCCAGGAGGCCCGCGAGGATTCCGCCTATGCTGCCCCACGCCTGCATCCAGTCCGTGACCTTCGGAGCCTCCTGCCCTGGCGGCGGTTGGTATCGGATTGAGGTGTTGACCATTAGCAGCAGGAGGAAGGCGACCACGGACAGGCCAAAGCAGACTGCGCATCCGATCAAGAGGCGGCGGGGTGTCCAATCTCTCACGGGAACATTCTGCCGTCCGCCCGCAACCGCCGTCGGACACCCGCGCCCAACCCAGCGCCCGCTTGTCGCGGTAGACGCTGCCTGGATAGTCGCCCGTCCACCGTCGGCAACCATCCGGTACGCCGAGCCGACCGTCTTGGTCTCGGCCGCCGCGAGTGCCTGCGGGACGCTGGCGCCCATCCGGATCGCCCGCTTCACCGCGACCGGACCGGTCGCCAGAAGCGATGTCGCGACCTTTGCCGGGGGGTAGTGATCCCGCCCAGGCGATCGTGGGCATGGCGTCCAGCACGCTGGACGCGTTGCGGTGTGCCAGGTAGAACACACCGCCCAGGCCGGCGGCCTTCTTCCGTGCCTCATCGATAATCTTCGAGGCCGCGGTCGTGTAAACGGGGAAGGAGGCGTCGAGGTTTCCGGCGTTGAGCAGCGTGCGGTACGCGACGGTCACCTGCGCGGCGGCCTCGCTGGCGACTTTCGCCTGCGCTACCCGGTAGCTCTCGGCGAGCGCGTCCGTGGTCAGCACTGACACGGCGCACTCCTTCGAGGGTTTAGACGGCGGCGGGCTCCGCAGGTGCGGCCGGAGGCTGCGGCGTCAATGACTGGCAAGTCAGGGCCTCGGCAAGCTGGGCGAGTCCGTCTGCGGACGTCGCATGCCGCGCCACCGTTCGATGTCCTGGTCAGTGACGCCAGGAATGCGCTCCCATGCGGCCTCGGCCGGCACGGCGAGCATGGTCACCATCTTTCCGAGGGCATCCACGGCGGCGGCCAGTGAACGAGCCTCGGTGTCACGCCAGCGGACCTGCGCGGACAGGTCCCGGGCCGACTCGGGGTCCCCGGCGGCCAGCGCGGCGAGCCGGAGCGTCTGCTCCCACGACTCGCCGAAGATCGTCTCGTACTCGCCGATCTTGCGCTGTGTGGCAGCCTCGGCGGCGGCCAATGCGTCAGCCGAGAGGTTGACCAGGTCGCCGAGCAACACGTGCGGGCTGAGTTGGGCGATCGCGGCGAGAGTCCGCACGCCCGAGCCGTAGGTTTCGAGGTGCCCCTTGACGTCGGTTTGGTCGAAGCTGCCGAACTTCGCGTCCGGCGAGTCCGTGACCCACAGACGGTCAACGGCGGCCTGGAATGGCTCGACCGGCTGACCGAACAGCGGGGACTCGGGGTCGTCCACTGTCGGGATCGCCAGACCCGTTGCCCAGCGCTGGCGGAAGCTCGCGAACTGCAAGGCGATGAGCAGGTTGAAGACGGCTCGTTGATCCGGTCCTGAAGGACCAGCAGCGGTGCGATGATGCCCCGGTTCTCGCCGTCCAGCCGATCGCGGAAGCGGACCATCGGGCAGACCTTCAGGCCGTGCTCGTCGCTGCGGAGCAGGACCAGCCGTTCGCTGCCCTTCGCGCGGCCGATCAGGTGGACGGCCTCGTCGTCGAACAGCTCCCACAACCGCATCCCGTCGGCGGCGGTGCCCTTGACCCGTAGCCCATGTACGGGCCACTCGTCGTCGTCCTCGAAGAAGGCGATGGTCTTGGCTGGCGGGACCGGGCGGATGCTCGGGTCGGGCTCGCCGGGCAGGACGATCGTGTACGAGGCGCCGAACTCCAAGGCGCCCCGGTGGGCGATCGTCTGCCGCGCGTCGAGCCGGTTCGCCTGCCAGTACGCCCACGGCGGGGCGGACTGCGTCGACCGGGCCGGGCGGTAGCCGTCCACGAACAGCGACTTGACGTAGGTCTCGCTGATTAGCGGCAACCACGGAGTGATCGCGTTCTCAGCCAGCGACCGGTACTCGTTGCGGGCGCCCCGGGCCATGTACGGCAGGTCATGGTCGCCGCGTAGGTAACGGGCGATTCTTCCTGATCCGGCGCGTTCGTCGTTCCAGGTTGCGGCGTGGGCGTCTACCAGCTCGGCCGCGAGGCTGGCGACGGCCGATGGGGTGGTGGGCACCTAACCGTCCTTGCGTGTCTGTGATTGAATGCCATGCATGGCGCACGCGACCCCACGGACTATGACCAATCTACCAACGATGGAAATCGTTGTTGATCTAGGGGACGCTCCGAGATTGAGCGAGGTAGCGCGCTACTTTGAAGATCTGTCGTCGATCTACAACTACGCACTGACGATCTATTTGCCGAATTCGGTTGCTAGGATGGCGCTGCGAGTTGTTCGAGTTCGTATGAGTAGCCCGCTTGAGACCGTGCTTGCGGCTTCGTCTTCCTTTCAGCCGGTAGCGGCCGTCGTCGCCGCTCTCTGGGCTGTCGAGCGTGCGATCCGACTGCTGATGGAGTGGCAGATGCACCAGCTTGAACTGGCGGGGAGGCGGTCAGGGGGCTCGGGCGAGGACCGAGAAGACGATGATCTGGAAGCGCTTCTTGAGCGACAATCCGAAATTGCCAGCTCGGCAATCGATGCGCTAGAACAGGGTGCCGGCAGCGGAGGACTAGAACGTGCGGCAGAGGGTCGCGACGCTGCGTTGAGTGCTGCACGGCGGATTATCCGGTACCGGGTAATTCTCGTTGAAGTCGACGCTGACGCAGGTAAAGGAAAACGGAGGAAGCGCTAGAATCCGTACAACCGCCCAGTCCTCTTCCTTTGTTTTGCTAACACGCCCTCGGCGAGGGCGCGGGAACGGGCCATGCGGGCGAGGAACAGCGCGGCTAGATTAGGTTCTTGAGCAGGGCGCTGGTGGGCCGCTGGCGAGCTGCCCGCAGGGGTCACGGATCCTTTTCCACGGTCCCTCGACCGATCCACACACATTCAAAGGTCAGCGCTATTCGTGCGTGGGGTCCCAGATATCCAGGATCGCCCGCTCGTGGTGACGGTACCCGGCCTCGCTCAGCCAGTCTCGCAATGCCGCCGCCGTGATATCGCCGGGCCCTGACCGGTACTGGTAGACCTTGGAGTAGTGAGTACGAGTGACAGTGCCTTGCCGTGGGTAGCTGTTGAGGTCGACGACCGCGGCGAGTCCTTCGGAAGCTATCAGTGACATGTGTAGGAGCGCGGTTTCGGGTGGGGATGACTGGTCGTCGAATTGTGTCCACAGCTCTTTCGCGGTCTGCACGCACCGGACAAGCGCGTCGGTGAGCTCGAACAAGCCGTTAAGTGTGAACGCTGCGGGGAGGGGTACGGTCCGGGCCCGCGCCTCCGCAGGTTGATGCCGTTCGTCGAGTTCTGCTAGGTGGAATCCGATGCCGACGGTCAGCAGCAGCGCCTGCTGGTGCGGGCTCTGCGAGATGTGGCCGGTGATGAGCTGGGCACCGGCCCTGACCGGAATTGCCTGACTCTGGCCGAGAGTGCCGGGTGTGGCGGCCCGAGCGACCGATTGAGCGGTGGTGTGGAAACGACCGTCAGCATTGCTTATGAACCAGGGTTCGGCGGCTACGCCCCAGTCGGAGTGGCGCGCCCGGAGCCAGCTGCTGATCGGTGAGCCTTGCATCGCGGCGATCAGGGTTTCTTCACGTGTCCCGAGTGGGGGACCCCATCCGTTGGGCACACGCGCAGGAATCTCGTGGCCCGCAGGCAGCAGCACGGCGACCTGCAGCGTCAGGTCGAGCGATTCGCCTCCATCTTTTATCAACGACGGACGGTGGTTGGTGAAGGGGTGGAGTTGTTCCTCGGGCGGGTTCGGCAGCAGACTGCCCGGTTCCTTCGTACCGGCGTCTAGGGCCTCGATGAGGGTGCTGGCGGCGAACCGGCGGCGGTTCGCCCACGACACGTCGGCGCGGTCGAGGGCGCCGGGCCGGGTGCCCGCCGCAGCGTCGTCCAGGTGCGCCCGCACAGCAATAACACGGCGGCGGCCGATACGTCCCAGGAACGCCGTCGCGTCGAATCCGCCGATCCGGGCGTGAGGGCCAGCGGATGCAAACACGACCTCGATGTCGACCAGCCGGGCCGCGAGATGCACGATTGACAGACCCTCGTCGACTGCGGTGGCGATCCGCCGGTCGACGTCCGTGTCGCCGAAAGCAGACTCCAGCCGGGAGACGTACAGGCTCACCGGTTCGATGGGGGCGGTGTCGCCAAGACGCGTGTGCTCCTGGACCCGCGCCCACGTCGCTTCGTAGGCGACCTGAACGATGTCCGCAAGCCATGACGAGCCGGGAGGTTGGGCGACGAGACGCGCAATTGTGGCGTCGCCCGGCTCGGGGACCGCCATCCGGATCGCCTTCAACATATATGGCAGCAGACCGGGATCTCTCAGCGCTATTGCGGGCAGCGGCCCGCCGTCGGCCCGCCGCAGCAGCGCCGCGAGCCAAACGGTCGCTGCTTCGTCAGGACCGAACCCGCCCGCTGAGGGAACGCGAAGGTGGTCGAACTGCTCGAACACGTACGGGATCACTGCGGCGGCCTCGCCGCCTGACAGCTCCGTAGACAGCGACTCGGCCCGCCGGAGTGCCCGGGCCGCCCGAGCGCACGCATGAGCGTCGGTGAGGTCCGGTCGTAACGCCATGGTCAGGTCCTCGACCGCCACGCTACGGCGTCCCTCGGCCAGATCTCGGATGGCCCGAACGAGACTATCGTCGCTAATCTCTCCGGTGATGGACGTCAGGGCGAAATACCGCTCGATGTAGTCGCGATCACTGATCCGCCGCCGCCCGCGCCGCTGGTGCTGGGCCACTATCGATCTGACCGGGTCGGTGGTCAGACATGGAAAGAGCCGTTGCAGGGCGGCCGCGACCCGACCGGTGTGCGGCGCTGGGACGTCGAGCCGGGCCAGCCCCGACTCGTCGAATTCGGCACGGAGGCCAGCGAGGTCGGTGTCATCGACGAGTGCGCTGCGGTGCAGGGCGATGGCCTGGTACAGACGCGGATAGGTGGTTCGCAGGAATGTCAGGGTGATGAAGTCGACAACATCGACCTCAGCAGCGCCGACCAGTGGCAGGTAGATATCGATCTGAGCGAGCAGCCGGGCCACGCTGCGCGGCTCGGTCAGAACCCGCAACAGCAGCACCTCACGCTCTTCGCCCATGCGGCGTTGCGCATCCTCGTTCAACGGCGCGGCGGCTCGGCCGAGCGCGTCAGCGAGGCCGGTGTTGAACAGCGACTCAGCGTGTTCCAGGCGGACCGGTGGCTGCTCGAGACGCAACGTGACGATCTTCTCCAAGAACGCGACGGCCCGGGCACCGTTCTTGTAGGCGATCGGCGTAGCGGACAGCACGTCAAGGATGGTCTCCTGGTCGTACGCGAGGACGTAGTGCACGTACGGCAGCCGGCCCAGCGCGCGCACCGCACGGAACACCGCCAACAGCTGCTCGGGCTGCAGCCGGTCGACATCGTCGATGACGACCAGTATCGGTCGGGCCAGCGCATCTAGCGCGTCGCGGACCTGCTCTGCCTGCTCCTGAAAGGTCGTTCCCTGATCGGCAAGCCGCTGGATGGCCTCGTTGGCCACAGCGGTCGCGGCACTACCGACCACCGGCACCAACGACAGCGCTGGCGTGGCCAGGACGCCGT
This sequence comes from Solwaraspora sp. WMMD791, assembly GCF_029581195.1. Lineage (NCBI taxonomy): Bacteria > Bacillati > Actinomycetota > Actinomycetes > Micromonosporales > Micromonosporaceae > Solwaraspora > Solwaraspora sp. WMMD791. The sequence goes on from NZ_CP120737.1 coordinate 6,928,877, forward strand.
ACCGGGAAAGCTGACGCCGAACCCGTGCGCCGGCGGTGCTCTTCTCCGGTACTGCGGCGCGGATCGCGCCGAGCAGCTCGGTGACGACCGCATCAGGACCGGACAACGCCCACGGGTTGATCCAAGTGACGCCCCACCGACCAAGGTCGAGTCCTGCCACGATCATCTGGATCGTGCTGGTCTTACCGCTGCCCCACGGGCCGACCAACCCAACCACCGTGCTGCTCGGCCGGGAGCCGATCTGGTCAAGTAAGTCGACCACGCGGGTCACAAACGGACCGCGCCCGAACAGGTCCTTGCTCGGCTCATCGATCGGGTCGTCGACCCACCAGTTGCCGTCAGACAAGCCGGACACCGCCATTCGTCAGCCATCTCCGAAGCGGCGGCCATTGTATCGAACAGACATTCCACACCTCATTGATGCATGGCCAAATATGCGGCATGCCGCGATCCGTTCGTCGCTAACTGTGACGGTGTGGGCACTCGCTCGATGAGTCGGAATCGGAGCGCTGATCTAGCCCACGGTCCTGGTGCCTGATGCGGGTGCCTCGTTCGCCATCGTCCGTCGATGTTCGCCGGTTGGCTGCTCGGTCCTGAGCCGAGGATGCGTTCGGCCAGATGATTCAGGGTGCGGCTGGACAAAAATCGTCACAGGGTGGGACAGCATGGCGAGGCTCGCGGTCGAGGCTTCGATTCTTGGTCGACAGCTGTCCTGAATGGAGCACCGAAGCTATCGAATCACCGGGCCTGCTGAACCCGCTCTGAGCTGCAAGAGCAGCTTGAAAGGCTCGCTGATCATGTCAGTTGGTCCGTGAGGAAGCAGGTTTGTGGCGAGTCTTGCGGTG